>NZ_FNAJ01000001.1:0-600000 GCF_900101905.1 Myxococcus virescens | reverse complement strand
GCACGGCTCGGTGGCGCGCACCAGCTTCGTCCTCATCTGCTACGCCGCCTTGGGCGCGCTCATCGCGCTGACGAACTCGGAAGTGGGTGGCATGTTCCTCAATTTGCGGCGCCGCGACGGCCTGTCCCGCTTCCTGCCCCGGCAGGTGGTGGAGCGGGTGATGCAACTGGGGGATGCCTCCCTCCAGCCGGTGCAGCGCGACGTCACCATCCTCTTCAGCGACATCCGCGACTTCACCACCCTGAGCGAGACGCTGGACCCGGGGCAGGTGCTGGAACTGCTGGACGACTACTTCGGGCACATGGCCCACATCGTCATGGCGCGCCACGGCATCGTGAACAAGTTCCTGGGCGACGGGATGCTCGCGTGCTGGGGCGTTCCGGATGCGCGCGAGAACCACGCGGAGCTGGCCATGCGGGCGGCGCTCGACATGCGCGCCAAGCTGGAGGACATCAACGCCCAGCGCGTGCAGCGAGGTCTGCCGCCGCTGCGCATCGGCATCGGGCTGCACACCGGCATGGTGGCGGCGGGCATGCTCGGCGGCGCCGAGCAGCACGAGTACACCGTCATCGGTGACGCGGTGAACCTGGCGTCTCGCGTGGAGGGCCTCACCAAGTCCCACGGCGTGGACATCCTGGTGAGCGAGCGGACGTGGCAGATGAGCGGCGGGCATTTCACGGGCGAGCGCCTGGGCGAAGCGCACGTGAAGGGCCGGCGGGAGTCCGTGGTCGTGTACTCCCTGCACGGCCCGCGCACCCATGAGGACGTAGCGCCCGTGCTCAAGGCCGCGGCGGGCACGTAGCGCCTCGCCGCGGCGTGGGCGCTCAGGCGGGCTGTGACACGCCGGGGGCCGTCATCACCTCGGCCCGCAGCGTCTGCTTCATGCCCAGCGAGAACAGGGCCACGGTGAGCAGGTACACGGGCTCGATGAAGAAGAGCAGGGGCCCGCCCAGGGCCAGGCCATGCGTCTTCTTCTCGAAGACGACGTGCGCGCCGACGACGAGCGCGAAGCGCACGGCCATGACGCCCACCGCCACCGCGGCGGCGGTGCCCACCGGAAACCTCGCGACGACGGCCTCCGCGGCGAGCAGCGTGGGCGCCAGGGGCAGCGCCATCAGCAGCCCCGCAGTCCACTCCAGGGAGACGGCGTAGAGGACCACCGCGAGCAGCAGCACGTGCGCCGCCGTGAGCGCCGCGTCACCCACGGGCAGCCGGACGAAGCTGAGCGGGACGAGCAACGCGAAGATGAACATGTAGGCCCCCACGAAGTGCACGGCGCGGCTGACGCCGTTCTCATGCAGGGGTAACCAGACGCGCAGCTTGTCGGCGAAGCTCGTCATGGCGTGGGACTACGCGCGGACCGGCGTGGTGGCGGCCTGCTGCTGCGGCTTGAGGACGTAGTCCCCCAGGAGCACCGCGACGAAGAAGAGCGGGCCCACCAGCGCGTGCACCAGGTTGGTGAGGAAGGAAGGCGACTTCTTCTCCCACACGCTGTGTCCGGCCAGTTGTACCAGCCACGCGAACGCGGCCATGACCACCACGCTCCACGTGGGCATCAGCCGGCCCACCGGAAAGCACGCGGCCATGAAGAGCACCACGATGATGCCCAGCTTCACGTCGGCGCGCAGGTACCAGACGGCAGCCAGGGCCAACACCACCATGCCCAGCGTCAGCGAGCCGCCGGGAATCGCGGGCACCGCCAGCAGGTGCACCCAGTCCAGCATCGCGACGATGTGGAGCACGATGAGCGGGATGGCGATCTTGTGCGTCAGCCGGTTCGTCGGGTGCTGATGCGAGGAGTAGTACTCGTCGAAGAGGGCGACGACATGGGGCTTGAGCATGCGTCCTCCGGAAGCGAAGGGGTGTGGATGCTTCGCAGCGTAGGGGAAGTGGCGCTGGGTTTCCTGGCCGCGGACGCCAATCTCCTGGCCGAGCACGCCACCCGGGCTCAGCCCGCTTCGGGCCGCTCGCGCCAGACGCGGGGCGTCATGCCCGTCCACCGCTTGAAGGCGCGGTCGAAGGTGCTCAGCTCCGAGTACCCCAGGAGGAAGGCCACCTCGCTGACCCCCAGGTGCGCGTCCCTCAGGTAGTCGAAGGCCAGCTCACGGCGCACTGCGTCGACCTCGTCCTGGAACGACGTGGCGTGCTCGGCGAGCCGGCGCTGGAGGGTGCGGGGGCTGACGTGGAGCTGCCGGGCCACGTCGCCCATCTGCGGCGCTCCGTCCCGCAGGGAGGCGCGGAGGGCGTCGCGGACCTGTTGCAGGAAGGGGGGCGTGGGGGGCGCAGCCGGTGGCTCGGCGGCGGGGGTGCCAGCGGCGCGCTCCAGGACGGACAGGAGGACGGGGTCCGCGTCCACCACGCGCAGCGCCAGCGTGGCCGCGTCCAGCGTCAGGGCGTTGCGGCCCGCGTCGAACGCCGGGGTGACGCCAAAGTGCTGCTCGAGCGGGCGGAGGTCCGCGGGGGCGGGGTGGGCGAAGGAGACGTGGCGCGGATTCCACGGGTGTTCGGTGAGCTGGCGCCCGACATGGACGAAGAGGGCCAGTCCGAACTCGCTGGCGTGGCGGCCGTAGGCAAGGGGCTCGCCGGGGATGCCGTAGACGAAGGTGCCGCTGCCGTCCGGTGCGTCCTGGAAGGAGGCGCGCCAGGCGGGCTCCAGCAGCGCCATGTACCGGGCCAGCGCGCGGAAGGTGTCGCGGACGGTGGGGGAGGCCCGGGCGATGTACTCCACCAGTCCGTAGTTTCCGCGCGGGACTCGCTGCGCCACGTGCAGGCCGAGGAAGGCGTCTCCGGACAGGGCCTCGGCCGCGTCGAGGAAGGCGTGGAGGGTGGCCAGCGGGAGGGTGACTTCGGGCAGCGCGCTCGCGTTGGCGGGTAGCCCGAAGCGCTCCACCAGCGGGGACGGGTCGCGCCCCGTCGCGCGCAGGTAGGCGAGCATCGGTCCCACGAGCTGGGAGCGGACGTCGGTTGGTGGCCGGGAAGGGGGCTGCATCTCCACGCGGGCGCGACGCTACCGTGTCTCGGGCGCGGGGCCCACCACCCTGGAGCGGCGCTGGACGGTGCGGGCAGGCCTAGAGTGGGGGCATGGACAATCTGGCTCACTCGCTCGTCGGTGCGTGGATGGCGGAGGCGGGGCTGAAGCGCACCACGCCGCTGGCCACCGCGACGCTCGTCATCGGCGCCAACCTGCCGGATGTCGATGGCCTCGTCACCCTGGCGGGCTCGGATGCGTCGCTCTACTGGCGCCGGGGCTGGACGCACGGCGTGCTCGCCCTGGCCCTGTGGCCCTTCGTGCTCACGGGATTGATGCTGCTCTGGGACCGGTACGTGCGCAGGCGCAGGCATCCGGACCTGCCGCCGGCTCGCTTCGGGCCGTTGCTGTTGCTGTCCACGTTGTCGGTGCTGAGCCACCCCGCCCTGGACTGGCTCAACACGTATGGCGTCCGGCTGCTGATGCCTTTTGACGGGACGTGGTTCTACGGCGACGCGCTCTTCATCATCGACCCGTGGGTGTGGCTGCTCGCGGGCGCCGCCGTCATCATGGCGGATGCGCGCACGCGCAGGTCCGCTGCGGGGTGGGTGGTGCTCGGCGTGGCCTCCACCGCGCTCATCATGGTTCCCGCGTTCGTCCCATGGCCCGCGAAGGTGATGTGGGCCGTGGGCGTGGTCGCCATCCTCTGGTTGCGGCTGCGTGGGACCCACGTCCTCTCCGCGCAGCGTGTGGCCCGGGTCTGCGGCGTGGGCCTGTTGCTCTACCTGGGAGCCATCTTCTTGGGCTCGCAGGTGGCCGCGCCGCGTGCCCTGGAATGGCTTCGCTCGCAGAACCTCCCCGTGGAGCGCGCCATCGCGGGACCGCTGCCGGCCAACCCCTTCGTGCGGGACATCATCGCCTTGGGACCGGACCGCTACCACTTCGTCCGAGCCGACTTACTGGCGGGCGACGCGGGCCGCTTCCGCATCAGTGACGCCAGCGTGCCGCGTGAAGCCCAGCCCGGGCCTGTCATCCAGGCCGCGTTGTCGGCGCCGCAGATTCGAGGGCTGGCCAACTGGCTGCGCCTGCCCACGTATCAGGTGGATGAGCGCGCCGATGGATGGCGCGTCACCATCCGCGACGTCCGTTACTCCCGGATGCAGAGCGGCGGCCTGGGCACGGCGGTGGTGGTGCTGGATGGTGCGCTGCGCCCCGTCCGGGTCGAACGGCCGTAGGGGCATGTCCTCCGCCACTCGCGATGCCAGGCGGGAGGTGGAGCAGATGCCAAGGCAGGCGCCTGCGAGCGATGCCTGGCACCCCAGGGCCGCCGTCCCCGCGCATGCCTCACGGGGACGGCGCCACGCACTTCAGCGCTGCAGGTCGATGCGCACCCATTCGCCCTGGGTGGCGCCGGTCAACACGGTGAGGCCCAGGTTGCGGTAGGCGGCTTCCACGTCCGCGCGCTGGTGGGAGAGCACACCCGCCAGCACGAGCCGGTCCTTCGTCTTCGCCACAATCAGCGGAGCCAGCTCGATGAGCGTGTTGGCCAGGATGTTGGCGAGCACCAGGTCGAAGGTGCCCTCCACCTGGGTCAGCTCCTTGCCGGAGACCTCGATGTCCGGCGTGCCGTTCTCCGCCTGGTTCTCCTGCGCCAGCTCCACGGAGATGGGGTCGTTGTCGGTGGCCACGGTGCGGCCCGCGCCCAGCTTCTTCGCGGCGATGGCCAGCACGCCCGTGCCGGTGCCCACGTCCAGGACCGAGGCGCCCGGGTGCTCGGCCATGTACGCGTCCACCGCGGCCAGACACAGGGACGTCGTCGGGTGGTCGCCGGTGCCAAAGGCCATCTTCGGCTCAATCACGAGCTGCACGGTGCCCGCGGGTGCGTTCGCCTTGTCCCACGGAGGACCGACCCACAACCTGCCCACATGCACGGACTTGATGAGCGACTTCCACTCGTTGCTCCAGTCCTGCTGGGGCTGCTCATCCAATGTGAGCTTCGCCTCGGGGAAGGACGCGGCCACCTCATCACGGGCGGACTCGGCCGTGTCGCGCTCGTCGAAGTAGCCGATGATGATGGCCTCGCCAGGGTTCGGTCCGCGCACGCCCGGCATGAGGGGCGCTTCGCGGTCCCGCACTTCGAGGCCCAGCGCGCCCGACTCGTGGAGGAGGTCCTGTACGGCCTCGGACGCTTCCTCGGGCAACTCCACTGTGAGTGACAGATAGGTCTGGGACATGCGGGCCCTTTAATCCCAGCGTGGCTAGCGTGGAAGCGCCGTGAGACGCCTCATTCGTTGGTGGCCCCTGATCTGCCTGACTGCCTGCTCGGGTCCGGACGCGCCGGATGCCGCGGTCTGTCGGGATGTCGTCGTCCGGCTTTGCCGGTCGGCAGTAGCCTGTCCCGGCGTGGCGGTGCAGCTTGACCTGGGGTTGAGCTGCGAGGCCACCCTCCTCCAGCGGACGGGCTGCGAGGGCGACGCCTTTGCCTTCGCAGCTCCCTCGCGGGAGCGCGTCCTGGAGTGCCGCGAGCCTCTGCTGAGCTGGGGCATGTCCACGGACCACCCCCCGACCTGTGCGGACGCGACGCGGTTTCTCACCGAGTGCCCGGACGTCGCGGGCTTCTTCCGGGAGGGCCAACCATGAAGCGTCTAGGGGCGGCGGTGTTGGTGATGGCGGTGGGGTGCGCGCCGCTGGACGTGGAGCGGAGGACGGAGCGCGGGCCGCTCTTGCGGACCTACTCCCAGGAGAAGGCGCTGAACGAGCGCATCCCCTTCGCCACGACGCAGGTGCAGTGGCCCCAGCTCACGCTGGCGTTCTCCTCGTCGGACATCTGCCGCACCGAGCAGCATGGGGAGTACGCGGAGGACATCATCTCCACGCACAGCAACACGGGCGCGGCGGCGGCGGTGAGCACCGGAGGCATTCTCACGGTGCTGGGCGGGACGCTGCTGGTGGGGCGCACGCTGTTCTCGGACACGCCGAACCGCTCCGCCATCGATGAGAAGGGCCGTTACGGCGCCTCCAGCCGCGACGTCGCCACGGGGTGGGGCTTGGGGCTGCTCATCGCCGGTGTGCCCGCGGTGGTGGCCGGCATCGTTCAGCTCTCCCGCAGCGGCGAGACGCGGGAGACGCGCAAGACGGATGAGCTGCTGTCCTTGCGCGAGGTGCCCTGCCAACCCAAGCCCGTGGACGGGGTGGTGGAGCTGGCGGGAGGACCGGACCCGCAGCCTCCGCCCCGGCTCACCCTCAACGGGGCGCTGGTGCTGACGGCGGATGAGATTCGGCGGCTGTCCTTCGTCGGACTGGCGCTGGATGGTACGCCCGTCACGCTGGAAGAAGAGGACCTGGACCGGCTGGAGACCTTCCGCACCTGCGCGACGCTGCTGGCCACGCCGGTGGACCCGGAGGCGCTGGCCGGAGAGGCGCGCTCACACCCGGACCGGCTGCGGATGAAGCGGGAGCTGGCGCGGGGCTGCACGACGCTTCCGGGCGCTCCGGCACAGCCCCTGCTCGAAGCCATCGAAGGCGCCCTCGGGAGCACCGCCCTCTAATACGACTCGGTCAGATGAATCGGGCGCGGTCGCCCCGTGTTGACGGAGCATGACGCCCGCCCAATTACGCAAGCTTGACCGGGAGCTGAGCGAATTCCTGGACTCGATGACGGAGGGAATGGGCCGGACCGAGAGACGTCGCGCCCTCGCGCGGCTACCTCACCGGACTGCTGCTCGACGGAGAACGCAAGAGCATCGACCCCATGGCGGCTCGGCTCGTCGAAGCGCCCGAGCAGACGGAGGCCATGCGCCAGCGGCTTCAGCAGTGCGTGTCCGGCGCGAAATAGGACGACTGCGAAATGCGACGGCGCCTAGCGCGGCAGCTCGAGCGCGAGCTACCGGGCCTGGAGGCCCTCGTCATTGACGACACGGGCTTTCCGAAGAAGGGCGTGCATTCAGTGGGCGTGGCGCGCCAGTATTCGGGCACTCTGGGGCGGACGGAGAACTGCCAGGTGGCCGTCAGTCTGCATCTCGCTGGAGAGAGAGGTAGCGGCTGCATCGCCATGCAGTTGTACCTGCCTGAGGAGTGGGCGCGCAGCAGGAAGCGCTGCAAGGCCGTTGGAATTCCTGCTGGAGTGAAGTTCCAGAAGAAGTGGCAGATAGCGCTGCGCCAGTTGGATGACGCATTGGCGTGGGGCGTGCGCCGGCACCTCGTCTTAGCCGATGCAGGGTATGGCGACGCGCGAGAGTTCCGCGACGGAGTGCGCGAGCGGGGGCTGCATTACCTGATGGGCGTGCAGGGCTCGCACAAGGTGTGGCCGCCCGGCCGCGAAAGCCCGAGAGGGAGCCGGTCCAGAATGGGCGCCCGCGCACGCGCTACGTGGCCGAGGGCGTGCAGCCCTGGGCCATCGAGGAGTTGGCGCGTCAACTTCCCAAGGAGGAATTCCAGACTGTCGTTTGGCGCGAGGGCAGTCGAGGCGAACAGTCCTCCCGCTTTGCCGCCGTGCGCGTGCGGACGGCGGAGCGGCACGTCCAGCGAGCTGCGCCGAGTGAAGAGGTGTGGCTGCTCATCGAGTGGCCCCAGGAGGAGAAGGCGCCGTCGAAGTACTCGCTCTGCTCGCTGCCCGCGAACACGCCACTCAAGGAGTTGGTGCGCTTGTCCAAGCTGCGCTGGAGAGTGGAGCGCGACTACCAGGAACTCAAAGGCGAAGTGGGGCTTGACCACTTCGAGGGGCGAGGGTGGCGAGGCTTCCACCACCACGCCACCCTCTGCATGGTCGCCCACGGATTCCTCGCGCTCCGCCGAGCGCTTTTCCCCCCGGAGGAGAACACGCTGGACGCTGCCCGAGGTGCGCCGCCGCCTACAGCACCTGCTGCTGCGCCGCATCGGCCACTGCCCCCTCTGCCTGCGCCATATCAGCGCCCGCGCACCTCCTCGGGGGCCGTCACGCATATGACCGGGTAGTATTAGCGTCGTCGCGGTAGCCGCAATGGACGTTCCACTCGCCATACGTAGCCCGGGTTCTCTTGGATGAAGTGAACAAGAGCGGCTGATGCGAAGTCGCGGAAGCGTTCATCGTTCCAAAGCGCGCGCGTGTCATTCTTGCTGAGTCGTCCCCCTCTCTTTGTAGTGGAGACGTGGATCCAACCGAGATAGGGGTCGAGCTTCGGGAAAGTTCGTCCTTGGTCGTGGCCGTGGGGAACGGACGGATGCGGGTCTGGGTCTCCCTTAATGAACTCCCAGCGGCTCAGATGACCGATAGTTCCGCTAGGGATGAGCTGGAGCCAATCGGGAGGCGGCGAACCTCCAGCGGCAACGATGTCCGGATGTGCCTCGTTGCTTTTGGTGGGGTCTCCACGCTCGAAGGCCCGGCCTAGTTCTTCTGTGTCTCGTGTATCGCTCGGTTCCGAACCGAGGGGCCCTCTGTTTGGATCGCTAAGAAGTTCATCGAGGTACCGTAAGCGGGTCTCCAGCGTCTCCCCTTCGATCAAGCCAAAGGAGAGAGAGATTTCGTTCAAGAGTCTGTAACACCGAATAGCTTCGTTCTTCAGGGGGGTGAACATGCCGCTATTTTGCTCCTGTGATTGACCATCGTTACTTCCGAAGTGACCTCGTAGTACTTGGGCCTGCACCGAGGAGGACGGAACCATCTGAACCGTTCAAATTCACTGTGTCGAAATACCAAGTCAAAACGACACGTCGCCCCAGTATGGCTGGTGCTCGTTCCGCTGGCTGCGGTGTTGATGCTGCCCTGGGAAAGGGACGGCGAGCTGTTAGGGCCCGTTCAGGAATTAGTTATCCGAATAGGTGAATAGCCAGGCGACCGGGCGTGTTGGCCGGATATGGACGCGGAAAAGGCCGTGGCGGAGCGCTACCAGGCACTCCGAGACGTCATGGATGAGCGAGTGACGCGCCGCTGGGCAGGCGCCGAGGCACTCGCGCTGGGGCGAGGCGGCGTCACAGCGGTCGCCCGGGCGACAGACTTGGCGCGCATGACGGTGCGCGCGGGGCGCGACGAGGTGAGCGGGAAGAGGCCTGAAGGAGCGCTGGTGCGGGTGCGGCGCAAGGGCGCGGGCCGCCCGCCGGTGGAAGTAGCCCAGCCGGGGCTGACCGAAACCCTGGAGTCGCTGGTGGACCCGGTGACTCGGGGGGACCCGGAGTCGCCGCTGCGCTGGACGTGCAAGAGCACGAGGATGCTGGCCGCGGAGTTGGAGAAGCACGGCTACAACGTGAGCCCACAGAAGGTGGGCGAGTTGCTCAAGAGCCAGGGCTACAGCTTGCAGGCGGTCTCCAAGTCGTTGGAGGGAGAGTCGCACCCGGACCGCAACGCCCAGTTCGAGCACATCAACGCCCAGGTGCAGGAGTTCCAGGCTCGGGGACAGCCCGTCGTTTCGGTGGACACGAAGAAGAAGGAGTTGGTGGGGGAGTTCAAGAATGGAGGCCGTGAATGGCAGCCGGCGGGGGCGCCGGTGCTGAGCCTGACGCATGACTTCCCGGACACGGCGGTGGGCAAGGCGATTCCCTATGGGGTGTATGACATCGGGGACAACAGCGCCTGGGTGTCGGTGGGGGTGGACCACGACACGCCCGTCTTCGCCGTCAACAGCCTCGGCGCGTGGTGGCGCAAAATGGGCCATGAGCGCTACCCCGGGGCGAAGGAACTCCTGGTGACGGCACGGCGGACTCGGGCGGCAGCAACAGCGCGCGAAGCCGGGTCTGGAAGGCCGAGTTGCAGCGGCTGGCGGACGCGACGGGGCTTTGCATCAGCGTCTGTCATTTCCCGCCCGGTACGAGCAAATGGAACAAGGTGGAGCATCGCCTCTTCAGCCACATCAGCATGAATTGGAGAGGCCGCCCCCTGGAGGACTACGAGACGGTGGTGAACCTCATCGGCACCACGACCAACACCAAGGGCCTGAAGGTGAAAGTACGGCTGGACCGGCGGCGCTACCGCACAGGAGTCAGCGTCTCTCATGAGGCCATGCACGAACTCCACCTCGTCCGCGCGGCCTTCCATGGGGACTGGAACTACGTCCTCAAGCCCCGGATGGATAATTAATTTCTGATCAAGCCCTTACCTTCGAGGAGACAGCTCTGCTTCCAGTCGTTTCGAGTTGAAGGAGAGCACCTCGCAAACCGTCGAGAGCCACCTGGTACCGTCTTCCAGGAGTGGCTCCAGATAGTCCGTCATGTAGAAGTCGATGTACTCCCACTGCAGCCGCTCCGCATCTCGTGCGCCGCTCGGACGCGGAATGTTCCGCGAGTTGGCCCAGTCCGCCAGGGTATGTCCCCATGAGCGATACGAGTGCGTTATCGCAACGGGCTCCGAGGTGAGGATGCCGCAGAACGTGGAGAAGAAGCCCCCATCGACGAAGAGCCACGTGTCGTCGAGGAACGGGAAGAAGACCCGCTCACACCATTCACCTTCACGGGTATCGTTGAGCTCGAAGTGCGCGTCAAAGGCTTCCGCGTTGTTGAGGAGGCCAAACGCCTGTTGCAGTGTGATGGTGGGAGCCCCTGAACGCGGCACGTGCATCCAATCGAAGACCCCGCATTGCCCCACCGCTAGGATGTAGACGCCGTGCCGACGCTCGGCTTCCCTGAGCACGTTGGCGGCATCTTCGATACTTGCTCGCCCCTCAAAGACCTTCGTGACTGCCTCGACGAAAGGCACACGTGGGTCCAGTTGGAGTTTGGGGGCTCTCGGGTACGCGGAAAGTGGCACGTGAAGCCCCTGCTCGAAGCCATCGAAGGCGCCCTCGGGAGCACCGCCCTCTAGGGGTGGCGTGTCCTCCCGAGGGACACCGCGTCGCTACGGACCGACGACCGCCAACGCGCTGCGGTCGAAGTTGATGATTTTGCGCGCCACCTCGCGCACGTCGTCCGCTGTCACCTTGGCGACGTGGTCCGCGTAGTGGAGGAAGTTCTCCAGGCCCAGGCCGTAGCAGGTGTCCAGCGCCAGCAGCGCCGCGCGCGAGCCGTTGCGCTGCAGGCCAATCTCGTGCGTGCCGATGAGGTGCTGCTTGGCGCGCGCCAGCTCCTCGGCGGGGATGGGCTCGTCGCGCACGCGCTCCAGCTCCGCGCGGATGCCGGCCAGCGCCGCGTCCACCTTCTCCGGGCTGGTGCCCATGTACGTGGCGAAGTAGCCCGGATCCACGCCTTCGATGGCGAACGAGCTGACGCTGTACGCCATGGAGCGCTTGTCCCGCAGCTCCACGAAGAGCCGCCCGCCCTGGCCGGACAGCACCGTGGAGAGCACCTCCAGCGCGTGCTGCTGCGGGTCGCCCACCCGGATGCCCGGGAAGCCGAGCACCAGGTGCGCCTGGGCCCGCGCCAGCACCTTCTTCGCCTCGCGAGGCCCCTCCAGGGGCGCCTCCAGCGACACCTTCGGCGGCGGGGCCGCCTTGCCGCGCGACGCGCCGAAGTACTCGCGCGCCAGGGCCATCACCTCGTCCACCTTCACGTCGCCCACCACGCTGAGCGTCAGCTGCGACGGGTCCATGTGCGCCGCGTGCCACGCGCGCAGCAGCTCCGGCGTCAGCTTCTCCACGGACGCCTGCTCACCTGTGGTGGGCATCCGGTAGGGGTGCGTGCGGTAGATGGTCTTGCTGAACAGGTCGAAGGCCACGCTGGACGGCTTGTCCTCGCGCGTGAGGATGTCCTGGAGCAGCAGCGTGCGCTCGCGGGCGACCTCGGCCTCCGGGAACGAGGGATTGAGCAGGCAGTCCGCGAAGAGGCGGAAGGCCGGCTCGAAGTGGCGCGACAGGAACTCACCGCGCAGGCCCACCGAGTTGCGCCCACCCTGGCCACCCAGGCTGCCCGCGTACGCGTCGATGAGGTCGGAGACCTCCTCCGCGTCGTGCGTCGGCGTCCCCCGCGTGATGCTGCGGGTGAGCAGCGTGGTGATGCCGTTGTCCTCCGGCGTCTCGTAGCGCAGACCGCCCGCGAAGGCGGCGCGGATGGCGAACAGCGGCACCGCGGGCTCCACGCGCACGACAATCGTCGCGCCCGACGGCAGCTTCTCCGTGATGATGTCGCTGGGGCCAGCGCTCGTGCCCTTCAGGATGCGCACCGGCGAGTCACTCACGGCCACCTTGCGCGGCTTGCGCTCGGGCGGCGCCGCGGCGGGCGCGCGGTCCACGGCATCCAGCACCTCGTGCACCTGCGCCTCCGTCAGCGGCGTGCCCTCCGGCAGCAGCCCGGTGACGACGGCGCGGTCGAAGCGCAGGTAGCGCTCGGCGGCGGCGCGCAGGTGCTCGGGCGTGAGGTTGCGCACGGCCTCGTAGTAGCGGGCCTCCGCCTCCAGGCTGCCCATGCCGGACTGGTAGAAGCCCATCTTCCGGGCCACGCCCTGTACCGTCTCGCGCTGGTACACGGCCTCCGCTTCCACCAGCGCCTTGGCCGTGGCCAGCTCCTCCGCCGTCACCGGCGTGGCGCGCAGCGTGGCCAGCCCTCGCGCCGTCTCCTCCAGCGCCCGGACGGCGTTGGCGGGCTGGAGCGTCAGCGACGCGGAGAAGAGGCCCGGGTCCGTGGGCGTATACGCGAAGGTGTGGATGTCGTTGACCAGGTTGTGGCGGCGCTTCACCTCGCGCACCAGCCGGGACGCGTCCCCCTGGCCGGCAATCATCGCCAGCACGTCCAGCGCGGGCACGTCCTCGTGGTCCGCCTGGGGAATCCCGAAGGCCAGGTGGAGGTAGGCCTCCTTCACCTCGTCCGGGCGCAGCAGGATGCGCCGGCCCGTGGCCACGGGCTCCGGGGCGCGCGCTACCCGGCCCTCATACGGCCGGCCCCAGTCGCCGCCGAAGATGTCGTCCACCCACTCGCGCAGGTCCGCCTCGCGCAAGTCTCCCGCCACCGACAGCACCAGGTTCTTGGGCGTGTAGTGGCGGTGGTAGAACTCCAGCACCTTCTCCCGCGTGAAGCTGCGCACGCTCTCGTCGGTGCCGATGACGGGCAGCCGGTAGGGGTGCACCTGATAGGCGGTGGAGAAGAGGTCGCGCGAGGCGCGGCGGGACGGCGTGTCCTGACTGCGCTTGATTTCCTCGCACACCACCTCGATTTCGCGCGACAGCTCGTCCGCGTCGAAGGCCGACCGGCGCACCGCATCGCCCAGGATGTCCAGGCCCATCCGGGCGAACTGGCTGGCGATGACGATGTGGTAGACGGTCTGGTCGTAGGAGGTCCAGGCGTTGATTTCGCCGCCATGGGACTCCACGTCCCGGGCGACCTCACCGGGGCCGCGGCGCTCGGTGCCCTTGAAGAGCATGTGCTCGTGCAGGTGGGCCAGCCCTGCCTGGTCCGGCCGCTCGTCGGCGCTCCCGGCCTTGACCCAGACCTGGAAGGCCGCGACCTTGGCGGCGTGCTGCTCCTCGAAGACGACGGTAAGCCCGTTGGGTAGCGCGTAGCGGATGGCCATAGAAACGTCCGAAGCTGTCACCGGCCCACTGGGAGGGCAAGGCGAGGTGTGATGTTTTCCCTCACTGGCTAACGCCCGGGAGCCCCGGCGTCGAGGGGACTGTACGGCTGCCGTCCGACCGGATGGATGGACTTCGGACGCGCACATGCCCACGCGTCTCTGGTCGTGAGCCCGTTCGGGGGGTAACCTGCGCCCGCCCATGCCGTCACCTCCGGAAGAGGTGGATCCGCTCGCGGACCTGCGCGAAAGCCTGGACCTGGAAGACACCGGTGCCTCGGTGGCCCCCGCCGCCCCCGCCCCCGTGGCCTCCAGGCCCTTGCCAAAGCCACCGCCCTCGGCTCCACCGCCCGCCGCTCCGCCTCCGTTGCCGCCGCGCCGTCCGGCCGCCCCCCTGGCCGCCGTGCCCAAGGGCACGGGAGCGCCCGCGTCCCCGAAGGCGCCCGCGTCCCCGGCTGCCGCTGCTGCTGCCCCCGCCGTCCGCGCCGCGCGGGCCCCGGGGAATGATCCATTCGGTGAGCCGCCCGAAATCCGGATGCCCATGGGCGGCTCGCCCGAGGACAAGCTGGAGTACTTCCGGGCCGTGGTCCGCCAGAAGACGGAGACCCTGGCGCGGGCCCGGACGCTGTACGCGGAGCGCGACGGCGAGCTCAACGGCGTGAAGCAGTCGCTGACGCTGGCGCGCAAGGAGCTGGCGGAGTCGAAGGCCAGTGTCGCCGCCTTCCAGGAGGAACTGGCCCGGGCGGAGGCGGAGACCCAGTCGCGGCTCGCCAGCCTCCAGGGAGAGCTCTCCGCGGTGGAGGCGGACCGCAAGGACCTGTCTCGCGCGCTGGCGGAGGTCGAATCCGATGTGCCGCGCCTGACGGCGGAGCTCCAGGAGGAGCGCGAGGCCCGTGGCGCCGTGGCCGAGGAGCTGATTGGCGCGAAGGAAGCGCTGTCGCTGGCCCAGGACCGCGTGGCGGAGCTGGCCGCGGAGAAGTCCGAGGCCCAGGGCGCCCTGGAGGCCGTCCAGGAGCAGTACCAGCAGGCCATCGCCGACGTGGAGCGGCTGACCTCCGAGTTGGAGGCAGCGTCGTCGGAGAAGGACTCGCTGGGCCTGCGCACCGCGCAGCTGGAGGCCGCGCTGGCGGAGGCCCAGTCCGGGCTGAGCGCGCTGGAGAGCGAGAGCGACTGGTCGAAGAGCTCGCTGGAGGAGGCCCAGGGCCGCGCGGGCACGCTGGAGGCCGAGCGCGACGAGGCGCGCAAGCAGCTGGCGGTGGTGGAGGACGGGCTGCGCACCCTGCAGGAGCAGGTGGCGGAGCTGGAGCGTTCGCTGGCGCTGAAGGACGCCGAAATCGTGGGCCTGCGCGCGGCGCTCACCGCGCGGACCACCGAGGCCGCGGAGCTGCCCGCGCTGCGTCAGGCGCTGGAGGCGCGCACGGCGGAGCTGGCCCAGCTCAAGGCGAAGCTGGAGGCGGAGGCGGCGAAGGCCGAGGAGCGCTCACTGGCCCTGGAAGAGGGACTGGCACAGGCCAGCGAGCGGGCGCAGCTGGCGGAGGGCGAGGCCGCGGCGCTGAAGGAGGCGCTGGAGGCCGCCGAGGTGGAGCAGGTGTCGTTGCGCGACCGCATGGAAGCGGACGCGGCGGCGCTGGGCGAGGCGGTGCAGCAGGCCGAGACGAAGGTGTCGGAGCTGACGGCGGCGGTGGAGGCCGCGCACGCGGACCATGCGTCGTGGAAGGAGCAGCTCGCCGCGGTGGAGCTGAAGGCGGCCACCAAGGACGCCGAGCGCGTCGGCCTGGCCGCCCGGGTGTCCATGCTGGAGGCGGCGTCCGGTCAGCGCGAGGCGGAGCTGGCGCGGCTGCAAGCAGAGGTGGCGAAGGCCCAGGAGGCGCTGGCGCTGGAGCGTGCGCGCCGCGAGGCGGCGGAGGCCGAGCGCACCGATGCGGAGGTGAAGGCGGCCCAGGCCGAGGCCCAGGTGGAGTCGCTGACGGTGGGGCAGGGCGGCGCCGAGGCGCAGGTGGCCTCGCTCACCGAGGAACTGGAGGCCGCGCGCGCCGAGGCGGACAAGGTGGAGCGCCTCCAGGGCCGGCTGAAGATGATGGAGGGGGCCCTGGAAGGCGCGAAGGCCCAGGCCGCGTCGGCAGGCAAGTCGGACGCGGCGCGCGCTGCGACCGAGGCGAAGCTGGCTCGCGCGGAGGCGTCGCTGAAGGCCGAGGAGCAGAAGCGGGCCGACATGGAAGCCTCGCTGCGAGCGGAGCAGGAGGCGCGGCGGGCGCTCGAGGCGAAGCTGGCCGAGCAGCCAGGGACTCCCTCCCAGGGCGCGGGTGCGTCAGCGGACTGGGAGGCGGAGCGCGAGCAGCTCAAGGCGGACGCGGCCAACCTCAAGCGCAAGCTGGTGGCGGCCGAGGCAGCGCTCGAGAACGCGGCGGGCTACAAGGCGAAGATTGCCCGGCTGGAGGCGCAATTGAAGGGCAAGAGGTAGAGGTTTTTCCTTCATGCCTTTCGACGCGCCAGTGGATGCCCTCACAGGAATGCCGGCGGCCCGCTTCGGGCTGTACCTGCATTTCCCGTACTGCCTCGCGAAGTGCCCGTACTGCGACTTCGCGGTGGCGGTGGCGCGGCAGGTGCCGGAGGAGCGCTATGCCCGCGCGGTGCTGGCGGAGCTGGACACCCGGCTGGCCGCCGAGCCCTCGCTCGCGGGGAAGGTGCTCGACTCCATCTTCCTGGGCGGCGGGACGCCGTCCCTGTGGCACCCGCGCTACGTGGCCCAGGTGCTGGACGGCATCGCCGCGAGGCTGCGGGTGGCGCCTGGCGTGGAAGTGTCGCTGGAGGGCAATCCGGAGCGCACGGACGCGGAGCGCTTCGCGGGCTACCGCGCGGCGGGGGTGAACCGGCTGTCGCTGGGCGTGCAGTCCTTCCAGCCGGAGACGCTCAAGGCGTTGGGGCGCGCGCATGACGCGGCCATGGTGGAAGGGGCCGTGGACGCGGCCCGGAGCGCGGGCTTCCCGGTGGTGGCCATGGACTTCATCTATGGCGTGCACGGGCAGACGGTGGCGCAGGTGGAGGCGGATGCGCGCCGGGCGGTGGCGCTGGCCCCCGAGCACCTGTCCACCTACGCGCTGACGGTGGAGCGCGACGTGCTGGCGGAGGACACGCCCCTGTCGAAGCGGCTCAAGCGCGGCGAGCTGGAGCTGCCGCCCGACGACACCGTGGTCGACATGGCGCGGGTGGTGCGCGAGGTGTACGGGGCGGCGGGGCTGCACCGCTATGAGGTGTCCAACCACGCGCGGCCGGGGTTCAGCTCGCGCCACAACGCGCTGTACTGGACGGGCGGGGAGTACCTGGCGCTGGGCGTGGGGGCCACGGGCATGTTGCTGTCGCCCCAGCCGCACCGGTACGTGAACCTGCGCAGCGCGGAGCGCTACCTCGTGGAGGCGGAGGCGGGGCGGATGCCAGAGGAAGGCCGCGAGCCGCTGGGGCCGGAGGAGCTCTTCGCGGAGCGCCTGGCCATGGGCCTGCGGCTGGTGTCGGGCGTGGACTGGGAGGCCGTCTGCGAGCGATATGGGCAGCCGGTGGAGCCCCGTCGGGCGGAAGTCGCGCGGCTGGTGGCGCACGGCTTCGCGACGCTGCGGGACGGGCGGCTGGCATTGACGGAGAAGGGCGCGGACGTCCACAGCGCCGTGTGCGCGCGGCTGCTCTAGGCGGCGTCCACTGGAACGGATTTCGAGAGGCGTATGAGCAAGTGGATACTGTGGCTGTTCCTCACCCTGCTGACGGGCAGCCCGCTGCTGTCGCTGGGCCTCATCATCGTCATCATCTTCGTGGCGGACCGCTTCACGTGGCAGGTGCTGCCCAGCCCGGTGCGGCTGCTCAAGCGCTTCCAGCGCGCGGGACAACTGGCGGGCACCATCCTCACCAACCCGCATGAGCGGCGCGCGCGGCACGAGTTGGCGGACATCCGCGTGGAGCAGCGCCGCTACGCCGAGGCGGTGGACATCCTCAGGCCCAACCTGGAGGCGGGCGACGAGGACGTGGATACGCTGTACCTGCTGGGCGTGGCCTACCTGGGCGCCGGTGACGCCCAGCGCGGCGAGCTGCTGCTGGACGAGGCGGCGAAGCTGGACGCGGGCCACAAGCTAGGCGCCATCGACCTGGAGCGCGGTCGTTTCCGGCTGAAGCGTGGCGACGTGCCGGGCGCGGTGGAGGCGCTGGAGCGCTACTGCAAGGTGCGACACGGCACGGTGGAAGGTCGCTATCTGCTGGCCAAGGCCCTGAGCCGGGCGGGCCGCGGCGACGACGCGAAGCGGATGCGCGACCTGGCCTGGTCCGAATACGTGGTGGCGCCCCGGTTCCAGCGGCGCCGGGAGCGCAAGTGGGCCTGGCGCGCGCGGCCCAGCCGGCCGTTGATGTACGCGGCGGCCGTGGCCCTGGTGCTGGGCCTGCTGGCGTCCATGTTGCCCCGGTTCATAGTGACCCCAGAGGGAGACTACGGCGGCCGCTACGGCTCCGGCGCGTATGGCGAGCCACCCAGTGCGGTGGGGATGGAGGAGTACCAGGGCGAGTAGCGCTAGGCTCTCGCCCATGTTCCCCACGCCGTCGCAGGTCCTCCGCCAGCGGGAGGGAGTGCTGGCCGATACGCCGTTCCCCCTGCTGCTTCACGCGCTGATGGCGGAGGAGCGCACCTGCACGTTGGAATTGAAGGTGCGCCAGCGGGAGAAGCGCATCGTCTTCGAGGACGGCGCGCCGGTGGCGTGCCAGTCCAACCTCCTCCACGAGACGCTGGGCAAGTACCTGGTGGAGAAGGGCAAGCTGTCGGAGACGGACTACCAGAAGGCGCTGGCGGAGAGCATCTCCGCGGAGGTGCCGCTCAGCGGCCTGCTGGTGCAGAAGGGCTTCATCAGTCCCTTCGATTTGTACAAGCAATTGCAGGCGAACCTGGCGCACAAGCTGCTGGACTGCTTCCGCTGGGTGGACGCGAAGTACCGGCTCATCGCCGACGTGGAGCCTCCGGACGCCAGCGTGCGGACGAACACGGGCCAGCTCATCCTCACGGGCGTGGCCAACGTGATGCCTTTCGACGCGGTGGCCACGCACTTCACCTTCACGGATGAGCGCCGCTTCGGGCAGATGTCGGGCTCGGAGGCGGGCCTGAAGCTGTCGTCGAAGGACGCGCGGCTGTTCCAGGCGCTCCGGCTGCGTCCCACCTTCGGTGAGCTGATGGAGCGCACCGGGTTCGACACGGAGGTGGTGCTCCGGCGGTTGTACGCGCTGTGCCTGCTGGAGGTCGCGGGCTTCGTGGAGGACGTGGACGCGAAGGCGGCCCGGCTGAGCGCGGGGAAGGGGACGGCGCCCGCCGCGCCCGCGTCCGAGCCGGTGGCGCCTCCGGTGGCGGCGCCCGCTCCGCAGGGGACGCCGTTCTCCGACGAGGACGAGGCGGCGCGCAATGCCCTGGTGAGCGCCTTCATGTCGCACCGGAGCAAGGACCCCTTCGCGCTGCTGGACGTGCCCGAGGACGTGCAGCCGGTGCCGCTGCGCAAGGCCTTCCTGGCCCTGGCGGACCGCTACGCGCCCCTGCGCTTCCACACGCCGGAGCTCCGCGAGAAGGCGGAGGTGCTGCTGGCGGCCCATGCGAAGGCGTTTGGCGCGCTGTCGGACGCGGAGCAGAACCTGCTGTGGCGCAAGCGGCGCGCGGCGCATCGGGAGAAGGACCGGGGCACGCGGCCCACCACGGCCGAGCAGTTCCGCATCCGCACGGACTTGCTGGACGCGACCACGCAGTTCGACGAGGCGAAGCGCCGGCTGGCCGCGCGGAACCACGCGGGGGCCTTCGAGTACTTCGAGTACGCCTGCGACATCGACCCGAAGCCGCTGTACCAGGCCTACCGGGCCTACGCGCGCTATCTGATGAAGCCGGAGGCGCACGGCCGGCTGGCGCAGCAGGAGTTGCAGGAGGTGCTGCGCCAGGAGCCCACGCTGGAGGAGGGCTGGGCCTTCCTGGGTGAAGTGGCCCAGGGCGAAGGCCAGTGGGGGCAGGCCGAAGACGCGTTCCGCAGGGCGTTCAAGCTGAACCCGAAGAACCGCCGCTACGTCGAACTCATCCAGGAGATTGTCCGGCGGCGCTAGGCAAGCCCCTGTCTGGCCGCCTGCCTGACAGGGTTTGTCTGGTGTTGGGTTTGGGGCCATTTCCAGTCCCTGTGGGTGGCGTCTGTTTGGCGCCCGACAGTGGATGTCATTATTTGCGGGCCGGGAGGGGCCTGGGTTTTCCTTTTTGCGGGGGGCGCTGGGTAGTCTTTGGCGCCATGGGCAGCATTCGTGAGAGGAATCAGTCGGGCCAGGCGGCCGTCGAAGCTGCCATTGTCCTTCCCCTGTTCGTCTTCCTCATCCTGGGCATCCTCCAGCTGGGGCTGATGCACCAGGCGCGGCTGCTGACCAAGTACGCCGCCTACAAGGCTGTGCGGGCTGGGTCGCTGAACAGCGCCAAGGTCGAGGAGATGGAGAAGGCCGCGCTCGCGGTGCTGATGCCGATGCTGAGCGTTCCCGGGCAGAAGGGCGCCTACATCCCCCCGGTGGGAAGCGCGGCGGAGTTCCAGGCCAAGTGGCGTGACGTGTCGGGCAACCAGATTCCCGGTACGTCACTGAAACACGCGCAGGTCACCGTCTGCGGCCCCACGCGGAGCGACGTCGGCGGAGGTGGGCCGGAGCTGGACTTCGATGACCCCCGGAACACCGCGCCCACGGGCTGGAAGGAGAGCCACCGCACCAAGCTGCGCGTCCAGGTGACGTTCAACTACCGGATGTTCATCCCCTTCGCGGACTGGGTCATCTACCAATCCACCCGTGGCCGCGAGCTGCGGAAGGAACTGCGAATGTATCGCAAGCCTACCGACCCAAAGAAGCAGGGCGACAAACCGGACCGCACGGAGTCCCTCCTGGAGCAGGCGGCTGCGCAGAAAATCTACATCACCCCCATTCGCGCCACCTACACCATGCGGATGCAGTCCAACTTCTTCCTCAACCGGGCAGCCCTCCCAGGGAGCAACGAATGCGTCTTCCCATTCTCCTACAAAGGCAAGGCGCCGTGAGCGCCTCGGCCAGGAGACGCGCGCAGCGAGGGCAATCCATTGTCCTGGGAGCGCTGTCCTTCCTGGTGCTCGCGCTGATGGTGACGCTGAGCTTCAACCTCGCACATGCGCTGCGCCAGAAGATGGGTTTGCAGCAGCACAGCGACGCGTTGGCGTACTCCATGGCGGTCCTGGAGGCGCGGTCGCTCAATTACTATGCAGTCAGCAACCGGGCCATCGCGGCTTCCTACGTCGCGATGAACAGCCTCCACGCATACATGGCGGCGGCGAGCGTGACGGGTTCGATGATGCGGGCCTCGGAGGCGAACTTCAAGGAGTTCGCGAGGCGCGAGAAAATCATGTGCAGTTGCAAGGGGTGCTACGAGCACTGCCTGCACGCCATGGAAGCGACGAAGATCGCGACTGAGTTCGCCAACGCGGGCCGTCAGTACGACCAGAAGGTCCGTGCCCTGGAGTCCAGCTTCAACGCCGCGATTCGAGGGCTCGACGTCATGGTGGACAACCTGCATGCCTCTCAGCGCGAGGCGCATTCCCAGACGCTCCAGGCCATCCAGGATGGCCGCAGCCATGGCCTGTCGCTCCTGGCGGACTACACCGCGCCGGAAGTCGGGGCGCTGCCGCAGGCCGTGGGGGGGCTCAACGCGAATGAATTCAACTGCGCGGTGGATGGGATGAACTGCCGGGGGAGCGTGGAGAACGCCTCGCCCGAAGCGCTCGCCAGGGTCATGACGGAAATCTCCAACGCCACCCGTTCTGGCTGGCCGGCGGCACGAAAGACCGGCGCGCGCGGGGTTGCCAAGCCCCCGTACCTGCATGACGACGTCATCCGGGACCTTCGGGACATCGCACAGAAGAAGCTGTACACGGTGACCTCCCACGAGGGAACGGCGAAGTCGGTTCAGGACAAAAGCCAGGTCAACGACGGCGGGAGGCAAGGCGGTAATCAGGGGACGACGGTTGCCGCGCGAGAGGAAGGGGCGATTCGGAACACCTGGGAGCACCAGCTCACGTCGACCACCGACTACGAGGCGGAGGTCTGGAGCGATGCCAACGGCGGTGACCATACCCCGGGTGGCGCGCACTCGGGCTCGCACAACTTCGAGGGCGTCAACGCCAACGCATTGTCGGGCTGCGCCCGGTCGGGCAACTGCTTCATGAAGTTCCGAGCCAACCCCTCCTCTGGCAGGGATTGGGGGCAGCCGCGCGTGTACAGCTACCTGACGCGGCGACTCCGGGTCGGCGACCCGAGCCGGGCGCCCTGGGAGTTGAACGCGTCGGCCCAGATTCAGCTGGACCATGGCGCGCAGGGGACAGCGACGCTGACGCTCGCGGCGCAGGAGGGCGTGGCGCTCTCCAAGGCGCTCGTCTACTACCACCGCTTCGGCGCGAATGGCTGGCGTGAGGCGCCCAACCTCTTCAGTCCCTACTGGCGCGCGAAGCTGCACCCCATCTCATCCGACGAGGCCGCGGAGGTCCTGGAAGCGGCAGGCAACACGGACGCGTCCCGGCTGGCGCGGGTCCCGGGGGTGTCCCTGTGAAGCGCGCATCCAGGCGAGGTGCCGCGGCCGTGGAGATGGCGGTGTGCATGCTCGTCATCGTCCCCGTGTTCCTCTACTCGCTGTTCCTCTTCGACCTGCTGCGCCACATGTTGGACTCGCAGGAGACCTCCCTGTCCACGGCCTGGGACTACACCGTCCTGGACTATGAGAAGGAGCCCGAGAGCGTCGCGACGGAGGACGGGGGGACGACGACGGAGGCCTTCTCCGGCTTCGAGATGGCGCAGGCCTATTCGCGGTACATGTACTGCGACCACGAGTCGGGTATCGACAGCTACGGCCCAGGAAAGGGGCCGGAGTGCAGCGCTGACCCCGACTCAGAAGACCACCACACGGACGTCGTCGCCCATGCGTGCTGGCTCAATCCTGGCGCGCGGCAGGTGTACTGCACCCTGGATGCACAGGCCGTGGGCGCGTACGGCGTCTCACTCCACCAGTCCTTCATGGACACCTTCGGGCGGGGCGGCCTCATCCGTTGTTCCGCGCGCCTGGGCGTCCAGAACTATCTCCTGCCGGAGTCGTTCCTGCCGGAATTCTCCGAGGTGAAGCTGGCCAAGGAGAAGCAGGAGCGGGCCAACGGCATCCACCGAAACGCAACGGGCGAAACGCTCCCGGAGGGCCATGCCCGAGGCGACAACGTCTACCTGCTCCCCTGGGAGCAGATTGCCATCCTCACCGACACCTGGGCGCTCACGGAGCACGCGGACGTGCGGCCGGGCACCGCGGGCGGGCGAGGGATGCACGAGCGCGTCACCCAGCTCTACCAGAACGAGGACAACAGCGGCTTCACCGACATGTCGAGCGCGTCCGAGCGGTTGGTGAACCAGGCCATCAGTTCGGGGCTCCTCCATGACAGCCTGAGGCTGGAATCCCAGAGCTACAGGACGCCTGGGGATGATCCTCGCAATCCCAGCCTCGCCATCAAGCCCGACCAGAGTGGTGACGGCGCCGTGGAGGAAATCGAGCAGCAGGGAGGCCGCCAGGGCTACTTCAGCAACGAGTGGCAGGACTGGGGGCGCAACAACAACCAGCGCTCCTACGAGGCGCGTGGCAACTGGTACCTGGGTTGCGCGAGGTCGGAGTCGTGCTGATGCCCGTTGCCGCCTCGCGCCCCGTCGTCCGGATTCCCGCGCTGCTCTTCTCCGTGGCGGTGGTGGGCGGTCTCATCGGCTTCTCATGGGAGCACGCCGTCTACCGGGGCAGCGACAGCCCTCAGGAATGGAGCCCGCCGGAGCTGGGCACCGACGTGGAGACATCCTCCCGCGGGTGGGTGCGCACGCCCGCGGAGGAGGCCATCCTCCAGCGGGCACTGGTCCACTTCCCGCCGTACCCCAACGCCACCCGCCCCGAACCGCTCGCCGCCGACTACCTGGGGCCGGGGGCGCCCATGGCGGTGGCGTGGTTCTCCACGCAGGACGCGCCCGCGAAGGTCCTGGAGCACTACACCCAGGCGCTGCTCGCCAAGGGCCTGCCGGTGCTGCACCAGCGCCACGGAGAGACGGGCGGCTACGTGGGCTACTGGAGCCCCGCCACGGAAGAGGTGCGGCTGGTGTCCACGCTGGCGCAAGGGGGTGAGACGCTGGTGTTCGTCTCCGCCGGCCAGGTGGGCGCCATGCTGGCGCGGGCGGCGGCCGTGCCCGACTGGCTTCCCGTGCCCGGCGAACTCGCGGAGACGCGCACCGTGAACTTCAACCTGGAGGGCGCCTCGCACCACGTGGTGACGGGCCAGCTCCAGGCGGACTCGCCGGACGCGGCGGCACAGCGCTACGGTGCCCTCTTCCGTGAGCGCGGCTGGCAGGTGGGAACGCTCACGCCGGTGGCGCCGAACGGCATCGCCTTCGAAGTGCTCAAGGAGTCCGTGAGCGGCCGCGCGGTGCTGCGCGGCCTCTCGCCGGGCCCGGGAGTCGAGGTCCAGCTCACGCTGCTACGCCGGAGCGTTGCCCCATGAGGAAGTCCCTGCGTCCGTCGCGGTCCGCCCGCGGCCAGTCCATGGTGGAGTACGCCATCGTCACCGCGGCCCTGCTGGGCTTCAGCACGATGGGGTGGCCCTTCCTGGTGCAGCTGCTCAACGCGCTGCACCGCTACTTCAACTCCATCTACTACGTCATCCAGGCCCCCATCTGAGGCACGGGGGCCTGGGCGCCCAAGGCTACGGCGTCACCGTGGTGACGAACTCCGCCTTGCCGCCGGAGACCTTGAGCACCACGGCCTCCTTCACCGCGTCGCGGTTGGCGTCCAGGGTGATTCTGCCCGTCACGCCCGGGAACTCCTTCGTCGCGGCAATCGCGTCGCGCAGCGAAGGGCCGCTCAGGTCCGGCGCGCGCTTCATGGCGTCGATGGTCACCCGCGCCGCGTCGTACGCCAGCGCGGCCACGCTGTCCGGCACGCTGCCGTAGGTGGCCTTGTAGCGGGCCAGGAACTTCTGGAGCAGCGGGTCCGGGTTGTCCGGCGAGTAGTGGTTGGCGAAGTAGCTGCCCTCCAGCGCGGAGCCGCCCAGCTCGTACAGCTTGTCGGAGTCCCAGCCGTCGCCGCCGAGCAGCGGCACCTTGAGCCCGATTTCACGCGCCTGCCGCGCGATGATGCCCACGTCCGTGTAGTAGCCAGGGACGAAGACGGCGTCCGGCTTCAGCCGCTTGAGGGACGTCAGCTGCGCGCGGAAGTCCGTGTCGCCCTTGGAGTAGCTCTCATCGCCCGGCACCTCGCCGCCGAACTCCTTGAACCTGGCGGTGAACACGTCCGCCAGGCCCATGGAGAACGCGCTCTTGTTGTCGCGCAGCACCGCCACGCGGGACAGCTTCAGGTTCTCCCGCGCGAACTTCGCCATGGCGAGCCCCTGGAAGGGGTCGATGAAGCAGACGCGGAAGATGTAGTCGCCCTTCTGCGTCACCTCCGGCGCGGTGGACGTGGGCGTCACCATGGGCACCTTGCCCGCCTGCGCCTTCTCCGCCATGGCCATGGACACCGACGAGGCCGCCTCGCCCAGAATCGCCACCACCTTGTCCTGGGTGATGAGCCGCGTCACGGCCTGGGCGCCTTCCTCCGGCCGGCCCTGGCTGTCGTAGACGCGCACCTGGAGCTTCTTGCCCTTCACGCCGCCCGCCTCGTTGGCCTCGTTCAGCGCCAGCTCGATGCCGTTGCGCGCGGACACCCCGAAGGTCGCCTCGCTCCCCGTGAGGCTGCCGACCTCTCCCAGCAGAATCGTGTTCGAGTCCACCGGAGCGGCCGGTGCCCCGGTCGCCTGCCCCTCCGGCGAGGGCGCGGCGGGCGCGTTCTTCTTCTCGCAGGCCACCACGGCCAGGGCCAGGGTCGCGAGCAGCATCAGGGGACGGCGCATCGGCAAGGTTCCTCCGGGGGACGGTGGTGTCACCCTATCCCTCTCCCCCCCGCCCTCCAACCAGCGGCGCTTCAGGGAGGGATTCAAATTGCAATGTGGACTGAAACGGTCCTGATTACATAAGAGGTCCCCAGTGGCCCGAGGTTTTTCGGCGCCTGGACCCAGAGAGGAGACACCCGCACCCATGCTCCGGATGAGCAAGATGACCGACTACGGCATCGTGCTGATGACCGAGCTGGCTCGCGCGGAGGGTGACACGCGCACCACCCGTGAGCTGGCGGCGCGCACGCGCGTGCCACTTCCCTCGGCCAGCAAGGTGCTCAAGAGCCTGCTCCAGGCGGCGCTCGTGGTGTCGCACCGTGGCGCCAACGGCGGCTACGGACTGGCACGCCCGGCCCATGAGCTTCCGCTGGCCGAACTGGTCGCCGCGCTCGAGGGGCCGGTCGCCCTCACGGAGTGTGGCGTCCACACCTCCGGGGGTGCGCCCTGCGAGCTGGAGTCCGTCTGTCAGGTGCGGGGCCACTGGCGCCTCATCAACGACGCCATCCAGGAGGCCCTGGGGCGGCTGACGCTGGCGGACCTCATCGCCCCGGCGCCCCGCGTGCCAGAGCGCCTCGTGGGCCTGGGGACCCCCTCTCGCCCGGCGCCTTCCCCGGCCGCTGGCCACCCCCCTTCCGCTTCCGCGACAGGAGTTCGCTCATGAGCACCGAAACCCTCCAGGAACTGACGCGCCGCCCGTATGCGGCGGGCTTCGTCACCCAGGTGGAATCGGACACGTTTCCCCCCGGGCTGGACGAGGACGTCATCCGCCGGCTCTCCGCGAAGAAGGGTGAGCCGGAGTTCCTCCTCGACTGGCGCCTCAAGGCCTTCCGCCACTGGAAGACGATGAAGGAGCCCTCGTGGCAGGCCGTCACCTACGCGCCCATCGACTACCAGGCCATCAGCTATTACTCGGCGCCGAAGCAGAAGCCGGTGAAGGCCAGCCTGGACGAGGTGGACCCGGAGATTCTGCGCACCTACGAGAAGCTCGGCATTCCGCTGCATGAGCAGAAGCTGCTGCAGAACGTGGCGGTGGACGCTGTCTTCGACTCGGTGTCGGTGGCCACCACGTTCAAGGACAAGCTGGCCAAGGCGGGCGTCATCTTCTGCTCGTTCTCCGAGGCCGTGCGCGAGCACCCGGAGCTGGTGAAGAAGTACCTGGGCACCGTCGTGCCGTACTCGGACAACTACTTCGCCGCGCTCAACTCGGCGGTCTTCAGCGACGGCTCGTTCGTCTACATCCCCAAGGGCGTGCGCTGCCCCATGGAGCTGTCCACGTACTTCCGCATCAACGCGGCGGAGACGGGCCAGTTCGAGCGCACGCTCATCGTCGCGGAGGAGGGCTCCTACGTGAGCTACCTGGAGGGCTGCACGGCGCCCCAGCGCGACACCAACCAGCTCCACGCCGCGGTGGTGGAGCTGGTGGCCTTGGACAACGCCACCATCAAGTACTCCACGGTGCAGAACTGGTACCCGGGCGACGCGGAGGGGCGCGGCGGCATCTACAACTTCGTCACCAAGCGCGGCATCGCGCACCGGGCGGCGAAGATTTCGTGGACGCAGGTGGAGACGGGCTCGGCGATTACGTGGAAGTACCCGAGCGTCATCCTCAAGGGGGATGACTCGGTGGGCGAGTTCTACTCGGTGGCGCTCACCAACCACATGCAGCAGGCGGACACGGGCACGAAGATGGTGCACATCGGGAAGAACTCCCGCAGCACCATCGTGTCCAAGGGCATCTCCGCCGGCCGCGGGCAGAACACGTACCGGGGGCTGGTGAAGGTGCTCAAGAGCGCGGAGAACGCGCGCAACTACACGCAGTGCGATTCGCTGCTGCTCGGTGACAAGTGCGGCGCCCACACGGTGCCGTACATCGAGGTGAAGAACGCGTCGGCGCAGGTGGAGCACGAGGCGTCCACGTCGAAGATTGGCGAGGACCAGCTCTTCTACTGCCGGCAGCGGGGCATCTCGCAGGAGGACGCGGTGTCGATGATCGTCAACGGCTTCTGCCGCCAGGTGTTCAAGGAGCTCCCCATGGAGTTCGCGGTGGAAGCGCAGAAGCTGCTCGGAGTCAGCCTGGAAGGGAGCGTGGGGTAGGCATGGCGCTTTTGACTGTTCGCAACCTGCACGCCCGCGTGGCGGGCAAGGACATCCTCAAGGGCATCGACCTGGAGGTCGCGCCCGGCGAGGTCCACGCCATCATGGGCCCCAACGGCTCTGGGAAGAGCACGCTGGCCAGCGTGCTGGCGGGCCGTGACGGCTACGAGGTGACGCAGGGCGAGGTGCTGTTCGACGGCAAGCCGCTGCTGGAGCTGTCGCCCGAGGCGCGCGCCGCCGCGGGCGTGTTCCTCGCCTTCCAGTACCCGGTGGAGATTCCGGGCGTGGGCAACATCCACTTCCTGCGCACCGCGCTCAACGCGCAGCGCCGCTCGAAGGGGCTGGAGGAGCTGGACGCCATGGACTTCCTCCAGCTGGCCAAGGAGAAGTCGAAGCTGGTGCAGCTCGACGCGGCCTTCATGAACCGCTCGGTGAACGAGGGCTTCTCCGGCGGCGAGAAGAAGCGCAACGAGATTTTCCAGATGGCGGTGCTGGAGCCGCGGCTGGCCATCCTCGACGAGACGGACTCCGGCCTGGACATCGACGCGCTGCGCACGGTGGCGGGCGGCGTCAACGCGCTGCGCTCGCCCGAGCGCGGCATGGTGCTGATTACGCACTACCAGCGGCTGCTCGACTACATCGTCCCGGACAAGGTGCACGTCATCGCGGCGGGCCGCATCGTCCGCTCCGGCGGGCGCGAGCTGGCGCTGGAGCTGGAGGAGAAGGGCTACGGCTGGCTGGGGTTGGACGGTGGAAAGAAGGCGACGGCGGAGGCACGGCGATGACGGCCGCCCTGGCGCACTACCTGGACGTGGCCACGCGCTTCCAGGCGGCGCCCGAACAGGCGTCCGCGCCACAGTGGCTCAAGCGCCTGCGTGCCGATGCCCTGGGCCACTTCGAGCGGCAGGGTCTGCCCACGACGCGTGACGAGGCGTGGAAGTACTCCCGGCTGGGGGCCATCGCGGAAGGAGCGTTCATTCCACGGACGGATGTGTCCCGGGACACCGCCCACCTGTCGGCGGTGGTGGAGCGGCTGGGCCTGCCGGGGCCCCGGCTGGTGTTCGTGGACGGGCGGCTGGCGCCGGAGCTGTCGTCCGTGGCGGGCCTGCCGCGCGGGCTGACGCTGAAGCCGCTGCGGGACGCGGTGCGTGAGGACGGCGAGCTGCTGGAGTCCCTGCTGGGGCAGCGGGCCCTGGCGAACGAGCACGCCTTCACCGCGCTCAACGCGGCGCTGCTGGAAGAGGGCGTGCTGTTGCGGCTGGCGCCGGGCGCGCTGAGCGAGGTGCCCGTGCAGGTGGTGTTCCTCACGCGCGGGGACGCGCCGGTGCTGTCCAGCCCGCGCATCCTGGTGGTGGCGGGGGAGAGCAGCGAAGCGACGCTGGTGGAGACGTATGCCAGCGCGGGCCCCGCGGGCTCGGCGGCGACCTTCACCAACGCGGTGACGGAGGTGACGCTGGGCGACAACGCCAGCCTCCACCACTACAAGCTCCAGGTGGAGGCGGACGCGGCGCTACACGTGGGCGCGCTCCACGCACGGCAGGGGCGGGACAGCCGCTTCGCCTCGCATGCCTTCGCCTTTGGTGGGGCCATGGCGCGTAACGAGGTCCACGCGGCCTTCGCGGGCGAGGGTGGCGACGCGACGTTGAATGGCCTGTACGTGGGGCAGGGCGCGCAGCACCTGGACAACCGCACGGCGCTGGACCACGCGGTGCCCCGGTGCACCAGCCGCGAGCTGTACAAGGGGGTGCTGGATGGCCATTCACGCGGCACCTTCCACGGGCTCATCCGCGTGCGCCAGGACGCGCAGCGCACGGACTCGCGGCAGCAGAACCGCAACCTGCTGCTGTCGGAGTCGGCGCAGGCGGACGCACGGCCTCAGTTGGAAATCTTCGCGGACGACGTGAAGTGCGCGCACGGCGCGGCGGTGGGGCGGCTGGACGCGCAGGCGCTGTTCTACCTGCGCTCGCGCGGCGTGCCCCAGGCAGAGGCGGAGCGGCTGCTCACCTACGCCTTCGCTCGCGAGGTGGTGGAGGCGGTGCCCGCTGGCCCTGTGCGCGCGAACATCGAAGCGCTCCTGGCCTCGAAGCTGCCGGGCGCGGCGCAGCGCGAGGTGACGGCATGAGCGGCTTCGACGTGAATCAGGTCCGCAAGGACTTCCCCATCCTCCACCAGGAGGTGCGGGGCCGGCCGCTGGTGTACCTGGACAGCGCCGCCACGGCGCAGAAGCCGCAGGCCGTCATCGACGCGCTGGTGCGCTTCTACCAGCACGACAACGCCAACGTGCACCGCGGCGTCCACGTGTTGTCCGAGCGCGCTACGGAGGCGTACGAGGGCGCGCGTGAGACGGTGCGCCGCTTCATCAACGCCCGGGACGTGAAGGAAGTCGTCTTCGTGCGTGGCACCACCGAGGCCATCAACCTGGTGGCGCAGACGTACGGGCGCAAGCACATTGGCGCCGGGGACGAGGTGCTCATCACCCAGATGGAGCACCACGCCAACATCGTCCCCTGGCGGATGCTGTGCGAGCAGACGGGCGCCGTGCTCAAGGTCATTCCCGTGGACGACCGGGGCGAGCTGGTGCTGGACGCCGTGGACGCGCTGCTGACGGAGCGCACGCGCATCCTCGCGGTGACGCACGTGTCCAACGCGCTGGGCACCGTGGCGCCGGTGAAGGAGCTCACGCGGCGGGCCCACGCGAAGGGCATCCCCGTGCTGGTGGACGGCGCACAGGCGGTGACGCACTTCCCCGTGGACGTGCAGGACCTGGGCTGCGACTTCTACGCCTTCAGCGGGCACAAGATGTTCGGCCCCACCGGCATCGGCGTGCTGTACGGCCGCAAGGAGCTTCTGGATGCGATGCCGCCCTACCAGGGCGGCGGCGACATGATCGTCTCCGTGACGATGGAGAAGGTGACGTACAACCGGGTGCCGTACCGCTTCGAGGCGGGCACGCCCAACCTGGAGGGCGCGGTGGGGTTGGCGGCGGCCATCCGCTATCTGGAGGCGCTGGGGATGGAGAACGTCGCCGCGCACGACCGGGAGCTGCTGGCCTACGCCACGCAGGCGCTGGAGTCGGTGCCGGGGCTGCGGATGGTGGGCACGGCGCGCGAGAAGTCCGGCGTGTTGTCCTTCATGCTGGCGGATGTCCACCCGCACGACGTGGGCACCATCCTGGACCGGGAGGGCATCTGCATCCGCACGGGCCACCACTGCGCGCAGCCGGTGATGCAGCACTTCAAGGTGCCGGCCACGTCCCGGGCGTCGCTGGCGCTCTACAACACGCGCGAGGACGTGGACGCGCTCGTCCGTGGCCTGCACAAGGTTCTGGAGGTGTTCCAGTGAGTGCACCAGATGACTTGAAGGACCTCTATCAAGAGGTCGTGCTGGAGCACTCCAAGCGGCCGCGCAACTACCGCGTGGTGGAGGGCGCCACCGCGGAGGCGGCGGGCCACAACCCGCTGTGCGGTGACCAGCTGGTGGTGACGCTGAAGGTGGAGGGCGGCGTCATCAAGGACGTGGCCTTCCAGGGCCAGGGCTGCGCCATCTCCAAGGCGTCCGCGTCGTTGATGACGGGGGCGGTGAAGGACCGGACGCGCGCGGAGGCGGAGGACCTCTTCGAGCGCGTCCACAAGCTGGTGACGGAAGGTCCGGAGTCGGTGGACGTGGACGCGCTGGGCAAGCTGGCGGTGCTGTCCGGCGTCAGTGAGTTTCCCGCGCGGGTGAAGTGCGCCAGCCTGGCCTGGCACACGCTGCGCGCGGCATTGGAGGGACGCGGCGAGGCCGTGTCCACGGAGTAGGGGTGGAGGGCCACATGCGAGGAATGATGGCGGTGCTGGAGCGCGACGTGTCCGCGACAATCATCCCCAGCGGAGACCGGGTGGTGCTGCCTGCGGGCTCCGAGCTGCGGGTGACGCAGACGCTCGGCGGCAACATCACGGTGCAGGACCCCTACGGCCAGCTCTTCCGCGTCGACGAGAAGGACGGCGGCGCGCTGGGGGAGGAGTACGCGCCCAAGGAGAAGCCCGCGGGCGACCCCAGCGAGTTCAACGAGGAGCAGGTCTGGGAGCAGCTGCGCACGGTGTACGACCCGGAGATTCCGGTGAACATCGTCGAGCTGGGCCTGGTGTACGCGTGCAAGGCGGAGCCGCTGCCGGAAGGCGGGCAGCGGGTGGACATCCAGATGACGCTCACCGCGCCCGGCTGCGGCATGGGGCCGGTGCTGGTGGAGGACGTGCGCACCAAGGTGGGCTCGGTGCCTGGGGTGGCGGAGACGCGCGTGGAGCTCGTCTGGGACCCGCCCTGGGGGCAGGAGCGCATGTCGGACGTGGCGCGGCTCCAGCTCGGTTGGATGTAGCAGCGGGACGAAGGCCCTCGGCGAACAGCTTCGCCAAGGGCCGGCAAACGTCTCAGCGCAGGGCGAGCCGCCGCGCGCCCACTCCGAGCGCCGCGGTGGCCAGCGTTCCCGCGAGCAGCTTCGGCCACAGGGAAGGCGCTGCCTGGCGCACGGGCACCATCGGCGCACGAGCGGAGACCTCCGGCATCTTCTCCGCGAAGAGCTCCACCATGCCCTTGATGAACGCGAACATCTGTCGCGGTCCCGGGCTGGAGACCCAGTTGCCATCGCGCATCACAGGCTCGTCCACCCAGCGGCCACCCGCGTTGCGCACGTCGTCGCGGATGCCCGGCCACGCGGCCAGCGCCCGTCCCTCCACGAGCCCCGCCGAAATCAGCACCCAGGGGCCATGGCAGATGACGGCCATGGGCATGTCCAGCGCGTCGGCGTCGCGGACGAAGTCGAGCGCGAGCGCGCTTTGCCGCAGGAGGTCCGGGTTCACGAAACCTCCTGGGAGGAGGACCGCGTCGAAGTCCGCCGCCTTTACCTCACGCAGGGACGCGTCCACGCTCACCTTCTTCCCTGGAATGAGAAGGTTCATCCCGCGGATGCGACCCTTGTGGGGTGAGACAATCGTCACCTCGGCGCCCTGACGCTCCAGCTTCTTCACCGGTGCCGTCAGCTCCACCTGTTCGAAGCCATCCGCCGCGAGCACGGCCACTCGCAACCCTCTCAGCTTCTTCATCGCGCACACCTCGCTGTGTCAGAACGGTTTGTCGTCTCGACACTGTGCATTCCCGCCGGGCACGCGCATGCCGGGGGAGGCGGGCAGGGAAGCCCTGGCTCTCCTGGCCCCGCGTTGTGCCTCCTCGGAGGGCGTGCTACCGACGGAGTGTTCTGGAGGTCTTCGAATGTCCGCCGCTTCCGTTCCCCTCCGTCGTGCGCTCGTCGTGGGTGCCGTGATGCTGCTTTCTCCTCTGGGCTGTGCCAGTACCGGGGTTGCTCGCACCGACAGCGAGCAGCCCACCCCGGGTGACGCGCCCGCGCCCAAGCCGAAGTGGGGGCTGGTCATCCACGGGGGCGCGGGCGTCATCTCCCGGGAGAACCTCTCCCCGGAGCGCGAGGCGGAGGTCCGCGCCGCGCTGACCTGGTCCCTCCAGGCGGGACACGCGGTGCTGGCCGGCGGCGGCTCCGCGCTGGACGCCGTGAGCGCCGCGGTCCGCATCCTGGAGGACTCTCCGTATTTCAACGCGGGCAAGGGCGCCGTCTTCACGCACGACGGGGTCAACGAGCTGGATGCCGCCATCATGGATGGCACGACGCGCAAGGCGGGCGCCGTGGCGGGATTGCGGCACGTGAAGAACCCCATCTCGCTGGCGCGGCTCGTCATGGAGCAGTCGCCGCACGTGATGATGGTGGGGGAGGGCGCGGAGGCCTTCGCGAAGTCGCAGGGCGTGGAGCTGGTGGACCCGAAGTACTTCTACACGGAGGACCGCTGGCAGGGCCTCCAGCGCGCGCTGGAGAAGGAGCGCTCGCGGCAGCCGTCCTCCTCGCTCCCGTCGGGGTATGACCCGGTGAGCGGGGACCACAAGTTCGGCACCGTGGGCGCCGTGGCCCTGGACCAGACGGGCGCGCTCGCCGCGGCCACGTCCACGGGGGGCATGACGAACAAGCGCTACGGTCGCGTGGGGGACTCGCCCATCATCGGCGCGGGGACGTACGCGGACGCGCGCTGCGCCGTGTCCGCTACCGGCCATGGCGAGTTCTTCATTCGCTACACGGTGGCGCGCGACATCTGCGCCCGCGTGGAATACCAGAACGTGCCGTTGCCGGAGGCCGCCGACGTCGTCATCAACGACGTGCTGGTGAAGGTCGGCGGCGAGGGCGGCGTCATCGCGATGGACCGTGAGGGCAACGTGGCCATGCCCTTCAACTCCGCCGGCATGTACCGCGGCTACGTGGGCGAGGACGGCAAGCCCTCCGTGGCCATCTTCCGGGATGCGGCGGAGGCCGCTGGCGCGAAGTAGCAGCGCACGGCGGCCTCCCTCTGGGACGCGCTCGGGGTGGGGTTGCCTCCCTGCGCGCGCCGTGGGGCGTCAGTCCCGGCCGCCGCGATGTCCCCCATCACGGCGGTGATGTCCTCCCTCGCGGCGGTGATGGCCCCCGCCCCCGTTCCCGCCGGGCGACGCCCGGTGGTAGTTGCCATTGCCCCAGCGATTGCCGTTGTTGCCACGGTAGTGCTGACGCACCGGGCCGGGGCCACGCCGGTAGTGGTTCCCGGGGTGGTAGACGTGGTGGCGCACCGCCGGGTAGCGGCGCCAGGAGTGCGTGAAGTAGTGCGGGTGCCGGCGCGCCACGGTGATGTGCGCGTGGCGGTAGACGGGCACCGTGACACGCACCGAGCCTCGGGTGGCCCAGCCGCCGGCGGAGAAGTACCAGGAGGGCCCGCGGCGCATCCACCGGGACGACACGTAGACGAGCCCAGGACGGGGCGGGGCGGCCCACATGCCGTCCACCCACACATAGTTGGCGCCGGCCCAGTACCAGTAGCCGGGCGTCCAGACGAAGGAGGGGGCCGGCGGCGGCGGCGCGTGCTCCACGCGGAGCGGCGGGGGCGCCTGCTGCGTGGACAGCTCCTCGCTCGCCACGGCAATGGGAATCTCCACCACCGGGGAGTCATGCCGGGCCCAGCCGCCGGACACCCACCGCCACATCCGGCCGTCCGGCTCCCAGTAGCCGTTGATGAACCGGTAGCCCTCCATGGGCGCCAGCCAGGTGCCGGCGTTGAAGCGCCACTCGTTGCCGTCCCAGTACCAGTGGCCGGAGGCCCAGACGGCGCCCGTGAAGGGCCGGCCGGAGGGATTCTCGGCGGGGAGCTGGGGCGGGGCGTAGGGCGCCATGGGCGCCGTGTCCTCGTCCTCGAACTCCGTGTCGTCGTACGCGTATTCGGAATATCCAGGCTCTGACGCGGGGACCGGCGCGGTCTGCGCGTGAACCATGGGCGCCGCCAGCAAGGTCACCAGACAAGCCCACCATCGAGGAGTCATCGCGTCATCTCCGTGGGTTACCAGACAGATTCTGCCACCGGCCCCCTGAGCGTTCCCCAGTGCGGGGCCGGTGTAGAAAAAGACGCGGTGTCGTCCGGCTTTATTCATCCCCCCGGCTAGGGCTTCACCAGGACCAGCTCCCGCGTCTGGATGAGGTCCACGTCTCCGGTGAACCCGGAGAACAGCTCGTACTGGCCAGGCATGACGCGGTTGCGCGGCACGCGCAGCGACTCGGTGACGCTGAGCGTCGAGCCGTCCTGCTTCTCGGACCGGGTGAAGCGGCCGAAGGCGTTGTTCGCCTCCAGCGAGGCCTGGGGGTCGGCGAGCTTCCAGCCCTTGGGCATGGACAGCGTCACCTGCGTGCGGCTGGCCTCGGTGGTGTCGATGTAGAGCGGGGTGCGGCGCGTGCTCAGCTGCACGAACCGCCGGCCCAGTTGCGCGGGGAAGGTGAGGGGTCCCAGCGCCATCCGCTGGCCGCCCTCCATCCGCCCGAAGCGCGGCACGGTGAACTCGTAGCGCAGCACGAAGGGCGCGCCCACCTGCTCCTGGCTCTCCAGCTTCACGCTCGACAGCGACGCACCGCCGAAGTACCGCGCCACCGCGCCCTGCAGCGCCTGGTTGCGGCTCTCCGCCGACAGCTGGTTGAAGGCCTCGGCAATCTGCGCCGCCTCGAAGCCGGAGTACGTCTCCTCGCCCTGCCCGCTGAGCGTTCCATCCTCGGCGAGCTTCAGCGTCAGCTTCACTTCCTTGCCGGGGGTCTCCTTCAGGGGCGGCGTCTGCACCTTCTGCAACGGGCGGCCGGGCTCGGGCAGCAGCCACGCCTCCCGCTCGCCCATGGCCAGCTCCGGCAGCTCGCCGAAGGGGCCGTAGCGCACGGACGTGTCCACCCACACCGGCTCGGCGCCGGGCACCTCCACGCGCAGCGCCGCGTACGGCAGCAGCGCGTCCTGGGGGAAGGTGTAGGCCGACGGGTCGGTGTTGAAGGTCCGCACCGCCACCACCCGCGAGGGGATGCCCAGCGCGTTCAGGCCGGCCTTCATCACCGTCAGCCGGCTGCCCCGGTCCTGGGCCACCGTGGACGCCGCCGTCTGGCTCAGGCTCGCGTCCCGGCCGGAGAAGCGCTGCATCACCGCCGCGTGCAACGCCTTCACCGCGTCCAGGCCGGACTTGCCCTCCGCCGCCTTGCGCGCGAAGGCGTCCACTTCCGCCGTGCGCAGCCAGCGCTCCTGGAAGGCATCGCCGTAGAGCTTCACCAGGCTCTCGTTGCCCGTGTCGCCCGCGCCCACGATGACGAAGGGCAGGTACTCGTTGGCGGAGGGCGGCGCGTCCGGCTCGGGGATGAACGGCGGCACGCGGCGCGTCTCGAAGTGGAACACCTCCAGGTCGCCGTCCACCTTGGGCTCCGGCACCTTCATCCCGTGCGCGTCCACCTTCATGCCCACGCCCTTGGGCGCCACCACCGTGTACGTCACCCAGGCGTTGGGCTGGTTCGCAATCTGGAAGTAGAAGGCGGACGCCGTGAAGCCCGGCTGCGCGGGGCCGCGCGGGGGCTCCGCGAGCAGGTACTCCACCTCCACGTAGTCACCCACGGCCACGCCGGGCAGGCTCACCGTGTCCTTGCCTTCGATGTTCTCCGGCTCCAGCACCCGGCCGTCCGCCTTCAGCGTGCGCAGCGCCAGCACCTGCGCGCCGCGCGGCACATTCACCTCGGCGATCTCCTGCACGCCCGACTGCTCCAGCGCCTTCTGCACCGTGTGGATGCGGTTGACGATGCTGCCGTCGGGGTACACGCGCACCGCCGCCGCATCCAGCACGAAGGCCGCCGCGCTGCCGCCGCTGACGGGCTCCGCCTCGTAGGCGCGGATGGCCTCGCGTCCGTCCACGGCGTACGCCTCCAGCAGCTCGCGGCCCGTCTTCGCGCGCTCCTCCGTGCGGCGCAGCGTCAGGTCGTCGCCCGCCATCGCCAGCGCCTTCTCGCGCAGCTTGAGCGCCTCGGCCGGCTGGCCCGCGTACTCGCGCACGTCCGCCATGCGCTTCACCAGCTCCGCGTTGCGGGGCCACACGGCCGCCAGCTTCTGGAGCACCGCGGTGGCGTCGTCGAAGCGGCGCTTGGACACGTAGAGGTTGGCCAGCGTGTTGGCCAGGCTGATGCTGCTGGGGTCGCGGGACTGGAGCTCGCTGTACAGCTTCGTCGCCGTCTCCATGTCGCCGCGCGTGCGCGCGTGTTCGGCCTGGCGCACCGCCGTCCCCGGGCAGCCATTCAGGGACGCCGCCAGGGTGTCGCTCCGCTCCGCCGCGTCACGGCGGCGGGCCAGGCTGTACTGGAGCGTCAGCGCCTCGCACAGGCCGGGCTGGGCCTCCAGCGCCGCGGTGAGTGACTCCTCCGCCAGGGCCTCCACTTCCAGCGCCAGCGCGGCGCGGGCGCGCAGCATGAACACCGGGTGGCCGGCGGGCTGGGCCACCTCGGACGCCGTCTTCAGCATGTCCATGGCGGAGGTGGGCTGGCCCTCGTCGAGGAAGAGCTCCGCGCGCAGCAGCAGCGCCGCCACGTTGCCCGGGTCCTTGGCCAGCACGGACTCCAGGTCACGCGTGGCCCGGCCGCGCGCCACCTTGGACGGCACGGTGCGGTCCGCGGAGGCGACTTCCGCGCGCAGCCACAGCAGGGCCGGGGTGTTGGCGTCCACCGAGGCCATCAGCCGCCGCGCGCCGTCCGCGTCCCGCTGCAGGCCGTCGCGCACCGCCAGCACGACGGCCAGCAGCTCACCGGCCTCCTCGTGCAGGGCCGTCTTCAAGCCCTCCGTGGTGGGGAACACGCCGGGCGTCTCGTCGGAGAGCTCGACCTTGCTGCCCCAGGCCCGCGGCGCCGCGCCGGTGGCCGCGCTGAAGCGCACGCCGGACGGGCGCCCGTCCACGCGCAGCAGGGCGAAGGTGAGCAGGCCGGAGGTGCCGCCCTTGAGCTGACGCACGACGAAGCGGTGCTTGCCCGCAGGCAGCTGCACGGCGCGCGCGGTGACGGTGGAGGTGGCGCGCTCCCAGGCCCGGCGCTCCATCAGCGGAGCCCCGTCCATCAGCACCTGATGGGAGGTGCCGCTCACGGTGCGAGCCACATAGAGGCCCGGCTCCGTCACGTCCGCGTCGAAGGCCTGGATGTAGAGGTCGCCCTGGCCGGGCTCGCCCGTCAGGTCCATCCGCCCGTCGGGGGCGCGCACCGTGCGCACCGGCAGCGGACCGAAGGCGCCGGTGAGGGGGCCCGCCAGCGAGCCATTCTGGCTCACGGGCGGGCGCTCGTCCCAGGCCAGCACGTGGAAGGGCGAGAAGGGCCCCACCAACGAGACTTCGCTCACCCCGCCCAGTTGCTGCATCGCCGCGTCGCGGGCCTCCGCGTCGCCGCGCACCACGGCCACCGACATCCGCGCGCCGCGCATCAGATAGGCGGCCTCGCCCGTCGCGCCCGCCGCCAGCGCTCGCTCCACGCCGAGGAGGATGTCGTCGTCCAGCGCCCGCGACGTGCCCACCGAGTCCAACACGTGGCGCGCCGCGACGGCCGCCAGCGGGTGCGTGGGCGCGCGCGCCACCAGCTCCAGTGACGCCGTCAGGGCTCGGTCGGGACGGCCCGCGCGGCGTGCCATCAGCGACTGACCGGCCAGCGCGTAGACATCTCCCGCATCGCGGGCAATGGCGTCATCGAAGCGCTGTTGCGCCAGCGTGGCGTCACCCGCGACGAGCAGGGCATGGAAGCCCGCGAACGCGAGCGTGCGGGCCTGTTGGGTGCCCTTCTGCGCCTGCTCCGCGGCGGTTTCGAGGACGCGCGGTGTCGCCGTGGAAGTGGAACGGTGGCAGCCCGTGAGGGCCGTGACGAGTGCGAGCGCGGCGAAGCCGAGTCGAATGGTGCGCATAGGAGGAGCCAGGGATAGTGCAATCCCTCGGCCGTGGCCATATTCCCCTGCGCTGCAATGTCCGGGGCGCGTGCTGCCGGGCGCTCTACCGTCGCTTGGGAGGGCTCTTCGCGGGGGCCTTGGCGGGCTGCTTCTTCGGGGGAGGCGGCGGAGCAGGCCGCTTGGCGGGCACCGCGGCGACCACGGCCTTCGCCACCGGCGCGTCGGGCACGGGCGCCGTCGTCCCCGGAGGCGGCGCACGCCGCACGGTGTAGAGGAAGCCCTCCGCGCGGCAGGTGCCTTCGATGCAGCCGAAGGCGGGCACGGGCGCGTCCCCGAAGTGCTCCATCCAGCCCGGACCCAGGTTGAGCGGCTCGCCAATGGCCCGCTGGTCCTTGCCCTTGCCGACGTAGCCCTGCATGACGCCGTCCGCGTCCACCCGCAGCTCCAGCGCGGCCTCGCCCTCCGGCGACGCCAGACCCAGCATGGTGCCGCGGCGCTCGCCCAGGGCCCATTCGAGCCGCAGCGGCGCGCCCGCGCCGTCATGGATGAGCGCCACGTAGCGGCCGGTGCTGCCCTGGAGCAGCAGCGCGGCCGAGGGGGCCTGCAGCGACGGCCCATAGAGCATGACGTAGGCGCGGCGCTTCCAGGTGTCCGGCGGCGCGTCCGCACGCACGCGGGCGCTGAGCACGGCGATGTCGCCGTCCAGCCCCACCACGTCCACGCGGGCACGGCCCACGCGCGACTGCGAGCGCTCCTCCACGGGCGGGAAGATGATGGCCTTCTCCTCCGCCTCCACCGGCCGTCCGGCGACCAGGAGCGACGGCGCATCCGGGCCGTGACCCACCGACACCGTGCGCTTCTCGGAGCCTGTCTCCAGCCGGCCGGGCATGGTCCGGGGCGACGGCGGGCCCAGGTCCGCGTTCAGCGCGGCGCCGGGCTGCGGCGGCACGGGCTTCTCCCCGCTGCGCAGCCACTCCCGGCCCAGCACGGCCAGCGCCGCCACCACCAGCAGCACGGCCGCGGCCTGCAGGGCCATGCGCACCACCTTGCGCACGCCCTGGCGGACGCGCTGGAGGTGCGTCAGCTTCACCGGCGCCAGGGACGGCAGGCTGCCCGGGACGAGCAGCTCCAGGTCCGCGATGAGCGTGGTGACGGAGGGGTAGCGGTCCTCCGGGTCCGGCTTGAGGCACCGCGTGACGATGGCGTCCAGCCGCGAGTCCAGCCCCGGCTTGCGCCGCGACGGCGGGTCGAACGTGCCCAGCGGCACCTCTCCCGTGAGCCACTCGTAGAGGATGACGCCCAGCGAGAAGATGTCCGCGCGCGCGTCCGCGCTCTTCGCGTCCACGCGCTGCTCGGGCGCCATGTACGACAGCGTGCCCATGGACACGTGCGTGGACGTGAGCGCATAGCGCGAGGAAGGACTGGCATCCTCCAGGAAGGACGCCAGGCCGAAGTCCGACACCTTGGCGATGCCGCCGGCCTGCTGGTCCAGCAGGATGTTCTCCGGCTTCAGGTCCCGGTGGATGACGCCGCGGCCGTGCGCGTACTCGATGGCGCGGCAGATCTGCAGCATGCGCCGCAGGGCGCCCATGACGTCCAGCTGCGGTTCGCGAATCAGCTCCCGCAGCGACGGGCCGTCCACGAACTCCATCACCAGGTAGTAGGTGGTGTCCGTCTTCCCCTTGTCGACGATGGAGACGATGTGGGGATGGCTCAGGGCCGCGAGCGCGGCGGCTTCCTTCTGGAAGCGCGCGATGAAGGACGGGTCCTTCGCCAGCTCGGGATTGAGGAGCTTCACCGCCACCGTGCGGCCTAGCGAGAGCTGGGTAGCCTTGTGGACCTCCCCCATGCCTCCGCTGCCGACGAGCTTGTCGAGGTGGTAGCCGCTGATGATGTCCGGCGAGCGCGGACGGCTGATCGCGGTGGGGTCGATTGAGGACATGGCGGTGAGCGAAGGGGCGGCCAGGGTAGCAGAAACCCGGCGTTGGAAATGTCCGCTCATGCACGGGTCGGTATTGCCCCCCGGCAAGCCGCCAGGCGCCCCGCCCGCCTGCCGCTCAGGGGCTGGACACTGGGGTGCGGTTGACCGCCTGGCGCAGGCTGTTTCGGACCTGGTCCAGGGAGGAGCGCATCTGCCCATGTCGGACGGACGCCGCCACCGCGCGCGCCAGGGACTTGAGCAGCGTCACTTCCTCCGGCTTCCAGGCGCGGGGACGGCGGCAGTCCTCGAAGGCCACCATGCCCCACCACTGCTGCCGGGAGGGGTTGATGGGGCACAGGAGGATGGACTGCGTTCCCTGGCGCTCCAACAAGTCCTTCATCGTCGGGGGCGCGTCACGGGTGGGGCACGCCACCACCATGCCGGCCTCCAGCATGTCCACCCAGCCCGGCGCGAACTCGCGGAAGGAGAAGGCCCGCATCACCGGGTTGGCCAGCGGCGACGGCGTGGGCGGCTCCGCCCAGGCGTGGCGCATGTCCGTGATGAACCGGCCGTACGTGCCCTGCACGCGGTTCTCCAGGATGTACGCGCGGTCCACGCCCAGCGCGTGGCCCACCATGCGCAGCGCCTCCATGCCGGTGCTCGGGCCCAGGCCCTTCTCCAGCAGCAGCTTCGAGGCTTCCGACACCTTCGAGAAGGCTTCGATCATTGGTGCGCTCGTTTGAGTTCCGTCCCTATCCGGGACAGTCAGTGATTCTCTGAAGTCATATTAAGCAGGTTTATTCTATTTCTGTCAAATCTCACGTTCACTGGATGGATTGACGGGCGCGCGAAAGTCCTGACCCGGATGGGTTTTCTCGGACCTCGATAGGCGCTTCGAGAGGGTATCTCAGAAATCGATGTAAGACGGGTTTTTATGGACCCGCAAAGACAACGGGGGTACCTCCCTTGGAAGAGGTACCCCCGCGCCCTGGCTATAAAAGACGTAAATCCTGATTACTTGGCTTCGGAGGCGGAGGTGGCCTTGGCGGCCTTCTTCGCCGACTTCGTGGCCTTCTTGGTGGGCTTGGCCTCGGGGGCCGCCTCGGCCTTCGCCTCTTCGGCCTGGGGCGCCTCGGCGGCCTCGAGCTTGGCTTCGGCGGCGGCGGGCTTGGCCTCGGCAGCGGGCTCGGCGGGAGCCGGGGTGTTGGCGAACGCAGTGGCGGCGGCGAGGAGGGCGGCGGCGAACACGGTCTTCATGAAAAGCTCCGTTGACGAACGACGACGCGAGATTGCGCCGTCCCAGCGAGCGAGGGCTTGAGCAGGCGGCGTGCCAGGAGCGTTGTCAGAGGGAGAGCAGGTGCCTTGCGGGGATGTCCGTGGGGAGAAACTCCGCAGTTGGAGCTCCGACAATGGGGGCAGGCTCCCCAGACGGGCAGTTGCTGCTTTGACGATGACGGAGCACTTGAGCAAGCTGCACGCGTCATCTGGTTGCAGGGTGTCGGCCCAGCACCTTCGCCGCGCATGTCGCGTGGTCATGGTGTGGGAGAGATGGTCCATGCGGTTCCTCTGTTTCGCGACAGCGTTGGCCGTCCTGGGTACGGGTTGCGCGACGGGTATTCCGCTCGAGCGACTGGAGGCCCAGGTCCTCGAGGCGGACCGGTGGCGTCGCGAGTACGAGGCGGAGCGGGAGCGCGCCGAGGCGTTCGCGCTGCGCATGGCCCAGCTGGAGTCCGCGCTGGAGCAGGTGCGGCTGGAGCGCGCGGAGGCGGAGCAGGCGCGCGCGGCGCTGCTGGAGGAGTTGGTGCGCACCGAGGCGGACCGGCACGCGCTGGAGGAGCACAACACCCAGCTGTTGGCGCTGGAGCGCGAGGTCAACGAGCTGAAGGAGCTGAAGGAGATGCACGAGGAGCTGTCGGACGTCTGGTACGAGTCCGCGCTGGAGCGTGCACGGCGGCGGTTGAACAATCCGCCCCAGCCGGCTGCCCCCCCGGCGGCCGGAAACGTCGCCCCGACGGTGCCCTGACGTCCCGCCGGACGCGCGGCGCCGGCCCCGTGATAGAGGAACGGCGTGGCGAGCTCCCGCATCCCCATCCGCGGCTACCGGGCCGGCTTCTTCTTCGTGGTCGTCCTGTTGTCCGCCGTCACCGCTTTCACGTTGTGGACGGAGGTCCGCACGGGCAGCCAGGTGGACGGGTTGGTGCAGGAGGCGCTGGAGCGGGCCGGCTCCATTGGCCGCATCCGCGTGGACGCGCTGTCGCTGGAGGCCGCCATCGAGGCGCATGTCCGCGCCACGGGTGACGCCGAGCGCCGCGCCGCGGACGCGGTGATGGAGCAGATTCTCGCGGACATCCGCGCCTCGTCGGAGGCGTACACCCGCAACCTCCCGCAGGGCGAGAAGGCGCTGTGGTACCGCTTCAACGCCGCGTGCCAGGGGCTGGCGGACCAGGTGCGCGCGGCGGCCATCTTCTCACAGCGCCGCGAGGCGGAGCGGGCCCGGCGCCACCTGGCCGAGCGCATCCGCCCGCTGGCGGCGGAGCTGGACGCGCTGGGCGGCGCGCTGGAGGAGGAGAACGCGGCCGAGGCACGCAGGCTGGTGAACCGGTTGGAGGACCTGCGCGTGCGCAACACCGCCCTGGGCGCGGGTGCCACGCTGCTGGCCATCCTCCTGTCGTCGCTGGTGGGCTGGCGCGTCACCTCGCTGCTCAAGCGCCAGGAGGCCATCATCCAGGGCCAGTTGGAGGAGCTGGGCCGGCACAACCAGGAGCTGGACGCCTTCACGCGGCGCGTGGCGCACGACCTCATCTCCCCGCTGGCGCCGCTCAAGGGCTACCTGACGCTCATCCGCCGCACCGGCGCGGTGAACGACGCGGGCGCGCTGGAGATGCTGGCGCAGTGTGAGTCCAGCGCTGTTCGCATGGGTGAGCTCATCGAAGCGCTGCTGCGCTTCTGCCGCGCCGGTACGCGCGGCGAGAGTACGGTGGGTGAGCTGGACACGGCCGTCACCACCGTGTTGCTGGAGGTGGCGCAGACGGCGGCGGCGCAGGGCGTGGCGCTGGAGCGGGAGCTGGAGCCCGGCGTGGCGGTGGACTGCCCCGGACAGCTGTTGCAGGTGAGCGCGCGCAACCTGCTCACCAACGCGGTGAAGTACTCGGCGGGCCGGCCCGACCCCCGGGTGAAGGTGCGCGTGGCCACCGAGGACGGCATGGCCGTGCTGGAGGTGGTGGACAACGGCATCGGCATGGCGCCGGGCACCCAGGCCTCGCTGTTCCAGCCCTTCTTCCGCGCGCCGGAGGTGCGCGGGCTGCCGGGCCACGGACTGGGGCTGGTCACCACCAAGCGCGTGGTGGAGGCGCACGGCGGCACGCTGGTGGTGCGCTCGGAAGAAGGAAAGGGAACGCACGTGGTGGTGCGCTTCCCCCGCGTGGTGCGCCCGGCGGCGGGCACCAGCGGTTCTCAGACAACGACTGCTTCCGCCGGAATTCGCAAGGTCGGCACATGAGCTCAGCCCGCATCCTCGTCGTGGATGATGACCCGCAGGCCCGCGATTTGCTCCAGCGCTTGCTGGGGCCGCTGGGGGCGGTGACGCAGGCTCCGGACCCGCGCCGCGCCACCGAGCGCATCGCGGAGGGCGCCTTTGACCTGGTCCTCACGGACATGGCCATGCCCGAGCCGGGCGACGGGCTGAAGGTGCTCCATGAGGTGAAGGCGCAGCTGCCGGACACGCCCGTGGTGGTGGTGACGGCCTTCGGCAACATCGAGGGCGCGCTGGACAGCATCCAGCAGGGCGCCTTCGACTACCTGGCGAAGCCCTTCGACGTGGACGCGATTCTGCGCGTGGCGCGCCGGGCGCTGGAGCAGAAGCGGCTGGTGGAGGAGAACCGCTCGCTGCGCCAGCAGGTGGAGCGTGGTTCGCTGATGCTGGTGGGCCGCAGCCCGGCGCTGCTGGAGGTGTACAAGCACGTGGCGCGCGCGGCGGCCAGCAACGTGCCCGTGCTGATTACGGGTGAGACGGGCACGGGGAAGGAGATGGTGGCGCGCGCGCTGCACAAGCGCTCGCCGCGCATGAACGGGCCCTTCATCCCCGTGGACTGCGGCGCGATTACCGAGTCGCTGATGGAGAGCGAGCTGTTCGGCCACGCGAAGGGCAGCTTCACCGGCGCGTCCGGCGCGCGGCGAGGCGTCTTCGAGGAGGCCAGCGGCGGCACGCTCTTCCTGGATGAGATTGGCGACGTCGGCATGAAGGTGCAGTCGCAGCTCCTGCGCGTGTTGCAGGAGGGCGAAATCCGCCGCGTGGGTGAGAGCGTCCCCGTCAAGGTGGACGTGCGCGTGGTGGCGGCGACGAACAAGGACCTCAAGGCGCGGGTGGCGGAAGGCCTCTTCCGCGAGGACCTGCTGTACCGCCTGGACGTGGTGCACCTGCACCTGCCGCCGCTGCGGGAGCGGAGCGAGGACATCCCCGCGCTGGTGGAGCACTTCGCCGGGCGTCATGCCCGCGGCGGGGTGCGGCCGGTGGTGACGCCGGAGGCGAACGCGCGCCTGGCGGCCTACGACTGGCCGGGCAACGTGCGGCAGCTGGAGAACGTGGTGGCGCGGGCGCTGGCGCTCAACGTGACGGGCGTCCTGGGACCCCAGGACTTCCCGGAGCCCATCGGGGACGCGTCCACCCCGAAGATGGCGGGCCTGGCGGGTGACATGCCGAGTCTGGCCGAGCTGTCCCGCCGCTACGCCGCGCAGGTGCTCCAGCACGTGGGCGGCAACAAGAGCGAGGCGGCGCGCCTGCTCGATGTGGACCGCAAGACGCTCTACAAGCTGCTGGAGGCCCCGGAGGCCGAGTCGTAGCGCGCGCGGCGGACGTCAGTTGCTGACGCCGAGCAGCTCCCGAATCTGCCGCAGCAGCTCGATTTCGGCCGCGTGCACGCTGCCATCGCTGGCGATGAGCGCCTTCGCCTCCTGGATGACGGCAGAGGGGTTGGTGCGCAGGATGCCCATGTTCGGCGGAGGCAGGGGCTCGTTGTTCTGCAGACAGCGCGTCAGCGCGGCCAGCTCCTGCAGGGGCACGCTCATGCCTCGCGCGGTGTCCAGGATGTGCCGAATCTCGGAGTGAGCGACGCGGCCATCGACGGTGGCGACCTGGAGCAGCAGCTTGAGGACTTCGACGTGGAACTGTTCGGGGCTCATGTCCCGCTAGGCTGGCTTTTCCTGGGACGCCCGTCCACCTATTGACGGCGTCAGCGCGCGGCGGAGCACCGAATGGCGGTGCTCGAAGAGGCGCCGGATGAAGGCCTCCGCCAGCCGGCCGCCGAAGCGGGGCTCGAAGTCGAGCTGGTCGATGATGTCGACGCCAGCGTGCGCCTCGACGATGCGGCGCTCGTGCCGCCACTGACGCATCGTGCTCATGGGGGACTCCTCGACGAAGCGGCGTCCCGGCTCCAGCTCGCGCAGCGTCACGTCGGACCAGCCCACCGGCAGCACGCCGCCCAGCAGCAGCTTGCTGCGGAACAGCGGTTGGCCAGGCTCGAAGGGCACGTCCTCGAGCCTCGCCACGCCCGGAGGCGCCGTCATCCGCAGGTACGGGTGCATCTCCATGGAGATGCCCTTCATCGACGTCACCCACGCCCAGGCTTCAGCGGGGGTGACCTCCACGTACGACTCGAAGCGGAGACTGCGCGTTGCCATGTCGCCCCCGGTCCGCGTGTCACCACGCGGTGTGACGGTAGTCCTTGAAGAAGTTGCCCCAGACGTACTCGCCGCTGTTCTCCGAGGCGATGATGGGGTCCACCACCCGCGCCGCCCCGTCGACGATGTCCAGCGGTGGCTGGAAGTCCAGCTCCTGCACCTTGCGCTCCGCGTGCTGCGCGGGGTCCTCGTCGGTGACCCAGCCGGTGTCCACGGCGTTCATGTAGATGTTGTCGCGGGCGTAGTCCGGCGCGGAGGTCAGCGTCATCATGTTGAGCGCCGCCTTCGCCATGTTGGTGTGCGGGTGTTTGTCCGTCTTCGTCCCGCGCGAGAAGCTGCCCTCCATCGCGGAGACGTTCACCACGTGGCCGGGGGACGAGCGGTCCCTGAGCATCAGTGGCTTCAGCTTCCCGACGAGGATGAAGGGCGCCACCGCGTTGATGAGGTGGACCTCCAGCATCTCCGCCGTCTGGACCTCGGCGAGCCGCAGCCGCCACGAGTTCATGTCCCGCAGGTCCACCTGCTGGAGGTCCGCGTCCAACCGGCCCTGCGGGAAGAGGGCGCGCTCGTCACCCTCCTGCTCCAGGTTGTAGGGCAGCATGGACAGCGCGGCGGAGGAGTGGATGCCCAGCGCCGGGTCGCTGCTGCGCCAGGTGGTGGCCAGCTCCGAACCGCCCGCGTTGCCCGCGCCCAGGGCGGCCGGTTGCACCGTGGCGACACAGGCGTCATGGCCCGCGAGCAGCGCGCGCGCCGCCGCCGGCAGGTCGTCCGCGCGGCGCATCTCTCCCGGCAGCAGGTGGCCGTAGAAGCCCGGGGGCCGGCGCACCGTCTGCGCGGCGTTGTTGATGAGGATGTCCAGGCGCTCGTGCGTCTGCTCGATGTACTTCGCGAAGAGCTCCACGCTGGGCGCGTGCCGCAGGTCGAGCCCATGGATGTGCAGCCGGTGCGCCCAGTCCGCGAAGTCCGGCTCCTGGACGTAGCGCTTCGCGGCGTCGTTGGGGAAGCGCGTGGTGGCGATGACGCGCGCGCCGGAGCGCAGCAGCATCAGCGAGGCCTGGAAGCCAATCTTCACCCGGGCGCCGGTGATGAGCGCGACCTTCCCGTTCAGGTCGGCGCGCTGGGTGCGCTTGGCGTAGTTGTAGTCCGCGCACTCGATGCACATCGCGTCGTAGAAGAAGTGCAGCTTGCGGTACTCGGCCTTGCAGACGTAGCAGCGGCGGGGCTGCTCGAGGATGCGCTCGGGCCCTGCTTCCGTCGGGGGCGGTGGGGGCAGCGCCGGCACCGTGAAGATGGCGGAGCGGCGCAGGGTGCGAATCTCCGTCGTGGCGCGGATGGCGCGGTCGTGCTCGCGCTTCGTCTTCTTCCTGTCTCGGCGCAGCGCCTTCGCCATCCGGGACTTGGTGTCGCGGTCCGGGTGCAGCACGCGGCCCGCGGCGCTCAGGAAGGCGATGCGGTCCTCCTCGGGGAGGCCGGCCAACAGGAAGCGGTCCTCGCTGATGGCCTCCAGGACCTGGGTGATGCGGCGTACCTCGTCCAGGGACAGGGGGGCAGCGGGCGGCGCTTCGGGGGCGGGAATCGGAGCAGTCTCGGCGAGCTTCATCTCCCCCGCTGCATATCTTCCGAAGGGGGCGGGTGGAAAGAGGGGCAGGGGGAGGGGGCCCGGTGGCAGGGGAGGCGGGCACCCGGGCGCCAGGCTCGGGGATGCTGCGGGCTTCCGGGGACTGCCTTCACCGGCGCGCCGCCTGGGCCTGCGTGCGGGGTGGTTCGCGGGCGCTGTCTTCACGGGCGCGTCGCCTGGGCCCGCCGCGGGATGATGAGCGGGAGCCCGGCGCGCGCCATGGGCCGCGGACCATGTTTTCCGCTGCGTGTGACAAGGGCCGCTGCGATGGCACGAAATGCCCACTCACACGGAGCCGCACGCAGGCGAGCGCACCGTGGCCGACGTTGAGTGTGCCGCCGCTCCTCCGTACCGTGTCAGTTCCATGCGCCGTTGGCTTCCGCTCGTTCTGCTGCTGCCTGGAATCGCCTGCACGCCGCCTCCCGGCCCGGAGGACACCTCGCCCGATGCCTCTCTGGCGAGAGTGACCGCGCCTCGGGGCGCGGAGGAACGCGGTGACACACCGAGTGTATCTGTGTCGGCATCCAGGGCCGCGCCGTTCGACGGCGGCGCTGGCCCAGGGACGCCAGGGGATGGCGTGGAGGTTCAAGCACTTCACGCCGATACCAACGCTCCTGGGGACCTCCCCGAGGATGCCCGGCGCACGGCCGCGGATGCGCTGTTCGCGGCGTGGCAGCGCACCGCGGAGGACGCGGGGACTGACGGCGGCGTTGAGGGTTCGGCCGAGGCGGCGCTGTCTCCGCCGCGCCGCGCGCATGACGATGGGGCGGCCGTGGCGCGCGACGAGGTGCCGGCGCTGACCATCGACCCCGCCCTGGACGACCTCGCCCCGTCCGAGGAGGAAGCGGTCACGCCGGGCGGAGAGGAACTCCCCCTGCCCGAGCAGCTCACGGTCATCCCGGACGAACTGCACCCGGGCGAGGAACTGGTGCTCGGCCCGGACGGCGAGCCGCTCGAGGACACGGGGCTGGTGCTCGAAGACGTCGACCCAGGACTTGCGCCCGTGAGCGGCGCGGAGGACGGAGGAACGTACGCCGTGCCCTTCGCTCCGGACGCGGGCTCGCTGCGGGTGCGCCGCTCCATCGTGGTCCGTCAGGAGCCTCGGCAGGACGCACCGGCACTGGGCACCGTGGCGCAGGACATGCGCGTGCGCTGGCAGGGGGAAACGGCGGTGCGCGGCCCGGACTGCGAGGCTTGGATTCAGATTGAGCCGCGCGGCTGGGTCTGCGAGCGCTACCTGGAGCCCAACTTCCGTGAGCCCCGCGTGCGCGAACTCCCCAAGCTGCGCGAGGGCGAGCTGACGCCCGGCATCTACGCCCGGGTCGTGGGCAAGCGCGTGCGCGCCTATCCCAGCCTCGCCCTGGCGCGCGCCCGGCGGAAGGGCGTGTTGCTGAAGGGCTCCGTATCGGTGCAGCTCCGCGGGCAGGTCCGCATCCGCCGCAGGACGTACTGGCGCACCACCGACGGCCAGTACCTGGAGGCGCGGGTGCTGCGCGAGTACCGGCCTTCCTCCTTCGAGGGCGTGAACGAGGAGGCCATCGCCGAGCTGCCGCCGACGTTCGCCTGGGCCCAGTCCCGCACGCGTCCCTCCGCCGCCGTGGAAGTGCGGACCGCGCCAGACGCGAAGGCCGCCCGCGAAACGGTGCTGCCTCCACGCACGCTGGTGGCCGTGAAGGAGCTGTCCGAGGACGGCCACTGGGTGAGCATCGCGGAGGACCAATGGGTGGCGCGAGACGACCTGCACGTCGCCTGGTTCTCCCACGCGCCGCCGCAGGTGGAGCCCGGCTCCCGCTGGCTGGACGTGGACCTGGATGCCCAGGTGCTGGTGGCCTACGAAGGCGAGCGGCCGGTGTACGCGACGCTCATCTCCTCCGGGAAGCAGGGCACGGACACGCCGGAGGGCCTGTTCCGCATCTGGATCAAATTCGCGGAGGCCGACATGACAGGCAGCGGCACCGCCGGCAACGACACCTACCGCGTGGCCACGGTCCCCTGGACCATGTTCTTCCAGGACGACTACGCGCTGCACACGGCCTACTGGCACGACCGCTTCGGCCAGCCCATGAGCCACGGCTGCGTCAACCTGTCGCCGAAGGACGCCCGCGCGCTCTATGCCTGGGCCGCGCCGCAGGTGCCCGTCGGTTGGTCCATGGTCCACGCGACGGAGGACGCGCCGGGCTCGTGGATTCGCATCCGCGGTCAGGCCCGGCCGACGGGCAAGCCGCGCAAGGTGGCGGTCGCCGCGACGCAGGTGGGCACGCCGTAGCGGTCAGCTCACCACGGACACGGTGACGCGGCGCCGGTGCGGCGAGGTCCGGTGCTCCCAGACGTAGACGCCCTGCCACGTCCCCAAATCCGCGCGGCCGTCCTTCACGGGGATGTTCAGCGCGTTCTGCGTGAGGACGGTGCGCACGTGCGCGGGCATGTCGTCCGGCCCCTCCGCGTCATGGACGAAGAGCGGGTCCCCGTCCTTCACCAGCCGCGAGAAGAAGGACTCCAAATCCTGGCGCACGTCCGGGTCCGCGTTCTCACACAGCAGCAGGGACGCGCTCGTGTGGTGAAGGAACACGGTGCACAGCCCCTGGCGGGCGCCGCTCTCCGCGACGGCGCGCTGGACGTCCGCGGTGATGTCGGTGAAGCCGCGGCCCCGGCTGGACACCGTGAGCTCCTTCGCGTGGAACATGGCTCAGCGTCCTCCCAGCCGCGCGGCGAGGAACGCGGCCAGGGCCTCCAGCTCCTCGGTGACGATGGCGTGCGGCATGTCGTAGGCGTGGAAGTCCACGGTGAGGCCCGACGCCACGAACAGGTCCCGCAGCCGCTCGGCGCTGCCCAGGGGCAGCAGCGGGTCGTAGCGCCCGTGGGCCTGGAATACGGGCAGCCCCGTGCGGCCCTGGGCGCGGGGGCGCCACTCCGGCTCCGACGTCAGCGTGCCGGAGAGGATGCACAGCCCGGCGGGCGGCTCATCCAGGCGCAGGGCCACGTCCGTGGACACCATACCGCCCTGGCTGAAGCCGCCCAGCACGATGCGCCCGTAGGGCAGCTTCATCGCGGCGCACAGCGCGTCCACGGTGCTCATCAGCGCCCTGCGCGCGGCGGGCATGCCCGGCGGTACGTCGCGCGCGAACTGTTCCCAGTCGCGCTGCTCCCCCCGCATCACCGCGTCGGGCAGGGGGAACCAGGCGCGTCCTCCGTGCGCCCAGGCCATGGGCCCGCCGGGGAAGACGAACCGCACGCGGTCCGCCAGCGCCGGCTGGAACGCCATCAACTCCGGCCCCAGGGGCACCAGGTCGGTGGCGGGCGCGCCCAGGCCATGGGAGAGGACGACGACCAGCTCGGGCGTCGCGCCCTCGGGGAGCGCGTCGATGACGTGGCAGTCCAGCTCACCCAGCCGTGTGGCCACGTGGCGCAGGGCGCGTTCCATCGTCAGTTCCCGCTGCCGGCCGGGGCCTGGTCGCTCATCGCGATCTTCTGGATGACGACCGGCTCCAGGGGCTTGTCGCGCGGGTCGCGCTGCACGTTGGAAATCTTCTCCACCACGTCGTAGCCCGACACCACCTCACCGAAGATGGTGTGACGGTTGTTGAGGTAGTCCGGCGTGGAGGTGGTGATGAAGAACTGGCTGCCGTTGGTGCCGGGGCCGGCGTTGGCCATGGCCAGCAGGCCCTTCTTGTTGAAGGTGCGGCCGCTCTGGAACTCGTCCTCGAAGCGGTAGCCCGGGTCACCGCGGCCGGTGCCCGTGGGGTCGCCGCCCTGAATCATGAAGCCCGGAATCACCCGGTGGAAGATGACGCCGTCGTACAGCGGCTTGCCCTCCACGCGCTGGCCCGTCTTCGGGTCCGTCCAGGCCTTCTCGCCCGTGGCCAGGCCCACGAAGTTGGCCACCGTCTTGGGGGCATCCTTGGAGAAGAGGCGCACGACGATGGCGCCCTGGTTCGTTTCGAGGGTGGCGTAGACGTCCTGGCCCGCCTGGACCTTCTTCGTCCATTCACCCGAGGCGGCCTCGGAGGGGGGCGCCGCGGCCGGCACCTCTGCGGCGGAAGGCGCCGTGGGCTTCGCCGGCGTCGTCGCGGAAGGCGGGGTACCACCCCCCGTGGATTCCTTCTTGTCGGAGTCCTTGCAGGCGGTGAGGGTAAGGCAGAGGAGGACAGTCGTCAGGAATTGGGTCCGCATGGCGCGCGGACCTTAGCCCCTTTTCCAATGGATTCCAGGGGCTTACGGGGTCATCGGCCGGTATCTGTCAGATACCGGGAGTGAAAATCGGTAAAGTCTGTGAGTCTGGACGCAACAACTCGCCGGAAAGCCCGATGATCCGGGTAACGCTTCAAAAAAGCCCATCAAATTCCTGTAGGAGCACACCCCATGGCGCCTCCCATTCGCCGCAACGAGCCCCGTCCCGTTCCGACGCCTCCCGTGACGGCGCGTCCGACGCCGCCGCCGCCTCCTCCTCCTGCCCGCGCGGAGGCCGGTCCCGGGCAGTCCGACCGGTTCGAGGACGCGCACAACCGCGTGACGCAGGCCGCCACTGGGCTCCGCTCTGTCTCGGATGCCGCGGTCGCCACGCAGGTGCGTGACGCCTTCGGGCCCCGCCGCTTCGGCCCCTTCAACCTGCCGGGTGGCAATGGCCCCGTCGTCGAAGGGGCGAACACCCGCCTCGCGCGCGGCGCCGGTGCCGTCAGCCTCGCGGCCAACGTGGCGCAGCTCCCCACCGGGGCCGTCGAGACGTTCCGTGACGTGCGCGATGCGCTCCGCAACCCGACCGAAGCGAACGTCCGTGAGGCGGTGGGCACCGCCTCGGGCACGCTCTCCACGGGACTGATGGCGGCGCGGGATGGCCTGAGCCTCGCGGGCAACGTCAGCAACTACCGCGCTGCCACCGACGCGGCTCGCACCGCCTTCACCGCCGCGGCCCCGGAGGCCTCGCGTGCCGCCGCCAACCGCGTGGCCACCACCGCGGCCAACACCGCGCTGGAAGGTGCGTCGCGTCAGGTCGTGCGCCGCGCGGCCGCCGAGGTCGCCGAGCGCGGACTCGAGGGCGCCGCCCGCACGGCTGGCACCGCCGCGCGCGCCGCGGTGCAGGGCGGTGGCACCGCGGTGGCGCGTGCCGCGGGCCGCTTCACCCCGGGCCTCAACGTCGCCATCGCCGCGGCGGACACCGTGGCGGCCGTGAACACCATCACGGACCCGAACGCTTCGGCTGGAAAGAAGATTACCGCTGGAGTGACGGCGCTGGGGTCCATCGCCGCCGCCACCAACATCCCGGTCGTGAGCCAGGTGGGGGCGGCCGTCTCCACCGTGTCCGGCTTCATCGGCTCCTTCTTCTAGGAAGCGCCGCGTCGTCAATCTCAACGCTCCGGGGGGCTTCGGTCCTTCCGGAGCGTTGTGCTATCCGAGGGGGCGGAGCGAGAGACCATGACGACCCATGATGATTCGCAGGGCGGTCGTAAGAATGCCCGTTCGCTGGCCGAGCTTCATGCGCTTGGCATCATGAAGAAGATGCCACCGGCGCTGCAGCTCGACAGCACCGAGCCGGTGGCGCTTCCCACGGTGGAGGCTCCTTCCCTGGAGGGAGTGTCGGTGGCCCAGGTGGCGCCTGCGCCGTTGACGGAGCAGGAGCTCGTGGACCGCTTCGATGCGCTCCGTCGCCGGCACGCAGACGTCCGCGAGCGTCAGCCGGGCGAGGATGTGGCGCTCGAGGACGACGTGCTCGTGGACGTGCTGGGCTTCGCCAACAACCGGCTGATGCCCTTCTCTGTCCGGGAGAACTGGTGGGTGCGCGTCGCGGCGGACCCGGGGCTGCCCGGCTTCTTCGAATCACTGGCGGGGGCGAAGGTGGGCCAGTCGGTCGCCATCGAGCTGACGCTGCCGGACACCTATCCCGTGGAGGCGCTGCGGGGGCAGCCGGCCCGCTTCCTCGTGAGCGTGAAGGCTGCGCGAGCGCTGAAGTTGCTGGACGATGACTCGCCGGAGTTGCTGTCACGGCTGGGCATGGGCTCCATCACGGACGTCATGCGCAAGCTGGGGGACGAACTGGCCCAGGAGCGGCTCGCCGACGTCGACCGGTTGACGCAGGAGCGCGTCATGGACGTGCTCGTGGACCGCACGCCGGTGGAGCTGTCCGCCGCGCTGGTGGACGAGGAGATTCGCCAGCGCTGGGCGGAGGCCGAGCGGCCCATCCTCCAGCGCAAGGATTTCCAGCCCGACGAACTTCAGGAAGCGCTGGAGGGCTGGCTGCAGGATCCGCTGACCCGCATGGATGCGGCGTACCGCATCACGCTGGCGCTGGTCCTGCGAGCCATCGCCGAACGCGACGGCATCCAGCCGGACCGCGCGGCGACGGACGCCATGCTGGAGGACCTCGCGACCTTGACGGGCGTCAACCGGCAGGAGCTGGGCGTGGCGGTGAAGGAGGACGAGGCGCTGGCTCGCCGCCTGTACGAGATGGCGCTGCGCTTCTCCACCATCGACCACGTGATGAAGAAGGTGACGCTGACGCCCGCCTCGGCGTGAGGCTCAGCGCGCTTCCAACGCCAGGGCGACCATCACCTCGGTGAGGTCGCCCGGGTGGTAGCGGACCAGACCTGGCAGGCCGCGCAGCGCGGCCTCCGCGTGGTCCATGTCGTGCAGCCGCACCACGCGCGCGCCGGGCACCTCCGCGTCCACCGCCGTCACCATGCCGTCCGCCTGGTACCCGTAGCGCTCGTGCAGGTAGCGCTGGAGCGGGTACAGCGTGGAGGTGCGCGACATCCGCGAGGTGGCCAGCGACACGGTGGGGATGTCGGCGGGGTAGGGGTGCTGCTGGATGAAGGCCTGCCGCTGGGGATAGGACAGCTCCTCCACGGAGCGGGACACGCCGTGGAACAGCAGCGGGAAGGCGAAGTCGATGAGCCGTCGGAGCCGGGGCGTGGTGGCCAGGTCGTGCGCGATGGATGAGCCGCCATACGGCGCCTGGAGCGTCACCACCGCGCGCACCACGTGGCGCAGCTCCGGGTAGAGCGCCAGCGTGGCGGTGCACTCCACGCCGCCCTTGCTGTGTCCCACCATCACCACGCTGCGGCCAAAGTACTCCGCGTCGCGCAGCACCTCGCGGAGCACCGCCACGTTGTCCGCGAGCAGCCCTTCGGTGTCCACCGCGGCCTCGCGCACGCTCAGTCCCCGGCGCTCCAACCGCTGCACGTTGTCCAGCAGGTAGCCGGGCAGCTCGTCTCCCAGCATGCCGCGCACCAGCACGTATTGGTGGCGCCGGGCCTCTTCCGGCAGCACCGGCAGCCCCTGGCGGACGCGCGCGAGCAGCGCATGGAAGCGGGGCGTGAGGTCCTCGGGGGGAAGGGACTGCGCCGCCCGCTTCAGCCAGCCGGCCATGCCCGCGCAGCCAGGGCCCCACCAGCGCTCGGCGGGAGGCAGTCCGCGCAGCGTGCGCGCGAGCCGGGTGATGGCGCTCGGGGCCTCGGCGGGGGTGGACGGAGCGTGTGGGGCATCGGTCTGCGACGGCGTCATCTCGGAAGGCAGCGTACCGGGAAGTCCGAGGCGGGCGCCAACGAGGCGCCGTGCGCTCAAGGGATGACATGAGGCCGGACGCGAGGGAGGGCCCGTGATAAGACGTCCGCGGACGGGAGGATTTCGAAGCTGACCACCGGACAGGAATGGCTGGTTGACGCCAGCGGCTGCGCGCCTGGCAGCCTCAAGGACGCGGCGGCACTGGCGGCGCTCTTCGAGGAGCTCATCGTCGTGCTGGACCTGAAGGTCGTGGGCCAGCCGCAGTGGCACGTGTTCCCGGAGCCTGGTGGCATCACCGGGCTGGCGCTGCTGGCCGAAAGCCACCTGGGCATCCACACATTTCCCGAGCACGGGTTCGCCGCGCTCAACGTGTACTGCTGCCGTGAGCGCCCGCGTCCGGACTTCGAGGCGCTGCTGGCGCGCCATCTGGGGACGACGGCGTGCGTGGTGCGTGAGCTGAAGCGAGGGGTGACGGCGTGACGCAGGGGAAGTGTCCATCGTGCGGTGCGATGGTGGAGTTCACCGCCGGGTCGGCGCAGGTGGTGGTGTGCGGCTACTGCCAGACGGTGGTGGCTCGCAAGGGCCTGGACTTCGAGTCTCACGGGAAGATTGGCAGCATCGTCCCCACCGATTCGCCGTTGCAGCTCCGCGCGGAGGGGCGCTACCGCAAGGCGGCGTACACCATCGTCGGCCACCTGCAGAAGGACCACGGCGCGGGGCCGTGGGACGAGTGGTACGTGGAGTTCGCGGACGGCCGCACCGGGTGGCTCAGCGAGTCCGAGGGCGCCTTCCACCTGATGTTCGACATGGGGCCCGAAGAGGGCGTGGTGCTGGAGGACCTGCACCCGGGAGAGCGGCTGCACCTGCGCGACCGCGCGTGGGTCATCGAGGAGCGTGGCCATGGCCGCGTGGTGGCCGCCGCGGGTCAGCTCCCCAGCGACGTGGACCCCACGCAGGACGCCTGGTACGTGGACGCCACGGGCCCCAAGGGCGCCTTCCTCACGCTCGACTTCGGCACGCGTGGGCACTCGCCCGAGGTCTTCGTCGGCGAGGCGCTGAAGCTGGAGCAGCTGGGCATCCCGGCCGGGCAGCTCCGGCCCCGCGTGCGCAAGGTGGAGCTGCAGCAGGCGCGCTGCACGCAGTGCAACGGCAACCTGGACCTGCGCGCGCCGGACAAGACGCTGCGCGTGGCGTGTCCCTACTGCGGCGCGCTGCTGGACGCGCGCCAGGGCAAGCTGTCCTTCCTGCGCATGCTGGAGAAGCCGAGCCGGCCGCTCCTCATTCCCCTGGGAACCAAGGGGAAGCTGGATGGCGCGGAGTGGATCTGCATTGGCTACCTGGAGCGCTCGTGCACCGTGGAGGGCGTGCGCTACCCATGGGAGGAATTCCTCCTCTACAACGCGTCGCGCGGCTTCGTCTGGCTGATGAACTCCAACGGCCACTGGGTGTTCCTGAAGCCGCTGCCCGCGGGTGACGTGTCGCTGTCGCCCGACGTCGCCGCCTTCTACGAGCACCGCCGCTACAAGTGCTTCCAGCACGTCACCGCGGTCACGGACAAGGTGTTGGGGGAGTTCTACTGGACGGTGAGGGTGGGCGAGCGGGCCGAGGCGTCGGAGTACGTCGCCGCGCCGTACTCGGTGAACGTGGACGCCACGGACGACGAGGTGTCGTACACCCACGGCGAGTACCTGGAGCCCGAGGTGGTGAAGGAGGCCTTCGGCTTGAAGGAGCCGATGCCTCAGCGGGAGGGCATCGCCCCCAGCCAGCCGAACCCGCACCAGTCGGGCCTGCGCTCCGTCTTCGTCTGGACGGGCCTCTGGGTACTGGCGTTGTTCGTGCTGTCGGCCGTGCTGTCCTTGACCGCCGCGAAGACGGTCGTCCTGGATGAGGCGGTGGTGATACCGCCGGATGCCGCGCCAGGCACGCCCGCGGCCATGCACTTCAGCGAGCCCTTCGAAGTGCCCAAGCGCGGCAACATGCGCGTGGAGATCAGCGGCACGCCCTTCAACGAGTGGCTGGGCATCCAGGGCGACCTGGTGAACCAGGACACGAACGACGTGGTCCTCTTCTATGAAGAGCTGAGCTACTACCGCGGCAACGACGGCGACGGCGAGTGGACCGAAAGCAACATGTCCACCAGCACCTACCTGTCGCCGGTGCCCGCCGGGAAGTACGCGCTGCGCACGACGGCGAGCTTCGCGGCGAACCCGAGGCGGCCGCGGCCCATGACGTACCGGGTGAAGGTCATCCACGACACGCCCAACTCGAGCTGGTTCTGCTTCGCGCTGGGGCTGATGGTGGTGGGGCCGGTGGTGGCGTTGTATCGCTCGCACAGCTTCGAGACGCGGCGCTGGGCGGAGAGCAACGTCTAGGTTTGAGTCGTCAAACGTGACGGAGGCGCGTCATGAAGTGGTTTGGAGGACTGGTGCTGCTGGGCTACGCGGCATTGACGATTTCGGGCTGGTCCCCCTTCACGAAGGAAGAGCGGGACAAGGTACCGGGCAACGTTCGGCGTGGGCCGGGCGGCGTCCTGCTGTGGACTGGCGGCTACATGGGAGGGAAGTGATGTTGTTACTTGGCGTGGTGGTCAGCGTTCAGGGTGTGCTGGCGAGCATCATCTACTCGCTCATCGGATTGGCGGTGTTCGTGGCGGGCTTCTATGTCATCCGCCTCATCATGCCGTTCGACGTGCACAAGGAACTGGAGGCCGACCAGAACACGGCGGTGGGCATCGTCATCGGTTCCTTCATCATCGGTCTGGCCATCATCGTGGCCGCGGCCATCAGCGGATGAAGGCGCGCGCCGCGCGCCCATGCCTGTGCGAAGTGAAGTGACGCCGTGAACAAGACGCTGCTGTACATCACCGTCATCGTCATCGCGACGTGCGGGCTCATCTATGAGCTCGTCGTCGGGGCGCTCGCGAGCTACCTGCTCGGCGACTCCATCACCCAGTTCTCCACTGTCATTGGCGGCTACCTGTTCGCCATGGGCATTGGCAGCTACCTGTCGCGCTACATCGAGCGCGGGGTGGCGCAGCGCTTCGTGGAGGTGGAGCTGGCGGTGGCGCTGCTGGGCGGCATCTGCGCGCCGGTGCTGTTCCTCACCTTCACGCTGACGGACCTGTTCCAGGTGGCGCTGTACGGCAGCGTGATTGCCATTGGCGCGCTGGTGGGCATGGAGATTCCCCTCCTGCTGCGCATCCTGAAGGACCAGGTCAAGTTCAAGGACCTCATCAGCCAGGTGCTGTCGCTGGACTACGTGGGGGCGCTCGCGGCCAGCGTGGCCTTCCCGTTGCTGCTGGTGCCGAAGCTGGGGCTGGTGCGCACGTCTCTGCTGTTCGGCGTGCTGAACGCGGCGGTGGCGCTGTGGAGCACCTGGTTGCTGGCGCCGCTGCTGGGCAACCCGCTGCGGCTGCGCGTCAAGGCGGTGGGCCTGACGGTGCTGCTGCTGGCGGGCTTCGTCATGGGCGACCGGCTCACCACCTTCTACGAGGACCAGCTCTACGCGGATGACGTGGTCCACGCGTCCAGCTCGCCGTATCAGCGCATCATCCTCACGCGCGGCAAGCGGGGCTTCTCGCTGTTCCTCAACGGCAACCTCCAGTTCGCCAGCCTGGACGAGTACCGCTACCACGAGTCCCTGGTGCACCCGGCCATGGTGCGCGCGGGCAAGGTGGAGAACGTGCTCATCCTGGGCGGTGGGGACGGCCTGGCCGCGCGGGAAGTGCTGCGCTACCCGGAGGTCCGCTCCGTCACGCTGGTGGACCTGGACCCGGCGATTACGGGGCTGGCGACGAACTACGGGGAGCTGGCGAAGCTGAACCGCCACGCGATGACGGACCCGCGGATGCGGGTGGTCAACGGGGATGCGATGCAGTTCCTCTCCGAGGGCGGCGCGCAGTACGACGTGGTGGTGGTGGACTTCCCGGACCCGAACAACTTCGCGCTGGGGAAGCTGTACACCACGGGTTTCTACAAGCTGCTCAAGAAGCGCATCGCGCCGGACGGCGTGGCGGTGGTGCAGAGCACCAGCCCGCTGTTCGCCCGGCGCTCCTTCTGGTGCGTGGAGACGACGCTCAGGGCCGCGGGCTTCTGGACGGAGCCGTACCACGCGCTGGTGCCGTCGTTCGGTGAGTGGGGCTACGTGCTGATTGCGCACGAGCCGCCCGCCCGGAACCGGCCGCTGCCTGAAGGGCTGCTCTTCCTGGACGACGCGACGATGGCGTCACTCACCCAGTTCCCTCCGGACATGGGGCCCTTGCCCGTGGAGGTGAACCGGCTGAACAACCAGGTGCTGGTGCACTACTACGAGGCGGAGTGGCAGCGGTGGAACTGACGCGGCGGGAGCTGGTCGCCGCGTTCCTCGGTTCCGCGGTGGCGGCCAGTGCGTGCCGGAAGTCGGGGCCGCGGGAGCGTGTCCCCGGCGCGGTGGTGGACCAGGCCGTGGAGCTGGGGCACCGGCTGCGCGGCGGGCCGCTGCCCCGCGCGGACATCGTGGAGCCCGTGGAGGTGCTGGTGGTGGGCGCGGGCGTGGCGGGCCTGTCCGCGGCCTGGCGGCTGGCGAGCGCGGGCGTGCGAGGCGTGCGCGTGCTGGAGCTGGAGGCGGAGCCGGGAGGCACGTCTCGCTCCGGGCGCAACGCCATCTCCGCGTATCCATGGGGCGCGCACTACCTGCCGGCGCCGCTGGAGGACCGGGGCCCTGTCGTCCGGCTGCTGCGGGAGATGGGGGCCGTCACCGACGTGGATGACGCGGGCCGGCCGCACTTCGAGGAGTCGCTGCTCATCCACGAGCCGGAGGAGCGCTTCTTCTACCGGGGCCACTGGTACGAAGGGCTCTACCTGCACGCGGGCGCCAGCGCGGAGGACCTGGAGGAACTGCGGCGCTTCGAGGCGCGGATGAACGGCTTCGCCTCCGCGCGAGACGCGAAGGGGCGCCGGGCCTTCGCGGTGCCTTCCGGCCTGTCCAGTGACGACGCCGAGTGGACGGCGCTGGACGCGCTGAGCATGGCGGCCTGGATGGAGCGCGAGGGCTTCCGCTCCGCGCGGCTGAAGTGGGTGGTGGACTACGCGTGCCGCGACGACTTCGGGACCACCGCCGAGCATGTCTCCGCCTGGGCCGGCATCTGGTACTTCACCGCGCGGCAGGACGGGCATGGGGAGCGCAGCGAGGGCTACCTGAGCTGGCCCGAAGGCAATGGCCGGCTGGTGCGGCAGCTCGTGTCGGCGCTGCCGAACGGCGCGGTGGAGCGCAACGTGCTGGTGCACACCGTGGAGCCCGTGGAGGGCGGCTGCCGTGTGGACGCGCTGGAGGCGGGCTCGGGCAAGCCCCGGGCTTTCCTGGCGCGGCAGGTGGTGCTGGCGTGTCCGCGCTTCATCGCCGCGCACGTGGTGGCGCCGTGGCGGCGGGAGCGTCCGGCGTGGCTGAGTGGCTTCACGTATGGGCCGTGGGTGGTGGCGAACCTGACGCTGTCGTCGCCGCCGCGCTCGCGGGGCTTTCCGCTGGCCTGGGACAACGTCTTCTATGAGAGCCGCAGCCTGGGCTACGTGGTGGCCACGCACCAGACGTTGCGCCAGGACGAGCAGGGCCCCACGGTGCTCACCTGGTACCTGCCCATGGACGGCGCGGACGTGAAGGCCGAGCGGGAGAAGGCGCTGTCGGCCCGCTACGCGGACTGGGAGGCCCTGGTGATGGCGGACATGCTGCCCGCGCACCCTGGCATCGCCGGGCAGGCGCAGCGGCTGGAGGTCCAGCGCTGGGGCCACGCCATGGTGCGGCCTGCACCGGGCTTCATGTGGGGGCAGGCGAAGCAGGCCGCGGGGGAGAGCCTGGGGAACTCGCTGCACTTCGCGCACTCGGACCTGGGCGGCATGGGGCTCTTTGAAGAGGCGAACTGGTTTGGCGTGCGGGCCGCGGAGCGCGTGCTGGCGGAGCTGGGCCGGCGTGAGGTGAGCTGGCTGTAGCCGCCGGCCGCCGCGTTCCATTCCATGCGCCGATGGGGGCGTTCTTCTGACGCGGTGAGCGCCCTTGGCATGCGGTGTTCCGCCTGCTCGTGCCCGCCTGAAGGACAGGGGGCATTGTCGGTCCCCATGTGCATCTCCCTCCACGAGGGCCCGCGGCACGTTCATTCCCGCGCGTCCTCGTGGAGGCCGCGCCATGTCGCTCAAGGAATACCTTCCCGGAACGCCATTCCCTGGTGTCATCGGCCGGACGGATGAGGAGTCCTCGCCTGCCTGGCCCGCGCCGCTGCGCGCGAAGCCGGGGGCACCCAACGTCCTTTTCATCGTCCTGGACGACACAGGCTTCGGTCAGCTCGGTTGCTATGGCTCGCCCATCCGCACGCCCAACCTGGACCGGTTGGCGAAGGGTGGGCTGCTCTACAACAACATGCACACCACCGCGCTCTGCTCGCCCACGCGCTCGTGCATCCTCACCGGCCGCAACCACCACTCCAACGGCATGGCGGCCATCACCGAAATCTCCGTGGGCTACCCCGGCCGCAACGGCACCATCCCCTTCGAGAACGGCTTCCTCTCCGAGATGCTGGCGGGGCACGGCTACAACACCTACTGCGTGGGCAAGTGGCACCTCACGCCCGCGGAGCAGACGAGCGCCGCGGGGCCCTACTCACGCTGGCCCCTGGGCCGCGGCTTCGAGCGGTACTACGGCTTCCTCGGGGGCGACACGCACCAGTACTACCCAGACCTCGTTCACGACAATCATCAGGTCCGGCCGCCGAAGACACCCGAGGAGGGCTACCACCTGACGGAGGACCTGGTGGACCGGGCCATCGGCTTCATCGCCGACGCGAAGCAGGTGGCGCCCGACAAGCCCTTCTTCCTCTACTTCTGCACGGGCGCCATGCATGCGCCCCACCATGTCCCCCGGGAATGGGCGGACCGCTACAAGGGCCAGTTCGACGACGGCTGGGATGCCTACCGCGAGAAGGTCTTCCGGCGTCAGCTCGAGACAGGCGTGCTGCCGCCGGGCACCCGGTTGTCGCGCCATGACCCGGACGTGCAGGACTGGGACAGCCTGTCCCCGGAGGAACGGCGGCTCTACGCGCGGATGATGGAGGTGTTCGCGGGCTTCCTGGAGCACACGGACCATCACATCGGCCGGCTCATCCAGTCACTGGAGGCGAGCGGGGAGCTGGAGAACACGCTCATCATGGTCATCTCCGACAATGGCGCCAGTCCGGAGGGTGGCCTGCATGGCTCCGTCAATGAGCTGAAGTTCTTCAACAACGCGCCGGAGTCGCTGGAGCAGAACCTGGCGGCGCTGGACGAGCTGGGCGGACCGCGCCACTTCAACCACTATCCCTGGGGCTGGGCCTGGGCGGGCAATACGCCCTTCAAGCGGTGGAAGCGCGAGACGTACCGGGGTGGCACCACGGACCCCTTCATCGTCCACTGGCCCCGAGGCATCCAGGCGCGGGGCGAGATTCGCTCGCAGTACTGCCACGCCATCGACATGGTGCCCACGGTGCTGGACTGCCTGGGCATCGAGCCGCCCACGGAGCTTCGCGGCGTCACGCAGTCACCCATCGAAGGCGTCAGCTTCAAGCACTCCTTCCACGACGCGGACGCGGAGAGCCGACACCACACGCAGTACTTCGAGATGTTCAGCCACCGGGCCCTGTACCACGACGGATGGCGGGCGGTGTGCCCGTTCCCCGGGCCGTCCTTCACGGAGTCGCACGAGCCGTTCGGCATGCTGAAGCTCACCGAAGCCAGGCTGCGCGAGTTCGATACGGAGGGCTGGGAGCTGTACCACGTCGCGGAGGACTGCTCGGAGACGCGGAACGTGGCCGCGCAGGAGCGCGACAAGCTCATCGAGATGATTGCCCGCTGGTACGTCGAGGCGGGCCGGTACGATGTGCTCCCGTTGATTACGCCGTCCGTCGCCCTTTTCGCCGTGGAGCGGCCACAGATTTCGCGGGAGCGGGAGCGCTACGTCTACCGGCCCCACACCTCACCCGCGCCGGAGAACGTGGCGGTGCACGTCCTCAACCGCGCCCACGCCATCACCGCGCGGGTGGAGGTGGAGGACGGCGTCGAGGGCGTGTTGCTCTGCCACGGTGGATTGACGGGCGGGTACTCACTCTTCGTCAAGGACGGCAAGCTGCACTACGTCTACAACTTCGTGGGAGAGAAGGAGTTCCACCTGGAGTCCTCCGTGGACGTGCCGAAGGGACACGCGGAGCTGCGCTTCGAGTTTCAGCCCACGGGCACGCCTGACCTGCCCGCGGGCCGGGGCGCGCCGGGACGGGGACGCCTCTTCATCAACGGCGACCTGGTGGCGCAGCGTGACATCTCGGACACCATGCCGCTGCTCATCAGCCTGGGCGAGGGACTCACGTGCGGCCGAGACGAGAACTCGCCGGTGAGTCAGCGGTACCAACCGCCCTTCGCGTTCAAGGGCGGGACGCTGACGGAGGTGGTGGTGGACGTGTCGGGCGAGCACGTCCACGACGCCGCGACGGAGGCGAACACGGTCATGGCGCGGCAATAGCCGCGTGGGCGGTGGACTGGCCTGGGGCGACGGTGACGATGATGATGTCGGTGCGTCGCCCCAGGGCCAGCAACTCGGCCGGGCTGGGCACCACCGGGTGCCGTGAGCCTCCGCCTCCGACGCCCTGGGGGAAGTACAGCGCCCTTTCCGCCTCCACGTAGAGGACGGGGACGCGGCTTCCCCGGGCCTCGATGCCCGGAGGCGCGAAGACCTGGACGCCGCGGTCAGGGGACGCGGGTGGTGACGGCGCCGGAGTACACCCAGCGGCCAGGGCGAACAGCAAGGACAGCCAACGTCGCATGACGGGACTCCTGGCCTCGGCCTGGTGGCCGGGCGCTCGATGGGTTCATGACGGATGTGCGGCGCGGCCGTGGCTCAGGGCGGCCGGGTGACGTCACAGCGCGCACTGGCGCCGCGGGCGAGGTCCTCGGCCACCGAGCGAAGCAGCACGGTGCCCGTGAGGGTGTTGCCTTCCTCGGCAGGCGCTTGCTTCCCCTGCGTGAGCCACGCGGCCACCCGGCCCAGGCTCGCGGCGGTCACGACGTGCAGGCGGACGCTGATGCGCACTTCATAGCGCGCGCCGGGCTCGGGCCTTTTTTCCAAGGTCCACGCCACGCGCTCCAGCGTCAGTGAGGACGGGCCTTCCGGCAAGGGGCGTCCATCCAGCACGTAGGCGCCCTTGGAGAAGGCGAGCACCTGCGTCAGCCGGGCGGTGTCCATTCGCGCGTCGAACCAGACAGTGTGGCGTTGCCAGAGCGTCAGCTCCACCTCCAGCTTCCCCGCCATGCCCAGTCGCACCAACCGGTCCAGCTCGGGCGAGACGAAGTCGAAGGCTTCGGAACGGACCATGACGCGCCGTCCGGCCAACGTGGCGGTGCAGGTGGTGCGCGGCTCTTCTGCATGGACCGCGGGGGCGTGCAGGCCCGCCACGGCGAGGAGCGCCGTGCCGAGCCCGCGTCCCACGTGTTTGCGTGGCCAGTCCATGCGTCTCTAGAAGGTCCGCTGGAAGAGCAGCCGGGCTTCGGGCGTGGCGGTGGCCCGCTCATCCGTGCGCCACGCGACGTCCATCCGCACGTTGTCTCCGAAGTGGAGGCTGGCGCCCAGGCCGAGCCGTGCATCCGTCCATGCGTCATCCGCCCGCACCGTGCCCAGGTCCGCGAAGAGGCCCAGGGCGCTCCAGCGGTACTCCGCGCTGGTGAGCACGGACACGTCGCCGCGGTACTCCTTGAAGCCGAAGCCGCGCAGCGCCGTCCATCCACCCAGCGCCTCGCGCTTCTGTTCGGGCAGACGGTGGCCCCCCGCGGTGCGCACGCGCAGCGACAGGCCGGTGTCCCAGCCGGTGGGCACCTCCATCGCGATGTCGCTCACCAGCTTCCAGAAGCGCGCGTCACCGCCCGCGCTCCCCGGACCGTTGCCCACCTCCAGCGTGAGCAGGCCCCGGAGTGAGGCGCGGCTCTCCCAGTCGCCATCCCGGTCGAAGAGCGACGTCTCCGGCGTGCGGAACAGCGAGCCCACGGACGCGGCGGCGGGCACGTTGCTGGCGTACTCCATGCGCACCACCACGGAGTCGAAGCGGCCCTCGGTGACGGGCGCGTTGGGGAAGGGGGCCGAGTCGTTCCGGAACAGGGAGAAGGGCGGCGTGAAGCTGCGCATCGACTCGTAGCGGTCGTTGCGGTACTCGACGCCCGCGAGCCAGTCATCCGCCCAGCGCCAGGTGGCGAAGGCCGTGAGGCCCTTGCGGCGGAAGTAGTCGCGGTCCGGCCGGTTGATGAGGGCCGAGTAGAGCGACGAGTCGATGTCGCCCATCCGCCACCGGTCCAGCGTGTCGGTGAAGTCGTAGACTTGCGCGCCCAGCTCCGCGAGCCCCACCCGCGGCACCTGGAGCTTCGCCCCACCGAGCATGTTGATGCGCCGCTGGCGCTGCGTGCCTTCCGGGTCATCCGGCAGATACTGGCCGCCCCACCGCAGCGGGATGGTGAGCGCGGCATCCACGGTGACGTGCGCGCGGTCCTTCGCATCCCAGAGGCGCAGCCGCCCCGAAAGACCTGGCGAGAAGCCCGTCACCTGCGTGTGCATCGGAAGCAGGTCCACGTCGAAGTCCGGCCGCCGCGTGCGCAGGTGCACCACCAGCTTCTTGCCCTCGAGGGTGATGCTGTCGGCCGAGTCCACGTCGTCCCACCAGTCGGCGAACTGCTTCCAGTTCAGCTCGAACTCCACCTGCTCCCGGTGGCGCGGCTTCGCGCGCGGTGCTTCCTGCGTGTGATAGGCGCGGGTGCCGTCCGGCTCGCGCGTCTCGATGATGTGGGCGCGCTGGGAACGCGGGCTGTCGGAGTCGTTCGCGTCCGCGGGCTCCAGGAAGGGGAGCCGCGAGGTCAGCCGCCGCACGGCGCGCTTCGCGTCACTGCGGAGGAACACGGTGCCAGGCTTCAGGTCCAGCGCGTCCTGGACACGCGCGGCGATGTCGGCGTCCACACCGCGCACTTCGATGGACTCGAGCCGGCCTTCATCCACGGTCATCATCAGCTTGCCGTCCGGCGACAACACCGCGGACAGGCTGGCGAGCATGTAGCCGTCGTCACGCAGGCGCTTCAGCGTGCGCTCCAGGCCATGGGCGACGCCGCCCAGGAAGATGCCAGGGTGCAGCGTGCCGCGCTCCAGCCGGGCCACCCAGTCACGGGGCGGATAGCGAGGCGGGCAGGGGCGGACGACGGAGAGCGTGCCGCGCCGGGAGTCCACGCGCAGCGTGGCGGTGAAGGACTCTTCGTCTTCGTCCTCGGTGGGGAACCGGTGCGGGAGCCAGAGCAGCTCCTCGAGAATCTCGGTGGCCTGCAGGTCCTGGAGCCCGTTCACCTCCACGGCGGAGACGACGGGGTTCTCCTCCAGGTGGATTTCGAGGACCGCCGGCTGCGGCGCCTCGGCCACGCGCACGCGCGGCTCCACGCGGGCGAACAGCCCCGAGCGAGCGAGCCGCCGGAGGAACAGGTGGACGTCCCTTCCGCTCAGCAGGGCCCCTGAATCCGCACGGGGCGCACCGATGAAGGCGCGCACCTGCGCATCCGTCAGCCAGTGAAGCCCGTGCAGTTCGATGCGGCCGGGCGTGAGCGAGCGCCCATCCACGGCGAGCTGAAGCGGGGCCAGAACGCGGGTGTCTCCCGAGTCGTCGTCCTCGAAGTCGTCGGGGCAGGACTTCTGCGTGTCCGCTGAGGTGTCGCCTCGGGCGTCGGTCGTGGGGGAGCGTGGCTTGCCGCCAGCTTCCTGGTTGTTCGTGGCAGGGGTTGCGCCTTCCGCACGCTCTGACTGCGGGTTGTTTCCCGTTTCACCTTGCGACGGAGCGGCTTCCGCGGATGAGGGCGCGTCGGAGCGTGGCTCAGGTTCAGGTGCAGGGGCTGGCTGCGCGACTGCGAGCGCGGGGAGGAGACAAATGAGGAGCGCGAAGCGGTTCATGCAGGAAGGGAGAGCACGGGCCGTTCCACCCAGAGGCGTCGGGCAAGTGCCTGAAAGAACGAGGGCCGAGCAGCCATGTCGATGTCATGGAGACATCGGGATGTCGAGTCGTGATGTGGTACTGACATCGCCAGCGACGATTGCGTGCGGCCGTCCGGCACCCGCCTGGAGGCATGGGGGCGCTTTCGGTCCTGGGGCCGTGGTTGCGGCGGGTCCGACAATCGGGGGCAGAGCAGCTGCACTCCAGCGGGGCTTCAGGTGACAGGGAGTCCGAGCGCCTTGATGCGCCGGTAGAGGTTGCCCCGGTCGACCTGCAACAGCCGCGCGGCCCCGGCGATGCTTTCGCCTTCCTGGAGCGCCGCGCGGATGAGCTCGCGCTCGAAGTCCTCCACGTGCTCTCGGTAGTTCTTCTGTCCCAGGGAGGGGCGGCTGGCCGCGGCGGTGGCCTGGGGCGCGGAGACGAGCTCCGGGCCCAGGGTGAGCGGGCCCTCACCCCGGAGCAGGTTGAGGCGCTCGATGAGGTTGCGCAGCTCACGCACGTTGCCCGGCCACGCATAGGCGCGCAGCGAGGTCTCCGCGCCGGGCGCGAGCACCAGTGGCACCTGCGGCCCCGCGAACTCCGCCGCGAAGGCGCGGGCCAGGGGGAGCAAGTCCTCCGGCCGCTCGCGCAGGGGCGGCACCTGAAGGGGCATCACGTTGAGGCGGAAGTAGAGGTCCTGCCGGAAGCGGCCCTCCTTCACCGCGCGGGCGAGGTCCTGGTGCGTGGCCGCGACGACGCGCGCATCCACCGGGACGGGCAGGCTGCCGCCCAGCCGCTCCACTTCCTTCGTCTCCAGGACGCGCAGCAGCTTGGCCTGGAGCTCCAGTGGCATGTCGCCCAGTTCGTCGAGGAACAGCGTGCCGCCGTGCGCCTGTTCGATGCGGCCCGCGCGCCGCGACAGCGCACCGGAGAACGCGCCCTTCTCGTGGCCGAACAGCTCGCTCTCCAGCAGGGTGGAGGGAATGGCCGCGCAGTTGACGGCGACGAGCCGGCCCTTGCGTCCTGAGGCGAGGTGCAGCGCCCGCGCCACGCGTTCCTTGCCCGTGCCCGTCTCGCCGGTGATGAGGATGGCGGTGTCGCTGGGGCCCACGCGCGCGATGAGCTGGCGCAGTGACACCATGCCAGGGCTGTCACCCACCAGGTGGCCGGGGCGGGCCAGCGCGTCCAGCAGCCGCTCGCGCTCTTCCTGGAGCGAGCCCAGCGCCAGTGCGTTTCGCACGGCGGTGAGCAGCCGCTCGGGGGAGGGTGGCTTCTCCACGAAGTCCGTCGCGCCCAGCCGCAGCGCCTGCACGGCCTCAGCGGGCGACGCCTCTCCGGACAGCACCACCACGGGCGCGGGGAAGGGCCGGGGCAGGCGCGCGAGCAGCTCCAGGCCCGTCTCGCCCGGCATGCGCAGGTCGAGCAGCATCATCGCCGGGGGACCTTCGGGCGCGTCGAGCAGCTGGGAGGCCTCCGCCGCGGAGCGGGCCTCCACGGGCGTGAAGCCCTCATCGCTCAGGAGGCCGCGCAGGGCCCTGAGGACGCCAGAGTCGTCATCGACGATGAGGATGCGAGGACCGGGCTTCATGGGGACGGTGGCGGGGTGAGGGGCAGTTCCACGCGCGCGAGCGTACCGCCTCCGGGCGCGGGCTCCAGGCGCAGGCTGCCGCCGTGCTCGTGGACGATTTTCTGGGAGATGGGCAGGCCCAGGCCGCTGCCGCCGGGCTTGGTGCTGAAGAGGCCTCGCGTGAGGGCCGGGCCTTCGAGGACGGTGGGGACGCCGCTGCCTCCATCCGCCACGGTGACGGACACGGTGCCCGGCTGCGTCGACTCCAGTGTGACGTGGACGGGCGCGGCGCTGGCGGAAGAGGCCTCGGTGGCGTTCTTCACCAGGTTGCCGAAGAGGCGACGCAGGCCATCCGGGTCCGCGCGCAGCGTGGCCTCCGCGCCAGGGCGAAGCTCCACGGGCACGGGGGACGTGCCCGCGTACAGGGTGCACACCTCGGCCAGCAGCGGGCGCAGGGGCACGTCCTGGAAGCGCGGCGCGGGCAGGCGCGCGAAGGTGGAGAAGCTCTGGGTCATCCGCATCAACAGGTCCACCTCCTCCTGGAGGAGGGCCACGGCCTCGGTGATGCGGGTGGTGTCGTGGGGCGTGGACGCATCCGTCCGGTTCAGACGCGCGAGCGACAACTTCATTGCGGTGAGGGGGTTCTTCAGCTCGTGCGCGAGCGCGCGGGCCACGTCCTGCCAGGCGGCAATCTGTTCCGCGGACTTGAGCCGCTCGCGCTGCGACAGCAGCTCCTGGCCCATGCGGTTGAACTGGCCCAGGAGGAACTGCAGCTCGTCGCGGGGAGGCTCGGGGGCGGCGAGCCGCACGGAGAGGTCGCCGCGCGCATAGGCCCACATGCCTTCCGTGAGGGTGCGCACCGGACGCGTGAGGGCTCGCCCGAGCAGCACCGAGGCCACCGTCAGCGCCGCCCCCGAAATGAGGACCAGCGCGGTGATGAAGGCGGGCACGCGGCGCACCAGGGCTCGTCGCGCCAGCTCCGCCTGCGCGAGGTTGAGCCGCGCCTCGTTGAGCGAGTCTTGCGGCAGCTCCCGTCGCGCCAGCTCCGAGGCGACCTCCTCCAGCACGCCCTCCACCGGGGCGATGGACACCGACAGGACCCGCTCCAGCGCGGCCTGTGCCAGCACGCCGAGCAGCACCAGCGGCACCCAGCCGGCGAGCAGCATCACCGCCAGCAGCCGGCGCCGGAAGCGCGGAGGGGGCAGCGGAAGGTCCGCGGCGTATTCAAGGCCCACCCTGTCTCCGTGCGTGCGGGCCTCTGTGGGCGCGGCGGCGTGCATGGGACGGTTCATACCGCATCCGGACGTGGGCCCGGTGCCGAGTCCCTGGCGCGGAGACTCTGGTAGGCTGCATGGCCCCGATGCCTCGTCTTCTCGCGCCCTCCCAGGGCTGGCTGTTCAGTCCGGGAGTGGACCTGTCCGTCTTCGCTGGCAGCGCGCTCGTCTCCGTGGCTTTCGTGCTCGCCGCGCCCTGGCTGGGCGTGGCGGGCGGCACGCCGCTGTGGGCATGGCTGCTCTTCGTCGTCTGCGTGGACGTGGCCCACGTCTGGTCCACGCTGTTCCGCACCTACCTGGATCCGGACGAGCTGCGGACCCGCCCCGGGCTCTACCTGGGCGCGCCGCTGGCCGCCTACATGGCGGGCGTGCTCGCCCACCTCGTGTCGCCGGGCACGTTCTGGACGCTGTTCGCCTATGTCGCGCTCAGCCACTTCGTGCGGCAGCAGTACGGCTGGGTGGCGCTGTACGGCCGCAAGGCGCGCGTCTCCGTGCTGGAGCGGCGCCTGGATGCCGCTGCCGTCTATGCCGCCACGCTGGGCCCCGTCGTCTGGTGGCATGCGAACCTGCCGCGCGGCTTCTGGTGGTTCGTGCCCGGGGACTTCCTGTCGGGCCTTCCGTCCTGGGTGGGCGCCGTGGGGCTTTGGCTTCACGCGGGGGTGCTCTTCGCGTGGGCCGGCTTCCAGGCCGCGCGCGTGGTGCGCGGCGAGGGCGTGCAAGCGGGCAAGGTGCTGCTGGTGGTGGCGACGTGGGTGGCGTGGTTCGGCGGCATCGTCGTCGCGCGGGACGACTTCACGTTCACGGTGATGAACGTGGTGCTGCACGGCGTTCCCTACTTCGCGCTGCTCTTCCGCTATGCGCGGGGACGGCTGGAGGAGGGCGGCTATGGCGCGGGGGCGGCGCTGCTGCGCGCGGGGCTGCCGGGCTTCCTGCTGTTCCTGGTGGCGCTGGCCCTGGCGGAGGAGTTCCTGTGGGATCAGGCTGTGTGGCGCGAACACGGCGCGCTCTTCGGCGAGAGCGATGTGACGCTGCCGCCGGATGTGTTGTCGCTCGTGGTGCCGCTGCTCGCGCTGCCGCAGGCCACGCACTATGTGCTGGATGCCTTCGTGTGGAAGCCGGGCCGGCAGCCCGCGCTGCTGTCACGGCTGGGCTGGACACCGATGGCCACCCGACACGAGGGACCCACATCTGGCATGAAGCCCGTTTCGACGATGGCCATTCCTGCACGGAGTGACTAATTCAGGAGGGGCCTATGTCCCGACTCCTACTCGTCTCGAACCGGCTTCCTGTCACCGTCAAGGTGGAGAAGGACACTGTCTCCGTGGTCCGCAGCGCGGGAGGCCTGGCCACCGGCCTTCGCCGTCCGCACGAACGCTCGGGGGGGCTGTGGATTGGCTGGCCCGGGGATGTCTCCCGCCTGTCGGAAAGTCAACGCGCCCGCGTGGACGCCCAGCTCGCGGAGCTGCGCTGCGTGCCGCTGACGCTGTCCGCCAGCGAGGTGAGCCGCTACTACGAAGGCTATTCCAACCGCGTCCTGTGGCCGCTGTGCCACTACATGCTGGAGCGCATTCCGCGCCAGGACCGCGATTGGGAGGTGTACCGCAAGGTCAACGAGCGCTTCGCGGACCTGGTGGCGAAGCACTACGAGCCCGGGGACACCATCTGGGTCCACGACTATCAGCTCATGCTGGTGCCCGGCATGTTGCGCCAGCGGCTGCCCGGCGCGCGCATCGGCTACTTCCACCACATCCCGTTTCCGTCGTCGGAAATCTTCAGCACGCTGCCGCGCCGGCGTGAGCTGCTGAAGGGGCTGCTGGGCGCGGACCTCATCGGCTTCCACACGGTGAGCTACGTGCGGCACTTCTCCGGAGCGCTGCTGCGGCACCTCGGGCTGGACACGGACATCGACCGCATCATCTGGGAGGGCCGCGACGTGCGCGTGGGCGCCTTCCCCATGGGCATCGACGCGCAGGCCTTCGAATCGATTGCGAGCGAGCCCGGCATGCAGGAGGAGGTGGCGAACCTGCGCCGGTCCTCCGAAGGACAGCGCATCCTGCTGGGCATCGACCGGCTGGACTACACCAAGGGCATACCGCGGCGCCTCCTGGCGGTGCAGCGCGTGTTGGAGCGCACGCCCGCGTGGCGTGGCCGCCTGCGGTTCATCCAGGTGACAGTGCCCAGCCGGACCCAGGTGGAGGCGTATGCCAACTACCGCGAGCTGGTGAACGAGCTGGTGGGGCGCATCAATGGGCTCTACGGCACGGTACACAACGTGCCCGTGCACTACCTCTACCGCTCATTCAACGAACGGCAGCTCGTGGGGTTGTACCGGGGCGCGGATGTGATGCTCGTCACGCCGGTGCGGGACGGGATGAACCTGGTGGCGAAGGAGTTCTGCGCGTCGCGTCCGGACGACGACGGCGTGCTGGTGCTCAGCGAGTTCGCGGGCGCCGCAGCGGAGCTGGGGGGCGCGCTCATCGTCAACCCCTACGACGTGGACGCCTTGGCGGACGCCATCGAGAAGGCGCTGGGGATGGCGGAGGAGGAGCGCCGCACGCGCATGCACACGCTGCGCAAGCAGGTGAAGTCACGGGACGTGCATTGGTGGACGTCCTCCTTCCTCGACCGGCTCCAGTCGCTGCCCGCGGTGGCCGTGCGCGCCGAGGCGGGCGCGCCCGAGGCGCTGGCGCAGATGAAGCAGGCGGAGCGGCTGCAACTGCTCCTGGACTACGACGGGACGCTGGTGGGCTACGCGCCCCGGCCGGAGCTGGCCGCGCCGGATGCGGCGCTGAAGGCGCTGCTGGCGAAGCTGGTGGCCCGGCCCGGCACCTCGGTGAGCATCGTCAGCGGCCGGCCCAAGGAGACGCTGGAGGAATGGTTGGGCGACCTGGCCATGGGCCTGTATGCCGAGCACGGCCTGTGGTCCCGCCCGGCGCCGGGGGAGGCGTGGCGGATGCTGGAGGGCGTGACGTTCGACTGGAAGGAGCGCGTGCGCCCCGAACTGGAGACCTTCTCCGCGCGCGTGCCGGGCTCCTTCGTGGAGGAGAAGACAGCGTCGCTGGCGTGGCACTACCGCCTGGTGGACGCGGAGTTCGGCGCCATCCAGTCCCGCGAGCTGCGGCTGTACCTGGCGGAGAAGTTCGCCGGGCAGTCCATGGACATCCTCCCCGGGGACAAGGTGGTGGAGATTCGTCCGCACGGCGTGCACAAGGGCCGCGTGGTGGGCGAGGCCACGAAGGACGCGGCGCCCGGCGCCCTCGTGGTGGCCATCGGCGATGACCGCACGGACGAGGACCTCTTCGCATCCATTCCGCCCGGCGGGCTCACCATCCACGCGGGCAACAAGCCCACGTGCGCGGCGTTCCGGGTGAAGGGCCCGGACGAGGTCCGCGCGCTGCTGGCGGGTCTGCTGGAGCCGTAACCACCGCGCGCCCGCCGGAGGTTCGGCGGGCGCGGGCCTGCTCGCGTTCGCTACGGCGTCGAGGACGCGGTGCGGTTGGCCGCGTTCTGGATGAACACCCGGCGGCCGAAGGCGCGGTCCACGCGGCCGAGGAACTCGCGGAACGCGGGGTAGTCATCCGCGGACACGCGCGCGGTGGTGAGGGCCACCTCGCCCTCGGCCACCAGCTTGCCGCCCTCCAGGCGGTAGTTCAGCTTGATGTGGCCGAACTTCGTCGTCTCCTCCACCGCCTGGGGCAGCTCCGCCACCGTCCAGCCCGCGGGCAGCGCGTAGCGCAGGAGGAAACCGTTGGTCCACGGGCTGGACATCACCAGGTCGAAGCGGCGCTGGGCCAGCGACGCATAGGCCTGCTGGTAGGTGCGCCCGGTGCCGAAGGGCAGGAAGCGCATGCCGTTGGGCAGCACCTCCGAGTAGCGCGGGATGCTCATCTTGAAGTCCAGCGCCACGTCGTCATCCAGCCGCGTGGTGTCGCTGAGCTTCACCTCGTGCACGGTGAGGCCGGGGAAGCTCTGCGCCCAGGCGCGCTCGAAGGTGGACTTGCGCGTGGCCTCCGGCCGGTAGGCGCGGCGGTAGTCGGGCGCGTGCTGCCCGCCCACGGAGCTGGAGCCGGTGATTTCAGCGCCGCCGTCCGCGCGGAGCGTCACGTCCAGCGACATGCGCGTGGCGTTGTCCGCCGCCTTCGCCTCCGGCGTGGTGAGGAAGGTGCTCTTGCCGTTGGGCTCCACCACCAGCACGTTGGCCACCCGGTCCGCGCTGGGCAGCTCGTTGGCGCCGTGGAACTCCGCGGTGCCGTCCAGGTACAGGTCGAACTTGGGCACGTAGGCGATGGCGTGGTTGAAGGCCGCCAGGCTCGCGGGCTCCTCGCCAATGGAGCCCAGGTTGCGCATGCGCAGCAGCACCAGCCGGCTCTCCACGCCCGCCACCTGGAGCATGGAGTGGATGAGGCTCGCCTTGTCCTTGCAGTCGCCGAAGCGGCGCGCCAGCACCCGGTCCACGCGGTAGGGCTTGAAGCCGTGGATGCCGAACTCCAGCGCCACGTAGCGCGTGTTCGTCACCACGAAGTTGTAGATGGCGCGCACCACCGCCAGCTCATTCTTCCGGTCCACGCCCTGCAGCACCTGGTCCACCGTCTGCCGCAGCTCCGCGTTGGGCTGGAGCTGGTCGCGCACCAGGCCCCACCAGTAGCGGCCCACCTGCTCCCACGTCTGGTAGGTGGAGACGTGGAGGTTCTGCGCCACCTCCGCCCAGCCGGGCATGCCGGGCTCCGGCACCACCTTGGCGACGTGCTTGGCGTTCCAGCGGTACAGCACGCGGCCGGCGTCCAGCGTCTCCTGCGCGCTCGCCACGCCGGTCAGCTTGCTCTTGTTCCAATACAGGGGCCGTGCCTGCGGCATGTCCACCAGGTACTGGAAGCGCACCTTCGGGTAGACGCCCTGCACGCTCTCCACGTCACCCCAGTAATCCGACAGGAGGTTGTCCTGCGCGGTGTCGTCCAGGCGGTACGTCAGCTCGAGCGTGTCGCCCGCCGACAGCGAGGGGAAGGAGAGAATCTTGGCGCGGGCGTCGTAGTACATGCCCGTCCACGGCTCGTTGATGTTGCGCTCGTTCTCACCGTAGCTCTCCACCACGGAGCCATCCGCCTTGATGACGCGGGCGCGCAGTACGCGCACCTCCTGGCGGTCCGGCGAATAGGTGACGGGGATGGTGCGGAACGCGTCTACGCCGCGCGAGTTGAAGACCTTGACCACCGTCTGGTGCAGGCGGCTGGACAGGCCGCTCTGCTGGACGCGCACGTAGGTGTTGTCCACCAGGTAGAGGGCGTCCTCATGGACGTAGGCCTCCGACTCCTTGGCCAGCGCCTGGGCGTCCACCAGGTACTGCATGCCGGTGCCGGTGCTCTCGCCCTTGACGGTGCGCAGGGCCTCCTTCAGGCCCGGGTTCTGCGGGCGCAGCGCGAGCGAGCGCTCGAACGAGGCCAGCGCCGGCTCGCGGCGGCCCGCGGCCAGCAGGGCGCGGCCCTCGCGCTCATAGACCTCCGGCTCGTCCGGGGACAGCGCGCGGGCCTCGGCGAAGAGGGCGACGGCTTCCTCCACCGCGCCGTTGCTGGCCTTCAGCTCCGCCAGCCGCACGCGGGAGCCATTGTCGAAGGGGTTGAGCTTCACCAGCTGCGCGTACTCGCGCTGGGCGGACTCCACCTGCCCGGCCTCCGCCAGCATCGTGGCGAGCATGTGGCGCGTGGTGGTGTCGTCGAAGCGCAGCGCCAGCACCACGCGCATCCGGTCCATGGCCTCGCGGCTGCGGTCGAGCTGCCGGGACACCTGGGCCGCGGCGCGCACCGCGCGAGGCACGCGGGGCTGCAGGCGGAACGTCTCCTCCACCAGGGCGTGGGCCTTGGGGCGCTCGCCCAGGGCTTCATGCGCGCGCGCCAGCACCAGCCGCGCGTTGACGTCATCCGGCGTCTTCTCCAGCACGGGCGCCACCAGCGGCTGCACGCGCTCGGGGTGGCCGCGGTCCAGTTCGTGGTCGGCCAGCGCCACGCGCGCCTCCGGCATGGCGGGGTCGGCGGCGATGGCGGCTTCCAGGAAGCGGCGGCGCTCGTTCAGGTCATCCCGCTGCGCATGGGCGGCGAGCAACTGGAGCCGGGCGTCCTTGGGGGCTGCTTCCGCGGCGCGCGCGGCCTCGGCGCTGGCGGTGTGCTCGCGCTCGTCATACGCGCGGAAGAAGCCCAGCACCCGTGCGTAGTCGCCGCGCAGCGCGGCGTCATCCGGGTTCTTCTCCACCATCGCGCGCAGGGCGGAGGTGAGGGTGGGCAGCGGCTGGGGCTGCGGCGCGGTGCCTTTCTCCAGGGCGGGCGCCTTCGCCGGCAGCGTCGCGCGCACGGTGGGCGACTCCTGGCGCAGGTAGAAGCCCAGCGGGCCGGACTCCTGGCACACCTTCACGAGCACGCGGTTGAGGCCCTTGCGCAGCTTCACGGACACGCGGGACTGGTCCGGGCGCGGCAGGTTGTAGCGGTCCTCCTTCGCGGCGAGCTGCCCGTTCACCCACAGCCGGAACGCGCCGGACGTGCCCACGCCCAGCGACACGCGCGACTCCTGGGAGGACTCCAGCCAGGTGACGGCGTAGGCCACGGCCTCGCGGTTGGGGCGGATGGCGGTGGCCAGGTCGATGTAGCCGTCCGCGGTGTTCGCCGTCAGCTTGCGCCAGGTGGTGTTGCCGCCCTTGGCCGCGGGGTAGGTGGCGGACAGGTCCAGGTTGGCGGCCTCGGGGCCGAAGTCGGTGTCACAGCCGGCCTTGCCTTCGTTCTCGAAGCCGCCGGTGACGTAGTAGTCGCCCACGTAGCCCAGCCACTGCTTCACCTCGTTGGCGCGCACCAGCCGTCCCCGGGCGCGCTCGGTGTCCAGCAGGAGCATCTGCGCGGTGGCGCGGGTGTTCGGGTCCGAGGTGCGGCGGGAGGCCACGTAGGCGTAGGTGCTCAGCAGGGGCGTGAGGTCCTCCACCTCGTCCACCAGCGCGTGCATCCGCAGCAGGCTGGCGGCGCTTCGGGGGGAGGAGGCCTGCTTCATCGCCTCGGCCGCATGGACGCGAGCGGTCTCATCCGCGGCCGGCTTCGCCTGCGCCCACAACGGGCAGGTGAGCACGAGGACTGCGGCCAGCAATGTGAAGCGGGACATCCGTTCTCCTGGGTGGACGGCTTGCGGTAAGGGGCGCCAGCCCCGGGCAGGGGCGTCGACGCGGATGAACAGGTGAACCCCTCTGGGGCTTCCCCTGCTTGGCCATCGTACGATGGAGGATGGGGTGGGGACAGGTGCGCACTACTCCAGGGGCGGGAGGATGACGCCGAAGTGTTCGACGAGCGCGCGCCGCAGGGCGTCTTCGTCGGGGAGAGGCTGCTCCGTCCGGACCCCGCGCCGGGTCAGGACGAGTGTGCCCTCCTTGGCGGTGATGCGCCCCTCTGGCGTCGCCCGGGTGCACAGCCGCCGCTGGGTGAAGATGGAGTCCGGGGAGGTCTGGTGGTAGCGGCACATGCCCTCGAAGTCCGCGAGCTGGCGGGGCACGAGGGAGAGGCGGTACTCCGCCTCCCATCCGGAGGGCTTCTCACTCCAGAGGATGAGGTCGTCGCCCTCCGGTGAGAGCCGGTACGCGCGGCCGGAGCGCACCTGGACGTCGTGGGTGTCCAGGCGCAGGGGCTCGGTGAAGCACTCACCGAAGCCGACATCCGCCAACCAGCGTCCCTGTTCATCCTCCACCTGGAGGGCCAGGTGGTCGAACTCGGGGCCGTAGGCGCTGCCATCCGGTGCCGTGGCCACGCCCGCGGACAGCAGCGTCACCCGGTGGCCCAGCGCCGTCAGCAGCCGGGCGAAGAGGCCGTTGAGCTCGTAGCAGAAGCCGCCGCGCCGCTGGACGACGACCTTCTCGAAGAGGGCGTCCATGTCGAGCCGGATGGGCCGCTTCAGGTGGATGTCCAGGTTCTCGAAGGGCACGGCCTCCAGGTGGGCCCGGTGCAGCCTCGTGAGGGACTGCTCCGCCCCCACGCCGATTCGCTCCAGGTAGCGCGCGACGTCGAACATGGGGGAACTGTGTCACGCGGGGGGCGCGGACGGGTCAGACATTGAAGAGACGGATGGCGGCCGTGGCGGCGGCGTCCGCGGCGGGTACGCCCGCACTGGCTGCTGCCACGGCGGCCAGGGGGGCGCTCCGAGGCTCGAGCACCCGGACGGTGGCCATGGCCGCGGCGGCTTCTTCCGATGCGCCCGAAGCCCGCATCGACGCGGACTCGGCGATGGCCACGGAGATGGGATGGGCCATGCCCACGCTGAGGCTCTGGGCGGCCTGGTCCACTGGCCCCACGGGAACGCCGATGGCTGAAGCGCTGGCCGCGGCCGCGACCGCGCGGTGATTGGCGGTACCGCCCACGGCGAGCTGGGTGACGACCATGGCCGCGGCGACGGTGGCACATGCGAGCGGGGCGGCGCCCGCGACCAGTGCCGTGTTGGCATCGGTGGCGGCGGTGACGCCGGCCAGGGCAAGGGTCCCAGCCGCCGCGTTCGCCGCGAGCGCCGGAACACCCGCGGCCGCCGCGGCCGCCGCGTAACAGGCCGCCGATTGGGCCGCGGTCGGCAGCGTCAATGCATCCGCCGTGACGAGGGCGGCGGCCGCCGCCACCGCCGCGGCTGCCTCCTCGCTGGAATTCGCGGCGGTGGCGGCCGTCACCGCGGTGTTGCCGACGGCGGGCACGAAGACGCCCGTGAGGGCGGCGGCCGCGGCTTCGGCGGCGGCGGCCGCGCCTCCCATCGCAGCGGTGACGGCGGCTGCCGCCGAGGCGTAGCAGACGGCGGCGTCCCCGAGCGCCGGGGGGGCCGCCCCGGTGGCTGTCAGCACGGCAGATGCAACTGACACGGCGGCGGCGGCGGTCGGCGTGGAGGCCGCCACGAGGCCCGCGACAGCGGCTGGGTTGGGGTGGATGGCGCCGCCCGCGAGCGTGGCGGCGCAGGCATTCACGGCGGCCTGGGTGATGCCCGGCACGGTGGCGGCCGCGGCGGCATGACAGGTGCTCGCGTCCGCCGCGGCTGGGGGAGTCACGCCCGCGTGGGCCATGCCCGCCGCCGCCGCGACGACCGCGGCGATGGCCGGAAGCGTGGTTCCCGCCGTGCCCATGAGGAGGGCGTGGTGTGCCGCGACCGGAGGTCCCGCGGAGATGGCGTTGGCCACCGCATCCAGCGCCGTGGGAGTTGGGGCGCCTCCGGCCATGGCGGAGATGGCGGCCACCCTGGCGGCGACGGGCGCTGGCAGGTTCGCGCCCAACGCGCAGGCATGAGCGCCTCCGACGATGGCCGCCGCGAAGTCATCAATCCCGACACCGGCGGCCGTCGCCAGGGCGGCGCTGTGGGCCGCCGCGCCCGTGCCTCCCAGGAAGGGGAGCGCCACGGTCGCGGCGACAGCGGCGAGGGGCGGCTCTCCCAGGCTCACGGCCACTGCGGCCACCACCGCGGCGAGGTCCGTCGGGGGCAGGGCGAGTGGGGCGGCCAGCACCGTGGTGTAGGCCGCCGTGACGGCTTCGGCGGCCGATGCCGGGACGCCCACGAGCATCGCGGCCGCCGGAGAGAGAGGCCCGCCCCGAACGACGGCCCCTCGCGCCGTGGCGGCGGGCCACCGGGCCGCGAGGACCGCTTGGCTCACGATGATGCATGCGCTCGTGGCATGGGCCGCGGCGACGCCCGCGACCGCGGCCCTGGCGAAGGGCACGGCGGCCCGGGCCGCGATGGCGGGCTCCAGGCTCCGGCGGGCCGCTCGCGCGGCTGGAACGCCCTGCAGGCCCAGTTGCGCGGCGTTGACGGGACCTGCCGCGGGGGCGGTGGCGGCGGCCGCGGCGGGGACCACGCCGATGGCGGTGGCCACGGCGGTGGCTGGCGCTGTTCCCACACCCACGGCCGCGTTGGCTCGGGTCGCGGCGACCTCCTTGCAGCCATGGCAGGTCCGCGAAAGGGTGCCCGTGACGGGGGAGGCCGGACGCAGCGGTCCTTCGTAGAGCGGGGCCAGCTCCCACCCCAAGGCGTGGTGCCCGCGAGGGCTGTCGTCTGGCTGTGTGCTCTGGTCCGCGTGCATGCTGGTGTTGCGGCGCACCGCCCAACCCCGGCGCTGGTACTTGTCGATGGCGAGGTGGGCGGGATGTCCCACGCCCTGAGAGAGATAGCGGTGCGCGAAGGGAGGGGCCGCCGCCGCGCCGCCCGTCTGGATGGCGACGCCGTAGGAATAGCCGATGCGGTCCGCCGCCGCGTGCGCGTGCCCGGCGGCGGGAGGTGCGCCCGCCGCCTGACCATTTTGCGCTGCGCGCGCCGCCTCGACGACCGCGGCCACTTCGGAGAGAGAGGCCCCGGGCCCGATGGCCGCGAGGGCGGCGGCAATCTCAACCAACGCGAGCGGAAACTTCGGGAGCGACTGGCCGCGAGACAGCAGGGCATCCAGGATGATTTCGGGAAGGACGGGCGAGGGGGCGAAGGCGTTGGCCACCGCGAAGGGGGCATTCGCCGGGTCGATGGGCACGCTCCGCGGGAGCCCCAGCGCGGCCTGGACCGCCGCCAGCGGCGGGTTGGGAATGGCGGCGACAGCGGTGGCGAAATAGGGATGGGTCACCGCGGGGAGGTTGGCAATCCCCGCTCCGGTGAGGGCCGCCACGGTGCCCCCGGCGCCGGTGGTGATGCTCAGGCGGGAGGCCTGGACGATGGCGGTGGCGGTCGGGACGGAGATGGTTCCGCCTTGGGCGATGCTCCGCCGCACGGCCACGGCCGCGGCGACGGCCTGCAGGACGGGTTGTGGCGCTCCGGGCCTCGCGGCGACGTGCGCCTGCTCCACCGCCCTGCGCGCTGATGCGGTGCGGTGGGCGTTGGGGAGCCCCCTGGCCATGAGGACGGCCTCGGTGGCCGCCCTGACCACCTGGGGGCCTCCTGGCACCGCCACCACGGGGCCCAGTCCTGGCACCGCCGCCGCACCGCCACCGCCACCGCCCAACGCGGCCGTCACCAGGCCCCAGGCCACCGCCGTTGCGCCGACCAGCGCGGGCACAGCGGGCGGGGGGCCCGCGGACACGGCTCCCAAATGGTCGAACTGCGCTTGTGGCGTGTTCGGGACGGCGTTCTCCAGGACCACCGCCGCGGCCGCTGCACGGGCCACCACGAGCGGGGTGAAGGCCCCCGCGGAGGCGGCATAGGCGGCGCGTTCCGCCGCGGCGGCCAGGTTCGCCAGGTTCGCGGGCAATGGGAGTGGGAGCGCCGCTGCGGCCGCCGCGGCCGTCGCGGCCCGGCGGATGTTGGGATTGGGAAGCGCTGACGCCGCGTGCGCGACCGCGGCCGCACGGGTGGGCAGCGTGTTGGGGGCCCATGGAATCCTGTCGGGATTCAGGTCGTTCGCCCCCACCTTGTTGGAGCCGTGGTGGGTCGCGGTGAGGCCCACGACGACGGGCGGGTGGGCCGTGGGGGCGTAGGGAAGCGGCACCGCGCCTCCGGGAGCTCCGCCGCCGGGTGCGGCGAAGGGGCGCCGCTGCGCGGGGATGTATTGGTAGTTGACGTCGCCCGTGAGGAGCACGAACCGCTCGTTGGCGTGGAAGGGCGCCTCTCCCTGGAGCGTCGGTGGCAGCGGGGGCGCGAGGGCCTTACAGACCGCGGCCGGGTTGCTGACGCCAGCGGCGCGGGCCACCGCGCCTTCCAGCGACAGGCCGGGGAGCGGCGCGGGGGCGTGGGTGCGTACCACGGCCTCCACCGCGGCCCGCACCGCCTCGCCGCCCTGTGGCACGATGCCGGATGCCGTATTCGCCGCCGTCGTGACGGGGGAGGCGGCAGGTGCACCGACGATGGCTCCTTGCACATGGGCCAACGCCAGGGCCCCGGCGCTCCCGGGCATCAGCGGCGCGCCGCCCGCCGCCGCTGTCCCCATGGCCGTGAAGGTGGCGACCGCCGTGCCCGGCGCGCCGCTCGCCACGATGACGGCCGCGCCCGCCGCCGCCGCCATCTGGGGCAGGGTTCCGCCCGCGACCGCCACGGCGTCCGCGGCGACTTCCGCGGCCCGGCCCAGCGCCACCGCCGTGGCGGCAGCGAGCGCGGGGTGCGCCACGGCCAGCGTCGCGATGACCAGCCGCTGTCTCGCGGTGAGACCGGCGCCTGGACCACCCGGGCCCACCGCCGCGGTGGCGGCGGCCGACTGTCGCCGGGCGAGGATCGCCGCGGGATTGGGGTTGCCACCGGCCGGCCCCATCGCCGCGAGGAATGCGGCCAGGCCGCCTCCAATGCCAGGAAGGTTGGGCCCCGCGAACGCGGCCGCCACCCATCCTGGAGGGGCGCCTCCGCCGATGGTGACCAGACCTCGCCCATTGCCCCCCAGGTTGTTGGCGTCGGTGGCCACGGGGCCCGCGGCGACAGCCGCCGCACCACCGGGCGCGTCGCGCACGCAGACATACAGCGCCAGCCCGGAGTTGTTGCGCGGGTCCGAGCCACTGGCGAGCGGGTTCTGCGCGCCTTCACGGTAGTTGCGTTCGACGAAGCCCCAGGGAAACCGCATGTGACTGCCACCTGGGCGGTTCCAGGAACTCGGCGTGCCGCGCGGACTCGCGGCGGTTCCTGGCCGCCCCGACGCCGCCCAGATGTAGAACTCGCCACCGTCGTGGACGACACGCGCGACCGTGTCGCGGCACACGACGGTGCCCATGTGCTGCTGCGGCGCGAGCCACCGGCAGCGGAAGGACTCCGGGTAGTAGCGCCCCAAATCACAGTGGTCCATGTCCCAGTGGGACAGGATGATGAGCGGGCCGTTGCACATGCAGGGGCCCACACAGTGCCCCAGTGGAATGATGGGGAAGGTCCCCTGCTGGCCGTTCGCCGGGCTGCCGAAGTCGTAATAGACGATGGCGCGCCCCTGGTTGTCGTACAGCACCGAGCACGCGCCCTGGCCCACGTTGAACAGCCCCACGAAGGGGGCGAACAAGCCGTTCGGGTCGGACGCATCCATCGGATTGGGCGCGCCATCACCTACGTAGGCGTGGGCCGTGGGCGGTGGGGCACCTGGCCGCGACCTTTCCCTGGGCACCGCTCGTGAAGTCAGCGCAGGGCCGGCGGCTCCGGCGAATGCGAGCACGGGCCCTCCGGGAGGCGGCATCCAGTCATCGAAGAAGTCCGCGACCTCCTCGGTGAAGGCGCGCACCTGTTGGGAGAGCTGGCGGGCCGCGGCGCGCATCCACCGCGCCAGCGCCGGGGTGGCGACCCGGGCCGACACCGGGATGGGGAGGGGCGCGGAAGGAATGGCGAAGGGGTTCTTGATGGGCGGCTCGGGAATCGGGCCCGAGCCTCCGGAGCCGCCAGGACCTCCTGGACGAGACGGCGGCGGTGGTGGTGGCGGCGCCGGCAGCGGGAAGTGGAGCGCCTTGAGCGCGCCCTGCGTCAGCCCGCCATCCGAGCGATCCTCCACCCGCAGGAAGCTCCGCAGCCAGCGCTCCGCGGGCGGCGAGTCCGTGTCCGGGGTGAAGCCCCGCACCGTGTGCACGCCCGCGCGCCGCACGTTGCCCGCCCGCACGAAGAGCCCGTCCGGGCGGGTGCTGCCCGGCGTCGCCTGCAACTCCAGGTGGAACCAGTCCGTCTCGTAGAGGTCATCGCGCAGCGGGTCCCCGGGCGCGAGCTCGAACTCGAAGACGGACACCGGGGCGGAGTCATTGCCGTCGTCGATGACCCGCCGCAGGAACCAGTAATAGACGACGTAGAAGAGGTTGAGTTGCTCCAGCGTCAGCGCATCGTAGAAGTCCTCGAAGCGCCGGCCGTTGATGACGGCATTGAAGAAGCGGAGGAAGTCGCCCGGGTCGAACTGCTTCTCCAGTTCGTTCCAGACCCGGTCCATCCAGTCGCGCTCGACGCACTCCAGCCGCAGGTAGAGCGGGTCGTCGTCCGCGCCTTCCCGCTCCGTGACGAACGCGTAGTAGCGGCCGGGAAACCGGATGTTGAGCGTGTTGATTTCTCCGCCGCGTGCGACGTGGCCCAGACGGCGGCGCTTGGGCCCTGGAGCAGGGGGCGTGGTCTCAGGCACCGTGCGCCTCCCGCAGCTTGTGTAGGGTCTGCTCATCCACCGTGCCGGAGGGCATCAGCCCGTACTCGGCCTGGAACCTCGCGACCGCCTCGGCGAGCGCGTCCTCCTCGCTGGACTCGTCCTCGAGGAAGCCCAGGTTCACCAGTCGCGCTCGCAGCCCCTCCTCCGTGGACACGGGCTGGAGCGTCCCCAGGGACAGCGTGTACTCCTCGCCGCCGACCTCCAGCGTCGCCTCTCGGGCACCGGGAGGAATCCCGCACTCGATGAGGCCCTGCGCGTTCGTCTCTCCTTCGTGGGTGACGTCCCCGATGACGAGCCGGTAGGGCACCTTCGTCCGAGGCGCACCGTCCTCATGCAGTCGCAGGCGGAAGCGTTCCGGGATGCCCTTGAGCCTGAACGTGTGCGTCCTTCCCGTCGCGCAGGGGACCTGCCGGATTTCCTTGTCCGGGAGCGTCACCGTGTCGCCGGGCTTGAGCACATGGGGGCTCGTCCGCTCCCGTCGCAGGGACTCGTTCTCGGGCGCTTCCCAGACGCGCTGCGGACTCAGGTTGTGCGCGTGGGCAATGCTGGAGACGCAGTCGCCCGCTTGTGCTGTGTACGTTCGAGGCATGGGTCCGGCGGACTGAGTGCAGCCCGTGTGCCGGACGTGGCTGGAGTGGACCCCTGCCACGGGGGGCAATCACCGCCGCCGTGCGCGTCATGACGGAACGCAGATGCGTTTCGCGATGACGCGCACGGGAGGCGTGTCGCGCGCTCAGCGGAGCTTCGCGGGGCTCGGCTGGCCCTTCAGGAAGTCCCTGACGCTCTGCGCGTTCAGCGTGCTGGACGCGGCGCAGAGGTGGATGGACTCCATGGCGCGGGTGAGGGCGAGAGACGCGTTCTCCAGCTTCGCCGCGCGGGGGGTGAGGAAGGCTTCCGCTTCGGCGGCGGTCTTCTCGTCGCACAGCATGCCCACCAGTCCGATGAGCCCGGCGACTTCGTCCGAGCGCATCCGGCTGGCGAGCGCGTCGAAGTGCTCCTGGTAGAACGCCCAGGCGAGCGCCCGCGTCTGCGGCATCGAGAAGGCCCCCGTGAGGATGGACTGGGTGTCGCGCACGTCGAACTCGCTGCCGGCCACCAGCGCGAGCGCCTCGCGCACGAGCGCCGGTTCCCGGAAGGCGCCCAGGGTGGTGAAGATGCGGCTGCGCTCGGTCCGGTCCTCCGTGGCGCGGGCGCGCGCGACCAGCGTGTCGAAGAAGGCCTTGTCTCCGTTCCGAGCCGCCACCATCAGCGCGAGGGGAACGGCCTCCGGGTGGACGGACTTCCGGTCCGCCAGCCACGCCTTCGCCAGCCGGTTCGCATCCCGGACCAGGGCCGGGTCCTCGCCGCGCAGCGCCGCCAGCCCCAGCAGGTTGGGTCGCAGCGACTTCACCGCGTCGTCATCACCGGGCTTGGGCTCCCAGCCCAGCGCGCGGGCCCGAGGGCCGTACATCGCGGTCACCCAGTTCTGGTAGCGCGCGCGCTCGTCGTCGGACAGCCGGTCCACGTGCACGAAGGTCAGCAGCCGGGCGCCGCGCTGCATGATGAGGCGGTGGTCCGCCTTGGCCGTGGTGGGCACGTAGCGCAGGACGTCGCCCAGGGGCAGGTCTCCCCGGCGTACCCCGGCCTCCATGTCGGCCAACAGGGTCAGCCGCTCGCGCACCGTCAGCGCTTCCGTGGGCGCGGCCAGCACGCGGTTGAGTTGCTCGCGCGTGTAGCCAGAGCGGTAGTAGCCGGTGCCGCCCGCGTTGAGCACGAACCAGGAAGGGCAGCTCTTGCCGGGCAACGCCAGCTCGCCCGTGGCCTCGGTCAGCATGGTGCACGTGCGCTCGGACGTCTTGCCGGAGCCCGCGCGCACACACACCGGCACGGACCACGTCTGGTCCTTGCTGGCGGTGGAGCCCGCCGGGACGTAGCGCTCCTGCGTGAACTTCAGCTTCGCGGGGGCTCCCGGCTGGCATTGCAGCTCGGCGGCGATGCGCGGCGCGCCGGGCTGGTCGATGAAGCTGCGGAAGGCACGCGCGAGGTCCGGCCCCGCGGCGGCCGACAGCGTGGCGGCGAAGTCCTCCGACGTGGCCACGCCCCATTCATGCTTCTTGATGTGGCCGCGCAGCAGGTCGCGCATGCGCTCCTCGCCGAGCCACGCCTCGAACATGTCGATGATGGCCGAGCCCTTGGCGTACGTGGTGCCGTTGTCGAATGAGCCCAGCACCTCGTCATGCGTGTTGGCGGGCTTGCGCACCGGCGGGGTGGCTGCGAGCGCGTCCGTGTCCAACGCGAAGAGCGTGGACTGGGTGCTCTGCTCCAGCCCGAAGCCCCAGCTCGTGTCGAAGGGGTCCACCGTCTTGCGGTCCAGCCACGAGGTGAGCGACTCGTTGAGCCAGATGTCGTCCCACCACTGGCAGGTGACGATGTTGCCGAACCAGTAGTGCCCCAGTTCGTGGTTGGCGATGTTCACGTACCACTTGCGGCGCGCGAGCGTCTCCTCGCCGGGGCGGATGAGCGTCAGCGGCTGCCCGAGCGCGACGAGGCCCGGGTGCTCCATGGTGCCCCAGTAGCGGGGCACCACCGCGACATCGAGCTTCTCGTACGGGTACGGCATGTCGAAGTAGTCTTCAATCAGCGTGACGATGCGCGGCGTGACGCTGGCCGCGTAGGCCGTCTCCGCGCCCCGGCCGCGCGGAACGATGAAGCGCAGCGGCGCGGCGTTGCGGCCCGCGGTGCCCGCGTCCACCACGTCGAAGGGGCCCACCACGAACGCCACGAGGTAGCTGGGCATCGGCTTGCTCTCGGCGAACGTGACGCGCGCCAGCCCGTCCGGCAGCTTCTCGCGCGAGACGATGGGGTGGTTGGCGAGCGCGACGTGGTCCTCCTTGGCGGTGATGCGCAACGTCCAGGGCACCTTGAAGCCCGGCTCGTCGAAGCAGGGGAAGGCGCGGCGCGCGTCGACGGGCTCGAAGAAGGTGTAGAGGTAGGGCTCGCCGCCTTCCTCCACGGCGTAGAGGCCCTGGCTGCGCTCGCGGTCGACCTTGCCGGTGAAGGCGATGTGGATGCGGGCCTTGCCGGGCTGGACTGTCTCGGGCAGCAGCAGACCGAGCCGTCCTTCGCTGGCGGTGACGGCGCGGGCCTCCAGCGTGCGGCCTCCCGTTTCGATGCGGGCCTGGGAGAACTCCATGTCCTGTCCGTGCAGCCAGATTTGGCGCACCGGCTCGCTCACGTCCACATCGATGCTGACGCTGCCGGAGAAGGTGGGCTCGGCGGGCAGCAGCTTCAGGTCGAGCGCGTAACGCGTGGGGCGGACCGAGTCGGGCAGCCGCAGCGCGGGGGGCTGGGGTTCGGGCCATTCAGGGGCGGTGGCCACGGGAGCGGCGGGGGGCGCCTCGGGCGCATGGGCGCAGCGGAGGACGGCGACCGCGAGTGCAAGTGGAAGGAGCGAGCGCATGGGCTTGACGGTAACTCCAGTCGGCCCTCGGGCCGAAGTCCTTGCGTGTGGCCAGTCGCTGATGAACGCGGCTCTTTCCTGAGAGGCGGAGAGTGGGGCCGTGTGCGTTGAGCGTCCGCGTCATGGGATGCCGTGTTGATGAAGGCATCATGGTTCTGGGCTGGCAACGCGCTCTTGATGGAGTCCGATGAGCTCATCGTCCGGATGCGGGAGCGCATCAACTGGCTGGAACAGCGCGCGGATGAGGAGGCCCACCTGCGAGAAGATGAAATCCGGCGCCGAGAAGAAGAGTCCCGGCGCCGAGAAGACGCGGAGCGGCGCGTGGCCGAACTCCAGGCTGAACTGGAGCGGGTCCGGGCCGCCCAGAAGTAGCCGTCGGGCGTCGTCCACTCACTCCAGGCTGAAGGCCCGCGCCAGCGTCAGCATCTCCACCTGGACGGCGCCCGCTTCGAGCAGGGCCGAGGCCGCCGCCCTGGCGGTGGCTCCGGTGGTGAACACATCGTCCACCAGCAGCACACGCTGCCCCGAGACACGGGAAGACGCGGCGAACGCCCCCGCGACGTTGTTCGCCCGCTCCGCCTCGCTCAGCCCCACCTGCCGCTGTGTCTCGCGGTGCCGCGTCAGCAATCCCACGGGCGCCTTGCGCCCGGTGGCCTTCGCCAGCGTGCCCGCCAGCAACTGCGCCTGGTCATACTTACGCGCGTGATAGCGCCGCGTGTGCAGCGGCAACGCGACCACCAGCTCGGGTGCACGGCTGAGGAAGCTTCGCGCCTCGTCCGCCAGCAGCGCCCCCAGCGGGCCCGCGAGGTTGGGGTGGTCTTCGTACTTGAACCGGTGGATGGCGCGCGCCAGGGGCCCCTCGTGCGCGAAGGGTGCCCAGGCGCGAGCGAAGGGCGGCGGGGTGGCACGGCATCGGGGACACGTGTCCCCGGGAAACGCGCCGGGCTCCGCGCAGGTGCGGCAGCACGCGGGGGGAAGCCGCTCCACCGCGGTGTCGCACGTCTCGCAGAAGAAGCCCTCGGGGCCCGGCAGCACCTTCGTGCACGCGAGGCACGAAGGGGGATAGAGCACGTCCAGAAGGGCCTTCAGCACGGGCCTTGCCCCGCGCGCATCACGGCAGCAAGCCCTGACGGTTCATCTCCTTGGACTGCGGCAATCCCATCACCTTGCAGAGGGTGGGCGCGATGTCCGCGAGGATGCCCGGGCGCAGCTTCTGCCCTCGGAAGTCCGGGTGGATGAGGTGGAAGGGCACCGGGTTGAGCGTGTGCGCGGTGTGGGGCTCGCCCGTCTCCAGGTCCACCATCTGCTCGCAGTTGCCATGGTCGGCGGAGATGGCCAGCACCCAGCCGTTGCGCTCGCACGCCTTGCCCAGCGCGCCCAGGCATTCATCCACCGCCTTCACCGCCTTCATCGCCGCGTCCAGCCGCCCGCTGTGGCCCACCATGTCGGGGTTGGCGAAGTTCACCAGCGCGAAGTCGTACTTCCCGGAGTCGAGCCGCTTCACCAGCTCGGCCGTGACTTCGTAGGCGGACATCTCCGGCTTCAAGTCGTACGTCTTCACGTCGCGCGGGCTGGGCACCAGGTGCCGGTCCTCGCCCGCGTAGACGACCTCTCGGCCGCCGTTGAAGAAGAACGTGACGTGCGCGTACTTCTCCGTCTCCGCCGTGCGGAACTGGCGCAGCCCCTGGCGTGACAGCAGCTCCGGGAAGATGTCCTGCGGCTGGTCCGGCTCGAAGAGCGCGGGCAGCTTGAACGTCTCATCGTACTGGGTCATGCACACGTAGCGACCCAGCCGCAGCCCGCCCCGGTCGAACTCCTTGAACTCCGGGAACGCCAGGGCCTGCGTCAGCTCCCGCGCCCGGTCCGCGCGGAAGTTGAAGAAGAGCACCGCATCGCCGTCCTGGATGCGGCCCACCGGCGTGCCGTCACCGGTGGCCAGCACCGTGGGCTTCACGAATTCATCGGTGACCTTCTCCGCGTAGGCCGCGCGGATGGCGCTCAGTGCGTCCGGCGCCTTGGGCCCGCGGCCGAACACCAGCGCCTCGTAGGCCTGGTGCACCCGGTCCCAGCGCTTGTCGCGGTCCATGGCGTAGAAGCGCCCGGTCACGGTGGCGATGCGGCCGGTGTGCGTCTCGTGGAGGAAGCGCTCCAACTCCTCCACGTAGCCCAGCGCGCTCTGCGGCGGCGTGTCACGCCCGTCCAGGAAGGCGTGCACGTAGACGTGGGCCACGTTGCGTTCCTTCGCGGCCTTGAGCAGCGCGAACAGGTGGTCCATGGACGAATGGACGCCGCCGGGCGACACCAGCCCCAGCAGGTGCAGGGCCTTGCCGTCCGCCTTCACTCCGTCGAGGGCCGCGCGAAGCACGGGGTTCTGCGCCAGCTCTCCGGACTCCGCGGCGCGATTGATGCGCACCAGGTCCTGGTAGACGATTCGCCCCGCGCCGATGTTGGTGTGGCCCACCTCGGAGTTGCCCATCTGCCCCTCGGGCAGGCCCACGGCCAGACCCGCCGTCTGCAGCTCGGTGAAGGGGTAGGGGCTCGCCAGCTTGTCGAGGTGCGGCGTGCCGGCCAGGACGATGGCGTTGTTGTCACGCTCCTGGCGAATACCCCAACCATCCAGGATGCAGAGCAGGACCTTGTGCGCGGGCGTCATGCTCCGAACCCTAACCATGCAGGCGCCAGACGGGAGAGGACAAAAAGCGAGCGCGTCTATTGATACTCGCGGAAGGTCCCCTGGGGTACGAAACCCAGCCGGGAATAGACGCCCTGGCCCTGCGCGGACGCCTGGAGGGTGGCTGTCCGGTAGCCCGCCTCCCGGGCATCCAGCAGGGGTGCCAGCGTGAGCGCCGCGCCAATGCCTCGTCGCCGAGCGTGCCGCACGGTGGCCACCGAGTAGAGGCCCGCGACCCCCCACGCCCGGTGGCACTCACTGGCGGCGACCGCCTCGCCGTCCAGGTAGCCCACGAAGAAGCGGATGGGGCTGTCGGGTGCGAGCGCCACGTGCGCCGTCCTCGCGTAGAAGTCCAGCACGTGGGGGTCGGCGGGCTCCCAGTTCGCCGCGACGACGCGGGCGAAGTCCGCCAGGGTGTGTTCGTCCTCGGCGCGGCGGATGCACAGCCCCGAGGGCAGCGTGAGTCCTGGCAGCCGGGAGAGGTCCATGGACATGCCCAGCTCCTGCTCGGCGTTCACCAGACCGTGCGCCGACAGGCGGGCGTCCAGGTCCTCGGGCGCGGCGTCCGGCCCCACCCACCATGCGAAGGGAAAGGCCTTGTCCCGGAAGTGGGAGACGGCGGCGGCGATGCGCGCGTCCGCTTCGTGGCGCTCGAGCCGGGCCCGGCACACCACGTTGAAGGTGTTGCAGGGCAACCCGGAGTCGACGAGCAGCAGCCCGGGAGTGTCCTTCACGATGGCGCCGGGGAGATTTCGCGCCAGATAGGTCATGTGCTCCACCTGATTGGCTTCCATGGCGGAGCGCACTCGCGGGGAGTCTGGTTCGAGGAAAGGCTGCATGGGGGGACCCTACTCCGGCCGGGCGCGCGTCTTGTACGTGAGGACGGGCGCCAGGGTGGCCACCACTCGGACCAGCCCTGCTTCCACCAGGTCCGTCACCACGCGGTCGATGGGCTTGTACGCGGGCGGCGCCTCCTCGAAGAGGAGGTCCTTGTTCTCACACACCACGTGGCTCTTGAAGGCGGTGCGGGTGAGCGATTCCGCCGTGAAGCGTTCGCGCATTCGCTCCCGGGCTGCGGAGCGTGTCCACTTGCGGCCCGCGCCGTGCGCCAGGCTGTGCGCGCTGGCGTGGCTCTCACCGGTGGGAATCACCAGGTAGCTCAGTGCGCCGCGGCTGCCGGGAATCACCACCGGCCCTTCGTCGGACGGCGCCGCGCCCTTGCGGTGCAGCCACTGCGTCCGTCCCGTGTCACGCCGAGGGGTGACACTGTTGTGGCACACGTCGAGGACTCGTTGGCCCATCGCGCCGATGCCGTCCAGCATTCGCCGCGCCACCAGGGCCCGATTGGCCCGGCCCCAGGCCACCGCGTGGTCATGGCGCGTGAGGTAGGTCTGCGCCTCGGGTGAGTCGTCCGCGAGCCCGCCCGCCGCGTGCCGGTCCACGTGGGCCCGGAGAATCGCTTCACCCAGGCCGCGCGAGCCGGAGTGCACCAGGAGCAGCAAGCGGTCCGCCTCCAGGCCCAGGGCGCTGAAGACCTTCGCGTCATGGACCGCGTCCACCCGCTGCAACTCCGCGAAGTGGTTGCCGCCGCCCACCGTGCCCAGCGCGGCCTCGTAGCCCGAGGACTTCACGCCGTGCTCCTGGAGGAAACCTTCCGTGTCACCCGTCCACGGGCCTTCCAGGTCCAACTTGCCTGCCCAACGCTCGGGCTTGGCTTTACGTGCCAGCAGGTCCACGTTCCACAGGCCCATGCCACAGCCGATGTCACTGCCGACCAGATAGGGATAGAGAAAGCCTTCGGAGGTGAAGGCCGCGCCCACCGGAGCACCCTTTCCGGGATGCAGGTCCGGGAGGCCCACCGCCAGCTTCATCCCTGGCAAGCGGGCCATGGCTTCGAGTTGCCGCACCGCCTCGCCTTCCACCCAGGACTGGGCGGAGGCGATGACACGCACGGGCGCCTGCGGCGCGGAAGTGGGGAGCGTTTCAGAGGAGGCGTCAGTGCGCATGCCCGGGCTGACGGCACCTGTGCGCCGCGCCTGACGGTGGCGCCGGGCCCCATGCCCGGCCGCCTACTTGTGGTACGGCTCGCCCTTGAGGATGGTGAACGCGCGGTAGAGCTGTTCGATGAGCACCACGCGCGCCAGCCGGTGAGGCAGCGTCATCTTCGACAGGGACAGCGTGAGGTTCGCCGCGTCCCGCACGCGTGCGTCGAGCCCCTCGTCCCCGCCAATGATGAACAGCAAATCCTTGGCGCCCGTCTGCGCCTTGCCGACGTAGCGGCTCAGCTCGACGGAGTCGAGCAGTGAGCCGCGCTCGTCCAGGGCCACCAGCCAGTCCTGCGGCTTGCGCTTGGAGAGAATCGCCTCGGCTTCGGCGGCCTTCGCGTCGCCGGGCTTGAGCCGCTTGCCGCTGGCCTCCGCCAGTTCCACCAACTCGAAGCGGGTGTAGTGGCCCAGGCGCTTGGCGTACTCCTGGACCGCGGGCTCATACAGGCCCGAACGGTCCTTGCCGATGGAGAGGAGCCGGACCTTCACCTCAGGCCAGCTTCTCCCGAGACGCGTCGGCCCAGAGGCCCTCGAGGTCGTAGTGCGCGCGCAGGTCGGTGAGGAACAGGTGCGCCACCACCTCGCCGTAGTCGAGCAGCACCCACTGACCCGTCTCGAAGCCCTCGGTGCCGATGGGACGCAGGGGCTCGTCACCCGTCTTGAGCTGCACCTGGACGTTCTCCGCCATGGCGCTCACCTGGCGGTCCGTCTCCGCGGAGGCGATGACGAAGTAGTCCGCGTAGGACGTCATCCCGCGCACGTCGAGGATGACGACGTCCTGCGCCTTCTTGTCCACCAGCAGGTTGCCGATGCGGTGCGCCAGCGCCTTGGCGGCCGGGTTCTCCGCGGGGCCCGCCTTCTGGGGAGGGGCAACTGGGAGCTTCGCCTTCTTCTTCTTCGCGGGGGCCTTGGTGGGGGCCTTCGCCGCCGACTTCTTGGCTGCGGGGGCCTTCTTCTTCGCGGGCGTCTTGCCCGATACCGTCTTCTTCCGGGCCGCCGGGGCCCGGGTGGTGGTCTTTTTCGCGGTCGTCTTCTTCTTCGTGGCCATGTGCGGCGCACCCTACCGCACCCTTGGCAACACGGAAGCGGTCCTCTATCTGCTGGTGTCCATGAGCGACGCCAGGCTGGAACAGTTCAAGAAGATGGTGGTGGACTTCCCGGACTCCCCCATGAGCCATTTCTCCCTCGGGAAGCTGTACCTGGAGCGGCGGCAGTACCCGGAGGCCGCCCAGGCCCTGGAGTCGGCCGTCCGGCTGGACCCCACCTATGCGGCCGCCATGGTGGCCCTGGGGGATGCCTGGGCGGGGGCAGGCGAGTCCGACAAGGCGCGCGAGGTGCTGGGCCGGGCCCGGGAGCACGCCCTGGCCCAGGGGCACCCGGGGCTCGCCGAGGAAATCGACGAGCGCATCGCCGACCTGTCGTAGGCCGCGCCCTCAGTAGCGCCAGGTGAAGCCGGTGCTGAAGACCTGGCGCGTGTAGGTGAGCGAGTTGCGAGGCAGCCGGGTGCTCCAGATGCCCCAGGTCACCTCCAGGTCCAGCGACTCCGTCAGCGGCCGGGCCAGCTTCACCGACAGCGAGTTCTGTCCTTCGTCCTCTTCCACCAGGATGATTTCCGGGGAGAGGTAGATGCCGTCCGGATACTGGATGATGCCCAGCGAGCCCTGCGCCAGCAGGGTCACCCGCCAGGGCAACCGGACGCCGGCGTTGGCCGACACCCGGTGCCGGCGAATCGTCTCGCCGTAGCTGTTGGAGGAGTTCTCCTGGAAGGCGTACGTCAGCCCCAGGGCCAGCGGGCCTCGGTAGGTGTACGACGCTCCCGCCGTCAGGGCTGCATCCTGACGCCGGCCGGCGAGGAGTCCCGAGCCGCCCCCCGTCCCCGGCGGGCGTGCCCGGGGTGGGGTGCCGAAGCGCCGGGAGTTCCAGTCACCGAAGACGGACAGGCTGTGCCGCCGGTCGAAGCGGTAGCGGCCCAGCACGCCCACCTCGGGGCCGCCGAAGTTGGCGGTGGGGTCTGGCCGGTACACGAATCGCCGGGCGCCTGCCCGCACTCGCAGCGCCAGTCGCACGTCCGGGGCGTATTCCAGGAACGCGGTGGTCCCCAGGTCCGAGTACGAGCGCGAGCCCCCCCGCCGGTCCTTCGCGTGGCCCTCCAGGCCGATTCCCAGCGCCGTGCCCAGCGCGTGTGACGCTTCCACCGCGCCTGACTGCACCAGCGTGTTCTCGTCCTGGTACCGGAGGTACGCGCGCGTGCCCAGCTCGTAGCGGCCCACCAGTTGAGCCTGTTCGAAGGAGCCGCGCCCCTCGGCGGAGCCCAGCAGGCTGAGGGCGAAGTCCCGCTCCGGGCTGGGGGTGAGCTGGTCGGAGAAGTCCCGGGGCGCGTTGGTGTCCAGCAGCAGGCGGCCGGTTCCCCTCAGTGCCCCTTCCCACTCGGCCGCGGGCGCACGGCCGGCGGCGAGCATGGCGAGGACGAGCAGGAGCGGCGCGAAGGAGCGGACCACGGCGCGCGACCATACTCCGTCGCCGGAGGGCAGGGGCGGCCGTCCAGTCGCTCCCACCGGTGACGACGCCCCCGGCGGCCCGTTACATTGGGCGAATGCGCTTTGTGTCCTTTCTCGCGGTGGCCTGCCTGGGCCTGTCCGCCTGCGCCTCCTCCTCCTTCACCACCGAGGTGAAAGGGGAGTCGACCGTGCCCGCGGGCCCGCCTGGCGTCGACACGCCCCTCAACGGCCTTCCCGCCATCAGCAGCTTCGCGGGGATGGACTTCGACAAGAACCAGGACTTCAAGAACCAGGGGATTCACAAGGGCGAGGTGACGTCCGTCAAGGTGGAGTCCCTCACGCTCAAGGTCCTCAGCCCCAATGACCAGGACCTCCGTTTCCTGGACTCGGTGGAGTTCTATGCCCGCGCGGGAGACCGGGAGGCGCGCATCGCGGCGCGCCAGGACGTGTCCGCGCTGGACCTGAGGCCGCCCAACCCCGTGCTGTCGCTGCGCGTGGACAACGTGGAGTTGCAGCCCTTCGTCTCCGCGCCGTCCATGAGCATCATCATCCGCGGCCGCGGCATCATGCCGGCACGCGAGGTGCGGCTGCAGGCGGTGGTGAAGCTGCAGGTGGAGACCGGGCTCTTGTAAGTCCGGTGCCGGGAGGCGCGCCCCTCAGGGGACGCCCATCTCCTGCGCGCGCCGCTCCAGCTTCGTGGCGCGGCCTTCCAGTTCCCTGGCCAGCGTCTCCAGCCGTGTGGCCTCGGCCTCCATCGCCGCCAGGTCCACGGGGCCGCCCGCCGCCAGGTCCTGGGCGCGCTGCGTTTCGACCTGGGGCCGCCGGTCCGTGGCCCGGGCAGACACCTGCGCCGGATAGGGGGGGCGGCCCGGGTCGACACCTTCACCGGGGCGTCCGCCCACGTTGGGGGGCGGATCGTCGGGGCTGTCACCCTGGAAGTTCGGCGCACTGGTGCCTGGCACGGAGCGCTCCACCTGCAGCGCCCGGTCGCTCCCCATGCGCAGGCGCAGGCGCCGGTCCTGGTCGTCGAACATCGACTCCTCGCCGAGGAAGTCGTTCATGCGCCGGTCCAGGTCGCGCTCCTCGCGCACCTCGGTGATGCGGCCGCGCAGCGCCTTCAGCCGCTCGCGCACCTTGTCCCGGGTATCGCGGAGCGTGTCCGCCTGGGCCAGCAAATCCTCGGGGTCATCACCGCCCGCGGTGGCCTTGTTCAGCGAGGGCACCTGGGACGCGGGCAGGGCTGCGCGGATGGCTTCCCGCTCGGCGCGAACCGAGCGCACCGCCTCCAACAACGTCTCCCGCTGGCCCCGGTCCGCGGTGCCTTCCCACGCCGCGAGCAGCCGCGACAGCTCGTCCGACAGCGCCGTGTGCAGGGCCAGGTGGGCGCGCTCCGCTTCGCCCTCCGCCGCGACGACGGCCTGCGCCAGCCCGGTGAGCTGGCCGCTCAGCTCCTGCGAACGCCGCAGCGCGTCCTCCAGCTCCGTCCCCGCCATCAGCCGGCCCTGGCGCTGCGCCTTCAGCGTTTCGATGCGTGCCGCCAGCCCGTTGAGCTCGTCGCGCAGGGCCTGCTGCTGACCCCGCAGCGAGCGCGTCTCCGCGCGAGCCGACTGGGCCCGTCCCCGCACCGCCTCCAGCCCAGACGCGGCCTGACCGGGCATGGCCAGCAGCAGGCTCAGCAGGAGGGCGAGGGGGCGGAGATTCATCAGCGACAGCCCCAGAGCAAGGTGAGTGCCAGCCTGCCAGCCCATCCCCGGAGGTCGAGGCCCCTCGGCGCCCAACAATTCCGGACACCTGGAGCATCCAGGGGGACAGGGGCGGAGGTGGGATACCGGTGAAAAGTCATGGGGGGCGGGGGCGGGTGACAGATTTTCGAGGTTCAGCTTTCCTCGGGAGGCGTCCCCTTGGGGAGGAAGCCGTACTTCTCCAGCTTGTAGTACAGCGCGGACGTCTTGATACCTAGCAGACGGGCCGTCTCCGTCTTCACGCCGCTGGCCTTCTCATAGGCCCGGGCGATGAGCTGACGCTCCAAATCCTCCAGGATGTCGGGCAGGGGGCGGTCGCCCTGGAGCACTGGCAGGCCCGCCTCGACGCGCGGGGTGCCACTGGCAGTGAGGTGTGAGGGCAGGTCCAGGTCGGTGAGCTGCTCACCCTCGGCGAAGACGAGCGCCTGTTCGATGACGTTCTCCAGCTCGCGCACGTTGCCGGGCCACGCGTGGCGGGCCAGGGCACGCAGCGCGCTGTCGTCCAAACCCATGACACGCCGGTTCACGCGCATGGCGTGCTTGGCCACGAAGTGCCGGGCCAGCAGGGAGATGTCCTCGGGCCGCTCGCGCAGGGGCGGCAGCACCACCGGAACGATGTGCAGGCGGTAGTAGAGGTCCTCGCGGAAGCGTCCGGCCTTCACCTCGGCCTGGAGGTCCCGGTGGGTGGCGCTCACCACGCGCACGTCCACCTTGAACGTGTCCTCTCCGCCGACGCGCTGGATTTCCTTCTCCTGGAGCACGCGCAGGAGCTTCGTCTGCACGGAGGCGGGAATCTCGCCAATCTCGTCCAGGAACAGCGTGCCGCCGTCCGCCAGCTCGAAGCGCCCCAGCTTGCGCTTCACCGCGCCGGTGAAGGCGCCGCGCTCGTGCCCGAACAGTTCGCTCTCCAGCAGCGTCTCCGCCAGCGCCGCGCAGTGCACGACGATGAAGGGGCCGTCTCGGCGCGGGGAGCGCTGGTGGAGCATCCGGGCCACCAGCTCCTTGCCGGTGCCGCTCTCTCCGCGCACCAGCACCGTGGCGTCGCTCTGCGCCACCTTGAGCACCTGGGACACCAGCCGCTGCATGGGCTCGCTGTCGCCCACCAGGCTGCCGTGCGTGAGGGCCGCGTCCGTGTCGTGCGCGGCGGTGCGCGCCGTCAGCCGCTCCACCTGCTTGCGCGTGGAGGCCAGCTCCAGCCCCTTGTCCACCTTGGCGCGCAGCACCTCGGGCGGGAAGGGCTTGGTGATGAAGTCGTAGGCGCCTTGCTGCATCGCCTGTACCGCGGTCTCGATGGTGCCGAAGGCCGTCACCACCATGACGACGGCGCCGGCATCCAGCGCCTTGAGCGACTTCGTCACCTCGATGCCGTCCATGCCGTCCATCTTCAGGTCGGTGACGACCAGGTCGAACGGCGCCTTGCGGTAGGCGGCCAGTCCGTCCTGCCCACTGCGCACCGCGGACACGGTGTGGCCCGCCCGAGTGAGGGTGACAGCCATCCCTTCACGCAGCGTGTCGTGGTCGTCGATGACGAGGATTCGCGCCATGGCGTGAGTCGATTCTCCCTGCAACCCGAGGCCGGCCCGCCTCCCGGAGCCGCCGCATGAGAGCACATCCGGACCGGCTCGCTCCACCGGCTCAGGAGGTTGTCACCTGTCACGGGCGTGCGAAGGTGCTGGCGCCGCCTGGCCGGGAGCAGTACGGGGAGGCATGGAATCCGAAGTTTCTTCCGCCGCGTCCCTCCTGGCCCTGCTCGAGCGTCACGTTCCCGAGGACGTGAAGGAGCGCGAGGACCTGGAGCGCATGCGCCACTTCGCCCGTTCCCTGGCACGGCCCTTCTCCCGCGAGCAGTTGGAAGCCCACTTCACGGGCAGCGCGGTGGTGGTGGACCCCGAGGGCGCGCGCGTCGTCCTGTTGCATCACCGCAAGCTCCAGCGCTGGCTGCAACCCGGAGGACACGCGGATGTCACGGACGCGGGCCACATGGAGGCCACGGCGCTGCGTGAGGCCCGTGAGGAGACGGGATGCCGCGTGTCCCTGCACCCGGCCGCGCCCCGGCCGCTGGACGTGGACATCCACACCATCCCCGCGCGCCGCGACGAGCCGGAGCACCGCCACCTGGACGTGCGCTTCCTCGTGGTGGCGGAGAACCCCGACGCCCTGGTGCATGACCCGGCGGAGTCCTTCGGCGTGCGGTGGCTCACCTGGGACGAAGCGATGACGCATGCGGACGAAGTGCCTCTGCGCCGCATGTTGGCGAAGGCCCGGCGCGTGGTGGCCTCCGCGCCCTGAAGCGCTCGAAAGCGGAAGCGCGCACGGCCTCGTGGTCAGGGGCACTGTGGCTTCGCGGACCGAGCGCGCGCGCCCGCACCCGGATTTGAAACAAAATATGGGAAACACGGCCTGATTGCCTTTGGGTCGATGGTGCCGCTGGAAAGCGATTGCAACCATGCCGTCCTGCTTGGGCGGGTGAGGGAGGCCATGCCGGCCTGTCACCCGTCGGGAAGCCAGGAGCCGTGCCCATGTCGTCCGCCGCGCCCCACCGTTACAGTCCCCCTGTGCTCACGCCCACCGCGCACCCGCGCTGGCTGGAGTCGATGTTGGAGTCCGTGCGCGACGAGTGGAACGCGGCCTGCTGGCCTCCGTTGTTCCGCGCGACGGCTGACGGCCAGCGTCCACCGCTGCGTCACTGGCGGCGGGTGCTGTCCCACTTCTTCCTCATCGTCGAGTCCTTCCCCAAATACATGGGCCTGTCGCTGGCGAAGACGACCTACGGCCAGCGTCCCGGCGACGCGAGTGCCCGCCGCTGGCTGCTGCAGAACCTGGGCGTGGAGGCGAAGCATGCGGAGTGGTTCATCGACTGGATGCGCGGAATCGGCCTGGCGCCGGAAGATGTCTTCACCCTGCGCCCCCTGCCGGAGGTGCGAGCGCTGCATGAGTTCCTGCTCGACACCTGCGCGCACGGGACACTGGCCGAAGGCGTGGCCGCGTCCAACTGGGCGGTGGAAGGCATCACCGGCGTGTGGACGCGGGAGGTGGTGGAGCCCTTCCGCGCCTATGCCGAGGACGGCGCGCGCATCGACGCGCATTCGATGATGTGGCTCAAGGTTCACGCGCGCTATGACGACCAGCACCCGGAGGAGGCGCTGGAAATCATCAAGCTGTCCACCGACGCGGACACCGGCGAGCCCTCCCGCGTCCAGGCAGCGGCCAGGAAGTCGCTGCAGATGTATGCCGCCGCGCTCCACGCGTGCTGCAACGACTGAATCGCGCGACACCAGCGCACAGCCCTCTGGTGCGCCTCCCGCACACCTCGAGGCCCGGCGGGGGCTCACGGGCCCCGTGTTTCATGTGCTCTGTCCGGAAGGCGGCAGCTTCCGGATGACCCGCCTGTCCGCTTCGCGCGGAGAGTGCCGTACTTGCGGGTGAGGACTTCCGGCTCTGCCCTCGGGGTGTGAGCCCATGGCCTCGGGGGGATGTGCCACATGAATGCCGCAGACAAGGTCATCCAGGAGTACCGGGGACGTGCGCTCAAGGTGTTCATGTTGTGGGTGCTGCCGGTGGCGCCCATCGCCGCATATCTCAATGGCATGGCCATGGGCGTGGCGGGCTGGTCGGGCCTGATTGCGGTGGCGTGGGTGCTGCCACCCATCATCGTGGGCCTGGGCATCGCGTATCCCGCGTTCGTGATGCACGTGCTGGTGAACGGCGCGCTGCGGGAGCGGCCGGAGGACGTGCCCGGCGCGCGGCTGGAGCGAATCCTGCGCCTGCCGTGGCGCGCCGCGGTCGCAGCCTCGTGGGGCGCATGGTCGCTGGGAGGCCTCTGGTTCAGCCTCCACGTGTGCCTGCTGTGGAAGAAGGACCTGTCCCTGGTCGTGGTGGGCACGCTCATCGGCATCTGCTTCGGCGTGGTGCTGGGCTTTCCCATCAGCGTCACGCTGGAGCGGTTGCTGTTGCCGCTGGCGCTGGAGGAGCAGCGCAAGGACCCGACGCTGGCGCTCAAGGGCGGCGGCTTCTTCTGGCCGCGGCAGGCCTGGTTCATGCCCGTCACCTTCATTGGCTCCAGCCTCTGCGCGTTGGTGCTGAGCGGGTGCGTGGTGCTGGTGAAGCTGCAAGGCGTCCGGGACGAACTGCGCAATGCGCTGGTGGCGGAGGGCGCGCACGGCTCGGCGGAGACGCTGATGGGCATGGGCGGCATGCTGGCGGGTGAGCTGGCGTTCGGGCTGGCCTGGGTGGGCGGATTGCTGGCGATTCCCGCCGTCACCACCTGGATGCTGGCGCGCCGCCAGGCGCACGCGGCGGGCGCGGTGGGTGTGGCCATCGAGTCACTGTCCGCGGGGCGCGTCGTCTCGCCCGCCTGGGTGTCCACGGATGAGATGGGGGACTTGTCGGCTGGCATGAACGCGGTGCTCGTCCGCCTGCGGCAGTTGCCCCTGTCGCTCAATGCCTCCGCCACGCGGCTGAGCGGCGCGGGACGCCACCTCCGGGAGTCGCACGATGAGCACCAGCAGAGCCTGGTCCGTCAGGCGTCCGCGCTGCACGAGGCGCAGATGACGTCGGAGGAGATTCGGCGCACGTCGCTGATGGCCGTCGAGCGAGCGGAGGAGGTGCTTCAAGTGGCCCGCCGCTCGGAGGCCCTGGGACAGCAGGGCGAGGCCGCCGTGGAGCGGAGTCTCAACGGCCTGGCGGACATCCGCCGCGTGGTGGACGGCATCCAGGAACGGCTGACGCGGCTGGCCCAGAGCACCACGCAGATTGGCGAAATCACCGAGACGGTGAAGGACCTGGCGGACCAGTCCCATCTCCTGGCGATCAACGCGGCCATCGAGGCGGCGCGCTCGGGCGAGCAGGGGCGGGGCTTCGCGGTGGTGGCCCGCGAGATTCGCGGCCTGTCGGACCAGTCCATCCAGGCCACGCGGCGCATCCGCGGCATCCTCCAGGACGTCAGCACGGGCATCCGCGACGCGGCGAAGATGGGGGAGGCCGGCGTGCAGACCATTGGCACGGGCCTGGACCAGATGCGGGCGTCGGGGGACTCGCTGCGGGAGCTGTCTCGCATCGCCCAGGAGAACTCCACCGCGGCCCGGCAGATTGCCGCCGCGGTGACGCAGCAGGATGCCGGCTTCACGCAAATCTTCGACGCCATCGCAGACCTGTCGCAGCTCATGGACGCCACGCTGAAGCGGCTGGAGTCCACACAGGAGGCCACCGACACGCTGAGGGTCGTCTCCGACGACGTGGCGCGGATGGCGCGGCAGTTCAACGCGGCGGGGTGACGGAAGCGCCGTGGCCCGGCTTCCCACCCAGCGGCAGCGTGAGGATGAAGCGCGTGTCTCCCGGCGCCGAGTCCAGCCGCAGCGCGCCGCCGTGTGCGAGCGCAATCTTGTGCGCCAGTGGCAGGCCCAGGCCGGTGCCCTTCTCGCGCGTGGTGAAGAAGGGCTCGAAGATGCGCTCGCGCGCCGTGCCGGGCACGCCAGGGCCCGTGTCGCGGACCTGGATGGTGTAGTGGCCGTCGTTGGACGCGCCGGACACCTGCACGCGCCCGCCCGGGGGAGAGGCCTGCACCGCGTTCTTCACCAGGTTGACCAGCGCCGCGGTGAGCAGGCTGCCGTCGGCTTCCAGCACCGCGGGGGAGGCGTCGATGTCCACTGTGACGTCGCGGGCGCTGGCCTCGGCGGCCATCAGCTCGCAGACGACGGAGAGCAGGGTGGGGGCCTCCACGGGCGCGCGGGCCAGGGGCTGCTCGCGGGCGAAGGCGAGGAAGTCCTCGACGATGCGCTGGAGGTAGGTGACCTCGCGTTGGATGCGCTCCACGTGCGCGCCCGCGTCGGCGTGGGCGCCGGCCTGGAGGTCCTCCTTCAAGATTCCGGAGAAGAGCGCGATGCCGCCAATGGGGTTGCGCACCTCGTGGGCCACGCCCGCGAGCATCATCTTCAACTGACGGTCCCGGCTCTCCAGGGCGCCGCGCATGTCCTCCAGCTCGCGCGCGAGGACGCCGATTTCCAGCGTGGGCTCCGGTGGCACCGGGGTCGTCAGGTCGCCCCGGCCGATTCGCAGCGCGGACGCCATCAGCCGCCGCAGCGGCCGGGCCAGACCGCGCGCCGTCACCAACGCGATGACGGCGAGCGCGCTCAGCGCCACCGCGCCCATGATGGCGTAGGTGCGTGACAGTCGCTGCAGGGGACCGAAGAAGGCGGCGCTGGCCTCCACCCCCACGGCGCCCACCACGCGGCCCTCGTACAGGATGGGCGCATACCCCGTCTTGTAGCGCTGTCCGTCCGAGCCGGTGAAGAGCACCTGACTGGCGGCGCGCTCCCCGGCGAAGACACGGGTGAGCTCCAGCCTGTCGCGCGCCAGCTCCGGCATCTCCGCGCCCACCGGGAGTCCGCCCCCGACGTCCACGCGCATCCGGCCCTGCGTGTCCACGGCGTAGACGCGGCGCACGCCACTGGCCTCCGCGATGTTCTCGAAGGTGCGGACGAAGTTGCGCCACGTGCGGGTTCTCGCCACGTCGTCGCCGGGTTCGATGGTCAGCAGCCGCTCGCCATGGACCTGGGTGGCGGTGGCGGCGGCGATGCCGCTGAGGCTGGTGCCCAGCTCTTCTTCCAGGATGACGCGCGCGAGCTGGTAGACGGCGGTGCCCGCCACCGCGACGAAGAGCAGGGTGGGCACGAGGAACGCCACCAGCAGCCGTGCGGAGAGCGAGCCCAGCGCGTCACGCCATCGCGAAGTGTGTGGGGCAACGTGGGGCATGTCCGGGGCGGGACTCTAATCGAGCCTCGTCTCCCTCGCGGGGGCGCGGCTGTGTGCTGCTGCCTGCTCGGATGGGGGTTGCCGAGGGCGCGTTCGTGTGCGTACTTTATATGTGGCGCCTCACGGCGCTGTCCCATGACCTTCGCTCGCTAACCCAGGCTTCCGTGATTGCCCTTGCCGCTCCGGCCGATGTGCCGTGGCGATGACGTGGGCTTTTGTCCGGATGCGTGGGTCCCCGCTGTGTTTCCCAGTCGTCTTCCTGAACCTGAATGACCGGCGCCATTGCGCGCGCGGCATGGAGAACACGTATGCGAAAGCTCAAGTACCACGTTGCCACCAGCGTCGACGGTTTCATCGCCCACGAGGACGATACGTACGGCGCCTTCATGCAGGACCGCCTCATCAAGGACAGCGAGCACGTCGCGGACTACGTCGCGTCGCTGGCGACCTATGCGACGGTGCTCATGGGGCGGCGCACGTATGACGGCGGCCTCAAGGTGGGGGTGACGGACCCCTATCCGAACATGGACACCTACGTCTTCAGCCGCACGATGAAGGAGAGCCCGAATCCGCGGGTGAAGCTGGTGTCGGACGACGCGGTGGGCGAGGTCCGGCGTCTGAAGGCGCAGGAGGGCGGTGACATCTACCTGAGCGGTGGTGGCGCGCTCGCCGGCTTGCTGCTCGCCGAGGGGCTGGTCGACGAGGTCCTGCTCAAGATGAACCCGCTGATACTCGGCTCGGGCATCCTGCTGGCGTCCTCGCTGAAGCAGGTGGTGGACCTGGACCTGAAGTCCACCAAGGTCTACGCCAACGGCGTCGTGCTGCTGCGCTACGCCGTGATGCCCCGGCCGTAGGCCTGACTCGCGGTACCTCGGGAGGGAGCGTGTCCGTGTGACTTGGATGCGCTCCCTCCGGGTGTGGTTACTGGAGGAAGGCGCCCTTCACCGCGTCCAGCAGCGGGTTGGCGCCGGTGGTGGGGTTGGTGCAGCCCTGGTTGATGGTCCAGATGATGGTGCCGCCGACGCCGTTGTCGCGGGCGGAGGCGCCCTTGGCGGCGATGGCCTCCGGGCTGCCATAGGAACTCCACCGCACGGTGCAGTCCTCCACGGGCGTGTTGAACGTGACGTAGCTGGCCGCCGCCATCGCGTCCCAGCGGTACGTGCCCGACGCGGAGAGCTGTTGAATCTTCTTGTACGTGAAGGAGTTGTCGCTGCCGACGGAGTCGGACCAGTGGGTGAAGTCCTGGTAGGGGCCGGTGATGTTGCGCCACGCCATGCCGTAGACGGGGATGCCCATGCCCAGCTTCGCCTTCGGGATGCCCGTGCCGGCCCAGCCCTGGAGGCTGGAGGACACGGACGTCGGCCGGTTGCCGGACTCGCCGTAGAGCGCGGACGTGAACCAGGACTGCCAGCCGTCCCACGGACCAATCATCTCGTTGGACATGATGTTGCTCTGGTCCAGGTACGGCGCCAGATTGGCGAACCACGGGTCCGCGTTGCTGGCGAAGTTGCTGTTGAGCCACCCGACGGGGAAGGTGAGCAGCATGTTCGGCCGCGCCGCGCGGAGCTCCTTGGAAGTGGCGCGGTAGACGTGATCGACGGTGGCGCCGCTGATGCTGTTCCACGTCCGGGACACGTCCGTCGCCGAGACCACCGCCTTGAGGCCGCTCGGAGCTGACAGCGTGGCCGTACCCAGGCGGACGCTGTCGAAGGCCATCACCGGCAGGTTGCGGCCCGCGCCCTCCTGGATGGCGATGCCGTCCATCGTGACGTTGGCGACATCGAGCGCAGTGTCCGCTGGTGGAAACGCCGGGGTGGTGGAAGTAGAGGCCCGTTCAGGGACCGAACGTCGCGGAGACGGCGCGCGAGCTGGAAGCCACAGGTGAGGTCTCCATGGGGGGGCCGTTTCAGCGCTTCGCCTGTTGCTCAGGCCGTGGAGCAGCCGGTGAGCCATGCGTCTGACTGACGAGGAGGCTGAGAATGTCAGCACCTCAAGAAGGCAGTTTCCCGGAGCACTGTTTGGGAAGACTTCTGTAAGCAAGCACAGGGTTGCTGGGGCGCTGGGTCACTTGGTGAAATCCTTCAGGAAGACCGGTCTACACCTCGGTGAAGCGTGCGCCCGTGGTCTGTTCCTGCTCGATGGCCACCTTGAGGTCCTCAGAGACAATCAGGGCGATGTCCCAGCCCCATGTCCGGAACAGCTTGGCATCGCCCACAAGGCCCGGGTCGATGCGCAGGCCCGCGACGGAGCGGTATTCGCCCACTCGCTCGGGTTGGCCGTGCTCCGGCTTCCAGTAGCGGACTTCCCTGGTCGCGTTCGGGTCAATGCACCGAATGAGCTTCGTCGCTACGAGGATGAGGTACTGGTCCGGCTGGCCTTCGACGTCCACGGGGATGAACTGCACGTCGTCGGGTGCCAGCTCCGAGAGGCGGGTTGCCACCTTGACGTGGACGATGGGGGTGGCGCTGATTCCCGCGGTCGAAAAGTCCAATGGCCGGCCTGTCGCGGTAACGGGGACTTTCATGCGGCCCTGGATGGAGATGGGCCTTCCCGCAGTGAACTCGCAAGCGTCTGCCTCTTCGTGCGTCACGGCACGTCGAGGCTCACCCAGGTACCAGTGCCCTGGCTGGACGTCTTCGGACAGCGCGAAGTAGCGATGTGCCATGGCGGAGTCTTACCGTTACTTGCCCCGGGTCACGAGCCTGTTGAGCTCTGTTCCCTGCGTGATGACTTCCTCTGCCATTTCGTTGAGCGCCGAGGTCAGCGCCTTCCGACAGGACTCCACGGTGCGGCATGCTCGGGTTGCATCACGGAGTCTCGCGAAGACCAACGCATGATACTCCTGTGGGTGTGGTCCATGATGTCCCTGAACGGGAACGATGTTCTCTGGGTCCTTCAGCTCCATCCCCGCCTTCTTGAAGAACTCCTCGAATCTCGGTGTCCAGGGGCCACCGCGTGCCGTGGACACGCTGTTCTTGTTCGTGGCGAGATGGTGCTGGTGCGTCCAGCGTTTTGAAGAGTCCTGCGTCGACATGGCCACGGCGGTGGGGGCCAGGGCCACGGTAAAACCCTCAGCGGTCATCGCCACCGAGCCCACGTTGCCAATGGACGCGAATCGAAGCCCTGCCTGGGATTCGATGGCGAGGGCTGCCCGTGCGGAGTTGGGCAGCGACGAGGACTTTGCCGCGAACCCCGCGGTGCTTCCAATGGCGGCAGTGGCCAGCATGACGAAGACCCGGGCTGCATTCACGCCAAGGACTTCTCCATAGGACTCGCCGGCTTCGCTGAGTTGCTCGAACGTAGTGGCGTGGTCCACCGTTCGGACCAGTGACACCCATCCGTCAAGCAGCCGCCACACCATGTCGACTCCCAGATAGGCAATGGCGGTCGCGGTGATGAGCGCTGCGACTCCCTTGCTCGTGGGCTCCGGCAGCGCCCAGAGAAGCAGATACATGCTCACCGACGCTGTCACCGTTGCCATCACGGCCTGCGGGTCCGTCATGCCTTCCAACGCTTCGGCGGTCTCCTCCCAGACCGAGTCCATGGCGATGGCCATGGCCAACGCGTACTTGCCGTCGCTCGCAATGAGCGGCCCTTCGTCCAGGAGGCGCAGGCAATCGCGAGACTGGCCCTTGCGGTGACACCACTGGCCGTACGCTCGCGTGAGTTCGTCATCCGCGTACGACATTCGTAAGCGAGGACCTTGGTCGCTTTCGTCTTGGGGGATGAGCCTCTGGCTGCGGCCCTCGTACCAGTACACGCCGCTGCGCCGAGGTACGCCCATCAGGAGTCGTGCGTGATTCAGTGGCTGTCGAGCGGGCCGCACGTCCCAGGCGAGTCTCGCCAGCGCTTCTTGAAACGCCCCCGCCTCTACTTGGGAAGCTCGTAGATTGGCCTCTGTCGCGTCCGGAGGTGCGACGAGGATGGGCGCCTCATCGCCGATGTCGAGACGCACGCGGCGAGAGGCCGAACAGCTCACGGCGAAGAACAGGAGTGGCAGCAGCGCCCATCGAAGCAGCATGGAGGTCCCCCGGGATGGGCATCCCGCCATTCAGCGGTGCCCGCTCCCAGGTTATCCGTTGCCGCCAACGCTGTGCCCGCGTCGGCTCAGTCGAACATCGCGACCAGCGCGTCGCCGAGCGTCTCCACGCCGACAATCTTCATCTTCGGACCGGCGTCTTCGAGCCGCCGCGCGCTGCCCGCGGGCAGCACCACGCGCTGGAAGCCCATCTTCGCGGCCTCCGCCAGTCGCGGCTCCACCTGCCCCACCGCGCGCACCTCTCCGGCGAGGCCCACTTCGCCGAGCACCAGCGTCTTCGGGTCCAACGGCCGGTTTTGGAGGCTGCTCACCAGCGCCGCGCACACCGCGAGGTCACACGCCGGCTCCGTGAGCTGCATGCCGCCCGCCACGTTGACGAACAAGTCACAGCCCACCAGCGGAATCTCCTCCTTCTTCTCCAGCACCGCCGCCAGCAGCGCCACGCGGTTGCCGTCCACGCCAATCGCCGTGCGCCGCGCGGTGCCGTAGCCCGTGGGCGCCACCAGCGCCTGCACCTCCACCAGCAGTGGGCGCGTGCCGTTCAGCGTACTCGTCACCACGCTGCCGGACTTGCCCACCGGCCGCTCCGACAGGAAGAGGGCGGACGGGTCCGACACCTCCACCAGCCCCGCGCCCTTCATCTCGAAAACGCCAATCTCGTTCGTGGAGCCGAAGCGGTTCTTGTGCGCGCGCAGGATTCGGAACGGGTGACCCCGCTCGCCCTCGAAGTAGAGGACCGTGTCCACCATGTGCTCCAGCACGCGCGGGCCCGCGATGGAACCTTCCTTCGTCACATGGCCCACCAGGAACGTGGGCACCCCCGTGCGCTTCGCGTAGGCCATCAGCCGGCCCGCCACCTCGCGCACCTGGGTGATGCTGCCGGGCGCGTTGCCCAGCTCCGGCAGGTACATGGTCTGGATGGAGTCCACCACCAGCGCCTGGGGCTTCAACGCCTCCGTTGCCGTCAGCACCCGCTCCGCGTCCGTCTCCGCGAACAGGTGGATGGCGTCTCCCTCCACCCGGAGCCGCTCGGCGCGCATCTTCGTCTGTCGCAGGCTCTCTTCACCGGAGACGTAGAGCACCGGTCCGTGACGCGCCAGCCTGTCCAACGCCGCCAGCAGCAGCGTGGACTTGCCGATGCCCGGATCGCCACCCAGCAGCACGATGGACCCACTCACCACGCCGCCGCCCAGCACGCGGTCGAACTCGGCGATGCCCGTGCGCCGGCGCGTCTCCGTCTCGCCGCTCACTTCCTTGAGCAGCATGGGCCGCGCCGAACCGCCCGAGGCACCCCAGGCCGGACGTCGTTCATCCGCCTTCGGATCCGTCTCCTCCAGCAGGGAGCTCCACGCGCCACAGTCCGGACACTTCCCGAGCCACTTCGCCGTTTTGTATCCACACGCCTGACAGGTGTAGTGCGTCTTCGCCTTCGCCATGGGTTGGGTGAATAGCGCGGAACCCTGACGTTTTTGCGACCTTGCAGGCAGGCATGCCCGCAGAGCAGGCAGGCGCCATGTCAAGCCCCCCGGTGCCAAGTTGTACGAACGGGTGGGGCAACCCAGGTTTGCTCCCAGGTGGGCGTCGCACCCTGCGTCGCTAAACAAGCAAGGGAGGTAGTCATGGGGATTATCGCGTTTCTGGTCATTGGCCTTCTCGCGGGTCTGATTGCCCGCGCGCTCATGCCGGGCAACCAGTCGATGGGGCTCCTCGCCACCACGCTGCTGGGCATCGCCGGCTCCTTCGTGGGCGGTTTCGTCGCCTCGCTCTTCCGCAGTGATGGCCGCATCTTCGACCTGCACCCGACGGGACTCCTGTTCTCCGTCCTGGGCGCACTCCTGGTGTTGTTCCTGGTGGGCCTGGCAGGCAGGGGCCGCCGCGTCCACGTCTAGTGCCGCGCGTCAGCTGACACGCTGAGCCCCTCTTGGGGGGAGATGGACCCTGGAGAGTCGTCAACCAACCTGCTCGCGGGCGTTGACAACTTTCCGGGGTCCACGCACGTTCGGGCCCTCATCCGTCCGTAGAGGAGCCCATGCCCGATACCGCCACTGTCTCCAGCGAGAGCGAGTTCTCCGGTCACGCCCACGTCGCCGCGCCGCCACCGGCGGGCGTGGATGTGCGCCATGACTGGTCGCTGTCGGAGGTGAGGGCCCTCTACGAGCTCCCGCTGCTGGACCTGGTGCACAAGGCCCAGACGGTCCACCGGGCCGTGTTCGTGGACAACAAGGTCCAGCTCTGTTCGCTGCTGTCCATCAAGACGGGCGGCTGCCCGGAGGACTGCTCGTACTGCCCGCAGGCGGCTCGCTACAAGACGGGCGTCAAGGCGGAGAAGTTGATGGCCGTGCCGGACGTGCTGGATGCCGCGTCCAAGGCCCGCGCCGCCGGAGCCACCCGTTTCTGCATGGGCGCCGCGTGGCGCGAGGTGAAGGACGGTCCGCAGTTCGACAGCGTGCTGGAGATGGTGCGCGGCGTGCGCGCGCTGGGCATGGAGGCGTGCGCCACCCTGGGCATGCTCTCCGAGAGCCAGGCGAAGCGCCTGCGCGAGGCCGGCCTGTCCGCGTACAACCACAACCTGGACACGTCGCCCGAGCACTACGGCGACATCATCTCCACCCGCACCTATGAAGACCGCCTGCGCACGCTCAACCGCGTGCGCGACGCCGGCATCTCCGTGTGCTGCGGCGGCATCATCGGCATGGGCGAGTCGGTGGATGACCGCTGCAACCTGCTGCGCACCCTGGCCAACCAGGAGCACCACCCGGAGTCGGTGCCCATCAACGCGCTGGTGGCCGTGGAGGGAACGCCGCTCCAGGAGCAGCAGCGCGTGGAGACGGTGGACATGGTGCGCACCATCGCCACCGCGCGCATCCTGATGCCCCAGTCCATGGTGCGCCTGTCCGCAGGCCGGCAGCAGATGAACGAAGAGGCGCAACTGCTGTGCATGATGGCGGGCGCCAACTCGCTCTTCTTCGGCGAGAAGCTGCTCACCACCGGCAACCCCGAGTACACCCAGGACATGGCCCTGCTGGAGAAGGCGGGAATCCGCCCTCTGGAGCCGCGTCAGGAAGGCTGAGCCCACCGTGAGTGATGAAGCCGTCGCGGCGGCGTGGGCCCGGGAGGACCTGGAGGCCCTGTCCGAGCGCGGCCTGCGTCGCTATCTGGAGCCCCTGGATTCTCCCCAGGGGCCCGTGGTGCGCGTGGGGGGCGAGACGCTCGTCAACTTCTCGTCCAATGACTACCTGGGGCTGGCCGCGTCACCCACCGTGCGTGCCGCGGCGCTGGTCGCCGTGGAGCGCTACGGCGTGGGCACCGGTGCCAGCCGGTTGGTGGTGGGCGACACCGCCGCGCATCACCGGTTGGAAACGCGGCTGGCCGCCTTCGAGCGCGCGGAGGCCGTGCGCCTGTTCAACAGTGGCTACGCCGCCAACACCGGCATCATCCCCGCGCTGGTGGGGCCCGAGGACGCCGTCTTCTCCGATGCCCTCAACCACGCCTCGCTCGTGGATGGCTGCCGGTTGTCACGCGCCCGCGTCTGCGTCTATCCCCACGCGGACGTGGAGGCGCTCTCGCGCGCCCTGGCGGAGACGCCCGCGCGCCGCAAGCTGGTGGTGACGGACACCGTCTTCTCCATGGACGGAGACGTGGCCCCGCTGCGCGAAATCGTCGCCGCGTGCCGGGCCCACGGCGCCGCGCTGATGGTGGACGAAGCGCATGCCACCGGCGTGCTGGGCGCACGCGGAGCGGGCCTCTGCGATGAGCTGGGGTTGGAAGACGCGGTGGACCTGCGCATGGGCACGCTGAGCAAGGCGCTGGGCGTCATGGGCGCGTACGTGGCGACCTCACGCGAGGTGGCGGACCTGCTGGTATCCCGCGCGCGGCCCTTCGTCTTCTCCACCGCGCTGCCCGCGCACCTGTGCGGCGCCGCCGAGGCCGCCGTGGACGCCGTGGAGGGGGACCCGGACCTGCGCGAGCGGCTGTGGCGCAACATCCGCCGCTTCGCGGACGGCCTGCGCGGCTTGGGCGTGCGCGCCGAGCCTCGCAGCGCCGTGTTCCCCATCATCCTCGGCGAGCCCGAGCGAGCGCTGGACGCCGCGCGCCGTCTGCGCGAGGCGGGCGTGCTGGTGAAGGCCATCCGCCCGCCCACCGTCCCCGAGGGCACCAGCCGCCTGCGCTTCTGCCTGTCCGCTTCCCACACCGTGGGCCACGTGGACCTGGCGCTGGAGGCGCTGCGCACCGTGGGAGTCCGCCGTGGCTGAGCGTGGCAAGCCGTTCCAGATTTTCGTGACGGGCACGGACACCGGCGTGGGGAAGACGCAGGCGTCGTGCGCGCTCCTGTCGCTGCTGGCGGACGCGGGGCTGCGGCCCCAGGGCTTCAAGCCCTACGAGAGCGGCTGCGCGTCCCTGCGTGCACCCGCGGACGCGCTGGCCCTGCGCGCGGCGGCGGGCAGCTCGCTGAGCGTGGATGACGTGTGTCCTCACCGCTTCCGCCTGCCCGTGGCCCCCGGCGTGGCCGCCAGCCGCCTGGGACGCGAGCCCGACTGGGACGTCACGCTGGCCGCGTGGCGTCGGCTGCGCGGGGGCAACGCCGTGGTGGAGGGGGCAGGGGGCCTGTTCGTGCCGCTGGACTCGAAGCACGACGTCATCGACCTCATCGCCACCTTGCGCCTGCCGGTGCTGCTGGTGGCGCGCGCGGGCCTGGGCACGCTCAACCACACCGCGCTGTCGCTCCAGGCGCTGGCCGCGCGCCGCATTCCCGTGCGGGCCGTGCTGCTGTCGCGCGGGACATCCGCGAAGGATGTTTCGGAGCGCGACAACCGGCGGCTCCTGGAGGCGCGGCACGGCGTCCCGGTGCTGGGACCGGTGCCCTATCTTCCCGACGCGCGGCGCCGCCATGCCGCGTTTCGCCGCGCGCTGCGGCCGCTGCTGCCCTGAGCGCGCGGAGGCCGGAAAATCGGCCTCCGGCGCGTTTCGTTCCGAGGGCCAGTGCTACAGGTCGCGCAAGTTTTCGGGACATGCGGCCGTGAAATGGACGTGCCGTTTTTTCCGCGCGAGAACGCCTCACGAATGGCGGACATCATCGATCTCACGTTCCTCGCGGACGTCCGGCGGTTCTACAAGAAGCTCATCGACCAGAGGGGGCTTTCCTACTTCCTGCAAAAGGAAGGGCCTCGGCTCTTTCACATCGAGCCCTCCAAGGTGGAACTCGTGCTCCGGACCGCTCTGCGCGCGCGCGACCCTCAACTTCCCCGGCCTCACGACAAGGCCATCGAGCACTGCCGCAAGGAGGTTCGCCGCGACCTGATTCGTCGTGTCGCGAACGCCATGCTGCAAACGGGCCTGTGAGCCGCTTCTCCGCGCGAACGGACTTCGCACGGACCCCCAACCCGCTGGCACGGGCGCTCGAGAGGCTGCGCGCCAGCGGATGCCCCCTCCTGGACCTGACGGAATCCAACCCCACGCGTGTGGGGTTGCCCCTGCCGGACGCGGCGCTCCTGGCCCCCGACGACGCCTTCACCTACGAACCCGAGTCCCTGGGGCTCGCCTCCGCGCGACAGGCGCTGGTGGCGGACTTCGCGGCGCGGGGCGCCCAGGTCTCCGAAGCGCACCTGCTGCTGACCTCCAGCACCAGTGAAGCCTACGGCTGGCTCTTCAAGCTCCTGTGCGAGCCAGGGGACAACGTTCTCGTCCCGGCCCCCTGCTACCCCCTCTTCGAGCACCTCGCGCGCCTGGAGGGCGTCCAGACGCGTTCCTACGCCTTGCCGCGCGCGCATGGCTTCGGCCTGGACGCGGGGGAGGTGGCTGCGGCGTGCGACGCGCGCACCCGCGCGGTGCTGGTGGTGAACCCCGGCAACCCCACTGGCCACTTCCTGCACGAAGGTGAACTGGCGGCGCTGGCGGACGTGTGCGCGCGCCGCCAACTGGCGCTCGTCTGCGACGAAGTCTTCTCGCCCTTCGCATGGGCGCCTGCGCCCGGGCGCGTGGCCACCGTGGCGGGGCGCGCGCTGCCGATGCTCACCTTCGCCCTCTCCGGCCTCTCCAAGTCCGCGGGGCTGCCCGGGCTCAAGCTGGCGTGGACGCACGTGGGCGGGCCCGCGGCGCTCCGTGACGAGGCGCTGGCCCGGTTGGACTGGGTGGGGGACACGTACCTGCCCGTGGGCACGCCCGTGCAGCGGGCCCTGCCCGCGCTCCTGGCCCATGCGCCGCGCTTCCAGGCGGCGGTGCTGGAGCGGGTGAGGGGCAACCGCCAGCGCCTGCTCGCGGCCCGGCCTCGCGACGCCCGCTGGGACGTGGTGCCGGCGGAGGGCGGGTGGAGCGCGGTGGTGCGGATTCCGAGGGCGCCCGGCGAGGAGGCCACCTGCCTGGCCCTGCTGGACGCGGGCGTGCGGGTGCAGCCGGGCTACTTCTACGACTTCGGCGGCGGCGCCTTCCTCGTGCTGTCGCTGCTGCCCCAGCCCGAGGATTTCGCCGCCGCCGTCGAGGTGCTCGCGCGGACGTTGGGGCCCTGAGGCCCCGTCACGTCACTCCGTGGGCGGCGCGATGAGCTGCACCGTCTGGAACCCGCCGTCCTTCACGCGGAACAGCTCGTACTCGGACGGCGCCTCGCCCGTGGCGTCGAAGTCGAGGTTGCCGCTGGCGCCCGTCACGTTGATGACCTGTCCATTGCGGATGGCCGCGCGAGCGCCCGCGAAGCCCTCCGTGCCCAGGTTGTAGTTCAGGGACGTGCCTGCCTCGCCCGGCGTCACGAGCGCCAGGCCATCCGCAATGCGCGCGCCGGTGATGGCTTGCGGGGTGTTGACGTCGGGACCGGCGGCGTACGCGGCGCCGAGCGCCACCAGGTACATGGCGTCATACGCGTGCGCGGTGAAGGAGTACTGCCCCGGGTCCGTCTGGTTGAAGGCGGAGCGGAAGCGCTGGGCGAACAGCTGATAGACGAGGTCTGGACGGGCCTGCGCCGGAGACGTGCCGTAGGCATCGTCCACGAGCGCCTCGTTGGCGCCCAGCGAGGTGAAGAGGCCCCGGTCCTTGCCGGCGTCGGTGAAGAACCACCGCTGGGTGTTCCGGCCCGCGGTGGCCGTCTGGTTGATGATGCGCGCGTTGTCCTCGGAGAAGCCGATGAGGACCTCGACATCCGGCAGACTGGTGGTGATGTGCTGCACCACACTGGAGACGTCGGCGCTGTTGCGGGTGTACTGGGCGGACGTCACGGTCCGCTGGGTGGCGTCGATGCGCCCCAGCGTCACGCCGAAGAGGCCTTGCCCGTAGGCGTCATTCACGTAGCTGATGCCGACCTTGGAGATGCTGTCGTAGAGCGGGGCGCCGTTCACCAGGATGTTGCCCTGGAGCAGGTCTCCGATGATGCGGCCCTGCAGCACGTCGGACGGGGCCGTCCGCCAGACGAGGCCTGCCGTGGTGCCGTTCTGGTCGTTGATGGCGGCGAGGTCCGGGCTGGTGGCGCTGTACGTCATCATCAGCACGCCGTTGGGCACGGTGAACGAGGACACCGCGAGCGCCTGGGCGCTGCTGGAGGTGAAGATCATCGGCACCTGGCGCTCGCGCATCAGCCACTGGGCCTGCTCGGCGGCGCGGTTCGGCTCCGAGCGCGTGTCGCAGATGTGGAGGACGAAGGGCCGGCCATTGACGCCCTCCCGCTGGTTGATTTCGTCCAGCGCCAGCTTGATGGCGTTGAGCGCCTGCACCTCGGACTCGTCCGGGCCGTCGGAGGTGCTCAGCGGCACCGTGGCGCCCAGGGGAATGGCGTTGGCCGCGGAGGCCGGGCCGTAGACCACTCCACAGCCCTCTGGCTGCGGCAGACAGTAGCCAGCGGTGCACACCTGCGCGGTTTCACAGTCCGAGGACGTCTCGCACTCGGTCAGTCCACTGGCGGTGGTGAAGCTGCACCCGGCCATCAGCAGGGTGCTTCCCGTCATCATCAATCGCAGCGCGCGCATCAGAAGCTCACCGCCATTCCTGCTCCGGCGCCCTTGGGCGCCATCGTGACTCGAATCTCCCCCGCAACCGGGGGGCCATCCTTCGGGTAGAGGACGATGGCAGTGATGACACCGGCCAGTCCCACGCCGAAGCCGACGTCCGCCAGCAGCGCCCGGCTGCGCGTCTTGTCGGCGAACTCCTCCTTGGTCTCCACCCGGGTGGCGCCGTCGAACTGCTCACGCGCGTCGCGCGCCTGCATGCCGAACAGCACGCCCGCCACCACGCCCGCCGCGCCCACGCCCGCCGCGGCGAACGCGCCGATGCGCTGGCGCTTGTAGGACGTCAACGCGCGCTGCAGCTCCGCCTCCTGCTGGCGCCGGCTCTCCTCCTCGGCGCGGCGGGCCGCGAGCTGCTCTTCTTCCGCCTGCCGGCGCGCGGCGTCCGCTTCGTCCTGGAGCCGCTGGCGCTCGGCGTTGGTCGCGGCCGCGACCTGGTCTTCCTTCTCGATGAGCACCCGCAGCCGGTCGATGCTGCGCGCGCTGCGCTTGAGCAGCGTCGGGTCCGTGCCGTCGGTGGCGCCGACGTACTGCTGGTACCAGGTCACCGCCTCGCGCAGCTCTCCCGCGTTCTCGAGGGAGATGGCGATGTTGTAGATGAGCCGCGGGTGGGGCTGGGCTTCATGCGCCTTTTTCAGCGCATCCGCCGCCTCGCGGTACTTGCCTGCCTGGTACAGCCGCTCGCCGTCCTTGATGAGGGCCGCTGCATTTTTTCCGCGCTGCGCGAACGCCACCGGTGGCGCCAGCGCGAGAATCACCGACAACACGAAAGCCAGTCTCATGACCTGAGAGCCTAGCGCGGAGCTCCGGGAAGGTCGAAGCGCTGACTATTACTTCCTGTGAAAAATGGAGGGGCCGCCCACCGCGCTCGGTGCGAGCGGGAGGCGGCCCCGGGGGTTCAGCCTGCGACAGGCAGGCGGGGACTCAGTGGTCCAGGCGCGCCATCAGCAGCTTGCGCTGGAGCATCAGCGCGTCCGGCGCCTTGGTGCCGAGCTGCTCGAAGAAGACCTCCTGGCTCTTCAGCTCAGCCTTCCATTCGTCCTCCTTGATGGACGTGACTTCCGTCACCACGTCGGAGGCCAGGTCCAGGCCATTGAGGTTGAGGCCCTGGTCGGCGCGGGGCACCCAGCCCAGCAGCGTCTCCTGGGTGGGGACGCGGCCGTGGACGCGGTTCACGATCCACTCCAGCACGCGCATGTTCTCGCCGAAGCCCGGCCACATGAACTTGCCGTTCTTGTCCTGGCGGAACCAGTTGACCTGGAAGATCTTCGGCAGCTGGGCGATGTGCTTCTGCATGTCCAGCCAGTGCTGGAGGTAGTCACCCATGTGGTAGCCGCAGAAGGGCAGCATGGCCATGGGGTCGCGGCGCACGACGCCGACCTTGCCGGTGGCCGCGGCCGTCGTCTCGCTGCCCATGGTGGCGCCCAGGAACACGCCGTGGGTCCAGTTGAAGGCCTGGAGCACCAGCGGGACGGTGTTGGAGCGGCGGCCGCCGAAGATGAGCGCGGAGATGGGCACGCCCATCGGGTCGTTGGCCTTGGGGCTCAGCGCCGGGTTGTTGGACATGGGCGCGGTGAAGCGGCTGTTGGGATGCGCCGCCTTCTCCGTGCTGCCCTTCTTCCAGGGGCGGCCCTGCCAGTCGGTGAGCTCGTCGGGGACCTCGCCGTCCTTGCCCTCCCACCACACGTCGCCGTCCGCCGTCAGCGCCACGTTGGTGAAGATGGTGTCCTTGGCGATGGACTCCATCGCGTTGGGGTTCGTCTTGTAGTTGGTGCCGGGCACCACGCCGAAGTAGCCGGCCTCCGGGTTGATGGCGTACAGGCGGCCATCCTTGCCGGGGTGCATCCACGCGATGTCGTCACCGACGGTCTCAATCTTCCAGCCCTTGTACTCGGGGGGCGGAATCATCATCGCGAAGTTCGTCTTGCCACACGCGGACGGGAAGGCGGCGGCCACGTACGTGGTCTCACCCTTGGGGCTGGTGACGCCCAGGATGAGCATGTGCTCGGCCATCCAGCTTTCCTCGCGGCCCAGGTAGCTGCCGATGCGCAGCGCGAGGCACTTCTTGCCCAGCAGCACGTTGCCGCCGTAGCCGGAGCCGAAGCTCCAGATGGTGTTGTCCTGGGGGAAGTGGCAGATGTAGCGGCGGTCGGGGTCCACGTCGCCGGTGCTGTGCAGGCCGCGGTTGAAGTCGTCGCTGTCACCCAGCATGTCCAGCGCCTGCTTCCCCATGCGCGCCATGATGCGCATGTTCAGCACGACGTAGATGCTGTCGGTCAGCTCCACGCCCAGCTTGGTGAAGGGGCTGCCGATGGGGCCCATGGCGTAGGGCACCACGTACATGGTGCGGCCCTTCATGCACCCGGTGAACAGGTTGCCCAGCTTGGTATAGGCCGCCTCGGGCTCCATCCAGTTGTTCGTCGGGCCGGCGTCCGTCTTGTTCGGCGTGCAGATGAACGTGAGGTGCTCCACGCGCGCCACGTCGTTCGGGTTGGAGCGGTGGAGGTAGCTGTTGGGGCGCTTCTCCGGGTTCAGCGGGATGAGGATGCCCTCCTTCACCGCCTGGTCCGTCAGCCGCTTCTTCTCCGCCTCGGACCCGTCACACCAGACGATGCTGTCCGGCTGGGTCATCTCGGCCATCTTGGCCACCCAGGCCAGGAGCGTGGGGTTTTTCGTGGGGGCCTGCTGGCCCTCCGCCGCAACTTGCGTCGAAGCCATGAATTCGTCCTCGTGGTTCAGGTCTGGAGACAGGCCCCAAACGTTCTGGAAGGGGGGCATAAATGCAACCCGCGACCGGTCACCCGCCTTGGTACCGAACAGGCCGCTCCTAATTCCACTTATCAGCGGCCGGTCATCCAGAAGTAAACGGCGCACTGCGCCACGGCACTCGCCATATCAGCGCAGCGAATACAGGTTGGGGCGGGCCTTATGACCATCGCCATCGTCCTGGGTGTTGTCGTCGTCGCGCTGGTGCTGTTCTCGTTCGACACGCTTCCCATCGAGGTCAGCTCGCTCGTGGTGGTGTGCCTGCTGGCGCTCACCGGCGTGCTCACGCCGGTGCAGGCGTTCGAGGGGTTCAGCAACGACACTGTCATCTTCATCTTCACGCTGCTCGCGATGACGCAGGGGCTCGCATCGACGGGCGTGGTTCAGTTGGTGGGTCAACGGTTGGCCTTCTTCGCCCGCTTCGGCCATCAGACGTTCGTCATGGCGATGATGGTGGCGGTGGCGGCCTTCTCCTCTGTCATCTCCAACACGGTGACGACGGCGGCCTTCCTTCCGGTGGCCATCGGCGCGGCCCAGCGCGCCAAGGTGCCCAAGAGCAAGGTGCTGCTGCCGCTGGCGTACGCCTCCATGTTGGGCGGCATGGTGTTCCTCTACGGCACCTCCACCAACCTGGTGATGTCCGCGGCGATGCAGCGGCTGGGCATGCCGGGCATCGGCGTGACGGAGCTGGCGCCGGTGGGGCTGCCGCTGGCGATTGTCGGCATCCTCGGGGTGGTGCTGCTGGCGCCGTGGTTGCTGCCGGCGCGCGAGGGCCGCGGTGCCATGGAGGACTGGACGCTGCGCGACTACCTCACGGAGGCGGTGCTGCCCCCGGACTCGCGCTACGTGGGCAAGGAGCTGGGGGACATCTCGGAGGGGCTGGGGCTGCGCGTCATCGGCATCATCCGCGACGGCGAGGCCCTGTCCGCGGTGCCGGGTTACCGGCTGCACGGCGACGAGCGGCTGCTCATCGAGGGCAACCGCGAGGCGATTCTGCGGGTGAAGGACCTGCGCGGCATCCAGATCCGCCCGGACGTGCGGCTGTCCGACGAGGAGCTGCACGACAAGGACTCCATCCTCATCGAAGCCAGCGTGCCGCCCGACAGCCCGTTGGTGGGGCGCAGCTTGAAGGAGACGCTCTTCGTGGAGCGCTACGGCCTGGTGGCGCTGGCCCTGCACCGCAAGCCCGCCATCCAGCGCGTCACCAAGCTCCAGCTCCTGGGGCGCACCTTCGGGGAGCGCTCGCTGTCCATGCTGCCGCTGTCGGTGGGAGACGTGCTGCTGCTGCGCGGCGCGCGCGACCGGGTGGACGAACTGGCGCGGGGCGGCAACCTGACGGTGCTCAGCGGCCACGAGTACCAGCCGCCGCGCTACGGCAAGGCGCTGCTGGCGGTGGCGCTGTTCCTGGGCGCGCTGGCGGCGGGCTCGCTGAACGCGGTGCCGCTGTCGGTGGCGGGCCTCACCGGCATGTTGCTGATGATTGCCACTGGCTGCGTGGACCCGCGCACCGCGTTCCGCGTGGACTGGCGCGTGGTGCTGCTCATCGGCTCCATGATGGCGCTGGGGCTGGCCATGGAGGTGAGCGGCGCGGGCGCGTTCGTGGGAGACAGGGTGGCGGCGCTGGGCGCATTGGGGGGCCCACGCATGGTGATGGTGGTGCTGATGGTGCTGACCATCGTCCTGTCCGCGCCGATGAGCAACCAGGCCGCGGCGCTGGTGGTGCTGCCCGTGGCCATCAACGCCGCGCAGCAGCTCGGCGTGGACGCGCGGCCCTTCGCCATGGCGGTGACGCTGGCGGCCAGCTGTTCGTTCATCACCCCGCTGGAGCCCAGCTGCGTGCTCGTGTACGGGCCGGGGCACTACCGCTTCACGGACTTCTTCCGCCTGGGCACGCCGCTCACCGCGGTGCTGGTCGTCCTGCTCACGGTGGCCGTGCCCTGGGCGTGGCCGCTGGAGAAGGGCACCTCACCGGCGCCGGTGGCGCATCGCCCGGCCCAGGGCCTGCGGGCGCCCACGGGGCCGTGACGGCTCAGTGGATGGCGGCGCGCAGCCCCACGTCGGTGATGACCTGCGCCTCGCGCTCCAGCATCCACTCCAGCCGCGCCTTGACGCTGGTTTCGTCGCCTTCGGACGCAGTGACGGCCAGCCGGTAGAAGAGGGACTGATGGCCGTCCTCGGACTGGGCCAGCTCGCCGTAGAAGCGCGCCAGGGCCGGGTCGGTGAGGCCTTCGGCCAGCAGGGACAGTCGCTCGCAGGAGCGGGCTTCGATGACGGCGGCCACCAGCAGCCGGTCCATGCGGCGCTCGGCGGCGGGCGTGCGAATCAGCTTCTGCAGGCCCTGGGCGTAGGGGTCTCCCGCGTCCTTGGTCAGCGTGAGGCCACGCGCCGCCATCAAGTCCAACACGCGGGCCAGGTGAGCGCTCTCCTCGCGCGCCAGCCGCGCCATCTGCGAGGGCAGCCCCGGCAGGTCCGGGTAGGCCTGGAGCATGGACAGCGCGTTGGCGGCGGCCTTCTTCTCGCAGTGGGCGTGGTCCACCAGCACCTCGTCGAACCGCTCGAGCGCCAGGGGCAGCCAGCGCGGGTCGGTGGCGGCGTGAAGAATGACGGGGCCCTCTCCAGAGAGGGGACGGCGGGAAGGCGTGGGACGGCTCATGCGGGCGCGGACTGTACGCGGCCGGCGGCTACTCCACCAGGACGAGCCGCCACGTCCGGCCGGCCAGGTAGCCGACCTTGCGGGCGATGCGGGCGGTGCTCTCGTCCCGTTCGTCGATGCGCAGGGTCAGCCGCGGCAGCGAGGACAGCAGGTGGCGGGAAATCTGGCCCAGGCACAGCAGGGCGTGACCCTTCTTGCGCTCGACGGGCAGCGTGTAGAGGCCCTCCAGCTCCGCGCCGTACTGGGAGCGGCTGCCGATATCCACCTTGAACACCAGCGCGCCATTCTCCTCCAACACGTAGGTGCGGCGCTGGCGCACGCGCTGGATGACGCGGGCCTCGTAGCCTCGCGGGTCCTCGGCCAACGGGTCTCGCTCGTGCACCTCGCGCACGTAGCCCTGGGCCAGCGGCAGCAGCCGGGGCAGGTCCTCTTCCTTCGCCAGCCGCAAGAGCGGGTTGGTGAAGGGGCCCAGGTCATCCGCCGACACGCTGAACAGCCGCTGCGTGCGCGACAGGCGTGGCTTGCCTGGGGCCAGGCTGCGCAGCAGCGCGTCCACCGACGACTTGTCGCCCACGGTGGAGCGCAGCGTCAGGCGCGAGGACAGCGCGTCCGCGATGACGCTGGTGGCGCCCGCATCGCTCGCGCTGGGCACCACCAGCCCGCCGTCGCCGCCCACGAACACGGCGGCGGTGAGGACCTGGCTGTCGAAGCGACCGTAGAAGGCGAAGGGCACCCTGCCACGGGGGGCGATCCCGAACTCCTCCAGCAACCCCAGCAGGTAGAGGTTGTGGACCGGGTCCTTCGACAAAAGCCCCCGAAGGGCTTCCGCGTCATGGGGACCAAGCTGTTCGACGGTAACGGGCATGAAGGGTCGGGGGCTCCGGCACCTTACGCAAAACCGGGCCCTACCGGCCAGTCTCCCCAGGGACACGGAACTCGAAGGGGTAGACGACCGTCGCCTTGCCTCCGCCAAAGGGCGCCGGGAAGCGGACGTCCAGCAGCGAGTCCAGCGCGCACGCCTGCACGAAGGGGTCGGGGATGGTGCTGGACACCAGCTCGCCCGCGCTCATCACCCCGCCCTCGTTGCCCGCCTCCACGGTGAAGCGCAGCTTCACTGTCTGCGGACCCCGGTTGCGTTGTGCCGCGTCCTCGAAACATTGCTGCACGAGCGGAGTCACCGCCTGGATGGCGGCGCGGATGTCGTCGGCGTGGATGCGGCCGGTGGTGGATTCGACCACCGGCTCCACCTCCACCACGCGCCGTGGGTCCCCCGAGGCCGCGGGTGGCGCGGGCACGTCGGTCCGCGAGGACGGGAAGCCGGGCGGAGGCTGCACCGGTGGAGGTGTGACGCTGGGCGGTGACAGGCCGGGGGTGGGGGCGATGCGTGTGCCGGACGGCTGCGGGGCGGGCAGCTCGTCGGCGGGGGGCGGTCCGACGGGCAGCGGCGCGTCGTGGATGGGGCGCGTCAGCCAGTAGGAGAGGGCGGCGCTCAGGATGAGCACGCCCAGGCTCACACCGGGAATGACGAGCCAACGGATGAGGGACGACCGGTCGGACATGGACGCCAGGAGGATATGCCTCCAGGGCTCACTTGCACGAGCGCTGCTCGGGCTTGCCCTTCGTGCACTGGGCCAGTGGAGCGAACCGCGCCTCGGCTTCCGCCACCGCGTCGTCCACCGGCTTGTCGCACTCCGAGGCGGCCAGCGTGCCCTGAATCTCGAAGAGGCGCAGCACTTCATGGCAACGCTGCTGGAAGTGCTTCACGCCTTCCTTGAACAGCGGCCGCATGACCTCCGGCGAGAAGCCGTAGCCGCTGGCCGTCTGGAGCTGCGAGTCCGGACGGAACATCCACGACGAACGCCAGCTGGAGGCCACCTGGTCGAAGCGGGCGGAGCCCAGCCACATGCTGGTGGCCGCCTTGAGGGCTCCGGGTTCGCGCGGGACGAAGCCGGGGCCCGTGCGGCGGCAGAAGGCGCTGACGCTGGCGGCGTCGGCCACGTTCGCCAGGCGCTCCACGCAGACGTTGTGCTCCGCGAAGCGCCGGCCCACGGCGGCCATCTCCCCCTGCTGCACCTCACCCACGCGCGGCTGGGCGACGAACAGGTCGATGGTGCGCATCAGCACGCTGACGGCGTTGTCCGGCGGGTTCTCCGGTGACGGCTCCACGCCGCCGGTGGAGATGACCAGCACGCGCTCGGCGCCGCGCTGAACGGCTTGGAGCAGCGGCAGGCCGGAGCGCACGCCGCCGTCGAAGAAGGAGCCCTTCATCCTCCCGGTGTGTGACGGCAGCCACGGCACCGGGTCCGCGAGCACGGGCTCCACGATGGAGGCGACGACGCCGTTGATGATGCCCTCCACGCGCTGCTGTTCGGTGGCGTTCGGGTCGAGGTTCGCCGGGTCCTGGTCGCTGATGCCGAAGACGTCACCGGTGTCGAAGTCCACGGAGACGGCCACCAGCTCCGTGCCGTTGGTGAGCTGCTCGGGGACCACCGCCGCGCGCAGCTTGCCGTAGATGCCGTCGAACTGGACCAGTCCGCGCAGGTCGGAGGCAATCTTCCAAATCCAGGTGTTGTTGACGCAGTACAGGTCCGACTCCACCGAGCAGGTGTAGTTGCTGACGAGCAGCTGGCGCGCGGCCTCTTCGTGGCCCGGCGTGTGGAACAGGTCCACCAGCGTGCTGATGAGCGCGCCGGTGCTGCTGCCCGCCGCCAGGTCGATGCGCGCGTCTCCACAACCCTCCGGCGCGGGCTTGCCGCGGCACTGCTCCAGCACGCCGAGCAGCCGCCAGATGGCCCCCGCGCTGAACGCGCCATTCGCGCCGCCGCCGCTCAGGACAACGGCGTTGGATGGGCGTCCCAGCGTGCGGTTCCACTTGCGGACGCTGACGTACTGCGCGGCGGATTCGGCGCCTTCGCGGATGCCGCGGGTGAGCACCTGGATGGGCACGCGGTCCCCCTGGGCATCACGCAGGGCCACCAGCGACGCGGCGATGCCCAGCGTGTTGGCCAGGAAGCGCGCGGCGTCCACTTCGCGCGGTGAGGGCGCGGCGGGGTCCACCGTGGTGGGCAGCGCCGGCAGGTCCCACTGCGGCGTCTCCATGACTGTCTCGAGGAAGCGCTCGTAGCACGCGCTGTTGCTGCCGCCCGCGCTCTGCTTCAGGCAGTCCAGTTGCTCGAGGATGGGCTGGGGCGCGTTGCCCATGGCGGACATCCAGCGCGCGGCTTCGACGGGGTCGGCGTAGGCGTCCATCAGGTGCGTGCGCGTGAGGCGCGCCGCGCGCTCCTGGATGGGCACGGGCAGCGGCGCGGCCTGCGGGTCCCCGGGGGTGTTCAGCGCGTCGAGGATGTAGCCTGTGCGCAGGAAGCAGCCGCTGGAGACGGTGGCCAGCGCGGTGAGGCACAGCAGGTACGTGGTGCTCCGGTTCATGGGCGTCCCCCCGAAAGGCGCGCGACGCCGCCGCGTGCCTGGGCCCGCCGCCGCGTCGGGGAGGATGTTAGCGCATGCGCGCGTGCGGGCGTGGCGCGGAGTGTGTGGAAGGCGACGGCCGTGAGCCCTCGGGGACGGCGCTCACGGCCGCGCCAGCCTTCCCCTACGGATACACCTCGCGGCGGGGCAGGGGGGGCTCCGTGGGGCGGGTGGGCGGCGTGGTGATGACGGCGCCTTCAGCGGCGATGCGCTGGCGGCGGCTCACGCCCACGGTGGCGCCGAGCATCGCGGAGATGAGGCCCAGCAGCAGTGACGCGAAGATGCCCCAGAAGACGCGGCTGGTGGGCTCCGCCGCTTGCAGCGCGCCCTGCTGGACCTGCTCACCCACCTGGCCGACCTTGCCCCGGAACACGGTGAACTGGTCGCTCACCCGGCCGGCGATCTCCTGCGCGTCCTGGCGCGACAGGCGCGTGTTGTCCGCGATGGACGTGACGAGCACCTCCTGGTCGAGGTTGCCGGTGCGCAGGGCGGTGCTGAGGACTTCAGACGTGGCGGCCTGGAGTTGGTTGGCGGTGATGGCCGGCTTGCCCTCCGCCTGGAGGCGCCGGTTGATGGGCCCCAGCGCGTCATTGGCATCCAACCCGAAGGCCTGCGCGGCCTGTCCACCTCCCGAGGCCGCGCCCGCCACCGCCGAGCCGGTGGCCCCCATCACCGCGCCGCCCGCGCGCAGCGCGGTGCCGACGACGGACGACAGCAGCATGCCCAGCAAGGCGGTGCCCACCAGCGTCGTCAGGCCCCACATCACCGCGCCGTGCAGCGCACCGCCGCCCTTGTCCAGCCGCCCCGCGGAGCGCGCGGCGACGAAGCCGCCGCAGAAGAGGGCGATGAGCGGCGTGATGGCGCTCCAGATGCCGGTGCCGATGCTCGCGGCCCGGACGCTGCCCGGGTTGTTGGGGTCTACCGCCGACAGCCCGAGCGCCAGTCCGAGCGAGTTCAGCAGAAGCCACAGGGCCAGGGCGACGAAGGCGCCTCCGAAGATGGCGCCCCAGCTCAGCTTGTAGGGGTTGCCCGCCACGGCGGGGATGACGCCGGGCGCTTGGTTCTCGACGATGGCTGCCATGGTGCTGCCCCTCCTGATGCCTGGGAGCGCCTCGAGCGGAAAGAAGGCGCTCGTGTTCACGGCAAACATGGCCATGGGGCAGCGGAGGCACGATTCCGCCGCGCCCGGATGGCTCGCCGTGGAGGAGGGCGGAGCCCGGGCTCACCCCAGGCCGAGTGCTTCCCGGAGCGCGGCCTCGCCCGCGACGACGGGCGCGCGCGGCAGTCTTTCGGCACGGAAGCCGTGCACCAGCTCGGCGAGCGTCAGGGGGCCGCCGTCTCCCCATCCGCTCCATGAGGCGAGCAGGCCCAGCACCCGCTCGGGCGCCACGCCACGCTCACGCAGCTCCGCGAGCGCGAAGGCACCCTCGCGCTTGGCGAGGCGCTTGCCGTCTTCGCCCAGCACCAGCGGGACGTGGAGGAACTCGGGCGCGCGCAAGTCCAGCGACGTGTAGAGCTGGAGCTGCCGGGGCGTGGAGGAGAGCAGGTCGTCCCCGCGCAGCACGTGGGTGATGTCCGTGGCCGCGTCGTCCACCACCACCGCGAGCTGGTAGCTGGCCACGCCGTCGTTGCGCCGCACGACGAAGTCGCCCACCACCGCGTCCACGTCTTGCGAGTACGGACCCTGCAAGCCGTCCACGAAGCGGACCTCGCCGGGGCTCGCGCGGAAGCGGTACGCGGGCGCGCGCGTGCGGGCGCGCTCGGAAATCTGTTCGCGGCTGAGGTGCGCACAGGTGCCCGGGTAGCGGGGGCCTTCGTCGGAGAGTCCGTGAGGCGCGCTGGCGGCCCGTGCAATCTCCGCGCGTGTGCAGAAGCAGGGATACACGCGCCCTGCTTGTTCCAACCGGGCCTGGGCGTCGCGGTAGAGGCCGTCCCGCTGGCTCTGGAAGACGGGCTGCTCGTCCCAGTCCAGCCCCAGCCATTCCATGTCGCGCAGCAGGTCGTCGACGTACTGCGGCTTGCAGCGCGCGCGGTCCAGGTCCTCGATGCGCAGCAGGAAGCGGCCGTGGGCCGCCCTCGCCTGGAGCCAGCCGAGCAGCGCGCTGCGGATGTTTCCCAGGTGCATGCGCCCGGTGGGGCTGGGGGCGAAGCGTCCTCGGACCTGGCTCATGGGCGCCCCCGAGGTCCGTGGGGCAGGAGGGCGTGCGGGCACGCGGAGCGAATCATCGTCGCGGGGGACCATAACCGACGCGGGGGCCCGCCGCAGTGCCCGTGGCCTGCTTCGTCGACGCCCCCGGGGGTGGGTGCTACGTTCGCCGTGATTGGCGGAAAACCCCTCGATGCGCATCGCCCACTGCTCCGACGTCCACATCACCGAGGACTACTTCGCGCTTCCGCTGCACCGGTTGGGCTGGCGACGTTGGGTGGCCCTGGCGGAGCTCACCGTGGGAGGCCGCGCCCGGCGGTACGCGCGCGCGCCCCAGGCGCTGGCCGCCATTGCCCGGGACGCGCAGGCCGCGCAGGTGGACCACTTCATCCTCTCCGGCGACCTGACGGCGTACGCGCTGGACGCTGAGTTCAGCGGCGCCCGTCAGTCCCTGGGCGCGCTGGCGGAGGACCCCCGCCGCTGCACCGTCATCCCCGGCAATCACGACGTCTTCACGCCCGGGAGCCACCGCACCGGGCGCTTCGCGAAGTACTTCGGCCACCTGCTGGAGAGCGACCTGCCGGAGTACCGCCGTGAGGGCGCCTTTCCCTTCGTCCGGCTGCTGGGCACCGAGGCCGCGGTGGTGGGACTGCTGTCCGCCCGTGTGCCGCGCACGCCGGGCCTGTCCTACGGCGTCATCGGCGAGGCCCAGCTCGGAGGCCTGGCCGCGCTGCTGAAGGACGCCCGGTTGGAGGGTCGCGCCATCCTGGTGGTGGTGCACCACGCGCCGCTCAATCCCCATGGGCGACCGGACCGCTGGCACCATGGCCTCCGGGACGCGGACGCCTTGCTGAAGCTGCTGCCGGGCCCGCGCTACGCGGTGCTGCACGGCCACATCCACCGGCGCTACCACCATCCCGCCACCGCCGACCGGCCCCATGTCTTTGGCGCGGGCTCCTCCACCGAATCCGGACACGAGGGGTACTGGCTCATCGACGTGGCGGACGGACAGGTGTCCGGCGGCCAGCAACAGATGCCCGCCCTGTGACAGCACCGCCCGGGCGGCGATAGAAGGGCAGCCGATGACCGACATCACCCTGGAGGAGTACAAGGCGCTGCGCACCCTCCAGCGCGCGGTGGATGACGCCTTGGAGGAGAGCCTGCGCGGGCGTGAGACGCTGACGCAGACCTTCAAGCGCTGCTTCCCGTTGGTGCTCTCGCTCACCGGCGCCAAGGCCGTGGCCATCACCACGCGCGACGAGGAGCTGGTGGAGCAGACGTGGAACGCGGGGGACTGGAGCGACCGTCACCCCGGCGCGCTGTTGGAAGGTGCCGTGGGCGTGCGCCGGTTGGGGGTGGACACCCTGGTCAGCCAGCCCCTGGACGTGGCGGGAACGCGCGTGGGCGTGTTCGGCCTGCTCTTCGCGGACGACGCCACCGCGCCGGACTCCTCCGCGCGCCTGCTGCGCGTGCTGGACACCGTGGCGGAGCAGCTCGACACGGTGTTGTGCCTGGTGCACACCGCGTCGGAGAAGCACCAGCTCATCCTCCAGTGCAACAGCCATCTGGCCAACCCCGTCTTCGAAGCGGGCATGGACCTGACCGTGTTGACGCTGGCGCAGCGCGTGCGCCTGCCAGGCTTCCTGCTGCTGTACCGGGACGCGGTGCAGCCGCACGTGCTGCACTACCGCACCTATCGCAACGGGCACTTGGAGTTCGAAAGCGGCGAGCAGCCCCATGCGGGGTTGGAGGCGGCCATCCGCCAGCACGGCCCCCGGCTGCTCCTGAGCGAGGCGGCCACGCTGCGGCGGCTCTTCTCCGGCCGCACCACCGAGGCCGTGCTCATCTCCGGCGCCGCCGCGCAGGGCCCGCTGGGGAAGATTGTCGTGTGGAACGACAGCGGCTTCTCCGCCTACGCCATGGACCTCATCCGGGTGCTGGCGTCCACGCTGAGTCAGCGGCTCCAGGACTACAACCGCGAGCGCATCCACCTGTCGCAGTTCTTCCCCAACGCCATCATCGACGCGTTGTTGCACGACCCTGCCTACGCCCAGTACCTGCGAGCGCAGGACCAGGAGGTGGGCATCCTCTTCGCGGACATCAACGGCTTCACCCGCATCTGCGAGCAGGGCTTCGACAGCCCGCGCAACATCGGCCGCTTCGTGGACGAGTGGAGCCAGCGCGCCGTGGGCTGCATCTGGGAGCACGGCGGCGTGTTCGACAAGATGGTCGGTGACTGTGTCATCGGCCTCTTCGGGCCGCCCTTCTTCAAGAGCACGCCACGCGAGCGCGCGCAGGCGGCGGTGCGGGCCGCGTGTGACATCCAGGCCTTCACCGCGTCGCTGGGCGCGCACGAGGACGTGGCGGCGCTGTGTGAGCGCGTGAAGCTGCCGGGCCTGGGGGTGGCGGTGGGCGTCAACCTGGCGCACGCCAACTGCGGCCTCTTCGGACCCAACCGTCAGTACACGGCCTTCTCCAGCGGCATGAACCAGGCGGCCCGCCTCCAGTCACTGGCGGGTTTCCGGGAGACGCTGGTGATGGACCGCGTGCATGACGCGCTGGTGGGCTCGGATGAGCCCTTCTTCCAGGGCCTGCGCTTCGGGCCCCTGACGGAGACGCCCGTGAAGAACGTGGCGCAGCCGCTGCGCCACTACCGGCTGGAGCCGCTCACGCCTTGAGGTGAGGGCCCGCGTAGCGCCGCGAGAAGTGAATCCACCGGCGCTCGTCCACCTCCACCTGCCATTCGGAGTTGGGCGTCAGTGGCAGCCGCTGCTTGAGGAAGCTCTCCAGATGGTCCGCCGCCTTCACTGGCGTGAGGCCCGGTGCACGGAAGGCGATGTGCAGGAAAACGTCCAGCGTGGCCGCCACGTCCACGGACGCGCAGATGCGCAGCGACCCCACGCGGCGCTGATAGAGCGTGTTCTGCCCGGGCCATGCTGCCGGGTCCATGCCTGTTCGTGGCAGTGACAGCCAGTTGTACGGCTCGAGAACGAAGTCGAGCAGCTCACTGCTCGCCTCATCCACCGTTGCGTGCTCCTGGATGGAAAGCATCGCCCACCTCCCCGGGGAAGCCGATGGAAAGAATGTGCCCATGGCCGTGTCTCGTGCAAGGGGCACCACCCGCAATCGACATGGGCGTCCGCCACCGACACGGCGCACCGCTCGGGGTGTAACTCAGGACCCTGACGGATGGGTCTTCGCGTCATGGCGCGTGCGCTTCGCGCGAAGGGCCCGCAGTGTGGCGGGCATGCGAGCGTGAGCTCTCCTCGCGCGGCGCTCGGGCGCTTCGACGTTCGAGACAGTGCGCTCGTACCCGGGGCCTGGGCGGACAGCAGGCTTGGGGCCTTCAGGAATGCGTCAGGCGCTGGTGGGAAGTGAACGGCGTGAACGTCGTTCCACGGTGGCCTTGAGCTGGCCACAGCCCGCGTCGATGTCGATGCCCCGGCGCTGACGCACCGTGCTGGGCACGTCATAGGTGGCGAGCACGTCCTGGAAGGCGCGCACGGACTCCGGACGGCTGGGGCCGCCGTCGTAACCCACCGTGGGATTGAGGGGGATGACGTTGACGTGCGCGTCCATGCCGCGCAGGAGCTGACCCAGCGTGTGCGCGTGCTCGGCGGTGTCGTTGCGGCCGGAGATGAGCGTCCACTCGAAGAAGATGCGGCGCTTGCGCTTCTCGCTGTAGTAGCGGCACGCGTCCATCAGCTCGTCGAGGGGCCAGCGGCGTCCAGCGGGGACCAGCGCCGCGCGTTCAGCGTCGGTGGCGCCATGGAGGCTGACGGCCAGGTGGATGGGGCGCTCTTCATCCGCGAGCCGCCGGATGCCGGGCACGACGCCCACCGTGCTGAGCGTGATGAAGCGTGGGCCCATGGCGAGCCCCAGCGCATCCACCAGCACGTCCACCGCGGACATCGTGTGCTCGTAGTTGTGGAGCGGCTCGCCCATGCCCATGAGGACGACGTTGCGCAGCGTCTCACCGGAGGCGCGCAGGATGCGGTTGACGTGGAGTATCTGCCCCACGATTTCGCCGGGCGTCAGGTGGCGTGAGAGCCCCATCTGCCCGGTGGCGCAGAAGACGCAACCCATGGCGCAGCCGGCCTGCGTGCTGATGCACACCGTGGCGCGGCCCTTGAACCGCATCAGCACGGTTTCAATGGTCTGCCCGTCGTCCAGGCGCAGCAGCAGCTTGTGCGTGAAGCCGTCGCTGCTGAAGGACTCGTGGTGGGTGGCCAGCTGGCCCAGGCGCGTGTGCTCGCGCAGCATGCGCAGCAGCTCCGGCTTGAGGCCGTCCAGTTCGTCGAAAGTGGTCGCGTGCCGGCGGTACAGCGCGGTCCAGAGCTGGTCGCGGTGGTAGGGGCCGAAGCCCCAACCGGAGAGCAGCGCTCCCAGCGCGGGCCGCGTCAAATCGTACAGGTTGGCGGACGTGTCGGACGGCATGACCAGGCCCCGAGATAACACACCGGGCGCGGGCGTACCTACCCGTGCCCGTTGCCATTCGTGGACATTGACCCTGCCCTGCGGGGCGGCCTGGCAGGTGCCGGGTGGCCGGGCAGGCGGCCATGCCTACCTTGAGCCTTCATGGGGATGGCCATCCATCAGGAGGAATTCCGTCCGGAGGACCACGAGCGTTTCTCCCGGCGGCTGGCGGAGAGCCTGGAGGCGCTGCGGGCACTCCTGGCGCGTCCGGGGTTCGGCGTGGGCGCGCCGACCGTGGGCGCGGAGCTGGAGCTGTACCTCGTGGATCGCCTGGGCTTCCCACTGCCGGTGAACCGAGCGGTGCTGGCGCGCGCGGAAGACCCCCGCGTGACGCTGGAGCTGGATGCCTTCAACCTGGAGGTGAACCTGCGTCCGTGCCTGCTGGCCGGCAGGCCCTTTCGTGCGCTGCGCCAGGAAGTGGAGAGCGCGGTGGCCGCGGTGCGCCGGGCCGCGTCCACGCTGGGCGCGCGCGTGGCCGTCATCGGCATCCTCCCCACCTTGCGCGAGGCGGATCTGGGGAGTGGCGCGCTCACGAGCGAGCCGCGCTATCGCGCCATGTCCACCGCCATCCGTCATCGCCGGTCCGCGCCGTTCCATGTGTCGATTCGGGGGGAGGAGGAGGCGCTGTCGCTCACCTGGAAGGACGTGACGCTGGAGGGCGCGAACACGTCGCTCCAGTACCACCTGCGCGTGGCGCCGGGCGACTTCGCGCGCATGTACAACGCGGCGCAGCTCGCCACGGCGCCGGTGCTGGCGGCGGCGGGCAACTCGCCGCTCTTCCTGGGACGGAAGCTGTGGGACGAGACGCGCGTGGCCCTGTTCCGGCAAGCGGTGGACGACCGGGGCGAGCCCGGAGAAGGCGGCTTTCAGCCCCACGCGCGCGTGTCGTTCGGCCATGGCTGGGTGCGCGAGGGCGCCTACGAGTTGTTCGCCGAAGCGGTGGCGCTGCATCCACCGCTGTTGCCGGTGTCGGGCGACGAGCCCCTCCGCGAGCGCGTGGCGGCGGGCGAGGTGCCGGGCCTGGAGGAGCTGCGCCTGCACCAGAGCACGGTGTGGAGCTGGAACCGCGCCATCTACGACCCGAAGGACGGAGGCCACCTGCGCATCGAGTTCCGCGCCCTGCCCGCCGGGCCCACGGTGGTGGACATGATGGCCAACGGCGCCTTCCTGCTGGGCCTCACGCTGGCGCTGGCCGAGCGCGTGGATGCGCTGCTGCCCGCGCTGCCCTTCGTCCACGCGTACGGCAACTTCATCCGCGCCGCGCGGCAGGGCCTGGACGCGGAGCTGCTGTGGCCCTCCTCCACGGCGCCCAGTCCGCAGCCGATGGCGGCGACGGAATTGGTGAAGCGGCTGCTCCCCGAAGCCCGGGAGGGCCTGGTTCGCGCGGGCGTGGACGTGGAGGAGGCGGACACGCTGCTGGGCATCCTCGAACAGCGCGTCGCGCTGCGGCGGACGGGCGCGGGATGGCAGCGGCAGATGCTGGCGCGGCTGGAGTCGCAAATGCCCCGGCAGGACGCCCTGGCGGCGATGCTGGAGCGCTACCTCCAGCGCTCCGAATCCGGAGCGCCTGTCCATACATGGCCGGTCGAGTAGCCTGTCGCCCGGGGTGTGCGGTAAAGCGCTGCGCGCCGTGAATATCCCGCCGCCTCGTCCGTCACCGGACGCACGCGACTCGCGCTTTCGTGACCATGGCCCGGCTCCTCCTCGTCTCCTTGTTGGTCCTGTGTGCCTGTACCACCCTGCGCGGCCGCGCGGACTCCTTGGCCCAAAAGGGCATGTTCGTGGAGGCCGCGGCCATCTACGACGACCTCATCCGGCAGAGCCCCTATGACCAGGAGCTCCTCCTGGCGCGCGAGGGCCTGCGCGCGCGCGCGCTGGCGCAGTTGCTGAGCAACGCGCGGGAGGCGCGCCTGGAAGGGGATGACGAAGAAGCGGAGGCGTGGCTCCTGCGCTTCCTGAACCACCGGACGGCATGGAACTCGAAGCTGAATGGCGGCTTGGAGAGCTCCCTGCGCGAGGAGGTGGATGGCACACGCCGTCATCTCCAGCGGCTCGTCGGCAACCCCGCGCGCCAGGGACACGCGCTCACGGCGGAGCAGACATTGCGGCGCAAGCAGCCGCTGCTGGCGCACCGCGAGCTGGCCCTCATCTCTCGCGACATGGAGTGGCTGGTGCTCCAGAGTGGCAAGACGTCCTGCCAGCGGCTGCGGGACACCAGCACGGATGACAGCCCGCACTGGCGCGAGCTGGTGTTCCGCTATTGCGGCCACTGGCGGGAGTACGCGCCGCGCCCCGCGACGGCGCCCGAGCTGTTCGGCCCGCCTTCCTGGACGGGCACCGTGGAGGGCCTGGACGAGGCACAACAGGCGCAGTTGGAGGCCCGGCTCACCCAGGCTTTCGAGTCCTCGCCCTGGTTCGCGCCGGGAGGCTCGGCGCGGCCGGTGTTCAGCCTGGAGGGACGCTTCGTCACCCAGCGCGACAGCCACCCCGTGGAGCTGACCGCGCCGTGGACGGAGAGCGTGCCGTACACGGACCACGAGGACCGCACGGAGACCATCGAGGAGCCCTATGAGGCGGAGGAGGAGTACACCGACTCGAAGGGCAAGACGAAGACGCGCAAGGTGACGAAGTACACCAAGCACACGCACACCTACTCCGTGCCCGTCACGCGGTACCGCGACGTCCCCAGGACCTTCGAGTACCACGCGCTGCGACTGTCGCAGGCGCACCACGTCACGGTGGCTTCGTCCGTGGTGTTGGACGCCCGGCGCGGGCCCTTCACCGTGACGTTACAGGACCAGCTCTCCGAGTCCGGCCACGAGCACGACGTCACCTTCACGGAAGGCAACGTGCGGCCCCAGCGGCCGAACTTCACCCTGGCAGAGGTCTGGCTCGAGGCGAAGGTGGAGGCCCTGCGCGTGGCCTTCTCCCGGCAGCTCGCCGAGCACTGGCGTGAGTCCTACTGTTCCACGCCTTCGCTCACCTTGGACGAAGCCGCGCGGTGCGCGCGCGCTGGCATCGCCGTCCCCATTCAGGCGTCCCGGGTCCTCTCAGACATCCTTGGCGCGGACGCGACCCAGGTTCCCGCACTTTTCGCGTCACCGTGACGCGGTGTGGGGCGGTGTCGCGTCCAGTCGGCGGGTAGCATTTATGACGGTCCGGGTTGTTATGGTGTTCTGACCTGGAATACCCGTGAGCGCGGACTGTAAAACCTGTCAACCCCGCGCTGGTAGGTGGATTCCACCCAGAGGACCGTATGCATCCGACTGACGTCCGCTGCCGTAGTCCCCGTAGGAACCTTGCGATGTGGATGGCTTCTTCGCTGCTGCTCGCCGCGTGCGGTGGGGCGGAGGCGGAGGCGCTCGCGGACGCCGAGTCCCCTGGCGTGGCGTCCCAGTCGTTGGTGGAGCCGTCGGCCGAGTCCGCCGACCGGCGCATCATCGTGTATCAGACGACCTCGCTTCAGCTCATTCGCATGGACCACCAGGGCGATTCGCACCTGGTGGCGGAGCGCACCGGCGCGCCCGAGGTGTCCCTGGATGGCAGCCGCGTGGCGTATGCGAAGCTGCCGGATGGATACCGCGAGGGCGACGTGGTGCGGAGCTCGGAGCTGTACGTGCTCAACGCGAACTCGGGCAAGTCGGTCCGGGTGACGCAAGGCTTCGATGACAGCGAGCCCGTGTGGACGCCGGATGGGCGCAACGTGCTGTTCCAGTCCACGCGGCGCTCGGGCGTGCCCTCGCTGTGGCTCGTGAAGGAGAACGGCAAGGGCCTGAAGCAGCTGACGAACGTGGGCACCTCGCAGCTCAGCTCGGCCTCCATCCCCAACCCCGCGCTGGGCAGCACTGTGGAGTGGGATGCGGACCGGCGCATCATCGTCTACACGACGACCAGCCTGCGGCCGGGCGAGGACGGCGAGGTGCGTGTCATCACCTTCGACAGGAACTACGACGTCGCCACGGCCTACAGCCTGGGCACGGGCTTCGGGCCGGTCTGGACGGAGCGCGGCACCGTCGTCTTCTCGCGCAACGAGGGTGGCCAGGTCGTCAGCGTCGAAGTGCGCGTGAAGTAGGTCGTCACCCGCAGTCGGGCCCGCGCGGATGCACCGGAGCGCGGGCCTTTGTCTTGCTTCAGCCCTCTTCCTCGGCGCCGCGACGCAGGCCCAACATGCGTCGCAGCTCGCGCGCGGACTGACGGCTCACCTCCACCGCGTGGCCTCGCAGCGTGCGCGCCAGGTAGCCACCTGTGTCCAGCGGCTCCAGTCGCGCCACGTGCGTGAGGTTGAGCAGCGCGCGGCGGTGGACGCGGTGGAAGTGCTCGGACGGCAGCTTCTCCACCAGCTCGTTGAGGGTGAAGTCGGTGAGGAAGTCTCCCTGCGTGGTGAACACGGTGACCAGCTCGTCCTCCAGCGACGCGTGGGAGATGGCTTCTGGATCCACCAGGACGATGCCCTGCCGCGTGGGAATGGGCAGGCGGCCCAGGCCGCGGACGGGCGTGCCAGGTGCCTTCGGTGGGGTGCTGACCGTGCCCGTGGAGGCTGCGGCCGGACCGCGTGCGCGTGCCCGCTCCAGGGCCTTCTGGAGGCGTGCGGGCTCCACGGGCTTGAGCACGTAGTCCACCGCGCCATGTTCAAAGGCCTGCACGGCGTGCTCGGCGTGGGCGGTGCAGAGGATGACGCGCGGGCCGCCTTCCGGCAGCAGGGCCAGGGCATCCAGGCCGCTGAGGCCGGGCATGTGGATGTCCAGCAGCACCACGTCCACGCCGCCCGCGCGCACGGCGGACAGGACGCCATCCGCGTCCGAGGCCTCGCCGCAGACCTCCGTGTCCGGGAGCGCCGCGAGCAGCCGCGTCAGGCGCTTTCGGGCGAGCAGTTCGTCATCGGCGATGAGGACGCGAAGTGGGGCGCTCAGGTGAGGACTCCAGGTTGGGGGCCCGCGCGGGGCAGGGTGACGGTGACGCGGGTGCGTACTTCGCCGCCGTCGAGCACGAGGCGCGCGGCGCCGCCGTAGGCCAAGGCGAGGCGGCGCTCCACGGTGGGCAGGCCCGCGCTGCCCTCACGAGGCCCTCGGGAGGGGCCCGGGTTCTCGATGGCGACCTCCACCTCGTGTCCCCGCGCGGTGACGTCCAGGGACAGGGGGCCGCGGTGGCCGGCGGCAGGGCCATGCTTCACCGCGTTCTCCGCCAGGGGGAGCAGCACGAGCGGCGGGACGGGAATCTCCTCCATGCCGGCGGGGACGTTCAGCGTGAGCTGGAAGAGGTCCGGGTCGCGGAGCAGGTGCAGGTCGAAGAGCGTGCGGATGAGCTCCAACTCCTGGGCCAGGGGCCAGGTGGCGCTGCGCACGCCCGCGAGCACGGAGCGGAGCATGGTGGACAGCCGCAGCACGGCGGTCTCCGCGACGGCGCCGTCCTCACGGCACCACTCCGCGATGGCGTTGAGCGTGTTGAAGAGGAAGTGCGGGTCCAGGTGGCTGCGCAGCGCGAGGAGCTGGGCCTGCTCGGCCTCCAGCGCGAAGCGGGCGGCGCGGGCGCGCTCGCGGGTGAGGCTCTCCTCGAAGCCGATGTCACGGCCCAGGCCCCAGCCCCCCACGAGGAAGAGCGCGCCGCACACCGCGAGGTTGGTGGGCTGCGTGAGGAAGGTGGGCCCCATGCCCAGGAGCTTCGGCAGCACGAAGCCGGAGGTGAGCACCACGCCGCTGCCCACGGTGGCGTAGAGCAGGAGCCGGATGCCGCCATGGCTGAGGTCCAGGCCTTCCGGGAAGAGGACGCGGTAGGAGACAGGCGCCACCGCGATGAAGAGCAGGCACATCAGGAGGCCCAGCCCGAACGCGGCCCAGAGGGGCGCGTGGCTGAAGCGCACCTGCGCGGTAATCAGCGCGACGGAGACGACGAGGATGGGCAGCAGCCGTCGGGGCTCCACGAGGGCCCGCAGGGTGGCGCGGACGATGGAGCCTTCCGATGTTCCCAGCATGCGCCAGCGGGAGCCTACACCGCCGGCCGCGTCACTGCGCCGGGCGCTCCTCCAGCTCCGTCTCGAAGGCGTCCAGCAACATGCTGCCGGCGAGGACGACGGGGAAGAGGACGATGGCGGCGACGACGAGGACGGGGGAGGGGAGGGCGAACATGGCGGGGGGCTCCTGACTCCGACAAGCATGCACTGCCAGTCTGACGCGTCTTCCTGGTCTACGCTGACGCCTCCGGCCCGAGCGGTCGCTCCCTGACAACGAGCGGTCGCAGTCGCTATTTCCGAACGCTTTCCTCGTCCGCGAGGGCAGTCGCGAGCCGCGCCGCGTTACGGATGCAGTCGTTGAGGCCAATGCCTTTGTAGGCGTTGCCCGCCAGGTGCAGCCCGGGCCAGCGCTGGAGCGCCGCGTCGATGCCCGCCATCCGCGCTAGGTGCCCCACGTTGTACTGGGGGATGCCCCGCGGCCAGCGGAAGACCTCCGTGAAGGTGGGCCGGGCCGTCACGCCCGTCAGGGCCTGCAGCTCCTCGAGCGCCAGCGCCGCGAGCGCTGCTTCGTCCCGCTTCACCAGGTCCGGCTGACGCGCGCCGCCCACCATGCAGGTGTAGAGCACGCGGCCGCCCTCGACACGGAAGGGGAAGGTGGTGGACGCGTGGATGGCGCCCAGGAGCCGCCGCTTCTCCTCGAAGGGCACCAGGAAGCCGAAGCCGTCCGGTGCCGGAAGCGCGCCCGCGTCGAAGCCCAGGTGCACCACCGCGATGGGCGCGTACTCGATTCGGGACACCTGCTCCGCCAGCGCGTCATCCAGGGGGCGCAGCAGCTGCGCGGCGACAAACGCGGGAACCGCCAGCACCACGTGGTTCGCGGTCAGCTCCGCGCGGCGTCCATGTTCCTCGACGGCGAGCTTCCATCCGCCATCCACGCGCGTCAGGCCTTCCACCCGCGCGCTCACGTGCGCTGTGTCACCCAGCGATGCGGCCAGCGCGTCGATGAGCACCTGGAGGCCGCCGTCGAACGTGCTCAGCGCGCCTGACAGCTTCGGCGCGTCCCCCGCGGGCAGCGCCTTGCGTTGGGCCTTCTGCGCGCGGATGGCGCCCAGGATGAGGCTGCGGTGCTCGCGCTCCAGCTTCACCAGCATCGGGAAGGTGGCCTCGACGCTGAGCTGCTCCACGTCACCGGCGTAGATGCCCGTCTGCACCGCGTCCAGCAGCACCCGCGTCGCCGCGCGGCCCAGGTGGCGGCGGCCGAACGCGGCCAGCGATTCGTCCGTGCCTTCCGGCGCGCGGCGAGAGAACAGCTCGCCGGCGACCCGCAGCCGCGCGCCCAGCGGAAGAATGTCCGAAGCCAGAAACGCCGGCGGCGAAGCCGGCACCGACCGAAGTCGGCCTCGCGTGTAGACATAGCGACGCTTCGCTGAAGGGTCGGCGACCCGGATTCGACCTTCCAGGTTCAGCGCCGCCGCGAGTTCTCGCGTCGCGGGCTCGCGGTCCAGGAAGCTGTTGGGGCCCTGCTCCACCAGGTAGCCAGCCCGCGCATGCGTGCCCACCGCGCCTCCAAGACGTGCGGATGTCTCCAGGAGCACGGCAGCCGTACCGCGCGACCGCAAACCGTGCGCGATGGCCAACCCCGAAATCCCACCTCCCACGACGGCGACATTCATCCGATGTGTCCTCTGCATGTGGTGCATGCGATTACCAGCGTGCACTCCCCGGTCGTCAACGCGCGTGTTTTGCCAGCGGAAGGCATTCAGCGCGTTAATGCCATGCATGCGCTACGTCATCACCGGAGCGAGCAGGGGGATTGGTTTCGAATTCGTCCAGCAGCTCCTGCTGCGGGGCGATACCGTCGAAGCCGGGGTCAGGTCGCCAGAGGGAGCACGGCGGCTGGAGCCATTGAAACAGAAGGCGGGCAACCGCCTGCGCATCCATGCGCTGGACGTGGGAGACGACGCCAGCGTGCGCGCGTTCGCCACCAACGTGTGTACCGGCCCCGTGGACGTGCTCATCAACAACGCCGGTGTCTCCGGCTTGTGGTGTGCGTTGGGTGACGTGGACTACGCGGACATGGCGCGCACGTTCACCATCAACGCCCTGGGGCCGCTGCGTGTCACCAGCGCGATGCTGCCGGGCTTGCGGCAAGGCGCCTTGCGGCGGGTGGCGCACGTCACCTCGCGGATGGGCTCGTTGGCGGCGAACACCGACGGCGGGGCCTATGCGTACCGCATGTCGAAGGCCGCGCTGAACATGGCCGTGCGCTCCATGTCCACGGACCTGCGCCCGGAGGGCTTCGTCACCGTGCTGCTCCACCCCGGTTGGGTGCAGACGGACATGGGCGGCCCGGACGCCACGCTGCCGGCGCCGGATTCGGTGCGCGGCATGCTGCGGGTCATCGACGGGCTGAGCCCGGAGCACAGCGGCCGGTTCTTCGACTACCAGGGGACCGAAGTGCCCTGGTAGCCGTGCCCTTCATGGGTAGAGCATCTGCGTGCGCCAGCCGCCGTCCTCGCGCAGGTAGACGTGCCTGTCATGGAGCCGGCTCTCCTGGGCGTGCCAGAACTCGATGCGGTCCGGCACCACGCGGAAGCCGGACCAGTGCGGTGGGCGCGGCACGGGCTGGCCGGCGTACTTCTGCTCCACCTCCGCCACGCGGGCCTCCAGCTCCGCGCGAGTCGCCAGCGGCTGGCTCTGCAGGCTGGCCCACGCGCCCACCTGGCTGCCGCGGACGCGGCTCTGGAAATAGGCGTCCGCCTCCGCGTCCGTGACGCGCTCCACGCGGCCTTCCACGCGCACCTGTTCATTCAAGGGCTGCCAGTAGAAGCAGAGCGCCGCGTAGGGATGCGCGCGGGCCTCGCGGCCCTTCCGGCTTTCGTGGTTCGTGTAGAACACGAAGCCGCGCGCATCGAAGTCCTTGAGCAGGACGACGCGCGCGCTGGGGCGCCCGTCATCCCCCACGGTGGCGACCACCATGGCGTTGGGGTCCACCGCGATGGCCTGCTTCGCGCGCTCGAAGAGCTCCGCGAAGCGCTGGATGGGGTCTGGAGGAATCATCACGCGGTGCAACATAAGGGGGGCGGGGCAGGTGTGCACCTTCGCGGTTGACTCATCCGGCACACACGTCAATGTGCGCACATGAATGTCCTCTTCATCTCCTCGGAGGTGGCCCCGTTCTCCAAGACGGGGGGCCTGGGGGACGTGGCCGGGGCTCTCCCCGCCGCGCTTGCCTCGCTGGGCCATGACGTCAAGGTCATCACCCCGCGCTACCGCGACCTGCGAGGCGCGGAGCGGCTGGAGCCCACGGGCCAGTCCCTGCTGCTGCGCTTCCCCTTCGGCGAGCTGTCGGGCCCCATCCTCTCCGCCCGCGTGTCGGAGCGGCTGGAGGTGCTCTTCCTGGAGAACGCGTTCCTCTTCGGCAACCGCCACGGCCTCTACGGAGACGCGGGGGGCGCCTTCGCCGACAACCACCGGCGCTTCGCCTATCTCAGCGTGGGCGCGCTCCAGGCGGCGCAGCGGCTGCGCTTCATCCCGGACATCATCCACGCCAACGACTGGCAGACGGGGCTGGTGCCGGTGGCGCTGCGGCGCGGCTTCCAGACGGGGCCGCTGGCGCACGCGAAGAGCGTCTTCACCATCCACAACCTGGCCTACCAGGGGCAGTTCCCCAAGGACGTGATGGGGGACCTGGCGCTGCCCTGGGACTTGTTCACCGCCCATGAGGGGCTGGAGTTCCACGACACGGTGAACTTCCTGAAGGCGGGGCTCGTCTTCTCCGACGCGCTCACCACCGTGTCCCCCACCTACGCGCGGGAAATCCAGACGCCGGAGCAGGGCTACGGGCTGGACGGCCTGCTGCGCCACCGCGCGCACCGGCTCCACGGCATCCTCAACGGCGTGGACACGCACGAGTGGAACCCGGAGGACGACGCCTTCCTCCCGGCCCGCTACGGACTGAAGGACCTGTCCGGCAAGGCCGTGTGCAAGCGCGAGCTGCTGGCCCGCTTCGGACTGGAGGACGGCCCCGCGCCGGTGTTCGGCTTCGTCAGCCGGCTGGCGTGGCAGAAGGGCATGGACCTGCTGCTGGAGGCCCTGCCGGCGGCGCTCCACGCGGACATCCGCGTCGTCGGCGTGGGCAGTGGCGAAGGGCCCCTGGAGGAAGGGCTGCTCGCGTTGCAGTCCCGTTACCCGAAGCAGGTGGGCGTGCACATCGGCTTCGACCCCGGGCTCTCCCACCTGGTGGAGGCGGGGGCGGACTTCTTCCTCATGCCCAGCCGCTACGAGCCGTGCGGCCTGAACCAGATGTATTCGCTGCGCTACGGCACGGTGCCCATCGTCCGGGCCACCGGCGGGCTGGTGGACACGGTGGAGGGAGGGCTGGACGGAAACGGCATCCTCTTCGAGGCCTTCCACAAGTCCGCCCTGCTGGCGGCCATCCGCCGCGCCCTGGCCCTCTACGCGGACCCGTCGCGCCTGGATGAGTTCCGCCGCCGGGGCATGGAGAAGGACTTCTCCTGGGGGGCGTCCGGCCGCCGCTACGAGGCGCTCTTCCACGACCTGGTGGCGGAATAGTGGGTGCGGACGGAAATTCGCAGTAATGTTGTGCCGTGGCGGATGCTCCGGACCTGGGTGGTTACGAGGTGGTCGGCCGGTTGGCGGTGGGCGGCATGGCGGAGGTGTACCAGGCGCGAGCCCGGGTCACCACGCAGCGCTCACCGGGTGAACCGGACGAGATTGTCATCAAGCGGCTGCACCCGTCGTTTCGCAGCGACACTGCCTACGTCAAAGCCTTCGTTGACGAGGCGAAGCTGACGGTCCGCCTGCGCCATCCGAACATCGTCCGCACCTACCGCCTGTTCAAGGCGGGGCCGGACTACCTGATGGTGCAGGAGCTCGTGAGTGGCCGGACGCTGGGCTACATGCAGGAGCTGCTGGTGAAGGCCGGCGCGGCGATGCCGCCCGAGTCCGCCTGCTACATCGCCTGGTGTCTGCTCAAGGCGCTGGACTACATCCACCGGGCCAAGGTGGGGGAGAACGGCGCCACCATCGTCCACCGCGACGTGAACCCGGCCAACCTGCTGCTGGGCATCAACGGCGACGTGAAGCTCACCGACTTCGGCGTGGCGGAGGTGGAGGGGCTGATGCGCGGCGACTCCGGCGCGCTGCGCGGCACGCTGCCCTATATGAGCCCGGAGCAGGTGCTGGGCCTGCCGGTGGACGCGCGCACGGACCTGTACGCGGTGGGCATCATCCTCTGGGAGCTGTGGTCCGGCCGCCGCCTCTTCGCCGGGGAGCACGAGGCGGAGCTGATGCACAAGGTGCGCGACGCACGCGTGCCGCTGCTGACGTCCTCTCCGGAGCTGCCGGACTACGCGGTGCAGGTGGCGCGCAAGGCGCTGTTCGCGGACCGGGCGCGGCGCTTCCAGACGGCGGCGGAGTTCATCAAGGCGCTGGAGTCCCTGTCCCGGCGCGCGGGCTGGCCGCTGACGGTGGAGGCGCTCCAGCCGCTGCTGGGGGGCTGAGATGCGCTCGCGCCGCGCCGTCATCCTGGGGCTGCTGGGGGGCGGGCTCGCCGTGTCCGGGTGTCTGGGCTCGGTGCCCTTCCGGCCGCGGGCCTATGAAGACGCGGTGCGCGTGGTGGGCTTCCAGGTGGACTTCCGGCAGGACGGCACCGGCGTCCTGGACCTGGACCTGGCGGTGACGAACCCCGCTTCGGACGCGGCCACGCTGGCCGCGGTGGACTTCACGTTGCGGGTGGACGGGCGCCGCGTGGCGGTGGGCACCCAGCAGGTGGCGGCGCCCCTGGCGGCGGATGGGAGCGCCCCGCTGCGCGTGCTCTTCCCGCTGGCCAGCGCGCGCGCCACGGGCGGGCCCGAGTCCGTGCCCCGGCGGGTGCAGGTGGAGGGCGGGGTGGTGCTGCGCTTCGGCGGCACCGAGCGGCGCGCGCCCTTCAAGTCCGAGCGCGTGCTGCCGCTGGCCTGGGTGCCACCGCTGGACGGGGACTGAGGCCGCCGCCGCTCACGCGTGGGGTGGACGCTACCCATGCGGTGTCATGGTAGTTGTCCGTTGCCGGCGGCAGGTGTGACGTGCCAGCGTGCTGGCCATGTCGCTTTTCCGACGATGTATGTTTCCCCTCTCCTTGGCGTTGCTGGGCTCCACCAGCGTGCTGGCCGCGGAGAAGTCGCCTCCCCCTGAGCCTCCGGCTCCTTCGCGCAAGGTCGACCCAACGAAGGCGCAGACGGAGGCGTGGCTGCGCGAGCACATCGAGGCGTGGAATGACTCGGAGGTGCACGTCACGGTGAAGGACTGCCGCATCATGGTGCTGGACAAGCCCCGTGAGCGGACGGAGATCGTCGACCTGCGCGGCTTGCTGCTGCCCATCGAGGTCATCCGGCTCAACGGCGGAAACGATGCGACGCTCCGGCTTCGTGTGAAGGAGAAGCACAGCGGGACGTACTCCATGTTCCGCAAGTGCAGCGCGGAGAACCGCTACTGCGCGGAGCCCACCGGCAAGTTCCAGAGCCTGCCTTATGTGGACCTCTCCGTGACGTCGGTGCGGGACTTCGTCCCCGGACGGCAGACGGACGTCGACAAGAGCCTGCGGCTGGAGCGGGCGCTCGAACACTACTCGCGGCTTTGTGGGGCGATGGAAGATGCGCGCAACCGGCTCTTCTAGGTTCGGGGCCGCGGGGCTGGCGGCGTTGCTCTTCTCCCAGGCGGGTTGCAGCACGACGTCCGAGTACGTGCGCGGCGAGCGCCTGCGAGAGGCGTCCCTGGGAGAGACCCACCGCGACACGCTGGAGAGCGTCGTGGATGCGTCCTACGTGGGCCGCGTCGCGGTGAAGCGCACCACCTGCACCGAGATTTCCACCGAGTTCAGCAAGAAGCGCATCGACACGACGACCAGCCCGCCCATGGGCTCGTTGCTCGGTGGGCTCGCGATGCTCGGAGGTGGCGGCGTCTTGATGGCGATGTCCGACGGCTCGTCCGATGACGACGTCGACATCACCATGACGCTCGGCGTGGTGCTGGCGCTCGCCTCCATCTATCCGTTGGTGACGGCGCTCACCGACGAGGACGTCAGCCAGGAGGAGGTCGTCACCGGCGAGGTCGAAGAGGAGCGCTCCCAGCGCTGTGATGAGCGGACCTTCGCGCTCAAGGGCCCGCTGCATTGGAGCGTCTCCCTGGGCGCCGCGCGGCGCACCGGGCGCACTGGAGAGGACGGCGCCGTGTCGCTGGGGCAGCCGCTCAACGAACTGGTGGAGCAGGCCATCACCGATGAGGCCAGCGTCCGCCGGCTCGTCGCCGGGCGGGGCATTGCCTTCCGGCTGGAGCTCGAGCGCGCCCCACCGGCGGACTTCCGGCTCGATTCCAAGGCGCTTCCGGATGCCTACTTCCGGCGCTTCGCGGACCGCTACGGACAGCAGCTCGGAGGCAGCGAGCGCGCCCGCTTCGAGAACTGCGAGCTGATTGGCAAGTCCGCGCGAGAGACGCTGGAGTGCTACTGGTCCCAGTAGTGGGTGAGGGCCGGCCCCGGAGCGGGGCCGGTGCCGCTCCGGGCCTCAGCTCTTCGCGGAGGCCTGCTCCTCGCGGCCGTGCTCGCGCCCCAGCCCGTCGCGGGACTCCGCGGCCTTGCCGTCCTTGGTGAGGCCGGACTTCACGCGCGACATCCGCACGCGGTCGATGCGGGGGCCTTCCTTGGACGCCACGACGAACTGCCAGCCGCTGTAGGCGAATCGCTCGCCCACGTCAGGCAGGTGGCCCGCCATGGAGGAGAGGAAGCCGCCCAGCGTGTCAAAGTCGCCTTCGGGCAGGGGGAAGCCGAACGTCTGCGTGAAGGCGTCCACCTCCAGCGCGGCGTCCACCATGAAGCTGCCGTCCGCCAGCTTCTCCACCTGCTTCTCCTCCACCTCGAACTCGTCGCCGATGTCGCCGACGATTTCGCGGAGGATGTCCTCCAACGTCACCACACCCATGAAGCCGCCGTACTCGTCGACGACGATGGCCATGTGAATCTTCTGCTTCTGCATGTCCCGGAGCAGGTCGCCAATGGGCTTCATCCACGGCACGAAGTGCGCCGGGCGGATGATGTCCTGCAGGACGATGAGCTCGGGGTGCTGGAGCAGGGGGATGATGTCGCGCGCGTGCAGCACGCCGATGACGTGGTCCACGTCGTCCCGGTACACGGGGATGCGGGAGTGGTTCTCCTCCGCCAGCAGGCGCAGCAGCTCGTCCGGGGTGATGGTGATGTCCACCGTCACCACCTCCGTGCGCGGCACCATGACGTCGCGGCAGCGCTTGTCGGACAGCTCGAAGATGGAGCGGATGAGCTGCGGGGCGCTCTTGTCGACCTCGTTCTTCGCGGCCTGGGCGGCCAGCAGCTTCTCCAGCTCCTCCAGCGGCGGGGGCGGCGGCTCGAAGCGCAGCGTGCGGCCGAAGGTGCGCGCCATCAGGTTGAGCACCGCCATGGCCACGCGCATGGGCGGGTAGAGCACCGTCACCAGCAGCGAGGTGAAGCCCGACAGCCGCAGGGCCCAGCGCTCCGGGCTGCCGTTGGCCAGCCCGCGCATGGTGACTTCCATGAGCGTGGCCAGCACGCCCACCAGCAGCGCGCCCGCGGCGACGGTGGCCACCGGCAGCCACGCGGATTCGCCGTAGCGGCTGAAGTCCAGCATGCGCGGCGGGACGAAGGCCCCAATGGCCGCGGCCTGGAAGCCGCTGAGCACCATGCCCAGGCGCAGCGCCGTGGCCACGGGCTCGCGGTCCGTCTTGTGGCGGAGGACCCGGCGCGTCGCCCGGCCCGGCTGCGTGTTCGCCAGCTCCTGTGCTCGCAGGTCGGACACGCCGTAGAGCGCGGACTCCGAAGCGGCGACAAGGGCCCTGACGAAACTCAGCGCCAGGCAGGCGACCCAGAGGGTCCAGGTAGGCATAGAGCCCTGTTCTTATCCCGTGCTAAGGGTCCACACCACTGCGCTGGAGCCCTGATGTTCGCTCGCATGTACGCTGTTGGAGCACTCCTGGCCTTCTTCGTCCCGACGCTCGCACATGCGTGGCCGGTGGACCTGGTCGTCCCCCTGGAGCCCGGGAAGGAACGCTTCCACAAGCTCGACACCGTGGACTGGGTCCAGGTGGCGGACGCCTCCGTGGCGGACGCGGAGCTGCTGCCTGGGAGCAATGAACTGTTGCTCACTGGGCAGAAGGCGGGACGGACGCTGCTCCTGCTGTACGCAGGGGGCCGCTTCGCCGTGTGGCGCCTCACGGTGGGTTCGCCGCCGCCGGAGGACCCCGCGCCCCGCCTGGCCGCGGCCCGCAAGGCCTGTCCGGACCTGAACGCGACGAGCGGCGCGGAGCGCTCCCTCAGTGCTTCGGTCAAGGACTCCGCGTGCAGGTTGGCGCTGCTGGAGCTGCTGAAGACAGACGCCTTCGTGGCCCGGGAGCTGGAGCTGACCTTCGAGCTCCCCGTCCTCCAGGAGCAGCTCACTTCACTGGGAGAGGGATTGAAGCCGCTGGGGCTGGAGGCTCGTTACAGCGGCGCGGGCGTGGTGGTGTCGGGCGCGGGCTCGCCGGAGGTGCACCGCAAGGCGCTGTGGGAGTTGTTCCACCGCTCCGTGGGCCGGGTGCCGCTGGACGACCAGATTCAGGAAGTGAAGCCGCCCGAGCCCACCGACGCTGGCACGCCGGACGCGGCCACGCCCGCGGTGGAGGCGGAGCGTGAGATTCCGGTGGAGGTGCTGCCACCGCCGAAGAAGTCACGCAAGCGCTGAGGGCTTCGGCTTGGCGTGTCGCGGGCTTGCGGTATGACGGGAGGCTCCTTCTTTCGCCCGCGTGCCTCAGCCGGCCGCGGCCGCTTCTTTGTGGAGGAGCCCGATGCGTTTGGCAGTCCGGTTGACCGCGCAGGCGTGGGTGTCGAGCCTGGCGCTGCTGATGCCCCTGGTGGCATCCGCGCAGTTCTATGACGTGGACACCTTTCCGGCCGCCGAGCCCGAGCGCGGCTGTCCGAAGCGCCCGGACGTGGTGCCCTTCACGGCGCGCAACCTGGTGGGGCTGACGGGCTCCGGCTGGCTGGCGCACCAGGCCATCATCCCGGAGTCGAAGGACCGCTTCTTCCTGGAGAGCGAGCGGGAGCGCTCCGGCGTGAAGCTGGTGCCAGAGGATGTGGACGTCCGGAAGCTGGGCGCGCCGGACCCGTCCGTGCCCTTGTGGGTGTTCGGCAAGGCGGATTCGGCGGCCTGCCGCGCGGTGCCCGTGGTGTGGTGGGCGGTGCGGATGGGGACGGACGCGGACCGCAAGACGTACCTCATGTCCGAGCTTCAGGTGGACTGCGACGTGCTGCCCCCGGGCCGGCTGTCGGGCACGCCGGTGGCGCTGCGCCAGAAGGACGCGCCCACCGGCTGCAAGCTGCGCCGCGCCGACGACAACTCCACCAGCGAGGAGGGCCGGGGGCTGCCCCTGGAGTTGTCGGACGTGATCCCCGAGCGCACGTCGTGCGAGGCCCCGGAGTGCCAGCGCAAGTGGGAGATCTTCAGCAGCCGGTGGGATGACGGCAGCGCCGTGTTCGACATCGCGGTGTCGTGGATGAAGCGCGGCGGGAAGAAGGACCCCTGCGAGTGGGCCACGGAGGACCACACCGCGCTGCTGCTCCGGCCGGCGGGGGCGCTGGCGCCGCTTCCGATGCGCTCCGGCGGGGCCTTCTTCGGCGCGCTCTATGACAGCACCGGGCTGCGCACCGTCCTCAGCCGCGAACTGGGCGTGCTCAACGTCCACGACGCTGGCAAGCCCAAGGCGGCGCCGAAGGCGGTACGCTATGGCAGCCCCACGGAAGAGGAGCTGGCGTACGCGAAGCGCACGTTGTCACCGTGCAAGAAGTAGGGGCGTCCGGGTTGAGTTCCTGAATCGAACCGGGGGATGATTCCCTCTCCTGTGTTCTGGGAAGGGGGGGCGCCATGGCCAATACGGTCGGTGTCAACAAGATGTCCGTGGTGACCAAGGACTCCAACGGCGTGTCCGTGGCGTTTCCGGATGTCTGCAAGACGCCCAGCCCGGCGGGTCCCATTCCGCTGCCGTACCCGAACGTGGCGCGCTCCGCCGATACCGCGCAGGGCAGCAAGACGGTGGCGGTAGAGGGGAACCCCTTGTGCGTGAAGGACTCCAACTTCAGCACCAGCACGGGGGATGAGGCGGGAACGGCGGGGGGCGGTGTGGTCTCTGGCAAGACCCAGGGCAAGGCCGAGTTCGTCAACTTCTCCTTCGACGTTCAGGTCGAGGGAAAGAACGTGGCGAGGGCCTTCGACTTGATGTTGCACAACGACAAGAACACGCCTCCGTTCCCGCTGATGCAGCCACCGGTGATGGCGGCCGGCCAGGGCTCGGGCAAGTGCAACTGCCTGGTCTGCGAAAAAGAGATGTAGCGCGAGGGGGCGGAATCCCATGGCCTCACACGAACAGGACGCCGGGCGCCCGCCTTCTCAAGTGGAGGAGCCCATCCTGGGAAACCTCATTGGCCGGGTCGTCGGACGGGGGCGAATGGGCACGGTGCAGGTGGACTTCGAGGGCAACCACCATGGGCCGCTGGAGGCCCGGCTCGCGGTCGCGGTGGATGAGGCCACGCTGCTTCGGGCGATAGAGGCGCGGCAGGAGGCGGTGCTCTGTTTCGAGCGGGGCACACCGACGCGCCCCATCGTGCTCGGTTTGCTCCAGCCGCGCAGTGAGACGCCCCTCCTGGATGCCATGCTCGAAGCTCCTGATGGCGAGCGCGATGATGGAGAGGTCGCCATCGTCGCCAACGGCCAGCGAGTCCCCATCGAGGGGCTTCTGGACGGCGCGACCGAGGAGCTCGAGCTTCGCTGCGGCAGGTCCAGTCTGGTCCTGCGGCGCAATGGTCAGATTCTGCTTCGAGGTGAGCATGTGCTCGTCGACGCGGGCCAGGTGCTGCGCCTTCGTGGCGGCAAGACGCAGATCAACTAGGCAGGGGGCATGACGTGATGAACCCGTTGCCCCGGCACCTCTCGCTCCCCATCTCCTGGGAGATGCTGGCGTCACACCTCGACGAGGCGGGATTCCTGTGGCGGCAGTGGAAGCGTGTCCTCGTGGCGCCGGACCATGTCCTCGATGACGTCGCTGGGGTGGAGGCGCGACTCCTCGCCCATGTGGATGCGCTCGTGCTCGCGGGGCGCAAGGCCGCGACGAGGCTGCTCGTTCCCGCCCTGGCCGAAGCGGACGCGCCTGGGAGGGTGGAGTGCGCCGCGCTCGGGCTGCTGCTTCAGGAAGACGCCCTGGAGGCGGCTGTGCGGAGTGTCCTCGAAGTGCTCCAGGCGGGGGAGGAGGGCCCGTGCGCGGGCATCCAGGCCGCGCTCCTTTGTGCCGGCGGACGGGGGCTGGAGTCATGGCTGCGGCCCATGGTCGACGCATCGCCCTCACCTGGAGTGCTCGCGACACTGCTGGAGATTTTGGGGGCGTGGCGAGTGGACCCTGGGCCGGCGCTGGAGGCGTCGCTCACGCATGAGGCCGCCCAGGTGCGGGCCGCCGCGTTTCGCTGCCTGCGCTCCTGGCCCGTCCGGTTGTCCGAATCCACGCTGGAATTGGGACTGCGCTCATCCTCCGCCGAGGTTTCTGGCGCTGCCCTGGAGGCAGGGCTGTTGGCGGGAAGTCGACGGGCGTGGTGGGAATGCCGCCGTCAGGTCCTGGAGGGCGGGCCGCACCGCCAGATGGCCTTGCGAGCGCTGGCCGTGGCGGGTGGGCCGGACGCCCAGAAGTTGCTGTTGGAGGGGCTGGGAGACGCTGCCCGAAGGACGGAGACCTTGAGGGTGGTCGGCCTGGTGGGAACGGTCGAGACTGCTCGGGCCTGTCTGGAGGCGATGCGCGAGCCGCCATGGGCGCGCATGGCGGCGGAGTCGTTCTCGCTGGTGACAGGCATGGAGGTTCCCGCGGTGGCTCCGGGCGTGGAGTCGGGCGACGAGGAGGCGGCCGCGGAGTTCGCGCCGGAAGCAGACCTCCCGCTGCCGGATGTGCCCCGTCTTGAGGCGTGGTGGGCCGAGCACGCATCCCGGTTCAAGCCGACGGTGCGCTTCGTGCGGGGACGGCCTTTGGGGCAGGAGTCGTTGCTCGACGCGTTACGAGAAGGGTCGATGTATCGCCGCCGGTCGCTCTGGTGGGCTGTGGCCCTGCGGACCCGGGGCGCGCTGGGGTTGGGCGTGGGCGCTTGGACACGGACCCAGCGCGCGGAAGAGGACGCCGCGAGGCGCCTGCCGCCCGCGCGTTTTGCCCAGTCGCTGGAGGGAGGCGTGGGCGCGTGGGGTGGGGCATGAAGGTGTTCGTCGAGGCCCTGGGGATGGCTTCATGCCTGGGGCCGGTGATTCCCGCCTGCGCTGCGTTCCGGGCCAATCTGCTGCGCCCCTCGCAGTCTCCCGACGTGGACGTCGCCCACCCGGGTGATGAGGCACCTCGGCCCGTGACAATCTGTGCGCTCCCGGTGGCGACGTTCGGGTTCTCGGGCGTCGGTCGGCTGGTGGCGTTGGCGTGCGAGGTGCTCAAGGATGTGGGCACTCGCGTGGACCTGCGGGGCTTCGGGCCGGAGACCGGCGTCTATCTGGCGCTGCCGGACCCGTGGGAGCGAGGCCTGGACCTGGGCGAGCCGGATGCCACGGAGGCGCTCCGAGCGGAGGCGCTGGGGCGCCGTGTGTTGGAGGCGAGCCTGCGGAACATGGGCCTGGAATGGCCTGGGCCCAGGCGCTTCTTTTGTGGTGGGCACGTGGCCTTCGCGAGGGCGCTGCATGCGGCCCAGGCGGCGCTGCAGAGCGGCGGGCTTCGCTCGTGCCTGGTGATGGGGGTGGACTGCCTGGTCGAAGAGCCGACGCTCCATGCGCTGGCGGATGGGCGACGGTTGAAGACGCCGGAGCAGCCCGTGGGCTTGACGCCTGGGGAAGCGGGCGCGGCCTTGTTGCTGACCACCGAGGGGTCCGCGCAACGTTCGACGGGCGCGCCCCAGGTGATGCTGCACGCGGTGCGGCTCGGAGAAGAGCCGCACCCGAGAGGCTCTGACAGGCCATCGGATGGGCGGGCCCTGGCGGCATGTGCCGAGGCGGTGCTCGCAGCCGCGGGGGCCCTTCGTTCCCGGCCGCTCCTGGTGAGCGACCACAACGGAGAAGAGGGGAAGGCGCGGGAGTGGGGGATGGTGTTGCTGCACCTGCGGGCGTTGGACGCCTCGCTGGGGGGACTTCCGGCCTGGTATCCCTCCATCGGCTTTGGGGACGTGGGGGCCGCGATGGGCGCGGTCAGCGCTTGTGTCGCGGTCAGGGGGCTGCAACGCGGCGATGCGCCTTCCTCCGTGAGCCTTGTCTTCGCCAGCGCGGACGATTCCGGCCGAGGCGCCGTCTTGCTAGGAACCACTGCTGCGCATCCGTCCAGAGGAGCTCTGCCATGACAACCAGTGACACCCGGCACAATCCCAATACGGAAATGGCCCGCAGGCTCAATGGCATCTACAAGCGCAACCTGGCTCGGAAGGAATCTTCCCGGGCCGCGGCCAAGGAAGAGGCGAAGAAGAGCAAGCCGAAGAAGAAGGCGGAGTCCGCTCCTGACGGACATCTGGACCCCAACGCGCCGTTGAATGGGGTGCTGGCCAAGGGCGATAACTATGCCCGTCGCGGCTACACGTACCTCAAGGCCCAGGACGGCCGAGGGGTGTATCGCAACTTCGACCATGCGCACCTGAGCGAAGTCCGGGACATGGTGAAGGAGCGGGCGGAGTTTCCAGGGGGGCCGAAGGAGAACTTCAACCCCACGTACACCCAGCAGCATCCGTACGCCTGGGAAGCTCACCACATGCTGCCAGGCTCGGCCTTCTATTACATGATGAAGGACGGCAAGCCGGCCTTCACGTACAAGCAGATTCGGCTGTTGCTGATGTCCGAGTACAACATCAACCACGGGCACAACATCATCAATCTTCCCGCCGAGGACTGGGCCGTCCCGGTCCATTCCCTCATCTGCCATCCGAGCGACCACGAGTCCTACACGATGCGGGTCATGGATGAGATGCGGAAGGTGGCCAACGATTTACAGAAGCTGATTGATAGTGGGAAGCCGCACGGCAACTTGCCAGAACTCATCTTTGAAGAGCTCAAAAAGCTGGAGAATCGGTTCTGGATATTTATTGTCAAACTCAGCGGAAAGCTCGTTGAAGCAAAAGTCGCTGGTGTCCGATATGTCGGCCCTGGTTCAGAGCACGTTAGGTACGCCAATAAAGATGGCGGAACGCACTATGAGTGGGGCAGCCTTTGGTAGGAGCAATCATGGCTAATTACTGGGTGTTGCGGGCGGAGTCTGCAGATGGGGCTATCATTGATGCTTTGCCCAAGGACAGTCCGACCAATTGGAAGTTCAGTACGGGCGAGCCTCTTGCGCGGAGTTTCCCTGCAGGGGGAAAGGTGTCGTTCTCGGACCACTTCCCGGACCGGCGTAAACTCTATGATTTCGTGCGAAATACCATTGGTGTCATACTCGCGTCGTCGCGTGTGAGACATGTTTTGGAGGGCTTGAAGGTCGAAAATGCAGAGTTTCTTCCCGTTACCATGTGCGATCACCAGTGGGGTCCGGTGGCTGATGGTTATGGCATCCTGAATGTTCTGGGCTCCCAAGATGCGATCGATATGGAAAAATCGACCTATGACATCAGTGCGCTCTCTCGGGAGATTAGTCATGTCAGTAACCTGGTGCTGACAGTAGGGAAGATTGATCCGCAGGCCGAAATCTTCCGCGCCCGCAACATGATGGAGCTCATCCTGATTTCGGACCGGACCAAGCAGGCCTTCGAACAGGCGGGGCTGACAGGTTTCAGGGCCCATCCCGCCGAAGGCTTCGACGACATGTTCGCCTGAACCTGGAGGATGGCAGCGTGGCAAAGCTTGCGGCACTGCGGGAGGACTCCGGGCGGGCCATTCTCCAGTTGATGCGTCAGGTCGATCCCACCGCGAGCCGAGATGTCCTCGTGCGGACCGTGGATGAGCTCTGTGTCCACTTCCACGTCGTGGCCGTGGCCACCCTGCTCGTGGATGGCAACCCGCAGGGCTTCTTCCTGAACCTGTGCCGAGCCGCCGAGAACTGGAGGCGATTGCTCACGCATTGCCGCCTCAAGCAGTGGGCGCTCCCTGCTTCGCGACACATGGAGCCTCTGCTCGGCGCCGTCGCGGCGGGACACTGGAGTCTGGCGCGACAGGTCGCGGAGCTTTCCGAGACGCGGTGGCTTCCGGACGAGGAGTACCGCTCCGAGCACGCACGCGCCCAACTCTTCCATGTGCTGGTCTCGCCCGGTACCAGGGACGTCGTCATCCCGAGGGTGGAGGCGTTGGAGGGACTGGGGCTCGAGACAGAGACGGACCGGGTTGCCTGTGCCCGAGCCCTGCTCGAGGGTGACGCAGACACCTTCTCTGAGGCGTTCAAGCACGCGGTGCTCGTGCATGGAGAGGACATCGAGAAGCGCGCGAAGCTCTTCACGACCCCCGTGACACGCTTCGCGCCGAAGCGAGCCATCTGGTTGGAGGGGCTCGCCTGGCTCAGGCTCACCGAGCGCGCGGACATCGCGAGCTTCGACGAGCACTTCCAATACTGCCCGCCGCTGGCCCGCACGCCCATGACGTCCCAGTACGCCGGGGACTGGGTCGTTTCGCTCGGTCCTTGAGCGCCGCGGTGCGTCCCCGCCCGCGGCGCCTCCAGAGTGGAGCGGCTACAGCTCCCGCGACTGCTCCACCTTGCGCTGCTGGTCGCGGACGGCCAGCTCCTTGGACAGGTAGGGCTTGAGTCTCTGGCTCGTGTACGTGAGCGTCAGGCTGCGCGCCCCGGGCTCCTGGCTTCCGGTGAGCCGCAGCTCCGTTTCGGCTTCGGTCCAGGTGCTCCGCAGCAGGTATTCGTGAGCCGCGAGGGCGGCGTCCGTCCTCGCGTTGGCCTCCATCTGCCGGCCGAAGTTGTCCACGGCGGGGCCCCTGGGCTGCACGCCGGAGCGCCACGCGTGGTAGTTCGCCGAGGCCTCGGAGAGGTTGTTGGCCATCTGCGCCAGCGCCAGGCGCCCCTCCGCGTCGAGCGCCGAGTCCTCCCTGGACGCGGGCTTGCCGTACTTCATGGTGAGCAGCTCCGCCACCGCGTTGAAGTTGTCGCGGACGGCGCCCGGCGCGCGGAAGTGGAGGGTGACCTCGGCCAGCTGTCCCTGGGCGAACACGTAGTAGGCGTCCGCGCGGCGGCCCGCCACGACGTCGGCGACGTGCACGTCCCCCCATTCGTTGATGACCCGGGCGTGAAAGGGGAGCGCGGTCATGGCCTCGTCCTTCGTCATCCCCCAGCGCGTGTCTTGGAAGCCTGAGCTGCTGCGGTACTGCTCCCGGGCGCCCTCCTCGCGCTCGACGTCCGCCAGCCGGATGGCGTCGCGGCGTTCGAGCAGCGCCTGGTGCTTCGCGGACGTGCCGCAGGCGGTGGTGGCGAGACACAGCGGCAGCAACAGGGCGGAACTCCATCGCATGGGCGGCTCCTCTGGCGGTGGCGTGGGACCGTGACGGCCCGCCGCTTCCGATATTCAAAGGGGCACGCGCCATTTCGAAAGCGACGGGCGCTCAGGGGCCGGCCGCCGCCTCTTCCGTCCACTTCCCGCGCCGGGTGGGCTCCTTCATCGCTCGGGCGAGCGCCGTGAGGAAGCGCCTGCGGGGCCAGTTCTCCGCGCCGAAGCGGGCCAGGTGTTCAGTCTCCACCTGGCAGTCGATGAGCTGGAAGCCCCAGCCCTGGAAGCGCTCCGCCGCGGTGACGAAGGCCACCTTCGAGGCGTCCGGGGCCAGCGCGAACATGCTCTCTCCAAAGAAGGCCGCGCCCAGGGACACCCCGTACAGGCCGCCCTTCAGCTCGCCCTCCGCCCACGCCTCCACCGAGTGCGCGAAGCCCGCCTCGTGGAGCGTGACGTAGGCCTCCATCATCTCCTCGGTAATCCAGGTGCCCGTCTGTCCGGGCCGAGGCACCTGGCTGCACTCGGTGATGACGCGCCGGAAGGCGGTGTCGTAGCGCACCTCGTAGACGCCGCGGGCCATCGTCTTGCGCAGCGAGCGGCCCACGTGGAGCTTGTCTGGCGACAGCACGAAGCGCGGGTCCGGCGAGTGCCAGAGGATGGGGTCTCCCTCGCTGTACCAGGGGAAGATGCCGTGGGCGTAGGCGGCCAGCAGCCGCTCCGGACGCAAGTCACCGCCGACGGCGACGACGCCGCTCTTGTCGGCGCGCTCCGGGGGCGGGAAGAGCTCGGGGTGCTCGTCACTCAACAGGTAGATGGGCACGGCGTCCCACTCTACCGGGAGACGTTCAGCTTCACCTTGCCCGTGAGCGAATACGGCACGCGCAGCAGCGGGCCCGTCACCTCACCGGTCACCCCGTAGGGCAGCAGCCCCTTGGAGATGAGCGCCTTCACCTCCGGGCCCCAGGTGTCCTTTGTCACCGCCAGTTCCACCGGGTACACGCCCGTGGCGGACGCGTCCACGGTGTCCGCCTGCGCCAGCGTGCCGCTGTCCAGCGTCTTGCCGGCCACCGATGCCGTCCACGTCAGGCCCTCCAGCCGCAGCGGGAAGGGGTTGGGGTTGCGCACGCCCAGGCGGAGGTTGAGCTGGACCTCCTCATCCGAGTAGCGCGCCCCGTCCAACTCCTCCACCACCACCGTGGGCAGCCGGGGCACCCGCGCCGCGCGGCTGGCGGCGAAGGGAATCGTCTGCTCCTGGTCTCCCGAGCGCACGACGAGGGTGCCGCGCAGGGCGAGCAGCAGCGTGCCTCCCTGGGCGCTCAGCCGCGCCAGGTCGTCCTCGTTCTTCACGTAGGGCGCGCGCTCCTCGAAGGAGAGGTCCGTGGGCTCGCCGGGCGTCAGCGCCACGTCCAGCTTCGCGGTGCCCGTCTTCACCACCTGGCCATCGGCGACGAGCTCGTAGTCGGCGCGCTCCACCACCCCCTCTCCGGGGCTGGTCACCTGGGCCTCGAAGCGCAGGGTGGCGTCGGTGAGGCCCTGGGACGCGACGACGGTCCGTTGGGCGGTGAGGACGGCGGGACTGGAGGGCCGGGTAGGGGCGGAAGCACACCCCGCACAGAGGAGAAGCACCACGGCCAGTCGGAACATGGGCGAGGGCAAGCGCATGACGCTAGACAATGTGGCCACGCCCTGGAGTCCTCTCAAGGGCTTTTCCGCTAGACTGTCCACCACCCGTGGCCCAACGCCGCCCCAACTTCAACAAGACGCTCCGCTCTCTCATCCGGGACATCGCGGCGAAGATGCCGGAGTTCGGGCATGTGAAGGCCGGCCGCATCCTCGTGGTGGCCGGTGAGGCTCGCCGCGCCTCCCGGGGCACCGTGAAGCCCCTGTGCTTCCGGGGTGGGAAGAGCACGGACCGCACCGGACGCCGCAAGCCCATCATCCGCATCCGGGGCAAGCGGATGCTGTACTGCGTCACCCTTCGGCCGCTCTTCTTCCGGGGGTCCACCGCGCAGGCCCGCGTGGAGACGGTGATTCACGAGCTCTTCCACCTGTCGCGCCGCTTCGATGGGACGCTGCACTCCGGCCGGCGCCATGCCGTGCTGGGGCGCAACTTCTCTCGCAAGCTCAAGCCGCTGGTGCGTCGCTACCTCAAGCTGTGCCCCCCGGAGCTGCTGGCCGCCATGGCCCACTCCGGCGAGGTGCGCATCCTCCAGTGGCTGGAACGGCCCGGTCCCGCCTACCACCCCGGCAGCCATCGCCGGGTGCGGAAGGTCTACACCGAGGAACAGCTCTACTCCGGTGTCGCTCGCATGGTGACGCCCAAGGTGCGTCTGGCTCGCGACACCTCCGCGCGCTCCAAGGTTCACTGAGCGGCGCGCTCCCGCACACCCTGATTCGCACTGGGGCGGTTTTTTTGCCAGTCGCTTGACTTTGATAATCAGTATCAATATCGTCGCCGCCGTTTCGAGCCAGGAGCGGTGATGCGCGACGGTTGCCACGGTGAAGGCGGGGTGGAGGAGCTGCGTTGCATGTGCGGCAGCCTGCTGGCGCGGTTGGTGCCGGAGGGCGTGGAGCTCAAGTGCCGCCGCTGCCACCGGACGCAGGTGGTGCCCCTGGAGCGAACGCCGCCGGGAGGCGGTGGTGGTGCGCAGGTGAGCGGCGCCGTCCGCTGACGTGTGAGTCGGTCCCGGGCCGCGCAGGCCCGGTGCAGTGAGGTCTTTTCCTGAGGCCCGAGGCCATTGAGCCCAGCGCCCTACAGGGCCTTCCGCGAAAGGCCCCCGGCCTTGCGCCGGAGGACGCAGCATGGCGTGGCGTGGGTGTTTGCTCTTCGTGGCCTGTTCCATGCCGTGGACGGCGTGGGGCGGTGGCAGTGAAGCGCCTGCCACCGAGGTGGCTTCCAGTGAGGCTTCCACCGCGGAGGCTCCGCCCGATGCGCAGGTGGTCCAGGCCGAGGCGGGGCTGGAGCCCGCGTTAGACGCGGAGGCGCTGCCGGAAGCGCGCACGGTGGTGACGGCGTCGCGTTCGCCGGAGCGGCTCGAGGATTCGGCGGTGGCCACGGAGGTCATCACCCGCTCGGACATCCTGGCCAGCGGGGCGCGGGACGCGTCGGAGTTGCTCGCCGCGCACCCTGGGCTCCAGGTGGTCCAGACGTTCGCGGGCGCCACGGTGCAGCTGCAGGGCCTGTCGCCGGAGTACGTCCTGGTGCTGGTGGACGGTGAGCGCGTGGCCGGCCGGGTGGCCGGAAGCGTGGACCTGTCCCGCCTGTCCACCGAGGACATCGAACAGGTAGAAATCGTGAAGGGCCCCTCGTCGGTCCTCTACGGCAGCGACGCGGTGGCGGGCGTGGTGAACCTCATCACCCGTCGTGCCCGTCGTCCGCTGGGCGCCGAGCTGCGCGCCTCCTACGGCTCCATGCAGCGGCTGGAGCTGGACGCCACCGGCGAGGCGAAGGGCGAGAACTGGGGGCTGCGTCTGAGCGGCGGTCTGGCGCGGCGGGACGCGTACCTCCTGGACCCGACGAGCATCGGCACCACGGGCAGCAGCCTGGATGGAATCGACGCGTCCGCGGGCGGTGACTTGCGCATCAGTGAGGGCACGGCGCTGCAGGCCAACGCCACCTATGCACGCCGGGTGCAGCGCGGCGTGGACGTGGGCGTGACGGGCGCCATCTTCGACCGCGCCAGCCGGGATGACTCGCTCTCCGTGCGCCTGTCTCCCCGGTGGACGCTGTCCAACAGCGCCTCGCTGCGCGTGGATGGCGCCTATGCGTGGTTCAACCGGCGCTACCTGAGGGACCAGCGCCGCTCCAACGCGTTGGACACCATCGAGGACACGCGCGAGCAGCAGGGCCGGCTGGGCGCGCAGCTGGACGCGAAGCTGGGGGACGCCCACGCCTTCGTGGCGGGCGCGGAGCTGCTCGGCGAATGGTTGCAGGCGGACCGGCTGGGCGAAGACGGCACCGGCCAGCGCGCCCGCGCGTCCATCTACGTGCAGGACAACTGGACCCTGGTGCCAAGCTTGAAGCTGACGCTGGTGCCGGGCGCGCGCGTGGACACGGACACGCAGTTCGGCACGGCGGTGACGCCTCGGCTGGCGGCGCGCATGGACCCGACATCCTGGCTCACGCTGCGCGGCAGCTACGGCTGGGCGTTCCGGGCGCCGGGCTTCCAGGAGATGCTGCTCGACTTCGAGAACCCCAGCGTGGGCTACCGGGTGCACGGCAATCCGGACCTGCGTCCGGAGCGCTCGCGCAGCTTCAACCTGTCGGTGGAGGTGAAGCCCGCGGAGTCCTCGCTCCTGTGGGTGAGCGCCTTCCAGCACCGCCTTCAGGACATGATTGGCGTCTCCACGGAGATGGTCGGTCCGCAGCAGCTCTTCACCTACGTGAACATCGCGCGTGCGCGCGTGCGCGGAGGCGAGCTGGGTGTGCGTCAGCAGCTCCCTGGTCGCATCTCCGCGGAGCTGGGCTACACGCTCACCGACGGCCGTTCGGAGGAGACGGGGCTGGCGCTGGAAGGGCAGGCGCGCCATCGCCTCACCGCGCAGGCCACCTGGCGTCACCGGACGTCGGGCCTGGAGGCCTGGGTGCGCGGCGCGCTCGTGGGGCCGCGTCCCTTCTATCCGGACACGGACGGTGACGGCGTCGCCAACCCGTACGACGCCAAGCGCTACGTCACCGTGGATGCCCGGCTGGGCTGGCGCATGCGCGAGGAACTCCAGTTCTTCGTGCTGGGCACCAACCTCGCGAACGCGGGCAACCCCACCGACCTCCCCATTCCCCCTCGCGCCATCCAGGCCGGCATCTCCGCCCGGCTCTGACGCTCCCTTCCACCTCTCACTCAAGGAGTCCCGATGTCCCGCTTCTCTCCCCGTTCCTCCTTCCTGGGCCGCGCCAGCGCCGCCTTGCTGCTGGCCGGTTCCCTGTCCGCGTGCGGCGATGACCTCGAGCTGCCACCAGAGAACCCGCCGACGGATGGCTCCCACGTGAATCACGTGGCCAACGATGACGGCTCGTACACCACCACCGTGAACGCGACGAGCAGCGCGGACTGGATTGGCCTGGACCTGGACAAGGGCGCGCAGGTGAGCGCCTCCGAGGACACTGTCTGGGACCTGGCCTTCAACCGCTTCAACGTCCGCACCCGGGGCGGCGTGAGTGGTACCGGCAACGTGGCGGTGGCGGTGCTCCTCGAGACGGACTTCGCGGCGGTGACGCGGGCGCCGGCGGACGGCTACGTCGCGGATTCCGAGGACGGCCCGGACCGGGGCGAGGACCCGGACAGCGCCTTCCAGCAGGGCGACGGGTGGTACGCCTATGACATGACGACGCACGCCCTCACGGCGCGTCGCAATGTGTACGTCGTCCGCTCCGACGCTGGTGACTACTTCAAGGTCGCCATGCAGTCCTATTACGACGATGCCGGTACGCCGGGGATGTTGTCGCTCCGCTGGGCGAAGGTGCCTGGCCCCGCCTCCAGCGGCAGCGCCGTGACGCAGCCGTCCTCGTACTGAGCTCCCTTCCACTTCCAGGTGTCCAACATGAATCAGACCGCGAACTCTGATGTCGTTTCCGAATCCACCCGTCTGCGCCAGCGCTGGCAGACCCTCCGCGAGGAGCAGCCTCGCACCCGTATTCGTGACGCCGCCGAGCAGTTGGGTGTGAGTGAAGCGCAGTTGCTCGCCACGGGACTTGGGGAGAGCGTCGTCCGGCTGGACCTTCGACTGGATGCGCTCCTTCCCCGTTTCGAGTCGCTGGGGCGGGTGATGTCGCTCACGCGCAACGCGCATGCCGTGCATGAGAAGCGTGGCACCTGGCGCAACATCGAGCTGCACGGCAAGCAGGGGCTGGTGCTGGACGAGGAGATCGACCTGCGCCTGTTCTTCACGCGCTGGAGCTTCGGCTTCGCCATCCGTGAGCCGCACGGCGATGGCATCCGCCGCAGCCTCCAATTCTTCGACGCGTCGGGGACGGCCGTCCACAAGCTCTACGTAGAGGAGGCAGGGCGCGAGGAGACGTTCGACACCCTGGTGAAGGAGTTCACCCACGCGGACCAGTCGCCGGTGCTCAGCATCGTCCCGGCCACGCCCGCGGCGGCGCCCAAGCCCGACAGTGAGATTGACGCGGAGGGGCTGCGCTCCGGCTGGCGCGCGCTCCAGGACACGCATGAGTTCTTCATGCTGCTCAACCGCTTCAGCGTGGCGCGCACCCAGGCGCTCCGCCTGGCCGAGCCGGAGCTGACCACCTCGGTGGCAGCGTCCTCGCTGACGTGGGTGCTGGAGAAGGCGGCCGCGACGGAGCTGCCCATCATGATTTTCGTGGGCAACCCGGGCTGCATCCAGATTCACACCGGCCCGGTGAAGAACGTGAAGCCGATGGGCCCGTGGATGAACGTGTTGGACGCGGGCTTCAACCTCCACGTCCGCGCGGACCACGTCCACTCGGCGTGGGTCGTGCGCAAGCCCACGCGGGACGGCGTCGTCACGTCCGTGGAGCTGTTCAACGAGGCGGGGGAGAACATCGCGCTCATCTTCGGCAAGCGGAAGCCGGGGCAGCCCGAGTCGCCTGAGTGGCGCGCGCTGGCGGAGGAACTGGCCCAGGCGCTGCCCGCGAGCGAGGTGTCGCGATGAGCCGCGCGTCCGGGCTGTCGTGGGTCTTCATGGCGGTGGCCTCGCTCGCGCACGCGGCGGTGCCTGCGCCCGCGAAGCCTCAGGCGGCGGCCGCGGCCAAGGCCCCGGTCAACGCGGCGAAGCTGGTCACCGTCGGCCCCGCCATCACCGAAACCGTCTTCGCGCTGGGCGCGGGCGGGCAGGTGGTGGGCGTGGATGACACCAGCCTGGCGTTGGAGGTCGCCCGGAAGTCGCCGAAGGTGGGCTACCAGCGGGCGCTGTCATCGGAGGCCATCGTCGCGCTGGGGACGTCGCAGTTGCTGGCGTCCGAGGAGGCGGGCCCTCCGGGCGTGCTCGAGCAGCTCAAGACGGTGGGCGTGGACGTGGTGGTGCTGCCGAACAAGCACACCGTCGAAGCCACGCGCGAGCGCATCCGGACGCTCGCGCAGCGCCTGGGCAAGGCCGAGCAGGGTGAGGCCCTGGTCAAGCAGCTGGACGCGGACCTGCGCAAGGCGCGGGAGCGCACGGCGGCGCGCAAGGACGCGAAGCCGCCGCGGGTCCTCGCGCTGTACGCGCGCGGGGCCAACGTCCTCATGGTGGCGGGCGCAGGGACAGCGGCGGGCGAGCTCGTCACGCTGTCGGGCGGCGTGAATGCCATCGCCGGCTATTCGGGCCACAAGCCGCTGACGGCGGAGGCGGTGGTCGAAGCGGCGCCGGACTTCATCCTCATGCCAGCCAGCTCCCTGGAGCCGGTGGGCGGTGAGGAGGGCCTGTCGCGCACGCCTGGCCTGTCACAGGTGCGTGGTTGGCGCCTCATCACCGTGGATGACGTCCACTTCATGGGGCTGGGGCCTCACCTGGGCAAGGCCGTGAGCCGCTTGCAGGATGGGTACATGTCCCCGGCTCGGGGCCGCAAATGAGTGCGTCGGAGATTGCGCCCGTCTCCGCCACCTACCGCACCCAGGAGCCCAGTCAGCCAGCAGCCCCGCGTCCGTGGCTGCTGCTGACGGCGCTGCTGCTGGGCGTGGTGCTCCTGTCGCTCGCCGTGGGCGCGGTGCCGGTGCCTCTGCTGGCACTGGCGGGCAGTCTGCTGGAACAGGTGGGCCTGGACATCGGCCACAAGCTGGAGTCCGTGCAGCAGGCGGTGCTGCTGTCCATCCGCCTGCCGCGCGTGACGCTCGGCATCATGGTGGGCGCGGTGCTGGCCACCTGTGGTGCCGCGCTGCAGGCGTTGTTCCGCAACCCGCTGGTGGAGCCCGGCCTGCTGGGCACCTCCAGCGGCGCGGCGCTGGGGGCGGTGGCAGCCATCGTCATGGACGTGGCCCTCAGCGCCCACCTGGGCTCGTTGCGGATGCTCGCGGTGCCGGGCGCGGCCTTCCTGGGCGCGCTGGGCGCCACGCTGCTGGCGCATCGGCTGGGGGGAGGCGGCGGACGCACGGAGACGGCGCGCATCCTCCTGGCGGGCGTGGCTGTCAGCGCGGGGGCGGGCGCGGGCATCGGCCTGCTCACGCAGATGGCCACCGACGCGCAGCTCCGCTCCATCACCTTCTGGACCTGGGGCAGCCTGGGCGGTGCGTCCTGGGACGTGGTGGGGGCCGCCACGCCGCCGCTGCTCATCGCCCTGGGCCTGCTGCTGCGTGAGGCGCGCACCCTCAACCTCCTGCTGCTGGGGGAGCGTGAGGCGTGGCACCTGGGCGTGGATGTCGAGCGCCTCAAGCGTCGGCTCATCCTCGCCGCGGCCTTGGGTGTGGGGGCCGCGGTGTCCGTCACCGGCGTCATCGCCTTCGTCGGCTTGCTGGTGCCCGCGCTGCTGCGGTTGGCGCTGGGACCGGACCACCGGCGGTTGCTCAGTGCATCCGCCTTGCTGGGGGCCTCGCTGCTGGTGGGCGCGGACCTGCTGGCTCGCACGGCGGCCATTCCCGCCGAGCTGCCCGTGGGCGCGCTCACGTCCGTGCTGGGCGTTCCCGTCTTCATCGGGCTGCTGTCGCGCAAGGGGGCCGCATGAGCCTGGAGGTTCGTGGCATCGAGGTGTGGCGTGGCCGTGGGCGGACGCTGGGGCCCATGGACTTGACGCTGCAGCCCGGCGAGGTGCTGGCCGTGGTGGGGCCGAACGGCGCGGGCAAGTCCACGCTGCTGTCCGCCATGTCGGGCGAGCTGCGGTGCTCGACGGGCGAGGTGCTCCTGGACGGCACTCCCTTGCTGCATTGGAAGCCGCGGGAGCGCGCCATGCGGCTGGGCGTGCTCCCCCAGGAGTCGTCGCTGGGCTTCGGCTTCACGGCGCTGGAGGTGGCGCTGCTGGGACGGAGTCCCCATGCGAGCCGCGCTGAGGGCAGCGCGGACCTGGCGGCGGCGGTGGCGGCGCTCGATGCCACCGACACGCGGCACCTGGCTTCACGTTCGTACCTCACGCTGTCGGGGGGCGAGCGGCAGCGTGTGCAGCTATCGCGGGTGCTGGCTCAGCTCTCCGAACCGTTGGCCTCCGGACACCGTTACCTGCTGCTGGACGAGCCGACGGCGAGTCTGGATCTGGCCCACCAGCACCTCGTGCTGGAGGCGGCGGCGCGCTTCGCCCAGGCGGGTGGCGCGGTGCTGGCGGTGCTGCATGACCTCAATCTGGCCGCGAGATACGCGCACCGGATGGCCGTGCTCGCCGAGGGCCGGCTGGTTGAGCTGGGCGCACCGGCGCAGGTGCTTTCCCAGGAGCTGGTGGCCCGTGTCTTCGGACTGCGCGTGCAGGTCGTCGAATGGCCGGGCTCGCCCGGTCCCCTGGTCATCCCGGAGGGCCGCGCGCCGCTGACTCGCTGAGCACGGACGGAGCCGTACCCGCTGGATTCAGCTCCCCGCGGGAAAGGCCCTGGGCGCCCGGTGCCCCTCCACACCGCGCGTGATGGCCCAGGGCCTTTCCCGTGGGGGGGCGTCGTTTCCCCTCGCTGGCGGCGGACGGGCAGGGAAGCCGTGGCCTGCCCGGTGCCCCCATGCCGCACATTGGGCGTGCTGTCGTGCCTCGTCACCTCGTCCTGGTTCGGCGGGCACCGAGGTGCCACGCATTGCGTCTCGAAGCGCCGGCAAAAGTCCCGACATTTCCGAACAGCGAGCTCGTGACTGGCCTCCAAGGGGGCGCTGCGCCCGCGCGGCGATTGGAGTAGTCACGGGCGTGGGTCGTCGTCGAGGAGCCGCATTGGAGACTGCTGCGCTGGTGCTGGTGTTGTCGTCCGCGTTCCTGCACGCGGCTTGGAACGCGCTGCTCAAGCGTCATCCCAATCCGGAAGTGGGCGTGGTGAGCGTCATGTCCGTGGTCATCCTGGCCAGTGGCATCTGGGCGCTGGGGATGCGTGGCCCCGCGTTCTCCAGCACGGAGGGGCTCGTCTGGGCGCTGTGGGCGGGCGTGTGTGAGAGCGTTTACCTCGCGGGGCTCGCGCGGTCGCTGCGTCAGGCGCCACTCGGGCTCGCGTACACGGTGTCGCGTGGCGGCGCGATGCTGCTCGTCTGGCCCGTGTCCGTGCTGTGGCTGGGGGAGGCGGTGTCCCCATGGACGGTGTCAGGCGTGGCGCTGATCTGCGTTGGGCTGGCGGTGATGAACCTGTCCCATTCCGCGGGGGCCATGGGGACGGGCGTGGCGTGGGCGGCCCTGTCGGCGGTGGGAATCGCGGGCTACCACTTGAGCTACAAGATGGCGCTGGGGACGGGCGCGCAGCCGCCTGCGTTGTTCGCCACCGGCCTGCTCGTCGCGCTGCCCGTGCTCATCCTGGAGCGGGGCCGCCAGCAGGGGTGGGCTGCCTTCCGCCGGGAGGCTTTGCTCGCACCGGGCCTCGTCCTGACGGCGGGGCTCATCTCCGCGCTGTCGTTCGGCCTGTTGTTGACGGCGCTGGCGGGGGGCGGGGCCGGCGCGGTGCTGACGCTTCGAAACACCTCCATCGCCTTCGCGCTGGTGCTCGCGGCGCTTCAGGGTGAGCGCCTGGGCCGACGGCAACTGTCGGGCGCCGCGCTCGTCGCCGTGGGCGCGGTGTTGCTGGGCGTGCCGGAATAGGCGGGCGTAGGACTGCCCGGACGCGATGCCCATGCGCTCATCTGTCCACGCTGCCGTGGGCTCGCGCGCGGTCCGTTCATTTCGCGCGCAGGCCCTGCAGTGAGACGTCTCGCGAGAGGCCTACGGCGTGGGAGTGCACACCCTCCGCCTATCTCGCCGCATGCATTGCGGCGAGACGTTCCGCGAGTGGCCTACGGCTTGGGCGCGGACGCCGTCAGCCGCTTCAGCGCGTCTCTCGCATCCGGGTGGTCCGGCTGCAACTGCACGGCCATCTTGTAGGCGTCCTTTGCCTCGTCGATGCGCTTCGTCGCTTCCAGCAGCTGCCCGAGTGCGTTGTGCGGCTCAGCGAAGTTCGGGTCCGCCTGCACGGCGTTGCGGAAGGACTTCTCCGCGCCCTTCGTGTTGCCCTGCTGGTACAGCGTGTGGCCCATGTACAGCAGGCTCAGCGAGTGGCGCGGGTCCACCGACAGCACGGACGTCAGCACCTTCCTCGCCTTCGCGCCGTCGCCGCCACGCAGGTAGATGAAGCCCAGCTCCGCGCGAGCCTCCAACTGCGCCGGATCCTTCGCCACCACCGCCTCGAGCTCCGACACGGCCAGTTCCGGCCGCCCACGCCGCGAGTGGACGATGCCCAGCCGCGCCAGCGCCGCGGTGTCGGCCTCTTCCCCGTCCTTGGGCTTGAGCAGCCCCTCCGCCGCCACATAGTCGCCCATGGCCAGCAGCAGGTCCGCGAGCGCCAGCTTCGCGGCGCGATTGGTGGGGTCCTCGTCCAGGAGGGCCCTGTAGAGCGGCTGTGCTTTCGCGCCCACCCGCTTCTGCGCGTACACATCCGCGAGCGCCAGCCGGTTCTCCGGCGTGGGGGCGAGCTTCACGCCCTCTTCGTACTCGGCGATGGCGCCATCCAAGTCACCCTTGGCGCGCAGGGCCTCGCCATAGGCGGCGCGGGCGCTCGCGTCCTTCGGGAATGCGCCCACGGCCGTCTTCAGGGTGGCCACCGCTTCGTCCGCCTTGCCCAGGCTGAGCCACGCGCGTGCAAGGCCCTGGTACGCCTCCGTCGTCTTCTTCCCGTCCTCGGCGCTCTTCTCGATGGCCGTCTTGAAGGCCTCCACGGCTTGCTTCTTCTTGCCCTGCGTCAGGTACAGGTGGCCCAGCTGCGTGTACGGCCCGCTGGATCGCTGCGGCTCCAGCACCACGGCCTTTTCGAAGGCCTTGGTGGCCCGGGCGAAGTCACCGAGCTGGTAGTACGCCAACCCCAGGTTGAAGTGCGCCTCGGCGAACTTCGGGTCCGCGGCGATGGCCTTGAGGAAGGCGTCGGTGGCCTTGCGCGGGTCGCCCTTCTCGTTGAACGCCACGCCCATGTTGTTGTGCGCGCTGGCGTGCTTGGGGGCGGCGGCGAGCGTGCGCTGGTACTCGGCGATGGCGCCGTCCAGGTCGTTCTCCCGCATGAGGAGCACGCCGAGGTTGTAGTGCGCCTCGGTGTCACCCAGCTTCTGCCGGGTGGCCTCGCGCAGCGTTTCCTTGGCCTCGCCGTTGAGGCCCTTCTCCGCCAGGGCCTTGCCCAGATTCACGCGGGCCACGTTGAGCTTCGCGTCCAGCTTCAGCGCCTCACGGTAGGCCTCGATGGCGTCGTCCGTGCGGCTGGCGCGCTGCAGGGCCTCGCCCAGGTTGAAGCGCAGCTCCGCGTCCTGGGGGGCCAGCTCCACCGCCACCGCGTACTGGCTGATGGCCACGTCGCGCTCGTCCAGCACGCGCGCCAGCAGGCCGCGCTCGGCCCGGAGCGTGGACTCCTCGGGGAAGGCGGCGATGGCCGTGTCCAGCACCGTGCGCGCCTGCTCCGGCTCACCGGACAGCCGCAGCGCGCGGGCCAGGGCCAGCTTCGGTGGAATGAGGTCCGGCTCCTGGGCCACCAGCTTCTTCAGGGGCGCCACGGCCTTCTTCGGCGTGTTGAGCGCGAGGAAGGCGGTGCCCAGGCGGTACAGGGCATCCGCGTCGTCGGGGGACTCGGCCAACCGCGCGCTCTCCACGGCGGCGGTGCGCTCGAGCGTGGCCGAGTCGGGCTCGGCGGCCTGCGCGGTGAGGAGCTGGAGCACCAGGAAGCTGGCAGTCTTCATTATAGGTTCTCCACGTAGGGACTCGCGCGCGCGTCGAAGGTCTTCTTCGCGAGCGCCGCCTTCTTCGCCTCCCACGCCTCCCGCGCCGTCTTCTCTTCCTTCTCGTCTCCAGCGAGCTCGGCGCGTTCCTCCTTCACCTCCGCCTTGCACTCGGAGACCTGCTCCTCGAAGTCCTTCGGGTCCAGCCGCTCGCTGCCCTCGACCTTCGCCTTCCGGGCGGCCTGCAGCCGGGCCAGCTCGAACTCGGCGAAGGCGCAGCGCAGCGCCAGCCGCTCCACGTCCCGCAGGCCCACGCTGAGCCGCTGCCGGGCGCGCAGGTACTCGACGCGGGCCTCGGCCTCGGCGATGGCCAGCTTCGCCACCTCGCGAGACACCTCGTCCGACGCGCGGTCCACTTCATCCTCCGCGGCTTCCTGGCGGGAGCGGGCGCGGCGGATGTTGTCGCGGGCGCGGCCAATCTCGTTGTCGGCCTCGTCCACCCTGTCGATGGCGAGCGCGAGGTTGTTCTCCGCCTCCAGCAGCTCGATGCGCGCCTCGTACGGGAGCTTCTTCTCCATCGAGTCGGGCACGCGCAGGTTGTAGCTGGCGCCGCACGCGGAGAGCAGGGGGAGGGTGAGCAGGGCAAAGCGCTTCATGGGACCGTCGCCTCGAAGCTTCCGAAGATGGTGCGCCCGGAATAGGTGTGGGTGCCGTTGACGAACGTGACGTGGAACTCGCCGGAGATGCGCTGGCCCTGCTGACTGGGGAGGGCCTTCACCTTCAGCCCACCCACCCGCAGCTCCGGGAAGGTCCGCGCCGGCTCATCCAGCACGTTGCGGCCAATGGCGCCGCGCTGGGCGCCGTTGGCCAGGACTTCCGCCAGGTTGACGTCCAGCGAGCCGGTGTAGCCCTCCGGGAGCATGTCCTGCACCCGGGCGCTGACCTTCAGCACCGTGTTGGTGCCCGTGCCCTGCTGGGTGACGAAGCTCACCGCCAGCTCACCTTCAGCCAGCTGCGCCTCCGCGCGGTCGTAGCGCAGGTCGAGCAGCGACGTCACGCTGCCCTCCAGCCGCCCACCCTCGTCGCCACAAGCGCAGAGGAGGGCGGTGAGCAGGGCGCCGAGCCACGATGCACGCGAGGGCCTCACTTGCATGCCTTCCACCCGCCATCCACGTCGTTGCCGCCCAGCGAGGCCACGTCCTTGAGCAAGGCCAGCTCGCGGCGGGCGCCGTCGACGTCACCGAAGCGGCAGCGCAGCGCGGCCAGGTTGAGGCGCGCCTTGCCGAAGGTGGGGTCGGAGTCCATGGCGCGGCCATAGGCCTCGCGCGCGCCCATGGCGTCACCCATGTGGAGCAGCGCCAGACCCAGCGCGGAGTGCGCCGAGGCCCGCGTGTCCTGCAGCTCCGTGACGCGGCCCAGCGTGAGCTGCGCCATGCCGTACTGGCGCGCGTCCAGGTAGGCCAGACCCAGTGCCTCCAGCGCCTCCGCGTTGAGCGTGCGCTCGGCCTTCTTGCGCAGCTCCTCCAGCGACGCCGGCTGCGTGGGCGTGCCCGGCTGCGGCACCGGCAGCGCCGCCGTCTCCGTGCGAGCGCGGCAGCCCACCACCGCGGCGCTGAAGACCTCCAGGGATTCGGCGCGGGACAGGCAGGCCTTGAACGCTTCGTCGGAGCGCGCCTTCAGCGGCGTCACCTGTTCCTTCACCGCGGCCCGGAACTGCTGCGCCTCCGCGGCGGAGAGGCCCGCGGGAACGGCCGTGCCCTCCACCACGTCCGCGATGTGGCCGTATGCGAGCGCCAGCTTCCACAGCGAGGCCACCGCCCACTCGGCGTAGCCCAGCGACGCGGCCTGCGTGTAGATGCCCTCCATGCTCTGGAGCGCGGCGACCTTCTCCTCCACCTGGTCCGCCGGCAAGTCCTTGTAGCCGCGGTAGAGGATTTCGCCCAGGTACCACAGGCCCTTCGCCGCCTCCTCGGTGCCGCCGTTGGGGCCCTGCACCGCGGTGGTGAGGGTGGCGATGAGCGCGTCGGCGGGCGCGGTGGGCGCCGTCGTGGCCTGCACCTCGGCCAGCACCGCCGCCGCGGCGGCGCTGTGGCGGTCCAGCTTCAGCGCGGCCTCGGCCGCCGTCTTCGCGCGGGCGTAGTCCTTCTGCTTCAGCCGGGTCTCCGCCAGCATCACCAGGATGTCCGCCTTGCGCGCGCCAGCGATGTCGGCGGCGGCCTCCAGGTCACGCGCCGCCTCCTTGTGCTCGCCCAGCGCCATGCGCAGCCGCGCGCCGGCCAGCCAGCCGTCCACGGCGGCGAAGTCGCCACCCAGCTTCTGGCCCACCTGTTCGAACCAGCCCGCCGCCTCGCCGAACGCCGCGGCCTCCGCCGCGTGCCGGCCCAGCGTCAGCAGCACGTCCGACAGGTACTGGCTCTTCGGGTAGTCCTGCACCAGCTTCGTGCCCAGCTCGCGCTGGGCCTGCATGTCACGCTTCTCGCGCGCCGCGGTGAACGCGCCGTAGAGGGCCTTCTCGCCGATGTCGGAGTTCTTGTTCTCGTCGGCGACCTTCACCAGGCCCTGGATGACGTCGCCCGTCTCCTGGGCGCTCTGCAGGGCCAGCTCGTCCAGCGCCTCGGCGCGGCTCTGCGTGAGAATCTTCTGCACGTCCGCGCGGAAGCTGGCCGGCAGCGGCGCGCCCAGCAGCTTCTTGCCCGTCTCATCCAGGCCCTTGAAGTCGTTGAGCTGCCGGAGGCTGTCCAGCGCCAGGTTGCCCGCGATGGGGGCTTCCTTGTGCTGCGGGTGGCTCAGCGCGAAGGCGGTGAACAGCTCCGCGGCCTTCGGGTACTCGCCGTCCTCGTAGTAGGCGCGGGCGATGTTGAACTTCACCACCAGGGCATTCTCACTGCGGGGGTAGCGCGACACGAAGTCGGCGCCCAGCAGCTTCATGGCCTGGCGCGCGTCCGCCACCTCGAAGGCGTTGCGCGTCTGCGCCTCCTCCGGCTTGAGCGTGGAGAAGTGCGCCAGCAGCGCGGCGTTGAGCGCCTCCTCCTCACCCTTCGCGTCCTTGGCCTTCGCCTGGTAGCGGGCCAGCTCCTCGAACTGGCGCGCGGCCTCGGGGTACGCGTTGGCGGAGAACAGCGCGTCCGCGCGGTTCTTCATCATCGTGCGCACGTGCTGCTCGGGCCGGAAGAGGCCCAGGTACGCCTGATAGGCCTCCGCCGCGCTCACGTAGAGCGCCTTGTCGTTCTTCTTCTGCGCCTCCACGTGGAGCAGGGTGGAGAGGTCGCGCGCCATCTCCTCCAGCTCCACCAGGTGCTTCTTGCGCTCGGCCTCCGCCAGCTCGGGGTCCGTCTTGCTCTGCACCGCGGCGCGCACGAGGATTCGCAGGTCCTCGGGGTCCGGCAGCACCTTGCCCTTGGAGGCCTTGATGGCGTCGTAGAGCTTCTGGCCGCGCTCCAGGTCCAGCTCCGGGTCGTGCTGAATCTCCATCAGCTTGCGCAGCGCGGGGATGGCCCACTCGTACTGCTGCTTGATGAAGTAGCGGTTGCCCAGCTTGTCCAGCGCGAGCGCGTACGTGGCGCGGCTGTCGCTGAGCTTCTCGAAGTAGTTGAGCGCGCCCTTGGGGGGCTTGGCCTCGGTGTAGCTGTACACGAGGTCCAGCAGGGCCTCGCGCTTGACGTTGAGCGCCTTCTTCACGTCCACGCCGGGCAGCGGCGCGCTGGCGGCCGCGGCCTCGAAGAAGGTGACGGCCTCCGCGTGCTTGGCCTGATTCACGCGAATCCAGCCCATCTTGTAGCGGGCCAGGTCGTGCACGGGCGAAGGCGGGGCCTCCAGGATGGCCTGGTAGTGCTTCTCCGCCTCGCCCAGGTCGGCCTTGTCGAAGAAGTGGTCGCCCAGAATCTGCTCCGCCTCCAGGCGCAGCGGGCTGCCAGGGAACTTGCGCGTCAGGTCGCCGAGCGTCTTGAGCATCTCGTCGAACTGGCCCAGTTCGCGCTGCTCGTGCGCCAGGTAGAACGTCACCTGGTCGCCGTCCTTGAAGTCCGGATACTCGCGCAGCAGCCGGTAGTACATCTGCACGGCCTTCTGCTTCAGCAGCCGCGTCTCAGGGGACACGATGGCGCCGCTGGCCCCCTCCGGCCGCGACTCGGCCTGGAGGTAGTACACGTAGCGGCTCTTCTCCACGTAGAGCTCGGCCAGCCGGAACTGGAGGTCCGGCAGGTAGGGCGCGTTGCGGCTCTTGGAGATGAGGCGCTCCGTCTCGCCGATGGCGCGGTCCACCTTGAAGATGTCGCGCTTGAGCTTGGCGATGAGCTCGTCGCGCTCCTTGGCCTTGGAGACAATCGGGTTGATGCCCGGGCCGGGACGTCCAGCGCCACCCGGGGCGGCCGCGAGCATCGCGGCGGCAATCAGGCCCGTCAGGTGGCCGGTCATGGCGTCTCCTCGATGCAGCGGCTGTCGATGCGGACCCGGTAGGAGCGCAGCTCGTCGTTCCAGTACTCGCCGTCGAAACGGTAGGCCGTTTGCGTGGGCGACAGAATCTGCTCGTCCTCCGGCGCGACAATCCGCGCGCCCTTCTTCACGCGCTCGTACAGCTTCAGGCCCACTTCGTACTCCATCAGGCGCACCTGCTCGGCGGCGCGCAGCAGCGTGTCCGCTTCCTGGCGGACGGCCTCGGCCAGCCGCGCGTCATGGACGCGGACCGCCTCGGCGCGGGACAAGTCATAGAGCTTCGTCAGGTGCGAGAAGAGCCGGTCGCCGAAGCTGCCGGCGTAGCGGCCCAGCCGCTCGCCCTCCAGCTCCAACGTCTCCAGGAAGCGCGCGGCGCGCTGGGTGCTTCCACGGGCGTTGGCGGCGCGGCGCAGGCGCACGTCCTGGGTGAGGTCCTCGCGGTTGCGCACCGCCTCCAGCGAGTCCGCGAAGCGCCGCGTCAGCTCCTTGGCGGCGCGCTTGGCCGGCAGGTAGTGGCACAAGTCGCGGTAGATGAGCGCGCGCAGCAGGTACTTGTCCGGCAGGAACTCGTCGCGGAAGGACGGCGCGTCCAGCGTGGTGAGGATGCCCAGCGACGCGCGCAGCTCGCCCAGCTTGTAGCGGGTCCACGCTTCCTCCAGGTAGAGGCTGGCGCGGCCCGGGTCCAGCTCGGGCAGCTTCACGCGGTCATACGCCTCCAGCGCGCCCTGGAAGTCCTTGCGCTCGTAGCGCAGGCGCGCCACCGCCAGCGCCGCCTCGTTGCGGGCCTCGCGGGTGAGCTTCTCGTCCTCGGACAGCGCCAGGAAGTCGGAGATGATTTCGTCCGACGGCTCCTTCACCTGCTTCAGGCGGGTGACGAGCAGCGCGAACTTCGCGCGGCTGGCCTCGGGGCTCGTCTCCGACAGCTTGGCGAAGTGGGTGTTGGCCCAGCGCTCGTTGCCCACGCGCAGGTCCACCAGACCCTGCTGATAGTGCGCATACGCGCCCGTGTCTTCCGGGAGGAAGCCCAGGTCCAGCGCGCCGAACACCTGCTCGTCAATCATCACCTCGTCGTGCGGCCGGTCCGTCAGCGCCTTGAGCGTGTCCAGGGCGCGAGGCAGCACGTTGGGGTTGGAGCGCTCGCGGGCGATGCGGGCCAGGTACGAGGCGCCCGCGTGCGTCAGCCCCAGGTCGATGAGGCTGCGCGCGAGGAAGTACTGGCCCCAGGCGTAGTTCTCGTCCGTCTTGGGCGCGGCCTGCAGCCAGGCGTGGAGCGGACCGGCGGCGTCACGCGGCTTGCCGTCGAAGTAGTCCTTGAGCGCCTTGTCGAAGACGCCCGGGTCCACCTTCTGCGGCGCGGGCGGCGGGGCTTCCGCGGCCGCCGTGGGGGCGTTCGCGGCGGGCTTGCCGGCGTCGGGCGCGTCGGCCTTGGCGTCGGCGGGGGCCTTGGCTCCCGCCGGAGGCGTGCCCTGGGTGGGCGCGGCCGCGGGGGCGGTGGGCGTGGGCTGCGCTGCGGCCGGAGACTGCGCGTCGACGGGCGCTGGAGACACGAGGAGCGCGGCGCTGGTGAGCGCGGCGATGAGCGAGCGGGAGGTCATTCCGTGGCGCCGAAGTTGAACGCGGTTCCGAGCTGGATGAGGGGCACCTGGATGACGCGCGTGGCGCCCGTGAAGACGGTGTTGTTCGTCACGTCCAGGCGCAGCGACAGCGTCTTGCCGGTGAAGAGGCGCAGGCCGAGCCCCACGTTGACGGCGGGCCGGAAGCCGCCGTCGCGGTCGAGCTTCACCACCGTGCCGCCGCCCAGCAGGAAGGCCTCGATGTGCAGCACCGACTGATTGAGGAAGGCCATCTTCCCGTAGAGCGGGCTCCAGATGAGGTCCGAGCCCACCATCCACTGCACCTGGTCCTGGAAGGCCGCGGCGTTGGGGGACGTGTTGAAGTCGCGCTCGAGCTGGCGGCGCAGGCTCGTCTGGAGGTTGTAGCTGTACGTGCCGCGCCCGACCTGCCACGCGAAGGTGTCAGTGAAGTGGTACGTGTATCCGACGGTGCCCACCAGGCCCTTGTAATAGGCGTTGGCCGGCAGCACGCCGACGCCGAGCAGCAGCTCGTGGTGCATCCGGAATCGCCGCTCCTGGATGGCGGACACTGCGCCGGGATTCTCCAGCGCCTCGGCCTGCGCGCGGACGAGTCCGGGCGTCAGCAGCAAGAGGATGAGCAGGGCGTATCGCACGGTGGGGGCTTCCTGGGGGAGGACGGGAACGGACGCGCGGGCTGAGGCCACGTCAGTAGCCGACCGAGTTGAAGAGGAACGGATAGGTGATGATGACGACGCCACCCTTGGGGGAAGGGAACGTCCACGACTTCAGCTTGGAGAGGATGCAGGACTCGACGGAGGCATTGCGCAGCGTGGAGGACTTCGTCTTGGCGGCCACCACGCGGCCGTTCGCGCCGATGGTCCACTCCAGCACCACCTTGCCCGCAAGACCCGGGTCCTTGAGCAGCGCGCGCTCGTAGCAGCCGTGCACCTCGTGCAGGTTGCTGTTGATGACGCGCGCCACCGCCTCACGGTCCACCGTGCCCTGCGTGGAGGCGATGCTGCGGGCCGTGGCGCGGGTGACGGTGCCGCCCACCTTGCCCTTGCCCACGCCGCCCGCGCCCAGCGCGCCGATGCCGCCGCCGCCCTTGCCGCGCAGCAGCTCCGCGCCCAGCGTGGCGCCGCCGCCCTTGCCGCCGCCTCCGAGCCCGAAGGTGCCCAGGCCCGCGTTGGCGATGGGGGCCTTCCCGATGAGGCCGGACAGCTTGTAGTTGGAGTTCTTCGCGTTCTTGCTGCCGGGGCCACTGCCGAGCTTGTCCACGGCGGCGAGCAAATCGTTGGTGGCGGGGCCCGCGGCGGACAGCTTGGCCAGCGCCTTGAGCGCCTTGTTCTGCGGCGGCGTGGCGGCGGCCACCGCTTTCTCGGGCTGCTTCGGCGGCGGTGGCGTCTTCTCCGCCGGCTTGGGCGGGGCCTTCTCCGCCACCTTCTCCTTGGTGGGCTTCTTCACCTTCTCCTGGAGGGCCTCCAGCTTCTTCTTCACTTCTTCCTTCTTCTTCGGCTCGGGCGCGATGAGGCGCAGCGCCACGGGCGGCAGGCTCTTGTGCTGGAAGTCCGCCACCTCCGGCTGGTCCGGCTTCATGACCAGGAACGCGGCCATGGCGGAGGCGAAGAGGCCCAGGCACGTCAGCGTCAGCCAGGGCAGGCCCTTGAGCGGGTTGACGAAGACGCGCGCGGGCTTGGGCGCTGCGTAGGCCACCAGGGACATCTGTCCCTGCGTCAGGCGCGCGGCGGTGCCCTCGCGCAGCGTGAGGAAGCGGCGGCTGCCGTCGGACTCCAGGGCCGCGCCGGTGACGGGGGTGAAGCGGCCGTCACCGCCGCTCTTCTCCACGTCGGTGCCCGGCGGCACGAAGAGGCGGAAGGCGTTGTTGAGCGGCTCGGCCAGCGTGAAGGGCGCGCCCTCCGGCAGCGTGAAGCCCCACAGGGGCATGGCCCCCTCGAGGTCCAGCGAGGCCTGCACCGGCTTCTTCTTGTCCGGCGCGAAGCGGCGCGCGTCGCGGCGGATGGCGCCCCAGTACAGCTCCAGGTAGAGCTGTGCTGCGCCCTTGCCGGGCGCGATGCGCGGCGCATGCGTGGGTCGCGCCAGCGTGCGCTGCTCCTGCAACAGCGGCCCCGTGGGCTCCGGGAGCGGATCGAGGGCGAGGTCCGCCATCAGCTCGTCCGCGAACTGCAGGCCCGTGTTGGCCGCGGGGGCCGGCTCCGGCGCGGCCCGGCGGCGGGCCGAGGGGACGGTGCTCGCCGGGACGCCCGCGGGAGCCTGCTTCGCTCCAGGCACGGGGATGACGGCGGGCTGCGCCTGCGGGAGTCCATGCGCGTGGCCGCCAGCGGCGTGGACGGCGGCCTGCTGCGCCACGGGCGGAACCACGGCCACCGCGGGCACGGGCTGCGCGGGCGTGGGGTAGGCCAGCTGCGTCGCCACGTGGACGGGAGGAACCGCGGCCACCTGCTGTGGCACGCGCGCGGCGGGCATGGTGGCGGTGGACACGGGCGGGACCGCCGTGGCCGGACGGAGCTGCCGCGCGGGCGCGGCGGAGGGCGGCGGGGCCGCGGGCGCGGCGACCTGCGGTGGCGCCGCGAACGGCGTGGGCGCCTGGGCCGCGCCGAGCAGCGCGGCGACCTCGGGCGGCGGCTGCGGCTTGGCCTCCTGCGGCTTCTGAGACAGCACGCGCGTCTTCAGGATGAAGGGGCCACAGAGGACCTCATCCACCGGCCGGATTTCACAGGCGGAGACGCGGTGGCCGTTGACGAAGAGCCCCGTGCTGGAGCTCGCGTCCTGCACCGCCGCGCGGCCGTTCTGGAAGTAGAGCAGCGCGTGCCGCGGCTCCACGGACGGGTCATCCAGGCGCAGGTCGGAGGATGGATCCGAGCCGAGCGCATAGGTGCCCGGGACGAACACCTCGGTGCCCACGAGGAGACCGTCGCGGAGGATGACGACTTGCAAGACGCTGGGCTGGCCGCTCAACGGTGACGCTCCATTCAAGGGCTGGGGGGCGGTGCTGCCCTAGGGGTCGTACACCGTGGAGAGCGTTTCGGAGCGGAAGCTCTCGCGCTCGCGGATCATCGACCGCGTCTTCAGTTCCTTGCGGTCATAGAGGTACACGGCTCCGGACTTGTTCGTCTGTCCCTGGATGAGCCGGTCATCGAAGTCGATGCGCGCCGGGCCTCGCTGCGGCAGCGCGTTGGAGGAGGCCGTGGCCGCGTCGCCCGTCACGGGGTCCACTACGGACGAGCCCTTGGTCTCGATCTTCGGCGGCGTCTTGGAGGCCGCCTTCTTGGCGGCCTTGGACTTCGCCTGGCGCGAGGTACGGCCGCGGCTCTGGGCCCAGGCTTCGGCCGGAGCCACCAGCGTGCCGACGCCGAGAAGCTGGGCGACAGCCATGCAGAAGAGGAAGCGTCGCATCATCAACAGGTTAAGCGATGCGTGTACCGAGCTGTCAACGCACACTCCGGCGCGCGCATGTGACGCCGTGCGCACCCAGGTGTAGAGGGCACTCCACCCCATGTGGGGCGCGTCCACCACGGTGACCCGGAGATGTTGCCGGGACGCTGGAAAGATGGCGTGCGGTGCTGCGTTTCGAGTTCGCCTGGGGATGGGGGATGCTCTCGCGCGGATGCTACGGGCGCGGATGAGCAGGAATCGCAGGCGTGCGGTGCTGGCGGTGCTGAGCGTGTCGATGGTCGCCACGGGTGTGGTGGTGCATCGGTTCCGTGAAACAGCCGCACCCGCTCCGGTATCCGCCGCAGCGCGGCCTGTGTTGTCGTCCGTGGGGCCTCGGCTCACGAGCAATGAGACATCCCAGCCGCTCTCCATCCAGGGGGAACGGCTGGTGCCGGGGCTGTCGCTGTCGCTGGGCCCTCCGCTGTCGCTGCGCCTGCCGTTGACGGTGGTGGACGCCACGCACGCCTATGCACGGCTGCCCGCGGGGCTCCGGCTGCCAGAGGATGCGCCGCAAGCGGTGGTGGAGGCGCGGCTCGTCGGGGCGGACGGCGCCGAGGCGGAGGGCGCGGCGCGGCTCACGGTGGTGAACGACGCGGCCTTCACCGACCTGACGGCGATGGTGCCCGCGCCAGATGGGCGCACGCTCTTCATCACTTCGCCCCCCACCGACACGCTGTTCGCGCTGGAGGTCGACACCGGGCGCGTGTCGCGGCTGGCCACAGGAGACGGTCCCTCCGCGCTGGCGGCCTGGACGGATTCGGACGGCCGGCCCTGGCTGGGCGTGGCGCACCGGTATCAGCCGGAGCTGTGGCTGTATGCGCTGGACGCGCTGGACGCGCTGGACGCCGCGCCTCGGGTGCTGCCCGCGCCGCTGGGGGCGGAAGGGCTGACCGTGGATGGCCGAGCCGGCGTGGCCTTCGTGGCCGAGCGTGTGGGGGACCAGGTGCAGGCGCTGTCGCTGGCGGACGGGCGCGTACGCTGGTCGGCGCCGGTGGACCCCAACCCTCGGGCGCTGGCGCGGTGGAAGGACCTGCTGGCGGTGGGCAGTCTCCAGACAGGGCAGCTGGAATTGCTGCGGCAGGAGGACGGGGCGCTCGTCTCCACGGTGGCGCCGGGGCCGGGGGTGTCCATCGTCGGAGGCAATACCGAGCGCTTCCGCGAGCAGGTGATGGGCGGCAAGGCGCCGCGCTTCCTGGTGGCGAGCGAGCGGCTGGGGCACGTCTTCATGTCGAGCCTGGGGCCGAACGTGGGGCCCAATCCCCAGCGCATGGAGGTGAGCGCGAACAGCGGTGTGTCCGTGGTGGAGCCCTCGCGGGGCGGCTACGTGCGGCACCGGGGCTTCGGCGCGGGCGGCACGGAGGGGCTGGCGCTGGACGACGGCGCGGGACTCCTCTACGCGGCGGACGTGGGATTGGGGCTCGTGCGGGTGTTGGATGCGCGAGCGCTGGTGTCGGGGGACGCGCCCGCCCGGCGCGCGGTGCTCCAGGAGGTGGCGGTGGCGCCGCCCGACGGTACGCCGCGCATCCGGCCGCCAGAGGACTTCGAGGTCCGGGGCAGGGCGGGCGAGGAGCTCCATTCGGGCCCCAGCGCGCTGGCGCTGTCACCCGACGCGCGCACGCTGTACGTGCTCAACCGGTTCACCCGGACGGTGGCGGTGGTGGACGTGCGCGAGGCTAAGGCGGGCAAGGCGCGGGTGGTGCGTCAGCTTCCGGTGGAGGCGTCTCGCGCGCAGGCCAAACGCCGGCTGGGGCAGGTCCTCTACTACGCGGACCTGGGACGCACGGGCATCACCTGTGACGGCTGCCACATCGAGGGCCACACGGGAGGCATCTTCTACGAGAAGACGCAGCCCAACCGCATCTACCGCTCCACGACGCTGCGAGGCAGCCGCGACACGCCGCCGTACTTCACGCCCGCCAGTCACGTCAGCCTCGTGGACACGGTGCGCTTCGTGGGCGCGCGCAACCGCTTCCGTAACCCGGACCTGTCGCCGTCGGAGGTGGAGGCGCTGGCCCTCTTCAACGCGCTCATCGTCACGCCGCCCAACCCCCATCGCGGCGAGGACGGCGCACCGTTGGAGACGGTGGCGTTGCCGGATGGGAGGGTGGGTCGCCCGGCGCGAGGGCGCGCGCTGTTCGAGGGCAAGGGCGCCTGTGCGACGTGTCACCCGGCGCCCCTCTATACGTTGGACCAGGACCTGGCCACGCGGGGCCGGTACCTCGAGGTGGGCACGCCGGTGGCGCTGCCGCTGAGACTGGAGCAACAGGACCTGGTGCCCGGCGCGGCGACGCCTTCCTTGGTGGGGGCGTGGGATGTGTGGCCCCTGCTGACGAGCGCCACCATGGGCTATGGGGTGAAGGACAACCGGCTCGTGGTGGAGACGCGCTTCGCGCTGCGCGCGCTGCTGGAGACGTCCGGGCCCCAGCACGGCCACGCCAGCGCGCTGACGCCCGAGGAGCGCGATGACCTGCTGGCGTTCCTGCTCACGCTGTAGGCCGTCACCTGGCTGTCCATCCCCGGAGGACACTGGGAGTCACGGCGCCTCCAGGTGTCTCCGCGCCCGTTCCACGGGGGGCCGAATTGTCGGTCCGTGCTGTGTCACTTGCGCGGTGCTGACAGGCTTCGTGTCACCAGCGCTTGCGTTGTCACCGGGGCCTAAGGTGTAGAATCGGACTGATGCGCGCCCTCACGCGGTCCGTCTGGCTCATTCCCGTGCTCTTGCTGTCGTGTTCCGACGCGGGCCTCTACGCGCTCAATGGCCGTGGCCCTGGCGGGAAGGACCGCGCCAGCTTCGCCGGCACCGTCTGCGTGCCGCTCGCGGGCGGCGAGGCCTTTCCCACGAAGGTGATTTTCGCGCTCCAGGGCGGCGAAGGCGTCGAGCGGGAGGTGGTGGGTTACGCCACCGATGCGCTGTCCACGCTCTCCAGCCGCTTCTCCGGTCCCTTCGTCCAGTTCGGCCTCGTCGCGTACCACACGGTGGCGACGGGCCTGCTGGGCCGCTTCTCGGATGCGTCCGACTTCCAGGCCGCGCTGCCGCGCTATGCCACCTACCAGGAATCCGGCCCCGTGAGCGTCCGCGCCGCGCTGCGGCTGGCCAAGACGCTGCTGTCGGGCGACATGCAGACGTCCTGCCGCGGGGAGGTCGCCCGCACGCGCTACGTCATCGTCGTCGTGGTGCGCAGCCAGGACACCAGCTGCGCCAACCCGGCCTTCAACGTGGGGCTCGACTCGCGTTGCAGCGCGCTGGGCAACACGTCGGCGTGCAGCCAGTGTGAGCTCACCGCCGTCACCGGCGAAATCAAGGCGCTGGCCTCGCAGTTCAGCGCGGGCGAAGTGGTGGTGCAGCCCATCTACGTGCGCGGTGAGACGCCAGACCCCGTCACCCGCCAGCACGTGGCCGCCATCGCCAACGCTGGCGGCACCGAGCCGCTGGAGACGGACGCGGCGGGCCTGTCGGGCACCCTCACCAACATCCAGTACGCCGCGCGGACCAACACCCTCAAGCTCAAGCGCTTCTTCGCCTACAACCGCAACGTGGTGGTGCGCGCCGGGCAGGTGCTCGTCGACAGCGACGGGGATGGCCTCCCCGACGAGGATGAGGCGTTGATGGGCACCGACCCCGGGCGCCAGGACACGGACCAGGACGGGTTGATGGACGGCGTCGAGGTCCGCATGGGCCTGGACCCGCTCCAGCCGGACGTCATCAACGGCTGCAACGTGTCCCTGGACGAGGACGGCGACCGGCTCAACACCTGCGAGGAGCGCGTGCTGGGCACCAACGCCTGCATCGGTGACACGGATGGGGACGCGCTTCCGGACCTGGTGGAGGCGCTGGTGATGACGAACCCGCTCATCCCCGAGGACCTGCTCGACACGGACCGCGACGGCATCACCAACGTGTCGGAGGTGGAGGCGCACGGAGACCCGCTCAGCGCCGACCTCGACTTCCACCGCGAGCGCGGCTACGGCTACGAGCTGGTGGAGACCACGCCCACCGCGGACGGCCGCAGCTGCTACCAGGTCCGCGTGGAGAACGTCACCGTCGTCCCCACCCGCGAGCGGCCACACCCCTTCATCCCGGGCGAAGTCATCAAGGCGGGCACCAACGAGGTGTACCTCTACCTCCAGGCTGGCCGGGACAATGATCCACGGGGCGCGGGCATCGGCTCGCTCCTCATCCAGGAAATCCAATACAGCGAAGAGGGGGGCCGCCTGCCGGCGGGCATCATCCCCCTGGAGCCCGACACCTTCATCCCGGGGACCTGAAGCCCCCCTGGGATGTGGGGTCCACCCCTCGCCCTCACTGGGGAGTGCCCCCCACACCTTTTGTTCGACGCGCCCCTGCTCGTGCCCAACTCACTGACATTCCAGGGCTTCTCCCAAGTGTCTGGTACGGATCGTTCCTTGCTAGGCGTCCGGCGTTGAAAGGAGTCACCATGACACGCGCTCGTTTCGCTTCAGCCCTCACGCTGGGGGCTTTCCTCGTCCTCGGCCCCACGGGGGCGCTGGCGCAGTCCAACAACAACCCCGACAACCCGGAGTGTCTGGGCGACCGGTGCGGCATGCCGCTGGAAGTCGGCGGTGGCTGTGGCTGCGGCGCGGGCGGCAGCGTGTGGGTCAACTACACGGACGACGGCGACACGCTGTCGTACACGGACGACGCGGACGGCGACGGCCGCGCGGATGACCGCGACAACTGTCCCTTCGTCTCCAACCGCGACCAGGCGGACGACGACGGCGACGACGTGGGCAACGCCTGCGACAACTGCGCCACGCTCTCCAACTTCCAGCAGCGCGACGCGGACGGCGACGGCATCGGCGACGACTGCGACCCGGACCAGGACAACGACGGCCGCGACAACGCGGAAGACAACTGCCCGCTGGTGCCCAACCCCGGCCAGGAGGACCTGGACGGTGATGGCCTGGGCGACGTCTGCGACCTGGACGACGACGGTGACGGCGAGCTGGACGGCGACGACAACTGCCCCCGCGTCTACAACCCGGACCAGATCGTCAAAGAGGAAGAGGCTCACTTGTGCCGCGTGGATGCGGACAACGACAACATCTCCGACAGCAGCGACAACTGCCCCGGTGTGCCCAACCCCGACCAGCGCGACACGGACGGTGACGGCGTGGGCGACGCGTGCGACCCCGACATCGACGGCGACAGCGTGCTCAACACGCAGGACAACTGCCCCGCCGTCGAAAACCGCGACCAGCGCGACGACGACCGCGACGGCATTGGCGACGCGTGCGACACGCGCTACTGCCTGGTGACGAACCCCGAGCGCCCCGACGACTGCCTGGACCCGAAGTCGCCGTTCACCGTCAGCGCCGGTGGCCTGTTCCGCACGGACAAGGCCGGCATCACCATCCGTCCGCCGCTGTTCGCCAACCGCAACGGCGCGGCCATGGAGTACGAGTGGGTGGTGGTGAAGCGTCCCGCGGGTTCCACCTCGGTGGTGGAGCGTCCGCAGGGCGCCGTGACGCTCAGCCGCGACTGGCAGTACATGTACGTCGACGGCAGCGTGCCCACCTTCGTCCCGGACAAGAAGGGCGAGTACCAGCTCCAGCTGACCGCGCGCCTGGCCTTCTCCGACCGCGTCTTCCCGGACCAGCGCGTGTCCACCTCCACCCTCACGGTGCTCGTGGGGGATGAATCGGAGAAGGGCAACAACTGCAGCTCGGTGCCCGCCGGCTTCAGCGCCACCGCCCTGGGCGCCGCGCTGCTCAGCGTGCTGATGCGCCGCCGCCGTCCCCAGCAGTAACCTCGCCGTCCCCCTCCAGGAGGTCCCTTCCGCATGCGCCGCTTCGTTCGTACCTCGCTGCTCGCGGCGGGCCTCCTGGCTTCGGGCCTGTGGTCCTGTTCGGACGCCATGCTCGAATCGAGGGTGGATGCGCTCTCCAACCTCGATGACCGGCTGACGCTCGAGGGGCGGGTGTGCACGCGCCCGCCCAGCCCCTCTGGCTTCCCGGTGAAGGTGGTGGTGGTCATCGACGAGTCGGGCAGCATGTGCGTCTCCGACCCGCCGGGCGCGCAGCTCGACAACGGCTTCTGCCAGCGCCGGGAGATTCTGGACATCATCCCGGAGGGCGTCACCGAGCCCGCGCGCGTGCGCGCCCTCAAGCGGCTGGTGCAGCAGTTCCGGGAAGTGAACGCGCAGGGCGGCAACGTGCAGGTGTCCGTCGCTCCCTTTGAAACGAACGTGCGCAACGTCTGGCCGCCCACCACGACGGGGGACCGCTTCGCCCGGCCGGACAACAACATCGACAGCTACATCGAGGGCCTGCAGAGCCAGCTGGGCAAGGGCACCGACTACCAGGGCGCCCTGTCCTACGCCTACAGCCTCATCTCCAGCGACATCAACGCGGTGGCGCAGTCCAACCCGGAGCTGCTGCCGCGCACGCGCTACGTCGTCGTCTTCCTCACGGACGGCACGCCGTATCCGCGCTGCTCGGCCACCGACAACCTCAGCGTCTACGCCGACCCGGACAACCCGGACCTGACGTGGGCGGACTCGCTGAGCGACTTCTGCAACCTCACCAACACCACGGACCAGATTGACGGGTTCGAGGTGGGGACGGACCGCAACCAGAACTACCAGCTGTTCAGCTACGTGCGGCGGCTGATGGAGTTGAAGGACCAGTACAACGTGGGCGATTTGCGCATGCACACGGTGCTGCTCTTCAACCAGGAAGCGGTGCGGGCGTGTGGCCCCATCTGCCAGGACATCTACGGCGTGTACCCGGGCGTGGAGCCGGCGCGCTACCCGGAGGCCGCGAAGAAGATCGCCGCGTGGCTGCTGCGGCGCTTCGCGGACATCGGCAACGGCGTGTACCAGGAGTTCAACGACACGGGCGAAATCTCCAACCTGGGCCTGGGCGCACTGGACTACTCGTCGTTCGCCTCGCGCAACGTGATGAAGACGTTGATGGTGGAGTCGCTCAGCTCCGCGCCGGGAGACACCGGCCGCGTGCTGGACAGTGATGGGGACGGGGTGCCGGATTCCATCGACAACAGCTTCACGCTGAAGACCAACACCTTCGTGGCGGACAGCGACGGTGACTGCCTGGATGACGGCTTCGAGTACCGCCGCGAGGACCAGGGCTTCCGCGCCGCCAATGACTTGGACGCGCGTGGGTGCAACCCGGCCTCGCCGCTGACGCCCAACTGCGTCTGCCGGGACACCGACGGTGACGGCCTGTCCCAGTTCGCCGAGGACTACCTGCGCACGCGCACCGGCATCGTGGACAGCGACGGAGACGGCGTGCCGGATGGCCTGGAGGCGCGATGGGGACTCAACCCGCTGGAGAACAGCGTGTCGGGCCTGGACACGGACGGTGACGGCATCCCGGACGCCCAGGAGCTGCGTGCGGGCAGTGACCCCACGCGCCGCGACAAGGCCTTCCACGAGCGCTTCGGCTACCAGTACGAGACGCGCATCGCGGAGGTCCGTCCCGACGGCAGCCTCTGCTACGACTTCACCGTGTCCAACCTGCAGCTCGTCACGCCGCCGGACCGCGCGGGCGTGAAGCAGGGCTACAACCTCTTCAAGGTGTGGTTCGCCGAGGCGCCGGAGAGTGGCGTGAGCACGGACTACGGCGTGTGGCGCACCGCCTGCGCCTGGGCGCAGTATGCGCCGCCCAGCGTGCGGGTCCCGGTGGGGCCGGAGCTGGCCTTCGAGGATGCTGACTTCCGCCGGCCCGATACCTTGAGCAACCCGTGGAACAACCAGAACGACTGCGTCGGAATCCCGCCCTCGGGGAGCGCCAACCCGTGAGCCGCGTTGTCCGAATCCTGGCGGGCGTCCTGGTGGCCGTGGCGATGGTGATGGCGTGTACGGATTCCTATCTGTACGACCCTCGCCGTGACACGGAAGTGCCGGTGGACCGGGCGGTGACATTGGAAGGCCGCTTCTGCACCGTGGGCAGCAACGAGGTGGTGCGGCCCATCAAGCTGGTGGTCGCCATGGACGCCTCGCAGTCCATGCGGGTGAGCGACCCGGACGGCGCGCGCGCCACCGCGCTGGTGGAGCTCATCCAGAACCTGCCCAGGGACCCCGAGGTGCACCTGGCGGTGATGCTCTTCGCGGGCAGCACCACGGCCTTCCTCACGCAGCAGCCGGGCAACCCGCCCCAGGACGGCTTCGTCCAGGTGTCCTCCATGGATGACGCCACGCTGCGGCGCCTGTCCGAGCAGTTGCTCACCTTCCGCAACCCCGACACCTCGCCGAACCGGGACTCGACGGACTTCGTCAAGCCGCTGTCGGACATCTACTCGCTCATCAACACGGACATCGCGCGCAGCCGGCTGGACCCGGGCGGTGCGCAGGCGCTGGCGCAGGCGCGCTACTCCGTCATCTTCCTGTCGGACGGCAAGCCCACCAACGACCAGGATGACGAGTTGCTTCGGGGTGACGCGGTGGTGCGCATCCGCCAGCTGCGGGATTTGGTGGAGGACGTGCGCGTCAACACCGTGCACGTCTTCAACCCCACGCAGCCAGTGTCCTCGGTGTGTGACCTGTCGGGTGACGGGGGCTGCCCGCTGCTCATCATCAACCAGAACGCGGACCGGCTGGAGCAGATGGCGACGCTGGGGGGCGGCAACTTCCGCGACTTCCGCAACAACGAGCCCATCAACTTCCTGGACTTCACCTTCGGCCAGGTGCGCCGCGCCTTCATCGTGAAGGAGATGGTGGCCTTCAACTTCTCCGCGCCGCCGGGCAGCCCGGTGGGCGAGGCGGACTCGGACGGTGACGGCCTGACGGACGCGCGCGAGCTGGAGCTGGGCACGGACCCGCACAAGGTGGACACGGACGGGGACGGCTTCAGCGACGGCGTGGAGGTGTACTTCCGCGACCGCGGCGTGGACTTCAACCCCACGCAGGAAGCCCTGCCGGACGGCGGCGGGCTGGACCGCGGGTGTCCGCCGGCGCTGCGCGGCGTGGACTCGGACTGCGACGGCCTGCTGGACTGCGACGAGCAGTTCGTGGGCACCAACGCGACGCTGGCGGACAGTGACCGGGACGGCGTGCCGGACGGCATGGAGTGGCTGGGCGGCACGCAGGGCGCCAGCAACGACCTGGACGAGGACCCGGACAACGACGGGCTGACGAACCGCATGGAGCTGCGGATGCACACCCGGCCGCTGGTGGTGGACACCGCGGACCTGTCGGTGAATGGCTACCGCTACGCCTTCGAGGCGGACGGCCCGCCGGACAACCTGGGCCGCCAGTGCTACCGCTTCCGCGTGGAGAACGTCCTGCTGGCCCCGACGATGGCGTCCGCGGACGACGCGGGCGTGGTGCAGCGCGGGGCGGGCTTCAACGACATCGCGATGTCCGTGGCCATGGTGCCCGGAGACGACCCCACCGCCCGGACGCTTGTCCGCACCTTCCGCGTGAATGACGTGCGCTACCCGGTGGGCGGCATCAAGTCGCCCGCCGATGGCGTCATCCGCGTGGAACCCGAGCAGCTCGTCGACGGCTGCCCCGGCCGCCCCGACGACGTGCCCCCGACGCCTTGAGAACCGACGCCATGCCTACCTCTGTCCGTCTGTTGCCGCTCGCGTTGCTCGTCCTCGCCGCCTGTTCGTCTGGAGGAGGCGAGACTCCCGACGCGGGGACTCCCGTGGTGGAGGACCTGTGCAATTCGCGCGAGGAGGCGCTGACGCGGCCCGAGTGCGAGCTCAAGCCGGGCGAGCCGCTGGAGCGCTTCCTGGCGCTGGACAGCGAGCCGCGCGCCGGTGACCTGGACTGGTACCGCGTCGTCCTGCCGCCCGGCACCAACGCCCGCACGCTGCTGAACGTCAACGGGACGTACCTGGCGTCCAGCACCGCGGTGAATCTGTCCGTCACCATCATGGGGCCGCTGCCGGACGGGAAGGAGGGCTCGCTGGCGAGGAAGGAGGACAAGCACGCCCAGGGCGCGCCCCGTCCGGTGGACATCGTGTTGCCGCTGCGCGACGGGATGGAGAACCAGACGCTGCTGGTGCTGGTGCAGGACGCGCCAGACGTGCCGTCCCGGCCCAACTTCGACGCGCGTAACAAGTACCGGTTGACGGTGCGCATCGACCAGAACCCGGACGAGCAGGAGCCCAACGACACGCACGAGACGGCCACGCCGCTGGTGCTGACGCAGTCCGGGGAGATGCTGATGGGCGCCTCCACCGGCTACCTGGCCACGGACAACGACGTGGACCACTACGCCTTCGACCTGGCGGAGGGGAAGATTGCCTACGTGCACGTCAGCGCGCCCGACCTGGACTTCGTGCCCAACTGGCGCCTGTCCTACGAGCTGCGGCGCCCGGGCTTCGCGGAGAAGGAAGACGAAGGCGTGGTGCTGCCCCAGGTGCGGGGCGGCGAGCTGGCCACCGCGCGCAAAGTCAAGGTGGAGCACGCGGGGCGGTGGACGCTGGTGGTGAAGGGCTACCGCGGCACCAATGACCGGGACACGGCCCAGGGCGACCTCGTGCAGCGCTACGAGGTGGAGGTGCGCGTGCTGGAGGAGGAGGACGCGCAGGACCGGCTGGACCCGCAGCGCCCGACGGTGCCCGATAACGACCGGGCGCAGCGTGCCACCACGCGCAACCTGAGCGCCGCCACGCCCGGCGCTACCGGCTCCTCCGTCTCCTTTACCGGCCGCCTGGGCTACATCTCCGACCAGGATTGGTACTCGGTGCGGCTGCCGGCCTTCAGCACCCCCACGCTGCTGCGCTACCGGCTGGTGCCGCTGGATACGGGTGGCCGCTTCCCCGCGATGCCGGTGACGGCCTCGCGCGTGGTGCACGTGTTCACCCTGGTCGCCACCGGGGGCCCCTTGAACGAGTCGCGGGAGAGCTGCGCCACCGACGCCGCCGTCTGCCCGCGCGACTTCTCGGAGAACCCCGACGCCCGGGGCCTGGTGGATCGCTTCTGCCGGCGCACGGATTTGCCCGCGCCCATGTGTCTGCACTCGTCTCGCGAGGAGGCCGTGGGCAACTCGCGCTTCACCGGCCTGAGCAACTTCCGGGGTGTCATCCCGGTTCCGGCGCATGACGCCGCGCTGATGTACTACTTCCTGGTGCAGGACAACGGCTCGTGGGTGGACGACAAGGACTACCGCCTGGAGGTGAGCTGGGACGCGGAGGACGCGGACGAGCTGTCTCGCTACGTCAATGGCGCGGAGGCGCCGGTGGCGCGGACGCTGGCGTCCACCACGGCCTTCCCGTCGCCGCCCGACACGGCGGAGTTCTCCGTCACGGGTCAGCTGTCGCACGGCCACGGCCGGCTGCGCAGCGGCACGGACCGCGTCAACGGGCTCGGGGTGCGCGGCCCGTTGGACTACGACGCCGTGCCTTCCGACACGGACTCGTACGTGTTCGACCTGCCCTCGGTGCCGCCGCCGGAGGACCGGACGTGGCTGCTCCAGTGGGAGGTGGCGAAGCTGGCCGACGGTGGCACGCCGCACGGCCTGGCGCTGGACCTCACCTTCTGTGACGGCGATGCGACGGACGCCGGTGTCGGCACCTGCACGCCGGTGCGTACGGGCAACCGGGGGCCGCTGACGCTGGGCTATCGCTCGGACGCGCTGCGCGCCTGGCACACGCCGTCCAATGCGGGCACCAGCAGCCTGCAGCCGCTCTACCAGTTGGAGGACCGTCCCAGCTCCACCGTCGTCACCCTGGCGCCCTATGCCTGCGGCTGCCTGGAGCGGCGCTTCATCCGCGGCGGCACCCTGCGCGTGGATGTGACGGCGTCGGAGCGGCTGGACTACGAGCGGGTGAACTACACGCTGCGCACCGGCCACGGGGACTATCCGCAGAGCTACCCGGTGGACGGCGGGACGACGGTGTCGTGCCCGGTCGTCACCGACGGTGGGACGACGCCGGACGGAGATGGCGGCGTCATCCAGAACTACGCCGGGGGCTGCAACTTCACCTACCAGCCATGAGGCGGGTGGCGTCAGGGCGGGAGCGCTGGCTCCCGCCCGTCACGCGGTGGTCCGCGAGGACTTCAGGGCGCGACGCCCAGCCCGTTGAGGGTGATGACCTGCTGGGCGGCGTTGGCGGCATTGGATTCGATGGTAATCGTGCCGTCGTATTCCACGTCATCGGTGGGCATGAACGCCACCGTCAGGTAGGCGCGGTCATACGTCTCCAACCGCAGGGGCGTGTTCGGGGTGAAGCCTTCGGGAAGCTGGAGGGTGAAGACACTCGGCGCCGCCAGGGTGATGGCGGTGATGTCCAGCGGGTCCAGGCCGCGGTTCTGGATGGCCAGCGAGTTGTAGGTCGTCTGCCCGACGTAGGTGCCGTGGTTGAACTCGCGGTTGAACGTCAGCGCCGCGCGGTCGATGAAGAGTGTGGGCGCCTGGGGAAGCTCCGTCTCCTCCCCACAGCCAGCCAGGGCGAAGAAGATGATGGGGAGCCAACGGGTACGCAGTCGCATGGACATACACGCCTCGCATGAGGGTCTGAAGATGACGCCGGTTGTAACAGTGTTTGGCCGCAAGGCCCAGGCAGCAGCGGTGCTGCTTTTTGCGTCGCTTTGGGCAGGCTGCGACGGCACGCGTGAGGACTTCATCGGCGCGCGTGTGAAGGACTCCTGCGGCGCGGCATGGCCTGTCTGCGACCGCGTGGCGGGCTGTATTCTCGGTTCGGAAAGTTATTCGGAAGGCCGCTTCCCTGGCCGGCAGCAGCTCATCGTCCAGTTGAAGGAAGCCTCCACCGTGAAGGTGAGCTTCTTCCTGGAGGACGTCACCGCGGCGGGCAGAGAAACGGTGGTGCAGTTCCACGAAGAGGGCTGCCGGGCGCGCATCCGCCGGGCCACGGAAGGCCGCGCGGTGCTGGACGTGATGGAGCGGCAGGGCGCCTTCACCGAGGAGGCGGAGCTCACCGGCGTGGGCGACCACCTCATCGAGTTCGAGTCCGACATGCAGGCGCGCTACATCATCAAGGTGGACGTGACGCCGCTGCGCAATCGCTAGCGTCAGCCCTTGAGCTTGCGCACCAGGTGGTCCGCCACGCGGAAGCTGTTGGCGCTGATGGTGAGCGTGGACGGCACGCTGCCGCCGGTGGGCATGAAGCTGCCGTCCACCACGTAGAGGTTGGGCACCTCGTGGGCGCGGCAGTGGCGGTCCAGCACGGACGTCGCCGCGTCGTCGCCGAAGCGGCAGGTGCCGTGCTGGAGGATGGACGTCTCACCGCTGGTGGTGCCGCGCCGGACGTCATCCGGGTCCAGGCGCAGGAGGACTTCCTCGCCGCGCTCCACGAGGAAGCGCGTGGCCGCCAGGTCCATGGGGTGCCGGTCCACGGTGATGGCCGCCACGGGGATGCCGTAGCGGTCCTTCACGCCGTCCTCCACGCTGACGTAGGTGCCGGCGGTGGGGAGGAACTCGGCGTACACCTCGAACTGGAGGATGCGTGAGTCGCGGTACTCCCGCATCTTGTCCTTCAACGCCTTGCCGAAGAGGGCCTTCTCGCCCTTGCCCGCCAGCCCCACCGCGGCGTGGATGGGATTGGGGTGGGCCCACATGAAGCCCAGCGTGCCGCCCTTGCGGAAGCCGAACTGGGCGTCGGGCATCAGGTAGAAGTCCTGGAGGCTGCGGTTGACGAAGGGAGACGGGTCCTTCAGCCACGGCCGCGCGGCGGACTGCTTCGACAGGCGGAAGGTGGCGTGGGATTCGCCGAACGAGCTGAAGGTGAGGTTGCGTCCCACCAGCCCGTTGCCGTTGGCCAGGCCCTTTGGGAAGCGGCTGGAGGTGGAGTTGAGCAGCAGGCGCGCGCTCTCCACGGCGGTGCAGGACACGACGATGACCTTCGCCGGCTGCTCGCGCGTCACGCCGTCCGCGTCGAGGTAGACGACGCTCCGCGCGCGGCCCTGCTTGTCCACCTCCACCGTGCGCGCCATGCAGCCGGGGCGCAGGTCCACGTTGCCGGTGGCGACGGCGGCGGGGATGAGGCTGGCGTTGGTGCCGCTCTTCGCGCCCGTCTCGCAGCCGTAGCTGCCGCACAGCGCGCAGTATGAGCACGGCGCGCGGCCCCGGTAGGGCTTGCTGAGGATGCCGCGCGCGGTGGGCAGGGAATGCCAGCCCATGGCGCCGCACGCCTTGTCGATTTCCTTCGCCACCGGATGCACGTCCAGCGGCGGCAGCGGGTAGGGTCCCTTGCGCGGCTCGGCGAAGGGGTGGGGGACGGACTCGCCGGACACGCCCAGCTCCGCCTCGGCCTTGTCGTAGAAGGGCGCCAGCTCCTCGTAGGAGATGGGCCAGTCCGCCACGGTGGAGCCGGGCACGGCGCCCAGCGTGGAGCGCAGCCGGAAGTCCACCGGCTTGAGCCGGTAGAAGAAGCCGCTCATGTGGACCGTGCCACCGCCCACGCAGTTGGCGGTCCACGCCGCGCTCGTCTTCTCGTAGCGGCCCTTCGCGCCCTGGCGCACCAGGTGTGGCTCCTCCCACGGCACCGGCATGAAGAAGTTCCGGCGGCTGTTCAGGATTTCGTCGTGGATGAAGTCCTTGGGTTGGTAGTGCGGGCCCTTCTCCAGCACCACCACCTTGAAGCCCGCGCGGCCCAGCTCCAGCGCCATGGGCGCGCCGCCCGCGCCGCTGCCGATGATGCAGATGTCCACCTCGGGCAGGCTCATCGGTGGACCCCGCATTCACGCAGGCACTTGGGTCCGTCGTAGCCTTCCGGCGGCGCGGACGCGACGGTGCCCACGGTGTCGAAGCCCATCAGCCGCCAGCCCACCTTGCCCTGGTTGCCGCCGTAGGACGGGTCCCCGAGGAAGCCCTCCAGCGTCATCACCGTCAGCAGCTCGAAGAAGTGCGCCTCGCCGCTTCGGGGCGGGCTGTCCTTGAAGAGGGTGAGCAGCTCGTCCTGCTGCTCGGCCGTCAGGGCGGCGAAGCCCTTCTGGTGCATGCGCTGGGCGCGGCGCTCCAGGGCCGCCACGCCGGAGAGGAAGTCCTCGCGCACGGGCTCCAGCTCGGGTGTCTGGAGGATGCGGTCGATGTAGACGGGGACATTCGCATCGAGGGCGCCCGGGTCTTCGTCTCGCGGGAGGATGCGCTCGGTGGCGGCGGCCACCACTGCGTACTCGAAGGAGGAGAAGGTGCGCGGGGCCTGGCCGTCCTGCTTCGCGGCCAGGGGGCCGGTGTCCGCGGGGGGCGTCTTCTCTTGGGGTTCGGAGGAGCGCTTGCAGGCGGGGCCGAGCAACACCACGCCTCCGCCCAGGAAGGTCATCCGCTGGATGAGGGAGCGCCGGGACAGGCGCCCCCGATTGGAATGCGCACGTGTCATACGGCGCGCGAGCCTAGCGCACGCAGGCGCTTCGCGCTGGCTTCATGAAACATGCGTGGTTGCTCCCCGCCGCGCGGCGCTGGCGTAGGATGCCGCCACGACGTGCAGGGCCGACAACACACGAGGAGTGGCACATGAAACGGCATGCCTGGGCTCTGGGCCTGGTGCTCGCGCTGGGGTGTGGCAAGGACAGCAACCCGACGCCCCCTGACGCGGGCGGTAACCCCGACGGCGGTCCGATCGACACCTCGTCCTTCGCGAAGTTCGTGGTGGATTCGAGCGAGGGCCAGTTCGACCCCATCTCCTCCATCGCCATGGCCGTGGGTCCGCAGGACCGCATCGGCATGGCGTACTTCGTCCGCAACGGGACGATGCGGGAGAACGTGGAGAACATGGACCTGATGTACCGCGAGTTCAACGGCGGGCAGCTCGGCGCGGCGGAGCGCATCGCCACCGTGCAGCGTGTGTACGGTGTGTCCGTGGCCTTCGGACCGGACGGCCAGCCGGTGGTGACGTACCTGGGCGGCGACCGTGAAGATCCTTCCTCGTTCTGGTTCCAGAGCGACCTGGCGGTGGCCTATCGCAGTGCCTCCGGCGCGTGGACAGAGCGCATCGTCGTGCGGCAATCGAATGAGGCGCAGCCCGTCAATCCCACGACGGACGTGGGCTTCCTCGTCGGCCTCAACCCCGCCATCGTGTTCAATGGGAGCGAGGCGATCGTCGCCTACCGGGATGGGAAAAACGGGCAGTACGAGCGACAAGACTTCCAGTCCAGTGACCTGGAGATTGCCAGCGGCGGGCCCACGAACTGGCAGCGCCGAGTCGCGGTGGCCTCCGGTGATACCAAGATGGGTTACGGTGGGCACATCTCCATGGTGATGGCGGGGACCCAGCCAGCTCTGGTGCACGACAAGGCGCCAGAGGCCGCGCAGGCCACCGGCACGGACGTGCACTTCCAGCGGCGCAATGCGGACGGGCTCACGTGGTCGCCGGTGGTGCGCGTGCAGGCCGTTCCGAACACGCAGCTCGGGGCCTCGCTCGCGTATGACTCGGTCGAGGGGTTCGGCGTCGCCGTGCTGAACCGGAACTCGAACACGCTGACGTACACGGAATGCGCTGACGCCTCCGCGACGTCCTGCACGTCCGAGCGGGACTGGTCCATGCCGGACCCCGTGTTCAACAACGGCACGGGCGGCTGGTACCCCTCGCTGGCCTTCGACCCGGTCCACCATGAGCCGTCCATCGCCTTCTACATCTGCGCCGCCGAGCCCGGCCGCAATGACACGAGCTGCAACCCGAACGACGACGCGTTGGTCATCTCCACGCGCATCCAGGGCATCTGGCGGGAGACGCTGGTGGACGCCGGCGGTGGCTGGTCGCCGAAGCTGGCGTACCTCTCCAATGGCAAGCGCGTCGTCCTGTACCGGGCGCCGGTGGTGGCGCAGGACAAGGGCGTGCTGAAGCTCGCGGTGGAGCGATGACGCGCGCGGCCCGCACGCTTGCTGCCGTGAGCTTGTCGGCCCTGATGGCCGGGGCGGGGCTGGCCGCGTGCGGCCTCGCGGACAACTCGCTGGGCGGCAGCGTGTCCGAGCTCTTCCCGCTGGAGGTGTCCCGCGTGGAGGTGCTGCGCAACGCGGAGGCGTTCCAGGTCAGCTACTACCGGAACAATGATTTGGACGTGGACCTGGTCGTCCGCCTCACCGTGTCCACGGAAGGGCTGGACCTGCGTCCCGGGACGAAGGTGAACCTCGCAGGCACCACGCCGTCGGGGCAGGCGCGGGCCACGGTGGTGCACCTCAACGCGGGTGAGCCCGCGCGCGTCTTCGGGCCGGTGAACAAGGGTGACTTGCAGCTGGAGTCTGGAGGCAACCCGGGCGAACCCACGCGCGGAGACTTCTCCATGTCCTTCAGCCGGGGCGATGGATTTGGCGCTGGCCGCAACCTGGAGGGCACCTTCTCCGTGGTGGCGCAGGACGCGACCTTCGGCCCGGAGCCGGGCCAGTTGCTCGACGGCGGCGTTCCTCCTCCCGACGCGGGCACGCCTCCCGAATAGCGGGAGGGGCCGGAGCGCGTCAGGCAGGCTGCTGTTCGGAAATGTCGGGGGTTTGGGTGCCGCGAATGTCCCGACATTTCCGAACAGTGAGCTGCGGACGTGCTGACTATTGGGCCACGCAGGTGTTGCTGGCCAGGCCCTGGGACACGGAGGCCTGGGCCACGGCGTGCTGCGCGAGCGCCTGCGCGCCACCCTCTTCGTACACGCGGCGGGCCACGGCCAGCGCGTCACGGGCGTGGACCGTCAGCGTGGTGCCGGCGGCATCCGTCACCGCCACCGCGCCGTCCGTCGCCTCCTGGGCCTGGATGAGCATGGCGCCGGCGTCGTCGCGGACCACCATGCCGTCCTCGAGCGGCTCGAAGTAGCGGACCATCGTCTCCTGGCCCTCGCGCGCCAGCTCCATGCGCATGACGCCCGTCTCCACGTCACGCGACAGGCGCAGCGTGTCGGTGGGGCTCAGCTTGACGATGCGGGTGGTCTCCGGCGCGCCATCGACGCTGGCGACGGGGTTGCTGCCCGTCCAGAACTCGATGCTGTTGATGACGATGGCGTCGATGAACGCGCCCAGCCCGTAGACGGGGATGATGGTGAGCACGAGGAACATCAGCCACTGCACGAACTTGTTGCCGGAGATGTTCTTGTTGAAGTTCCAGATCTTCTGCGTGAGCTGGAACTGGCCGAAGCAGCCGGTGGCGTGCATGGACATGAAACCGGCGAACATCATGGCGAGCCAGGGGGACGGACGCTTCATTCTTTGACGTCTCCTAGAGGGGGGAGGCTTGACTCCCAGTGCGCCGCGAACATGCCACGGCTCGCACGGGTGTCACGAGTCCCTTCCACACTCCGTCCGCTGTTTGCCAGTCCGACGCGCCAGACGCCTGCGGGGGCCTCAGTCCGTCTCGCTCTGAACGAGTCCGTACTTGTGGAGCAGCGAGTACAGGTGCTTCCGGTCCAGCTCGGCCTCGCGGGCGGCGCGGGCGATGTTGCCTTTGGCGCGGCCCAGCAGCCGGGTGAGGTACTCGCGCTCGAAGGCGCGGATGAGCTCGTCCTTGCAGACCTTGAAGGGGCCGGTGAACTCCACCGGCAGGGAGTCCCCGGCGGCGGCGGGGGCCTCGCGGGTGAACTCGCGCAGCAGGGTGTCCCCGGCTAGCTCTGGAATGTCCACCATGTGCCGGGCGCGCTCCAGGGCATTGCGCAATTCGCGCACGTTGCCCGGCCAGGTGTGCCCGGTGAACTGCTCGCGAATCTTCTCCGGCAGCCGGGGCCACAGGCCTTCGCCCGCGAAGGCATCCACCAGCAGGGGGATGTCCTCCTTGCGGTCCCGGAGCGAGGGCAGGCTGACGGTGAAGACGGAGAGGCGGAAGTAGAGGTCCTCGCGGAAGCGGCCCGCCTGCGTCTCCGCCCACAGGTCCTTCTTGCTGGCGACGATGATGCGCGCGTCGAAGGAGATGGGGGTGGAGGCGCCGAGCCGGCGGAACTCCCGGTCCTCGATGGCGCGCAGCAGCTTGGGTTGGAGGTCCAGGGCGAGGTCGTCGATTTCGTCCAGGAAGAGGGTGCCGCCGTTGGCGCGCTCCAGGCAGCCGATGCGCTGGCTCACCGCGCCGGTGAAGGCGCCCTTCTCATGGCCGAACAGCTCGCTCTCGATGAGGGAGTCGGACACGCTGGCGCAGTCGAAGACGACGAGCGGACCGCCCGCGCGGGGGCTGAGCTTGTGGGTGGCCTTGGCGGCGGCGCCCTTGCCGGAGCCCGTCTCACCGACCAGCAGCACGGTGGAGTCGGTGGGCGCGATGCGCTGGAGCAGCGCGAAAATCTGCCGCATGGGCAGGCTGCGGCCCACCAGGTCGCCGAGCCGGTCCTCCAGGATGGGCTCGACCTGGACCGGGGAGACCTGGGGACTGAAGCGCAGGCGCACGTCGCCGACTTCCAGCAGGGCGCCAGGGCGGAGGAAGGCCTCACGCACCTGGGCACCGTCGAGGAAGGTGCCGTTGGTGGAGCCCAGGTCCTGCACGAGGAAGCGGTCCCCCTGGCGGCGCACCACCAGGTGGTTGCGGCTCACGGTGGGGTGGTCGATGACGACGTCATTGTCCGGGGCCTTGCCCACGCGGAGGGCTTCATTGGCCAGGGGGAAGACGGTGCCGGCGCGCTCGGTGTCCAGCAGGACGAGGTGGAAGAGCTGGGCGGAGAGCCGTTCCCCTTGAGTCCGTGCGCCAATGACGGTGTGAGAGGGGATGGGTGCGGGGGGCAGGGCGGGCATGGCCGGAGGGGATTCTAGACGGCTTCGCGCCTCGTGGTGACTTCCTGTCCCTCAGGATTAAGCCCGCCCGGCAGCCGGACATGCGTGGGCCGGTCGGAGGTGGGCGGGGCGGGCTCCCGGGGCGCGACGAAGGCGAGCGGGGCAGCCCGGCGTCGCCGCACGGCGGCCCATGGAAGTCCGCTGGCCCGCGACGGGCGGAATTTGCACGCCCGGCAGGGCCGGTGCGCGGTCGACGGAGGCTATCGGCACGAAGCGGAGCGGCTTAGGACGCGGGTCAGTGAACCTGGAGGTCCTCTGTGGTGACGGATGCGCGTCCCAAGGTGAAGCCCGTGCAGGGGAATCGTGACGAATTGATTGATGCGCTGCGACAGCGCCTCGCGGGCTCCTTCCGCTGGGCCAGCGTGGGCGTGGCGTTGGGGACGTTGGCGGTGCTTTACGGCGCGTCATCGTTCCAGCGGGCGCTCGATTCCGGAAGGTTCCGATGGCCGTTCAGCGCCCAGCTCCCCATCTGGGGGAGTCTCTTGATTGTCATCGGTCTGGCCGCCTTCTGGCTGGCGCCCCGCTACACGCGGAGGTTGGTGAGAAGCGTGGAGTCCGATGAACGGACGTTGTTGCTGATGACGGTGGAGCGCAAGCGAGTGCCGGGAGATGACGAGCACTTCCTGTTCGTCGCCACCCTGTACAGCCCGGAGCAACAGCGCGTGGTGCTCCGGAACGTGCATTTCCGCCAGGGGGACAAACCGCTGCAGTACCCATACAAGGAAGGTGTCACCCAAGTACCGGTGCAGGTGTATGGCAAGCCCGGCCAAGCGCCCATCGTCATCGATGCGGGGTGGGGCTTCCTGCTCCCGGCCAACCTGACGTACCCCTGGTACAAATAGGAAGCGGCCGTCCTCTCGTTGCCGCAGCTCAATACGTGCACGACGCCGCGGCCCTGGTCGCGCCGTTCTCGATGGTGCGCCTGGAGCTTCGCGGCGGCTCCATCCCCGCGCCACGCTCGGACAAGGGCACCGAGTACTCCATGAACTATCACCTCGAGCTCGACATCATGGATGGGCGCGTCATCCTGCCCGAGTGCATCCCCGACCACAGCACGGGGACCTGCCTCTAGAGAAGGCCAATGACCTCCCTACGTCCCATCATCACCCCGGCCAACGCCGCGCGGCTGAGTCGCGTGCGGCAGCTCGGCCCCGTGCGCGTCTCCTACTCCTCGGGCCAGCGACTGGGCTTCGACTCCCGAGGCGCGGTGCTGGTCGCAAAGGACGGTCACCCCGCACATCTACGGTGGTGGGATTTAAGGACGGTGTCGGACCATCCCGTGATGGACTCTGAGTTGCCGCTTCTGGATGCTCCCGCCGTGGCGGTGGGGGAACTGGTGCTCTGTATCGGCGCTCCGGCGCTGTCGCCCTCGGGACTCTGGCGGCCAAGCCTCAAGGCCCTGTCCGCCAGGGATGGCTCTCTCCAGCGCCAGGAGTTCCTGCCCCATGCGGTCACCACGCTCTGTGCGTCCAGGGACGGCTCCCATCTGCTCGCGGTGATGGACGAGGAAGCGGGCCTTCTCTGGGATGTCCGCGCCTGGCGTCCGATTCGAGAGTTGCCGTGGCCGGAGGGGGAGTTCTCCGTCACCGCGTGCGCCCTCTCGGCGGATGGCCGCTTCGCCGCGGCGGCCGCCACGCTGTGGAGCGATGACCAGAGAGGCGTCCTTTGGCTGTGGGAGGTGGCGTCGGGAGGGCCGCCGTGGACGATGCCCATCGATGCATCGACGGCCTGGAGTGTCGCGTTCCATCCCCGGGAGCCCCTGCTTGTCGTGGGGGGCCCCACTCAAAATGTCGCCGTCGTCCACACAGAGGAGCGCCGCCTCGTCCGGACGATTCCAGGCTTCTACGGCTACGCCTACAACCTGGACTTCCACCCGGAGGGGCACCTGCTCGCCGCTGCGCACGACGGTCCGGGTTTCGCCCTGCACCACTTCGACACGGGAGAGGTCCTCTTTCGTGCCGGCGACGACAACGACCTCCAGTCGAGTGATGCCGTCTTCTCCCCCGACGGGCGCTTCGTGGCCTGGGGGCAGGGGGATGGCACCGTGGGGCTGTGGGCCGTGGCCGACTGACGGCGTGGGTGGCGCGCGGGTGGCGCTCCGCCTTTCCCGGCCCGGAAAGCCCCCGAAACGCTCATCGCGCGCTATCGGCGGCAGGCTGACTGGCTTAGGACGCTGGGCATTGATTCCGGAGGCTTGGCACGATGCCGAACGCGAGCTCCCTGACGAGGACCGCGCAGTTGAACCGTGACGCGCTGCTTGCCTTGTTGCGACAGGACCTGTCGTCGACCCGCCGGATAGGCGTCGTGATGGCCCTCGTGGGGGCGGTGTTGATGCTCTATGGGTGGTCCCAACGTCACCAGTTGATGGACGCCGGACGGGACGAGCTGACGGAGCTCGTGGCGTTTTTTGGCTGGGGCGCCATCCTGCTCATCGCGGGCTTGCTGGTCCTCTGGCGTGGGTCGCGCTACACGCGGAACCTCGTTCGCAGCGTGAAGGCGGATGCGCGGACCCCGATGCTGATGACCGTGCTTCGCGAGGAAGTGCCGAGCGACGACGACGAGCGCGTTCGCTTCGTGGCTACGCTGTACAACGTGAAGGAACATCGCGTGGCGCTGCGGGACGTGCGTCTGCGTACCGGGGACATGCCGATGGCCTACCCCTACGACGAGGGTGTCACGAAGGTCCCGGTGGAAGTCTATGGCAGGCCCGGCGAGGGGCCCGTGGTCATCGATGCGGGCTGGGCCTTCCTGCTCCCCTCCAACCTGACGTACCCCTGGTACAAGTAGCCACGAGTCAAGAACAGGCGACGGCCGGGCTCCCGTGAAGAATCCCGGCCGCCGCCCACGTTCCGATTAAGAGACCGCTCAATCCCCGGAGTAGATGCCGATGGTGCCCGGCATCACGGTGCCGTCGCTCAGCGTGGCGCCCTGGAAGGCAACCAAGATGCGCCGCCGCGGGCCGGAGCGGTCCACCTGGATGTCCGGCACGCGCATGCTGGACAGCTCACGCCCGAGCACGGAGAGGCCGTAGTGGGAGACGGAGCCGCCCCGGACACGGGAGAGGCCGCCGCCCCAGCTGTGACCGGCCCAGATGCTGCCGTTGGCCGGGTCCGCCGCCACGCTGGCCACGTGCGGCGCGGCCAGCTCGCTCTTCAGCGTGCGCACCACCTGGCCGCTGTCGTTCAGCTCCGCGAGGCCGTGGCCGAAGGAGCCCACCCAAGCGGAGGTGCCCACGACGGCGATGCCGGAGACCAGGTCATCCGTGCGCTGCTCCGGACGGGAGTAGCGCTCCTCGCCCACCGCGTCCGCCCAGATGTCGATGCGGTTCCATGCGTAGGCCCGGGACTCCGTCCGCGTCTGGCCCTCCCAGAAATCGTTCGCGACGGTGCCGTAGAAGTAGCGCGTCGTCCGGTTGGCGCCGCCGACCCAGACGTCCCCGTCCGGACGCACGCCCAGGCCCCAGTAAGCATCCGTGAGCAGCGCGGGCTGAACCCTCCACCGGCTCCGGTCCTCTCCGTGCTGGGCCCGGTCCTCCGTGGGGTTCGAGTAGATGTACGCGTTGATGCCCGGGTGCGAGTGCTCCTCCACGCCCCAGCAGTGGAACTGTCCGTTGCACGTCGGGTCGCCGCGGTAGTCCGCATCACCGCGGGCGAAGCCGTGGTTGGCGCCAAACCAGACGCTGTTGGTTTTCGCGTCATAGGCGATGCGCCAGATGTTGCAGAGCTTCTCGCGGCCTCGCAGCTCGGCGTCGACGACGTTCGGTCCCGAGAAGATGTCGTAGTGCACGACGTCGAGCGTGCCGTCCGCGCGCAGTGAGACACGGTCGGCGTCACCGCTCTTGTAGCGCGCGGGGTCCGGCACGTTGCTGTCCCAGTTGTTCTCGCAGTGGAGCGCGCCGTCGCCCGGCATGCCTTCGTAGCCGACGAAGACGGTGTCGTTCCAAGCGCCCGCGACAGAGATGACCTTGAGGTACTTCGGTCCCGGCGGCGCGCTGCCGTCCGGCATGTAGCCGTACGGGCGCAGGCCCTCCGCCATCGTGTACCGCCGGAAGGTGCGCTCACCCTTCTTCATCAGGAAGAGCCCTTCTTCGCCGCCTGCCACCCAGATGTTACCGGATGCGTCCGCGCTCACGCCGTGGATGAAGCGGGGGCCGCCCGCCTCGCGGCCGAAGAACTCCCAGTTCGCCGCGGAAGGCGTGGGCAGGGGCACTTCCACGGGGCCCCCGTCCGGCGTGCCACCGTCGTCATCCGGCGTGCCCGAATCCGGCGTGCCACCGTCGTCATCCGGCGTGCCCGAATCCGGTTCTCCCGCGTCGGGCTCGTCTGGTGTCCCTGAGTCCAGCGTGCCCGCGTCCGGCGTACCTGCATCGCCTTCCGGGGTTTGGGGGAGTTCCGAGGGCGGGATGTCCAAGCCCTCGGTGCCCGTCGTGTCGCCCCCCGAGCCACAACCCGTCCACACCCAACCCGCCACGAAGAGCGCGCCCGCCCATCCCCATCCGCGCTTCATCTCGTCACCGTTCCCCGCTGAATAGCCGACCGGCCCGAAGTGGGTCGTCGTGTTCAATCCCCGTTCATTCGCAAGGACGGTGCCAGCACGAGCAGCCTTGAAGCGTGGTGTGTCCGTCGGGCGCCGGACACGATGTGGGTAATCCGCTTCCCAGCGTGCGTACGTGCCTGTCCCGGGCGAGGCCGGATTCGTGCTACTTCCTTCCTCGAATGCGTGGTCATGACGCGCGGGGCCGGATGCCACTTTCTCTTGTCGCTCAGGAGCCGGACCTCCTGTTCTACACACGCCAGGCGGCCGAGCATGGCGGGCCCGTGCTGGTGTTGGGAGCCGCCAATGGCCGGGTGGTGTGGGCGCTGGCGGGGGATGGCTATGACGCCGTGGGCGTGGACCCCTCGGGGGTGATGATTCGCTCCGCCGAGGAACGGCGGCACTCGGAACCCGAGGACGTCTCACGCAGGGCGCGCTTCCAGGTGGCGGACCTCCGCTCGCTGCGCCTGGACGAGCGGTTCCCACTGGTGCTCGCGCCCCAGCACGCATTGGGGCTGATGCCGGGAAAGGACGACCTGGAGGCGTTGCTGGCCACGGTGCGTCACCACCTCACGCCGGATGGCTCCTTCGTCTACGACGTGCTCAACACGCCCCGCGAGCCCGTGCTCCCCCGAGACGACGAGGCGCCCAGCGCCGGCCTGGAGCCTCGCCGCCCGCTCTTCACCCTCCACCTGCGCGAGCGGCGTGCGCCCGGTAGGCCCAGCCCCATCCGCCGCCTCAAGCTGCGGCACTTCACGCCGGAGGAGCTGGACGCGGCGCTCACCGCGGCGGGGTTGGTGCCGCGCGAGCGCTACGGCCGCTTCGACGGCAAGCCCTTCGACCTGGAGGACTCGCGCCACATCGGCATCGCCGGACCGTGAGCGCCCGTCAGCGCTCGAAGCGGTAGCCCAGTCCGCGCACGGTGAGGAAGTGGCGGGGGGCTTCCGGGTCCGGCTCGAACTTCAGGCGCAGCTGGCGCATGAAGTTGTCCACGGTGCGGGCGCTGCCTTCGTAGTGGTAGCCCCACGCGCCGGACAGCAGCTCCTCGCGGGTGAAGGTGCGTCCCGGGTGCGCGAGGAAGTGCGCCAGCAGCTTGAACTCCTGCGCGGTGAGCTCCACCGGCGTCCTCGCGCGTGCCACCGTGCGGGCGGCCATGTCCACGCTCACGTCGCCGAAGGTCACCGGCGGCGGCGAGCCCGCCCCCGCGGACGGGTAGCGCCGGCGCAGCACGGCCTTGATACGGGCCAGCAGCTCCTGGAGGCCGAACGGCTTCACCACGTAGTCGTCCGCGCCCAGGTTGAGGCCGACAATCTTGTCCGTCTCCATGCCCTTGGCGGAGAGCACGACGACGGGCGTGTCCCGGCCGCGCTGGCGCAGCTCCTTGAGGACCTCGAAGCCATTGAGCTCCGGCAGCATGACGTCCAGCACCACCAGGTCCGGCGACTCGTCCAGCGCGCGCGCCAGCCCGGTGCGGCCATCCTGGGCCTGGAGCACCTCGTAGCCCTCGAAGCGCAGGTTCATGGACAGGCCCGTGAGGATGGACAGGTCGTCCTCCACGACCAGGATGCTCCGCGTCTTGTCGCTCATGCCTTCCCCGCCGGCAGGTGGATGGTGAACCGGCTTCCCTTGCCTGGCTCGCTCTGCACGGAGATGCGGCCTCCGTGGGTTTCGATGATGCGCCGGGTAATGGCCAGCCCCAGCCCGCTGCCTTCCGTCCTGCGCGTCAGCAGGTTGTCCACGCGATAGAAGCGCTCGAAGATGCGATTGCGCTCCTGCGGAGCGATGCCCACGCCGTTGTCCTCCACCGAGAGGTCCACGCCCTTGCCGCTGCCCCGGACCTGGAGGGTGATGCGGCGGTTGTCCGGCCCACTGTACTTGTAGGCATTCTGCAGCAGGTTGAGCAGCGCGCCGGCCACCGCGGCCCGGTCCACGTCCAGCGCGGGCAAGCCGTCTGACACCTCCACCGTCAGGTCCACGCCGTCCTCCATGCGCTGGGTGCGGAAGGCCTCCACCGCCGCGTTCACGAGCTCCGACACCGGCACGATTTCGCGCTGGTACACCTTGCGCCCGCCTTCGATGCGCGCCCAGTCCAGCACGCGCTCGACGAAGATGGACAGGCGTTCCGTTTCGCGCATCAGCAGGGTGAGCACCTCCTGCATCTGCGCCGGGTCCTTCAGCCGCCCCAGGGCCAGGGTCTCGATGAACATGCGGATGGACGTGAGGGGGGTGCGCAGCTCGTGGCTCACCAGCGACACGAAGTCCGTCTTCATCCGCGACAGCTGCGCCTCACGGTAGAGCGCGCGGCCGGTGTAGACGACGCCGAAGGTGAGCGTCAGGTAGAACACGCCCAGCAGCACGCCGTACAGCACGCGGTTGCGCGTGGACGCGCGCGCCACCGGGTCCTCGCCGGTGGGCAGCACCACCAGCCGGAAGTCCTGGAGGGGCGAGGACAGCACGCGCTCAGCGAGCCCCGTGGGCCCCAGGGCGCTGGCGCGCGCCTGCGCCACCTCGGACACCAGCCGTCCCATCAGCCCGCCCTCGGAGGGCTCCCGGGGCACGGGCAGCAGGGCGAAGCGCACCGGTTCACTGGACACGGCCCGGGGGTCCACGCGCTCGGCCAGCAGGGCCTCCAGCTGCTGCACCGACAGCCGCACGCCGTGCACCACGCTGCCGCGTCGCTCGGCGGCCACCAGCACCGCGCGCCCGCCCGCGGTGAGCGAGAAGACGGTGGGCTCGGTGGGCAGTCCGCCCGCCTCGGGCACCACGGTGGTGAGCGCCTCCGCCAGCTGGGGGTCCCGGGTGCGGACCTGTCCGTCCTCCAACTGGAAGGCGCCGTCCGGCTCCGACACGGGCTGCCCGTCGGGGAGGATGAACTGGAGTTGGCCATTCACCGGCTCCAGGCTCGCCGAGGCGAGGATGCCCGGCAGTTCCTCCGACAGCGACTCCAGCGTGCCGCGCCAGGCGGCCTCCAGCCGTTTCTCCACGGCCGCGCGCTCGTTGATGATGGCCACCACCCCGAAGCCGGACAGGCCGGCGGATGGCACCACCACCAGGACGATGAGCAGCGCGAACGTGCGCCGGAAGTTGAGGAATCGGGGCGGAGTGCGGGACACGGCCCCTCTCCTTTACCCCTACCCGGCGCTACACGCTCGTGGCGTTTCATCCGCGCCCGCGACAGGGAGTGTCCACCACTCACCCGGAGTGTGTGCGGACATCATCGACTTCGGGGGTGTTCTGGTGCAAGCATGGGTGCCTGCGGGGCAGGCGTGCGACGTGGGCCGGCCGCCTTCTTCCCCGCTCAGGATGCGGCCGCCCGGTGGCTGGTGGGTGGGACGGGCCGCCGCGAGGAAGGGAACCCCTCCATGAGACGGACGGTCCTGGCCACGGTGCTGGCCTCGATGCTCGCGCTTCCGGCGTGTGAAGACCGCGATGCCCAGGCGACCTGGACCCAGGCGTCGGGCTCGGTGGCGCTCAGCCGGGATGACGCCTTTCTCTACGTGGTGGACTCGGACAACGGCGTCCTCGCCGTGGTGGACACGGCGCGTCGTGAAAAGGTGGGCGAGGTGAAGGTGGGCCTCCTTCCCGAGCGCGTGGCGGTGGGGCCGGACGACACCGTCTACGTCTCCAACCGCGGCTCGCGCAGCGTGTCCGTCATCCGCCGGGGGGACTGGAACGAGGCGGCCCGCATCGCGGTGGGCGTGGAGCCCGTGGGCCTGTCGGTGTCGCCCGCCGGGGACACGCTGTACGTGGTGAACAGCGCCGCGCTGGCGACGTCGAGCCACGGCTCGTTGATGGCGGTGGACACGCGCTCGCTGTCGGTGCGCTGGGAATTGCCGGTGGGGGATGAGCCCCGAGGCATCGCGTTGGCGCAGGGCGGCAAGCGCGCGCTCATCACCCGCTTCCGCCAGGGCGACCTGGTCTCAGTGGACCTGACGGACGCGGACCGGCCCCGCGTGGTGCGTGAGCAGACGGACCTGTACGCGCGCGCCAATGTCCGGGACCACGTGGCCGCGTCCCCGGACGGGCTGACGCCGCTGCCCCCGGCCGCGGACATCCGCTTCCAGCCGCGCAGCATGTCGAGCGTCGCGGTGACGCCGGATGGAGAGCGCGCGCTGGCGACGGTGATGTGGGCGCGGGAGGACCCGCTGTCTCCAGACGGGACGCCCACTCCGCCGAGCGGGGGCTCGCTCTACGGCGGTGGTGGGCCCTGCAACACGGGCGGCGTGGTGGCGCCAGGGCTGGTCACCTTCGACACGGACACGGGCTCGCCCCGGGTGGATGACCTGGACCGGTGCCGTCCGCCGCCGGACCTGTCGCCGGACTTCCCGCCCTCCACCATCATCAGCCCGGAGTCGACGCACCCCATCCAGGGGCCGGTGGCGGCGGTGGTGGACCCGACGGGCCTGTGGGCCTTCGTGGTGAACCGGGAGACGGACAACGTCGCCATCATCCCCACGGGACGCCGTTCGGGCTCGGATTTGAGGTCGGGCCTGGGCAGCACGGTGCGCCAGTTGGTGCGCGTGGGCTCCGGCCCCACCGGCATCGCGATGACGCGGGATGGGCGCAAGGCCTACGTCTACAACGCGTTCGACCACACGGTGACGACGCTGGTGAGCGACGGCGCGGGTGGCACCGCCAACATCCGCACGGACGGCGCGCCGCTGCCCATCGCCGGGGACGTGCTGGGGCCCAATGAGGTGGCGGGCCGCAAGCTGTTCTTCAGCGCGCTGGACTCGCGCATGGCCAGTACCTCGGTGGGCGCGTCGTGCGCGAGCTGCCATCCCGATGGCCGCGAGGATGGCCACGTCTGGGGCTTCCCGGACGGGCCTCGTCAGACGCCCAGCCTCGCGGGCCGGAGCATGACGAAGACGGGGCCGTTCCACTGGAGCGGCGAGTTCTCCACCATGCGCGACTTCCTCGACGCGACGGTGCGCCACCGCATGGGTGGGACGGTGTTGGACGGCGTCATGGTGGCGCAGTTGTCCGACTTCATCGACGTGTTGCCCGCGCCGGACAACCCGCACAGGGCCGACGTCCTCACCGACGCGCAGACACGCGGCGAGGCCGTGTTCCGCAAGGCCGCGTGTGACACCTGCCACGGAGGGGAGCACTTCACCCTCAACACGCAGGCCGACGTGGGCACCTTCGTCACCTCGGGGCCGCTCCAGGATGACCCGGTGGTGCGCAAGCAGGGGCTCAACACGCCGTCGCTGTTGGGGCTGGCCCGCACCGCGCCGTACCTGCATGACGGCAGCGCCGTGTCGCTGAAGGACCGGCTGATGCAGGGCCGCGAGTCGAACCAGCACGGCGTGACGGCGCAGCTCACCGACGCCGAGGTCGACGACCTGGTGGAGTACCTGCTCACGCTGTAGGGGACGGAATCTGTCCGGTGGGCCTCAGGGCTCGCCGGCGTCCCCCGCGTCTTCTTTGGGGGCACCGGGTATCCCCGCGTCGAGCACGGCGGGCCTGGTGGCGATGAGCGCCGAGCGCGCCACCTCCACGGCCCGCTCCGTCTCACCGCCCAGCCAGGTGACGACGACCGCGCAGTCCGTGTCGTCATCCCAGGCCAGCACCTGGGACATGCCCTGGGCGGGCGCGCGCCGCACCGCGGCACGGCCGAGCGCGGGCACTTCCACGCCGCCGGCCTGGAGCGTGGGGGCCATCAACTCGTGGATGTCCGACTGGGCATAGCGGGCGTTGCAGTCCCAAGTGATGGAGACGGCGAGGCCGGGCTCCGCGTCCGAGCGGAAGCTGCACAGCGGGCCACATGTCGGGCAGGCGCGCTCCTGCTTCATGGTGAAGCCGGGGAGCATCAGCTCGCGGTCGTCCGCGGACAGCAGCACCTCGCAGTCGGGGAGCGCCGCGCGCTCGGCGGGGGGCGCTGGGGTGCCCGCGTCCACCACGGGTGTGTCGGAAGGTCGGCTCCGGCATGCCGCCAGTGCCAGTGCCATGAACAATGCCGCGCGCCCTCCAGCCCTCATCCCGTGTGACTCCCGTGTGCGCCTGCCGAAGCGGCGCGGATGGTAGACCGGAGGATGCCTCGCGCGGCGACGTTTCCCGCATGTCGCTGACCGCTTCCGGACGCCGGCCCCGCTTGGCCTCCGGGCGAGCGGGCTTGCCTCGTGCCTTATACGCCCGTCGGACTAAGCTGAGGCTTCCCACCATGCGCTCCACCCCCTCCTTGCCCTTGCTCGTGTTTGCCCTGGTGGGAGACGTCCAGGCTCGTCCGGCGGAGGGCGCTCCCGCGGCTGTCATGCCGTCGCAGTCGAGGGGGGCGGGCGCCGAGGCTTCGAAGGCGGGAGTCCCATCGGCGGGCTCGTCGAAAGCCTCCGCGCCGTCCCTGCCAGGACCGCCTGCGTCTGGGGGCGGGGCACCGGCACGTGTGTCCTCGGGAACCGCGCCCGCGGCGGCTTCTGCGCCAGCGGAGTCTCCTGGGGCGCCTCCGCGCAACCCGGCGCCGGACACCTCCTGGGCGGAACCCGGCCAGGTCCCCGCGCCTGCTCACAACGAAGCTCCGGACGACGCGGCCTGGGAGTCCTTCCCGGGCGCCACCGCTGTCCCCGAGGCGGAGGCGGCGGCCACGCTGCCCCAGCTGCCCGAGGTTCCGCCGCTGGTGCCCGTCGACGAGGTTGCCATCCCCGCGCCCCGGACGCCGCCGGCCCCCGTCAGGCCGCCGCCCGTCCCCAACCGCGTGAGCCTGCTCGGCGCCCAGACGGTGGGGGCAGGGGGCATGGCCGTGGGCCTGGCCCTGGGCTTTCCCATCGTGTCCGCGCGAGTCGCCGTGGGCGTCCATCGCCGCGTGGACGTGTTGGCCGGCGTGGACAGCGCCTACGGGTTGATGAACGAGTTGCGCGTGGGCGCGCGGTGGATGGTGCTCGACGGCGGGCCCCGGTGGAGCGTGGGCGTGGCGGTGGAGGGCAGCCACGCCTTCTTCCTGCGGCCCGCGAGCGTGGAGGACCGGGGCGCGCGCTACTACAGCGGGCGCCGCAACTGGAACGTGCTGCCCGGCATCGTCGGCAACCTCCAGTTCCCGGGCGCCCGCTCGCCGCGACTGTTTCTGGACGTCCGCTACCTGATGGCGCTGGACACCGAACCCATTCAAGGGGTGCCGCTGGGCGGCCTGCCCCCTGACGTCGAGCTGTCCGGCGCCTTTCCGGTGCGGGTGGGCGCGGAAATCCCCGTGAGTGAGAAAACGTCCTACGCTCTGACGATTGGCGGGGACATCCGGACCCGGCCTGACGAGACGGACTTCATGCCCGTCATCACCTTTGGCGTCGTGACTGGTTTCTAGCGAGGTCTTTCATGCGTGGCAGTGTCATCGGCTCCGGCTCCTTCGGTACCGCCCTGGCGAACGTGCTCGCGGTCAATTGCGAGGAGGTTCGTCTGTGGGGTCGTGAGCCCTCCGTCGTGGAGGCCATCAACACGCAGCACGAGAACCCCACCTACCTGAAGGGCATCCCCATCTCGGAGCGCGTGCGCGCCACGAATGACCTCCAGGAGGCGCTCGCGGGTTCGGAGTTGGTGGTGCTGGCCACGCCCAGCCACGCCACGCGCGAGGTGGTGGCGAAGGCCCAGGCGTACCTGCCGCGCCATGTCCCCATCGTCACGGTGTCGAAGGGCATCGAGAACGGGACGCTGCTGACGATGACGGAGCTGCTGGAGGACTGCCTGCCGGAGGAGTTCCACCCGTACCTCGCGGTGCTGTCCGGCCCCAGCTTCGCCAAGGAGCTGGCGCGGCGCATGCCCACGGTGGTGACCATCGCCTCCCACTGGGACAAGGTGGCGCTGCGCTGCCAGAAGGCGCTCCAGACGGAGACGTTCCGCAGCTACACCTCCACGGACGTGGTGGGCGTGCAGTACGGCGGCGCGCTGAAGAACGTCATCGCGATTGCCGCCGGCATGGCGGACGGCCTGGGCATGGGCCACAACGCGCGCGCGGCCATCATCACCCGCGGTCTGGCGGAGATTACGCGCCTGGCGGTGCGCAAGGGCGCCAACCCGCTGACGCTCTCCGGTCTGTCCGGCATGGGCGACCTGGTGCTGACGTGCACCGGCGAGCTGAGCCGCAACCGGCACGTGGGGATGGAGCTGGGCAAGGGCCGCAAGCTGCCGGACATCCTCGCGGACATGAAGGAAGTGGCCGAAGGCGTGAAGACGGCCCGCAGCGCGCACGAACTGGAGCTCAAGACGGGCGTGGAGCTGCCCATCTGCCATCAGGTGTACCTGATTGCCCACGAGGGCAAGAGCGCGCGCACGGCGGTGGTGGACCTGATGACGCGCCAGCCGAAGTCGGAGCTGGCGGGCGTCTGAGCGGCCTTCAGTAGCGGCGCGGCGCGGCGTCCGGCGTGGCGCCGCGGACGCGCCACACGGTGAGCCGCTGGGAGTTGGTGTGGCTCACCACCAGGCCCTCCTGCTGCATCTGCTCCAGCAGGCGGTTCGTCTTGAGCCGGTCCAGCCCCACGGACTTCGCCAGCAAGTCACCGGGCATGCCGCTGATGTTGCGGCGCAGCTCGTTGACGATGGCGCGCTTGAACTCGTTCTTCTGGAGGCCGTCCAGGTCCTGCGTGCGCCACGCCTGGAGGACGCCCGCGGCGATGATGACCAACGTCAGGATCGCCAGGACGGGGTAGATGATGTGGCTGTTCTGCTCCAGCAGCTCGAAGTACTTCGGAGACAGGGAGGACACAGGCTTCGCGTAGTCAGCCTGGGCCAGCAGCAGGGGTGTGAGCGATGGAGTCGACACGGCTCCCCGACTCTACGGGGAGCCGTGCCTGCGCGGCAACCGCGGCCTCAGACGGCGCCGATGGCCTCGGTGGCGCCTTCGGCGAACAGCGTGGTGTCCGCCTTGGCCAGCAGCGTCGCCAGGCCCTCGCGCGTCGCGGCGCTGATGGCCACGCCGCCCCGGGTGCGCAGCAGCGCCGCCACTTCGTCCGGCGGAAGCAGGTCCGCCTTGTTCCACACCATGAGGCGCGGCTTCTCCATCAAGTCGAGCGACTCGAGGATGTTCTCCACCGCCTCCACCTGCTCGTCGCGGGCGGGGTCCGCCGCGTCCACGACGTGGAGCAGCAGGCTGGCGTCGTACAGCTCCTCCAGCGTGGCGCGGAAGGCGGCGACCAGGTCCTTGGGCAGGTCCCGGATGAAGCCCACCGTGTCGGTGATGATGACCTCCCGCTCCTGCGGGAAGCGCAGCCTCCGGCTGGTGGGGTCCAGCGTGGCGAACAGCTTGTTCTCCGCCAGCACCTCGGCGTTCGTAATCGCGTTGAGGAGCGTGGACTTGCCGGCGTTGGTGTAGCCGACAATGGAGATGACGGGCAGCTCGCGCCGGTTGCGCTGGGCGCGGCGCACGCTGCGCTCCCGGCCAATCGCGTCGATGCGCTTCTCCAGGTGGGTGATTCGCTCGCGCACGCGGCGGCGGTCGATCTCCAGCTTCGTCTCGCCTGGGCCACGTCCGCCAATGCCGCCCATGAGCCGGCTGAGCGAATCGTCGCTCTGCACCAGCCGCGGCAGCCGGTACTTCAGCTGTGCCAGCTCCACCTGGAGCTTGCCCTCGGCGCTCTGCGCGCGCTGCGCGAAGATGTCGAGGATGAGCTGTGAGCGGTCCAGCACCTTGAGACTGGTGGCCTCGCCGATGTGGCGGCCCTGGGACGGGGTGAGGTCCTTGTCGAAGATGAGCAGGTCCACCATGGACTGCATGGAGCGCAGGTTGAGATCCTCCAGCTTGCCGCGGCCGATGAGGTAGCGCGGGTCCGCCTCGCGCTTCACCTGGAGCACGGAGTCGATGACCTCCACGCCCGCGGTGCGCGCCAGCTCCTTCAGCTCCGCCAGGCTGGACTCGGCCAGGGCGCGGTTGCCGTCCAGGCACACCGCCACGAGGATGGCCTTCTCCCGGCCGCCCACCTTGCGCGACGCCGCCTTGCGGTTGAACTCCTCCTCCAGCGCGCCCAGCGTGTCCATGAGGTCCGGCTGCGCCACGTGGACGGAGGGCAGCGTCTCGACGTGCCAGAAGTCGCCGGAGCCGTTCTCCGGGATGAGGTAGGCGTAGTGCAGGACGCCGGGCAGGCCCTCGTGGCCCACGCCAACGGCCGCCACGCAGTCCAGGCGCAGCAGCGCGAGGTCCGTGAGGTCGTCCTTGGTGAGCGGCTCGCTCTTCAAGTGGGTGTGGATCAGGCGGAGGCCACGCAGACGTACCTGGCCCGCGCGGGCGCGGCCGATGTCCGGCAGCTCGAGCTTGTGGGCGTTGCCCACGATGACGTGCTCGATTTCTCCCTTCCGGTTGACGAGCACACCCACCTGCCGGTTCAGCTCACGCGACAGCTCGGTGAGATGCCGGGCAAGCTCGGGCGACACGATTTCGTGCGGTGGGACGCGCCGGCGGAAGGTGTTGCGCAACCGGTGCTGTTCGCTCGACTTGAGGCCCAGGGTGTTGCCGTAGATTTCCTTCAAACCGTGCTCTCCTGGCGGAGGCATTGGGGCCCCCACCTTTTTCGTACGACTTTATGACTGCCGCTGTGGGGAAAACACGCCGGACGCGCGCGTCTTCCATTTCTGACCTACGCTGACGCCCCGTGAGTTCGATTTCCACGGGACGCACCGCCCTCCGCTCCGCCCGGCGGGTGGTGGTGAAAATCGGCACCAACGCGCTGACGAACGCCACCGGACGTTTCAACCGTCAGCACTTCGATGCGCTGGGCCAGGATTTGTTGTGGGCCGCGCAGGGCCGCGAGCTGCTGGTGGTGTCCAGCGGAGCCATTGCCCTGGGGGTCGAGCGGCTGGGCCTGCCCTCGCGCCCTCGCGACATCCCAGGTAAGCAGGCGTGCGCGGCGGTGGGGCAGAGCCGGCTGATGCAGGCCTACGAAGAGGCCTTCGCCGCGCATGGGAAGGCGGTGGCCCAGGTGCTGCTCACCCACGAGGACGTGCAGGAGCGCCGCCGCTACCTCAACGTGAAGCACACCCTGGAGCGGTTGCTGACGGCGGGCGTCGTCCCCGTCATCAACGAGAACGACACCGTCTCCGTGGACGAGCTCAAGTTCGGTGACAACGACACGCTGGCGGGGCTGGTGGCCGGCGTGGTGGATGCCGACGCGCTCGTCCTGCTGTCGGATGTGGAGGGCCTCTACACCGGAGACCCCCGGCGCGACGCGGGCGCGGAGCTGCTGGCCACGGTGATGCAGGTGACGCCCGAGGTCTTGGCGCTCGCCACCGGCACGAGCAGCGGGGTGGGGACGGGCGGCATGAGCACCAAGGTGCGGGCGGCCGCGCGCGCGTCCGATTCCGGCATCCACTGCGTGATTACGTCCGGCGCCGTGCCCGGCCGCCTGCGCGCCGTCCTGGAAGGCGCGGACGTGGGGACCCACTTCGAGCCCACCGGCAGCCGCCGCAGTGCCCGCGCCGCGTGGATTGCCCATGCCCTGCGCGCACGTGGGACGCTCACGGTGGATGCCGGCGCGCGCGAGGCCATTGTCACCGGCAAGCGCAGCCTGCTGCCTAGCGGCGTGCGCGGCGTGGAGGGTGACTTCGGGCGCGGAGACCCGGTGGACCTGGTGGACGCGGCGGGGGCCGTGTTCGCGCGGGGGCTGGCGGCCTACGACGCCAACGAGCTGCGACGCATCGCCGGACATCGCACGGCGGACATCGAAGCGGTGCTGGGCTACCGCTACCTCGACGAGGCCGTGCACCGCGACGACCTGGCCGTGCTGTAGCCGGGCAGGGCGCTGGTCAGATGGACGAGGTGGACACCGACTTGCCGCCGCTTTCGCCCAGTTGCATGAGCGCGCGGAACTCCGGCGAGTCCACCTTCATCAGCAGCAGGGAGACCTCGAGCTCTCCGGGGACGCGGCCAAGCTGGAGCTTGCGCTCCTGGCCGTGGAGCAGCGCGAGCTCGGAGTGGCCCTTCGCCTCGGGCAGGAGCAGGTCGAGCTGGAGGAGGAAGGACTGGCCTTCGGCCTTGGGCGTGAGGACCAGCCGGTAGTCCGGCAGGGGCGCTCCCGGACGGCGGCGCTCGGCGCGAAGGGTGCGGCCCGTCTCGCCCAACAGCTTGGGCTGGGCCACCAGCCGCCCGTCACGACGGACCTCGACGGCGAAGTAGAGGGGCTCCGCGCGCACGGGCGCAGGCGCGGCCATGCTCGTGAAGCCCACGAACATCGCCAACCCGGCCACCACATTACGGACGAGGGTGATGCCGCTCATCGTGAGTCCCTTCGGAGGCTCCGCTCGCCGCTTCGGCCGTGCGGCATCCGGACAGGCAGGCCCGTCCACGTCGCTTCCACTTCCACGGAATGGAGCAGCAATAACCCAGATCATGCCCGCAGTGCGAGCCCCCCGCCCAAGTCCTTGCCAGCCGCAATGAGTACAACCATGCGTACAGGTGATTACCTGCTTGTTTGTTCAGGCGTGTCCGGCTATCTCGCCGGACGCGAGCGGCCCTCTCACCTGTTTCCCACCCACACGTCCACTTCTTGACCCTCTCGGGTCCGCCCGGCATCGTCGCCGCCCTCTCCAATGGACCGCACTGAACGCATCCTCGACCTCGTGGCCCTTCTGCTCGACGCACGCGAGCCCATCTCCTGGGCCGAGCTGCGCGAGCACTTCCCTGGTGACTACGGCGGCTCCGATGATGCCGCCGAGCGCAAGTTCGAGCGCGACAAGGCGGAGCTGGTGGAGCTGGGCTTTCCGCTGACGTACGTGCAGGGAGACGACGAGCGCCGCGACGGCTACATCGTCGACCGGGACGCCTACTACCTCCCGGAGGCGGACCTCTCCAAGGAGGAGCTGGCCGTGCTCTACGCCGCCGGCTCCGCGGCGCTGGCGTCGGGGGCCTTCCCGGGCCGGGATGACCTGGCGCACGCGCTGCGGAAGATCGGCTTCTTCGCCGGTCAATCCCTCCCCACACCCCGGGTGCGCATGGAGCTGGGCTCCGTGCACGAGGGCCAGGAGAAGGAAATCTCCGTGCGCCTGGAGCAGCTCTGGGATGCGTGCGCGGCCCGCAAGTGGGTGGACCTGACGTATGCCAGCCCCAAGCAGGCGGGCACCACGCAGCGGCGGGTGGACCCGTATGGCCTGGCGCTGCGCCGCGGCGCCTGGACGCTGGTGGGGTACTGCCACCTGCGCAAGGACTTGCGGACCTTCCACGTCCACCGGATTCGCGAACTCAAGGTGAACACGGCGCGCCCGCGCACACCGGACTTCCAGGTGCCGGCGGACTTCTCGCTGGAGGCCCACGTGGCGTACTTCCCGTGGCAGCACCGCTTCCATGAGCAGGTGGAGGTGGCGCTCCACCTGTCGGGCACGCTCGCCTCGCGGGCCGCGGGCCTGTTGCCCGGCGCCACGCTGGAGCCAGCGGAGGAGGGGGCGGTGCGGGCGCGGCTGCCGGTCACGTTCGTGGACGGCCTGATGCGCTTCTGCCTGGCGCTGGGGCCGGACTGCCGCGTGGAGGGCCCGGAGCGGGCGCAGGCGCGTCTGCGGGAGATGGCCTCGCGCATCGTGTCGTGCCACGACGATTCGCTGGACAAGGTGAGCGCATGAGCAACGTCCACGAGCGGCTCCGCCGCCTGCTGTTCCTGGTTCCCTACGTCTCCAAGCACCCCGGCGTCACGGTGGACGCGCTGGCGCGCGCCCTCAACATCAGCCGCGAGGACCTGCTGGAGGAGCTGGACCTGCTCACCTGCGTGGGCCGGCCGCCCTTCAACCCGGACGACTACATCGACATCTACGTGGACAACGACCGCGTCTACGTGGACCTGGACCAGCGCCTGTTCGCGCCGCCCCGGTTGACGCCGGGCGAGGCCGCGGCGCTGGCCGCGTCGGCGGAGCTGCTGCGGCCGGCCACGGGGGACGCGTTGCAGAGCGCCCTCCAGAAGCTGGAGCGCGTGCTGCCGCCCGCCACCCGCGAGCGCTACCGGGAGATGTACCGGAAGATTGATGCGTCCACCGAGGCACCCCAGGCCCTGGGGCCGCTCACCCGGGCCATCATCGAGCGCCTGGAGGTGACGTTCGGCTATGCCAGCCCCGGCCGGTCGCCAGAGCCGCGCACCGTGCGCCCGTACGAGCTGCTCAGCCACCGGGGGCAGTGGTATCTGCAGGGCTATTGCCACACCCGGCAGGACGCGCGCCTGTTCCGCCTGGACCGGATGGAGGACATCCTCGTCACGGACGTGTCCTTCCAGCCGCCCGCGGACGCCCGGGCGGACGTGCCCAACCCGGCGCGGGGGCTGACGGACTCCTCGGTGCGCGTGCGCTTCTCCCCCGTGGCCGCACCCTATGTGAAGGAGCGCTTCGGCCAGGACGCCCGCCCGCTTTCCGACGGGAGCGTGGAGGTGCTGGTGGCGGGGGACAGCGAACGCTGGCTCACCCAGTGGGTCCTGTCCTTCGGTGGCGAGGCGCAGGTCATGGAACCGGCCTCCGCGCGCGCGGCCGTTGCCCGAGCGGCGCGGGCCTCTGTAGGATTGTAACCCCCCATGCCTTTCCAGCTGACGATCTCCGAGGGTAGAGAAGCCGGTAAGGAGTTCGTCTTCGACCAGGACTCCGTTCTCATCGGCCGTTCGACGGATTGCGACGTCGCGCTGTTCGACCCGGGTGTGTCCCGGCGCCACTGCCGCATCTTCCTCGACGGTGATGTCTACGCCGTCGAGGACCAGGGCAGCGCCAACGGGTCGCTCGTCAACGGCAGTCCGGTGAAGACGCAGGTGCTTGAGGACGGCGACAAGCTGACCCTGGGGCCGGTGACGTTCATCTTCGCCATGCTGACGGACGAGCCGGCCACGGGCGAAGAAGAGCTTCCCGCCGGCGCTCAGGACGGCGATGGCAGCACGCGCATCGTTTCCCTGGATTCCCTGAAGCGGCAGCGCAACAAGGGCGTCGCGTTGGCCCCGGAAGGTGCCGACCAGGAAGCGCTGAACGAAATCCGCGAGGGCGCCACCCGCTCCAACCTGCAGGCCCTGCGCCCCGTGTCCCAGGGGCAGAGCGGCTCACGGCCGGCGGCCATGGAGCGCTCGGCGCCAGCGGCGCCGCCCGCGAAGCGGCCGTCCAGTTCGCCTCCGCCGGCCCGGGCCCGTCCGGCGCCGTCCGCGTCGGGCGGCGGTGGCCTGTCCGCGGCGGAGCGCGCGCGCATCCGGCGTGAGTCCCCCGGCGTGGTGTCCAGCGCGAAGCTCTTCTGGGCGGATGCCAGCCAGGGCGTGCGCACCGGCATCATCGGTGGCGGCGTGGCCATGGTGCTCGCGCTGTTCGGCGTCCTCTACTGGCTGGTGCTGAGCGGCGACGACGGTCAACCGGTGGGCGAGGAGCCCTCGATGTTGACCGGCCAGCCCATCCGCGACTCGTTTGGCCTGGGGCCGGGCGTGACGTGGGAGCGCCCGGACATGAAGGTCTTCGAGTGGGAGTACACCGCCGCCACGCGCGCGGTGGTCATCCTCCACTACCAGGCCCAGGGCATCTCCAAGGACGAGGTCGTGGTGAGCGTCAACGGCGTGGACGTGGGCAAGGTACCGCCCGACACGCTGGCCAGCCAGGACCGCTCCATCGAACTGATGATTCCGGCCCAGCACCTGAAGAAGGGCGAGCCCAACCGCATCATCTTCGACAACGTGAAGAATCCGCCGGGTGAAGACCCGTGGGTCATCTGGAACATCTGGGTGGAGCGCGCGCTGCTGCCGGACCTGCTGCCGGAGGAGCTGGTGCGCGAGGCCACCGAGTACCACAAGCGGGGCTTGAAGCACTTCCAGACGCCGGACATCGGCGCTCGCAACCGCTACGAGGCCTGGAAGTCCTTCCGCGTGTCGTGGCTGATGCTGGAGGCCCACCCGGAGCCGAAGCCCGACCTCTACTACGACGCCCAGGAGCGCATGAAGGCGGCGCAGCAGGAACTGGACCGCACCTGCTCCAAGCTGCTGCTGGAGGTGGAGGGCTACTACAACCAGGGCAACTACAAGAGCGCCTCCGCCACCCTGGACCACGTGAAGGAGTACTTCCCGGAGTTCGACCAGCCGTGCGCCACCCGCGCGGACGCCAAGCGCGCGGAGTACGGCCTCTAGGCCGCGTCACGGCTTTCCGGTGTCCGTGAAGTCGCGGGGTTGTCCCGTCGGCTTCCGGACACCGGCTGGCACTGGAAGACAGGCTGCGATGCGGCTCGGGTTGCCGGGTCGCGCGGGCATCCGCACCGTTGGGAGGCCATGCGTGACCAGGAGGCGTTGACCGAGCAGTCGGGGGACGTGGACACGGGCGCGCCGCGGCGTGCGCCCACGCCCCCAGGGCCCGTGCCGGAGCATGGGCCGGTGTGGAGCCCCAACGTCTCCGGGCTGCTCCTGTCGCGCTACTACCTGCCGCGCCGCCACGGGGTGGTGCAGGGCAACGCATGCCAGCTGCTGCGCGACGGCGTGGAGGCCTACCCGGCGATGCTGGAGGCCATCCGCGGGGCGCGCCGTTATGTCCGCATGGAGACGTACATGTTCGTCTCCGACGCCGTCGGCGAACTGTTCGGCGAGGCGCTGGCGGAGGCGGCCGAGCGCGGCGTACACGTGAAGGTGTTGTACGACGCGGTGGGCTCCTGGACGAGCCGCCGGAGCTTCTTCGCCGGGCTGCGTGCGCGCGGTGTGGACATTCGCGCCTTCAAGCCCTTCAGCCTGTCACGCGGGCTGCGGCACCTGCTGCGGAGGGACCACCGCAAAATCCTGGTGGTGGACGGTGAGGTGGCCTTCACCGGGGGGGTGAACATCTCCGCCCACTGGGCGCCCGCGGAGATTGGCGCGGCGTGGCGGGATGACGTGCTGCGCATCGAAGGGCCGGCCGTCCACGAACTGGAGCGGTGTTTCTCCGCCACGTGGCGGATGATGTTCCAGGGCCGCTTCCACCGGCTGACCCGGCGGCTGGAGCGCCTGCGCAACCCACCGCCCCGGCCCGGCACGGTGGGGCTGGCGGTGTTGTCCAGTCGGCGAAGCATCCACCGGGCCTACCTGCACGCCATCCGCCGGGCCCGGCGCAGCGTGCTGGTGGCCGCCGCCTATTTCATTCCGGATCGGCGCATGGTGATGGCGCTGCGCGAGGCGGCCCGGCGCGGGGTGGAGGTCCATCTGCTGCTCAACGCTCGCAGTGACCACCCCATCCTGGAGTTCATGGCCCGGGCCTTCTACGAGCGGCTGCTGAGCGCGGGCGTCCGCATCTTCGAGTGGCAGCGCGGCGTGCTGCACGCCAAGACGGCCGTGGTGGATGGGGTGTGGGGCACCATCGGTTCTTTCAACCTGGAGCGCCTCAGCCTGGCCTTCAATCATGAGGTGAACGCTGTCTTCGCCGACCCTCGCTTGGGACAGCAACTGGAGGACTCCTTCCGCGGCGACTGCGGGGACTGCCGCGAGGTGACGCTGGCGGAGTTCCGCCGCCGGCCCCTGTGGCAGAAGCTGCTGGAGCGGGCCCTGTCTCTGCTTCGCAAAATCATTTGAGCCACACCTGTCCGCCCCTCAGCGGGCCGCATGGTTCCGATGAGCGGGGCTGCACATCCGCGGCTCGAAGCGTCCGGCCCTCAATGCGCTCGCAGGAACCCTTTGCAACGCGTCAACGGGGGGCCTAGAAGTTCCCGCATCCCGCGCAAGGAAGGACGGCAACACACATGACCGACAGTTTCGGCACGAAGTCCCAGCTCAAGGTGGGCTCTGCCACCTATGACCTCTTCAGCCTGGGCAAGCTGGCGAAATCCCACCCGGCGGTGAACCGCCTGCCGTTCTCGCTGAAGGTCCTGCTGGAGAACCTGCTGCGCCACGAGGACGGTCGTGTGGTGAAGCGCGAGCACGTGGAAAAGATGCTGGCGTGGGACCCCAAGGCCACCCCGGACGTGGAAATCTCCTTCCACCCCGCCCGCGTGCTGCTCCAGGACTTCACGGGCGTGCCCGCGGTGGTGGACCTGGCGGCCATGCGTGAGGCGCTGGCCTCCATGGGCGGCAACCCGGACAAGATCAACCCGCGCAACCCGGCCGACCTGGTCATCGACCACTCGGTGCAGATTGACTCCTTCGCGACGTCCGCCGCGTTCAAGGAGAACGCCGAGCTGGAGTTCGAGCGCAACCGTGAGCGGTACGCGTTCCTCCGCTGGGGCCAGAGCGCGTTCAAGGGCTTTGGCGTGGTTCCGCCGGACATCGGCATCTGCCACCAGGTCAACCTGGAGTTCCTGGCGCACGTGACGTTCCGCCAGGGCAGCACCGTGTACCCGGACACGCTGGTGGGCACCGACAGCCACACCACGATGATCAACGGCCTGGGCGTGGTGGGCTGGGGCGTGGGTGGCATCGAGGCCGAGGCCGCGCTGCTGGGCCAGCCGATTACGATGCTGATTCCGCAGGTGGTGGGCTTCAAGCTCTCCGGCAAGCTGCCCGCGGGCGCCACCGCCACGGACCTGGTGCTCACCGTCACGCAGATGCTTCGCAAGAAGGGCGTGGTGGGCAAGTTCGTGGAGTTCTACGGCAGCGGCCTGAAGAACCTGTCCCTGCCGGACCGCGCCACCATCGCGAACATGGCGCCCGAGTACGGCGCCACCATCGGCTTCTTCCCGGTGGACGAGGAGAGCCTCAACTACCTGCGCTTCACGGGCCGTCCGGACGACCTGGTGGCCCTCACCGAGGCCTACGCCAAGGAGCAGGGCCTGTGGCGGCGTGACGACGCCGAGGACCCCATCTTCAGCGACACGCTGGAGCTGGACCTGTCCACCGTGGTGCCCAGCCTCGCCGGCCCCAAGCGCCCGCAGGACCGCGTGCCCCTCAAGGACATGAAGTCCGGCTACGAGAAGTCGCTGGTGGAGATGCTGTCGGCCGGCAAGAGCAAGGGCGAGGACGAGGAGGGTGGCAAGGGCAAGGCCGCCGCCGCTGCGGTGCCTCCCGAGCGTCTGGCTCAGACTGTCACGGTGAAGAACGGCCGCCAGAGCTACCAGATGGGCCACGGCGCGGTGGTGATTGCGTCGATTACGTCCTGCACCAACACCTCCAACCCGGCGGTGCTGGTGGGCGCGGGCATCCTGGCCAAGAAGGCCGTGGAGCGCGGCCTCAACCCGAAGCCGTGGGTGAAGACGTCCCTGGCCCCGGGCAGCCGCGTCGTCAGCGAGTACCTGCGCGACGCCGGCCTGCTGCCGTACCTGGAGGCCGTGGGCTTCCACATCGTGGGTTACGGCTGCACGACGTGCATCGGCAACTCCGGTCCGCTGACGGAGCCCGTGGCCAACGCCGTCACCGAGGGTGACCTCGTGGTGGCCGCGGTGCTGTCCGGCAACCGCAACTTCGAAGGCCGCATCAACCCGCACGTGCGCATGAACTACCTGGCCAGCCCGCCGCTGGTGGTGGCCTACGCGCTGGCGGGCGAAGTGGGCATGGACCTGGACAACGAGCCGCTGGGCACCGACCCCAACGGGCGTCCCGTGTTCCTCAAGGACATCTGGCCCACCAACGAGGAGATTCAGGAGGTCATCCGCACCTCCGTGAAGCCTGAGCAGTTCCGCAGCCAGTACGCCAACGCCATGGAGGGCGACGCGCTCTGGCAGCAGCTGCCGGTGGGCAAGGGCTCCACGTTCCAGTGGGACGACACGTCCACCTACGTGCGCAAGCCGCCCTTCTTCGACAACCTGCCGAAGGAGCCCAAGGCGACGCAGGACATCCATGGCGCGCACGTGATGGCGCTGCTGGGTGACTCCGTCACCACGGACCACATCTCCCCCGCGGGCAACATCGCCAAGACGAGCCCGGCGGCCAAGTACCTCATGGCCAACGGCGTGGAGCCCAAGGACTTCAACTCCTACGGCGCGCGCCGCGGCAACCACGAGGTGATGGTGCGCGGCACCTTCGCCAACATCCGCCTGAAGAACCTGCTGGTCCCGGGCGTGGAGGGCGGCGTCACCGTCCACATCCCCACGCGCGAGCGGATGAGCATCTACGACGCGTCCATGAAGTACCAGGCGGAGGGCACGCCGCTGGTGGTGCTGGCGGGCGCGGAGTACGGCACGGGCTCCAGCCGTGACTGGGCGGCCAAGGGCACCATGCTGCTGGGCGTGAAGGCCGTCATCGCCAAGAGCTTCGAGCGCATCCACCGCTCCAACCTGGTGGGCATGGGCGTGCTGCCGCTCCAGTTCGAGGCGGGCCAGGACGCGCAGTCGCTGGGCCTCACCGGCCACGAGAAGTTCGACATCACCGGCGTGGCGCAGGACCTGGCGCCGCAGAAGAAGCTCACCGTGAAGGCCACGGGTGAGAGTGGCACCAAGGAGTTCACGGTGGTGTGCCGCATCGACACGCCGAACGAGCTCGACTACTACCGCCACGGCGGCATCTTGCAGTACGTGCTCCGCCAGCTGGCCAAGGGCTAGCGCGGAGAGGAAGGAACCGGCGCCCTGCTTTCCTCGGCGGGCGCTGGTAGCACTACGGCCCGGAGTCGCCCCCGTGGCGCTCCGGGCCGTCGTGTCTTCTAGGGCTCGCGCAGGCGGGCCCAGGCAGCGCGGTAGCGGGCCAGACGCTCGGCGTCCTTGGGCGTCACCGCGGCCAGCCGCCGCACGTCCATGTTGTCTTCCAGGTCCGCCAGCTTCACGCGGCGGGCGAGCGCCAGCGGGCGCAGCCGCTCGATGAAGGCCTCGTACGTCTCGTCCTGGCGGCGGGTGAGCGCGTCCAGCGCGCCCAGGATGTTTTCCGGGTAGCCCAGCTCACGCAGGCGCTCGAGCGTGTAGGGCGTGTCCTCCACCACGTCGTGGAGGATGGCCACGGTGCGCTCTTCATCCGTGTCCAGCCGCATCATCACCCGCAGCGGGTGGAGGATGTACGTCTGGCCGGCCTTGTCTCGCTGGCCGTGATGCGCGGCCACCGCGAGCGCGATGGCGTCTTCGAGTGCAGGCATGCCCGTCTTCTAACGCCAGACGCCCTCCCCAGGCGAGCGGGGAGGGCGGGCCTTCACGCCGTCACGGCTGGCAGCTGGCCGCGTTCTCGTGGCGGCAGGCGTGCTGTTCCTGGGTGAGGGGCAGCTCGTACACGTTCTGGAGCACCTCGCTGTTCTCCGACACGTCCACCGAGGTGGCCTGGCGCTGTCCGGGCTCCTGCATGACGGCGCTGTATTTCACGCTGCCGGTGGGCGAAATCATCACCGCGGTGGCGGGCTCGGGCGGCGGTGACAGCACCGCGCGCTCCTGGTAGCGCGCGTTCTCGAAGGACGCGGCGCAGTTGGGCAGGCCGCTGAGGAAGTCCGCCTGGTAGAAGCGGGCCCGGGCGGCGGTGCTGCTGCACACCTCGCCGTCCTGCGACGGGTAGATGACGTTCCACAGCGTGCAGCTGGCCACCGTGGCCGCGCCGCCCGCCGTCTTGTGGGTGTGGTTGTCCGTGTACTCCAACATCCACCCCGGGCTCTCCGGCGTGGCGCCCGTCGCGGAGCAGGCCCCGGACGCGTCGCAGGTGATGTTCGTCACGTCCACCAGGTCACCGCTGGTGTCGTTGTCGCTGGTGCGGTCGCTCAGGCGTTCCGCGTCGAACTGGCTCGCCGTCATGGGGCCCTCCGCGGAAACAGCGGTGGCATCCTCGGCGAACGTCTGCCCGGCCACGCCGTACACTCGAACGCCGTAGAAGCGATTCTTCCCAATGGCGTTGACGGTGCGGGTCAGCTCCAGGTCCGCGAAGTTGGGCGCCACGTTGCTCACGTCGAGGCAGCGGAAGTGGCCCTCGGCGTCCTTGCCGCACTCCACGCGCGCGGGGCTCATGGAGGTGTAGTCCTGGGGGGCTCCCGGGCAGGAGCGGGCCTCGTGCCGGGTGAACCGGGCTGACACCACCGTCTGGCCCGGGTCGCCACAGGCGGGCTGCGAGGCCGTCCCACGCGTCAGCGTGGACTGTGCCAGTCCCCGCTGCGTCCACTGGTGCCGCGACTGGGTGATGTTCTCGCCGATGCGGTCCACGCGGTAGTCCACCTCCACGTTGCCGCACCCGTAGCGCGCGCAGGCCTGCGGGTTGTCGAAGCGGCAGATGCCGGCCTGGTCATCCAGCAGCGCGTAGCGGTCACCCGTGCCGACGAGCGCGCGCATGGCGCCCGTGCCCGGCTGGATGCCAATGGAGGGCACGTAATAGAAGGGCCACGTGCGCGTGAGGCTGTCGCCCTGGCCGCCCGACGGCCCCACGGCGTCCCGGTCCATCTGGAAGGCGCGCGCGGCGCTCCAGTTGCGGATGAGCCGGGTGCTCGGGTCCAGCGCGCCGGGCACGGACATGCGCGCCACCCACAGCTGGCCGCGCATGTCACCGAAGACGGCCGTGTCGAAGAAGCCGTCCTGCTGCACGTTGCCCGCCACGCCGTAGTCCACCAGCGCCACGGGCGCCGCCACGCTGTGCGTGAGGTGCCGCGCGGGCCCGTGCTGCTCGCCGGTGGCGTTCGGGTCGTATTCGAACTTCCACCACAGGTTGTCGGTGCGGCCATTCACCTCGGGGGACCACGCGTCCACCATGTAGATGCCGCGGCCCTTCTCCTGGCCGGGGGACCAGCCGCCCGACAGGGCCACCATCCACCGCTCCTGGGTCTCCACGTTGTAGCGGGACACGGGACCGGCCGCGGTGCCCGCCTCCACCAGCACGGGGCCAATGGGCGGCGGCTTGGGGCTGAGCGAGAAGAGCGTCTTGCCGAAGAGGGCGGCCTCCGGGGAGTCCGGCTGCGGGTACATCCACTGCATCCGCGGCGCGCCGAAGCGGCCGGTGCCCGAGTCCGCGCGCAGCTCCAGCGCCAGGTAGTGCACGCCGCCGCGTCCCTCCGAAATCACCGCCATCGTGTGGTACTCGGTGGACTGCTTGATGCCGTCCGGCTGCGAGCCGTCCGAGCCGTCCGCCCACACGTCGCGCACCATGATGTCGCCGTCCACGTAGTACTGGTGGCCGGCCGCCATCTCGTGCAGGCGCGACAGCAGGTCGGGCGGGATGAAGGCCCACTCCTCCTCGCCGTTGCTGGGCGAGTACTCAATCATGGGCAGGCCGCCCTCGCAGTTGTCGTTGCTCGCGGTGCTGTCGCGGAAGGCGTGCAGCATGCCGTCGTTGGCGCCCACCAGCACCAGCTTGTCGCGGCGACGGTAGCGGTGCAGGTACGCGTCATACGCGTCCACCTCCACGGTGTTGCCGCAGCGGCTGATGCTCTCCGTGGCGAGCGGTGTGGGCGACACGCCCAGTTGCTGGCTGTAGAGGGTGCGCGTGCACTGGTTGCTCATGCCCAGGTTGCACAGGAACTTGTCCATGGGCGGGTCCACCAGCACTGGCGCGGAGTGGAAGATGTCGCCCAGCACGGAGCGGCGCACCTCGGTGCGGTTGCCGTTGCCGTCCTCGTCCGCCAGGTCCTGGCCGCGCACGTATTGGATGAGCGTGCGCACGCAGATGTCGTTCAACCAGGTCTGCGCCTGCGTCAGGTTGCCGAAGCCGGGCACCGCGACGCTCATGGCCGCGGCGGCCTGCTGGGGCGTCAGCCGGAGGCCCGTCATCAACGTGCCCGGGTCGATGTCCAGGGGGCTGAGCGACAGCACCTTCGGGCAGACGGGGGTGCCGAGGATGCCGAAGTAGCTCTTCAGCACCTCGCGGTTCTCCACGGTGAACTCGATGGGCGTCGCCGTGTTGTCCGCGGCGGTGATGCGCCCGTCCTGGTTGCTGTCCGTCACCGTGTAGATCTTCCGGCTGCTCAGTGCCCGGGCCAGCAGCGCGCGGCGCGCCTCCCAGAACTGGTTGGCCGGGGTGCTGCCTCCGTCCTTGACGAAGTTGCCGGATGTGTCCTCGACGACGATGTCCCCGTCCCGGTCCACGACGAAGATGTCGTCCATGTCGCCGTCGCCGTTCTTGTCGACACCTTCCACGAACTCGTTGAACTGGTTGAAGCGCCACAAGTCGCCGCGCCAGGCGCTGTCACCGGAGGCGGGCGACATGCGCGGCATCAGCGCGCTGAGCGTGGAGCTGCCCGTCTGGAACGAGGAGATGGCCGCGGCGGCGAACGCGATGTTCCGGTTCTGCACGTCGTCGACGATGGCCTGGAGCGCCGTCTTCAGCTGGCTGGAGTTGGTGGCCGCGTAGAAGCGACCGCCGCCCGCGTCCGCGGTGACGCGCAGCAGGTTGATGGCCTGCGTGTTCGTCAGCGCGAAGCCCACGGTGTAGGTGGCCACCGCCTGCGATCCTGACAGCTCCGGCCGCAGGTCGTGCGTCCACATCCACTTGGCGATGCGGTGGATGTGGCTGCTGGAGCCGCCGCTGTTGCTGCCCTGGCTGGCCGCGGCGCAGTTGGAGCAGGGGACTTCCAGGTTGCGCACCTGGGCCGGGACCTGGGCGGAGTCGCCGCCGGGCTCGTTGGGCTCCCCGTCCGTGAGCAGAATCATGGCGTTGAAGCCGCAGGTGAAGCAGGTGGCGGCTCGTCCGGGCGCGGCCTCGTCGTTGAAGCCCGAGTCGCGCAGGTAGTCGCTGCCGAACCAGTCGGGGAACGGGTCGCTGCCGGCGGAGCGGAAGTAGGTGCTGGCGCCCCACATGGCCTGTGTCAGGGGCGTGCCCGTGTTGAAGCGCAGCCCGTTCCGCATCTTGCTGAGCAGGTCGTTGCGGTGCTCTTCACGCTTCGCGCTGCTGAGCGAGTCGCCGCAGCTGGGACCGAAGTGCGCGAAGCGCACCACGTCCTGGCCGCTCCACTTCGCCGTGCCGGTGGCTTCGCTGCTCGCGGAGAACGTCACCACGCCGAAGCGCGTGCGCTCCGAGTCCTTGAGCACCTGGCTGATGACGTTGACGGCGGAGTGGCCGCGCGGCGAATAGAAGTTGAGGAAGTTACCGGAAGCCACGCGCTTTTCCTGCGTGTATTGGAAGTAGCCCTTCGTCGCGAGGCACTGCGCGCACGCGGCGCGCGCGGCGGCCTGGGTGGTGTTGTTGCCGGAGTCCACCACCTCGGCGCACGCCTCTGCCGCGGTGCCACTGATGACAGTGTTGGGCGGCGGCTCGTTGAATTTCACCGGGTTGCGGGTCATCCCGAAGCTGGACTGCGAGGTGCTGCCGTTGCCATCGAAGCGGTAGTAGCTGGTGGGCACGAACCAGGGCGAGTCCTGGTTGGTCAGCGACAGCCACATCCGCGGGTACGCGACGTTGGCGTCGTAGTTCAGCTCGTCGATGTTGGCCTGACGGCAGCCGGGGAAGGCGCCGGAGCTGTTTTTGGTATAGCTGTGGGAGTCGTTGTTGCTCCAGGCGATGGGCCAGTACGCCATGGAGCCCGACGTATCCAGGATGAGCAGGATGTTGGGCGGGCCGCTGGGGCTGGTGAAGAAGCGCTCGTCGCTGCCGCGCGCGGGGTTGAGCAGCGCGTCCAGGCGAGAGGTGGACTGCAGGCTGCAAGACGCCGGGTCCTGCGCGAGCGCGCCAGGGGCGGCCAGCAGCACGGACAGGGCTGTCAGGGTGGAGAAGAGTGCCTTCATGGGGGGCTCGGGGAAGGGCGGAGTCGGAAGGGGTCAGATGCCGAAGCGGAAGACGAACTCGGTCTCGGCCTGCCGGCCTCCGGGTTCGTCACACATGACGACCACGCGGTAGTAGCTGCCGCCGGCCGTGCCTTCTCGAAGGGTGTTGGCCGCGTCGCTCACCTGGTCCTTGCCGCTGCTGAACGAGGACGAGGCGAGCACCGCCGCGGTGGGCGCCGACGCGGTGTCACCCAGGTGGGCGGTGCGCATGACGCTGCTGTCGGCGACGACCTGGTCGTCTTGCAGCACCTGCTCCAGGCTGATGCTGGTGACGGGCACGGCGCCGGTGCCAAAGACCTTCAGCCGCGACAGCAGGTAGCGCCGCGCCGTCTCCGCGCAGGCCTCCACGCGGTCGCTGCGCGTCTTGGCCACGGCGGCGGACTGGTTGCGTCCGGTGAAGGTGATGGCGCCCACCACGAGCAGCAGCAGCACCGTCAGGGCAATCAGGGTGATGGCCAGGGCGCTGCCCCGGCGTGAGGCGAAGTGGGTCATGATGGTTAGCCTCCCCAGACGTTCTTGATGTCACCGGCGACGCCTTCGGCGCGCAGCTCGGGGATGAAGAAGGCGCGGGACGTCATGTTGGGAATGCGGACGGACGTCTCCACGGTGGTGCGGAAGAACATGTCCTCGGGATTCACGGGGTCCGCGTTGAAGAGCCTGCGGCCCTGGTTCTTCGTGCCGGAGGGCAGCGGGCGCGCCGAGCGCACCGTGAGGCCCACGCCCACCGAACGGATGTTGGCCGGGTTCATGTTGTAGCGGAGGGGCGCGTCGTACGGCGTGCTGTACGTGGGCGCGGGAACCTGGTCGTCGTATTTGGGCAGCACGACGGCGTCCTCGTCACCCAGCACCCAGGCCATGCCGCTGCCCACGGCGCCGTCGGGCGCGGGCAGGCCGGCGCAGCACGCGGAGTTCGCGGGCGGCCGGTTCATCTGGTAGCTGACCTGGAAGGACTCCACGTCCACGGCGATGGGGTCGAAGTCGGCGTTCTCCGCCCAGCCGTGCTTCACCACCAGGTACGGGCGCCCACCGTACGCCTCCACGCGCAGCCGCTTCTCATGCACCAGCATGACGAAGGGCATGCGGCCGGTGTCCGTCATGCAGGACTTGGGCACATCGCCCGGAAGGCCCGCGGCGAGCGCGATGTTCAGCGTGGCGCTGGTGCCATCCGCGGCAACGTCCGCCGCCAGCCGCCCGAGGAAGTAGTCCTGACCGCCTGGACAGGCGATGAGCATGGCCTGCCCCTGGCGCAGCGGCTGGCCGAAGGTCGTGGCGGCGCCCAGCTCCAACTGGAAGGGCTCCGCCCCGATGTCGGCGAGCTGGCCGCGGCGCAGGAACATCGGGTCGCGGTAGCGGAAGGCCAGGTCGTCGGTGACGAAGTGGCCCCAGTCCGCCACTTCCTCCGTGTAGTTGTCCTTGCGGGCCTCCGGCAGGCCTAGCGTGTCGAAGTCGAAGGCGATGGCGGGGTCCAGCCCGTAGCCCGCGTAGCGCAGCGTGCGGTTGAGGAAGTCGGTGCCGACGCGGCTGCCTTCGACGGCCGTCTTGGAGACGGTGTTGTTCTGGAAGATGTTGTTGACGGCGATGATGGTCCCCGCCACCGCCAGCAGCACCACCGAGGAGACGGTGATGCCGACCAGCAACTCGATGAGCGTGAAGCCGCGGCGCGCGTGCGTCCTGGGGTTGTTCACAGCTCCACCCCCGCGCCGTTCTCCGCCGGGTTGTAGAGCGCGACGAACTGCTTGACGTAGCGGCGCTGGCCGGCGCTGCGGAAGGACACCACCACCGCGACCGAGTCGATGGCCTGCGCCGGCGTCCAGACGAGGACGCGGCGGTAGTGCTCGCGCTCCTCCGGCGAGTAGCCGGGCACCACGCGGAGCAGCGCGTCTCCGGCCGCGGCCTCGAAGGCGTCCAGGTCCACGACGCAGGCGTCGGGCAGGGTGGAGAGGCCGCCGGCCAGCTCGAGCGTCTCCGCGGCGCCGGCGCAGCGCGCGCTGGACAGCGGCCCGGTGTCCGCGAAGAGGCGCGCGCGCCCCTGGAGCTGGAGGCCGGAGCGCACCTGCGAGGCGATGGCGCTGGCCTGCGACAGGCGGTTGGCGGCGGCGTTCTGCTGGCTGGCGAAGATGAGCCCACCGAAGACGCCGCTGATGCCCATGGCGAGGATGGCGGCGGCCGCCATGCCTTCGATGAGCGTGGCGCCGCGCACGTGGGCTCGGCGGGATGCGGGATTCAGGCGCCTCACTTGTTGACCCTCATGTCGACGAAGCCAACGGGCGCGGAGACGGCGAAGAGGTATTCGCGCTGCCCGTCGGTGGAGAGAAGGGCCAGCGACGCGGCCCGATTCACGGCGCCGTTGCCGGCGGGGATGACGGGCTGGCCCGCGCCGTCCACGAAGCGCGCGGAGCCGTCACTTCGAAAGACGATGGCGCCCCGCCGCGGCGCGCCGCTGCAGAAGCTGCAGTCCGTGGCGGCCAGTCCCTCGAAGATGCCGGTCCACTCCAGGTTGCCGCTGGCGCCGAAGCGCACGGTGCGCTGCGAGTAGCGGTCCAGGTACATGGCGTCCATCAACCGGCCCTGGTCCGCGGAAGGCTGGATGGCCAGCGGGGGCGAGAAGGTGTCGAAGCTCAGCTGTCCGCCGGCGCCCGCGGGGGCCCCGAAGTCGCGCAGGCGGTCCTCCAGCAGGAACCAGGCGCCATTGCCCGCGCCGGCCTGACCCTCGGGATTGATGTCCGGGTAGATGATGAGCCACACGTCGGCCTGACGGTCCACGGCGCGGGCCCGGGCCTCGGCGAGCGCGCCGGACAGGTCGGCGGCCGCGTTCTGCGGACCCGCCCTCGCGCTGAGCTGCGCGTAGCCCGCGTAGGCCAGCGCGGCCAGCACCGCGATGATGGCGAGGACGATGCTGACCTCCAGCAGCGTCATTCCGCGTGCGTCGCGCCGGCTCACTTGGCGACCTCCACGCGCACGCTCAGGGGCTGCTTGCTGCCCTGGCGCCACACGAGCACCTCGGACACGCCCAGGCTCAGCCCCTGGACCATGATTTGATTCGGCTCACCGAGCGACGCCTCGACCACCGCGGAGGCCTGGACCCTCACGCGCTCGGCGTTCTCCACGATGAACTGCGTCTGATGAAGGGGCTCCACCTTCACCACCAGGCCGGACGGCTGCGCGTTCTTCGCCTCGACGGCGTAGTCCAGCTCGGGCGCGGCGGCGGAGGGGGCGGTGGCGGCGTCCTGGGCCCACGCGGCGGAGGCGGCCAGCGTCAGCGCCAGGGGCGCCCACAGCTTCCAGCGGGGCGCGCGGGCACGGTACTTCTGGGAAGGCGTCGGAAAAACCGTGAGCAAGGGCATGGGGGAATGTCCTGCGGGCACAATGACCCCTGGGGGCTGGGGCAATGGAGACACGCGGGTGTCTTTGCACACCTCGTGCCTCCCCGCCTCGTGAGCCAAGTCCCCGACACTCCATGGCAAATTCCCAGGAGGAGGTCCCTGTGAGCAGCAAATGACCTCGCAACGTCTGCGAGCCCGCAAACTTTAGGCGCACCCTGACTGTCCGGCGACAGGGGGACTGGAGTCCGAATGGACCCTGGGTTACCAGCCGGATTTGCTGTTTCTCAGGGCCTTCTTTTCGGAGGTACGCTTCTTGCCCTCCAGGCGCCGCCGCTTGGAGCCGGCGGTGGGCTTGGTGGCCCGCCGCACCTTGGGCACGAAGGTGAGGACCTTGAGTCCCTCGCGCAGGCGCTCCAGCGCCACACCCTTGTTCTGTGCCTGGCTGCGGCGCTCGGTGGCGCTGACGGACAGCTCGGTGGGGGCATGCGTGAGGCGCACGCCGCTGGCGGTGGTGTTGCGGTGCTGGCCCCCGGGGCCCGAGGCGATGAAGTAGTCCACCTCACACGCCTTCAGGAGGGACTCGTCGTCCAGCTTGAGGGCGTCCAGCGCGGCCTGCCGGCGGGTGGGTGAAATGCTCATGGCTGTCTTCAAGGTATCCCTCCCAGGCCCCTTCGTGCACCGCTTGTCGTGCGTGCAGGCCCCGGCGCTGGACGGGGCTCCGTCGTCCGTCTGACGGGGGATTTCAGGTTGGCCGGGGGGGGCTCTCGAATGGATTCGGGCATGAGGCGGCTCCGGGACGAGGCCCCCAGATGCCAGTAGGGGGCCCTGGGGCCGTGGGCCGCTCTGGAGGGCTGCGGCGTGCGCCTCGCGAGGCGGTGCTAGCGCACGTTGATGGTGGTGCCCGTGCTGGCCTGCCGTCCGTCCTCGCTGGTGGCGGTGATGGAGGCGGCGACGGGCACGCGGGTCATGCCGCGGTCGGTGTCGATGTAGGGCTCCACGAACGTCTGGTCCGCGGGGATGGTGACGGTGGGCATGCTGATGCGGCGGGTGGGCGACTCCAGGGCGACGGTGACGGGGCCGGTGAAGCCCTCCGCCCGTGTCACGGTGATGCGCACCTTCTCGTTCTGACCGGCGAACAGGTCCAGCTGGCGCGGCTCGATGGTGACGGAGAAGTCCGGCTGGGCCACGGGGGGCGGAAGAATGACGAGGAAGATGTTGGCGCTGGCCGCGAACGTCTCCGTGGCGTTGGTGGCCATCAGCAGGGCGCGCATCATGCCCCGGGCCTGCGTGTCCTGCGCCACCGAGTAGGTGGCGGTCGCGGTGACGCTGGGCTCGCCTTCGGGCAGGACGATTTCCGGCGTGAGCGTCACGCCCTCGGGCGCATTCTGGAGGTTGAGGCGGAACGCGCTCTGGTCGTCGCCCTCGCGCCGCACGGTGATGTCCACCGGAAGGCTCTCGCCCGGAATGGCGGTGAGGGTGTCGGGGAGGTCGAAGGCGATGCGGAAGAAGGGCCCGTCGCTGCCGCAGGACAATGCGAGCGCGCTGCCGACGAGGAACAGGCCCCCGATGAGGGACCGGCGGAGGGATGGGGTCATGTTCTTGAATCTCCTGGTGCGTGCCAGCATCCGTCCACCGTGGCACCCGGGCAAGCCGCTCCAAAGCAGGCGGGCTCAGCGGAACAGCGCACGGGCCACTTCATAGGTGCCCACGTGTGCATCAATCGTGGCGGACAGGGGTTTCGCGTAGCCGCCACCCAGGGTGAGCACCGCGGGGATGCCTCGCTGGCGTGCCGCCTCCAGCACCAGCCTGTCGCGCGCTCTCAGTCCGGCGTGTGTGAGGGACAGCCGTCCCAGCGCGTCCTCCGTGAGCGGGTCCACGCCCGCCTGGAAGAAGAGGATGCAGGCGCCCGCGCTGTCGAGCACCTCGGGAAGGTGCAGGGCGAGCGCGTCCAGATAGGCCGCGTCTCCCGTTCCGTCCGGCAGGCCCACGTCGAGGTGGGAGGGCTGCTTGCGGAAGGGGAAGTTGTTCTCTCCGTGCATGGAGAAGGTGAAGACGGAGTCGTCGCCGGTGAAGACGGCGGCGGTGCCGTTGCCCTGGTGGACGTCCAGGTCCACCACCACGGCCCGGCGGATGTCGCGCGAGGCCTGGAGCGCGCGGATGGCCACCGCGATGTCATTGAAGACGCAGAAGCCCTCGCCGTGGTCCGGAAAGCCGTGGTGCGTGCCGCCGGAGAGGTTGCCGCCGATGCCGTCCTGGAGCGCCGCGCGGGCGGCGTCGAGGGTGCCCGCCACCGCGGCGGAGAAGCGCCGCACCAGCTCGGGGGACCAGGGGAAGCCGAGGCGCCGTTGCTCGGCGTCGGTGAGGGTGCCCTGGGACAGCGCGTCGAGGTAGCGGGGCGTGTGGACGCGCGCGAGGTCCTGGCGTGGGCAGGGCGTGGATTCAGTGAGGGATTCCGGGGAGAGCACGCCCCGCTCCAGGAGCGCCTCGCGCAGCAGTCGGTACTTCTCCATGGGGAAGCGGTGACCGGGAGGCAACGGGACTTCGTAGCTGTCCGAATGGAAGACGCGCACGCGGAGGGAGCCCTAACGCCAGGGCCGGGCGGGTGCAACCGGCGGCGTGCGTGAGAAATCGACCGGGGGCGTAGACCCGGGGGCGAAGTCATTCGTTTCGAACCTCGCCGTCGTCCTTCCCCTTGGAGAACGCCATGGACCGCAAGTCCCTGTCGCGCGCCGCGCTGTCGGCCGCGCTCGTCACCGCTCTGTCCGCTGCCCTGTCCCTGGCCGAAGAGAGCCCGATTTTCAAGCCCGTGGAGAAGCCCGCGCCCGCCAAGACGGCGACGCCGGCCGCTCAGGCGAAGCCCGCTCCGAACCAGAAGCCCGCGCAGCCGGCGCCGTCCCAGCAGCAGCAGGTCCCCGCCGCCGCCCGGCCGGAGATTGAAGTGGTGTTCGTGCTGGATACGACGGGCTCGATGAGCGGGCTGCTGGAGGGGGCGAAGCGGAAGATCTACTCCATCGCCTCGCGCATCGCGCAGGGCCGTCCGACGCCGCACCTGAAGGTGGGGCTGGTGGCCTACCGCGACGTGGGCGACGACTACGTCACGAAGCGCTTCGACCTGAGCGACGACCTGGACACGGTGTTCGCCAACCTGCGCAAGTTCGAGGCGGGGGGCGGCGGGGATACGCCCGAGCACGTGGGGCGCGGGCTGGGCGAGGCCGTGTCCAAGCTCTCCTGGAGCAAGAACCGCGAGGTGATGAAGGCCATCTTCCTGGTGGGGGACGCGCCCCCGGCGCAGCGCAACGACGACTGGGACTTCAAGCACTGGGCGAAGAAGGCCCGGGAGAAGCACATCGTCGTGAACACCGTGCGGTGCGGCGGGGATGCCGAGACGGAGGTGTCGTGGCGGTTCGTGGCGAAGCTGACGGACGGCACCTTCGACACCATTGACCAGGGCGGTGGCATGGTCGCCGTCGCCACGCCGTATGACGCGGAGCTGGCGAAGGTGAACGCGGAGCTGGCCACCAAGACGCTCTACACGGGCCGCAGGGAGGTCCAGGCGGAGAACATGGCGCGCGCCGCTTCCATGGGGGCGCTGGCGCCGGAGGCTGCGGCCGAGCGCATCAGCTACATGAAGAAGACGCGCGGCGGTGGGGCCGCGGGAGCCCCCGCGAGCAGCGCGCCCAAGGCGGTGGGCGGCGCGGTGGACCTGGTGGAGGCGCCGTCCGCGCTGGATGGCGTGAAAGCGGACGAGCTCCCCTCCGAACTCAAGGGCATGTCCAAGGAGGCGCAGGTCGCGAAGGTGAAGGCGCTCTCCGAGGAGAAGAAGGCGCTGGAGAAGAAGGCGGAGACGCTGGCCGCGGAGCGCGAGGCGTGGCTGACGAAGAACGCCCCCGCGAAGGAGGACGCCTTCGACGCCAACGTGATGAAGGGCGTGAAGGCGCAGGCCGCCCGCTACAACATCGCCTACTGAGCGTCAGCGAAGCGGGGGACAGGAAGCCGCGGGCGCGCTTGGAGGCGTCCGCGGCTTTCGCGTGTCAGGCGTGGGCGCGCAGGAACTCCAGCAGCGCCGGATTGACGGCTTCCGGGTGCGTCATGTTCGCCGCGTGCGCAGCGCCGGGAACCGGGATGAAGCGCACGCTGCCGGGCAGCGTCTGGTGCAGGTGCTCGCCGTGGACCGGGGGCATGCCGTGGTCCTCCAGCCCGTGGAAGACGATGGCGGGGCAGCGAATCTCCGTCAGCCGCCCGGAGATGTCGTCCCGGTCGATGAGCGAGCGGATGGCGTTGGCGAAGTGTCCGCCGGGGATTTGCCGCCAGCGTGGCAGCCAGGTGTCGAAGTAGCGCGTGTCCCCGATGATGGCCTGCGCCAGCCCCTGCACCAGCGGGTCGATGGGGCCCTGTGTCTCCCAGATGTCGGCGGACTGCTGGTAGGCGGCGCGGGTGGGCGCGTCGTCGTTGGTGCCCCGGGTGCTCATCAGCACCAGCGCCCGGACGCGCTCGGGGTGCTTCAGCGCCACGCGCAGCGCGCTGTAGCCTCCCTGGGACATGCCGCCCACGACGGCCCGCTCGATGCCCAGGTGGTCCAGCAGCGCCACGCAGTCCGCGGCCGAGTCCCACGGCGTGAAGGGCTTGCCGTCCCAGCGCGTCTGCCCGAAGCCGCGGGCATCCCAGCGGATGACGCGGAACTCGGGAGCGAGCGCCGCCACCTGCGCGTCGAACATCCGGTGGTCCATGAGGAAACCATGGCCCAGGATGAGGGGCCGGCCGTTTCCACCGGAGTCCTCGAAGTAGATTCCCTGTCCGTTCAGCTCGGCGATGGGCATGGCCCCTCCGTCTATCACCCCCGGGATGGCCGCGCGCGCTACTCCCGCGTCACCGCCTGGAGCACCACTTCCCGCCGCCGCTCCAGCAGCCGCAGCGCCAGGGGAAGCACCCCGCGATACAGCGCCGCGTTCAACGCGGCGGCCAGGAGAATCATCGCCGCGGTGTGCCACGTGGGCCCTTCCTTGCCCGCCAGCTTGAGCGCCCAGCCGAAGGGCATGCATCCCGCGCTGGCCGCGAGGATGCCCAGCATGGAGGCCGTCAGTGGAACCTTGTCCCGCCGCTTGAGGCTCGCGTGGAACTTCACCGGGAAGTACAGCGACAGGAAGTTGCCCGCGGCCAGCAGCATGGGCACCACGGCTCCTACGGCTGCCATGGCGCACAGCATGTCCAGCCCGGTGCCGAAGCCGAAGTACACCCGGTAGAAGAGCGCCACCATCGCCGCCATCCCGAGCGCCGCCGCGCCCTGCACTTGATTCTTCGCGCGCAGCACGTCCGCCAGGTCCAGGGGCGCCGCCAGGAAGGCCGCGAAGCCCTGCCCGTCGTACGCGAAGGTGTTCTGGGAGAACGTGGACGCAATCACCACCGCGCCGTAGATGCACAGGCCCCCCATCAGCCACGCGTCCGCCGAGCCGCCCAGGAGGAACACGAACAGGTCCCTTCCGGACAGCAGCTTCAACAGGATGGCCAGGATGAAGGGCACCGACGCCAGCAGCCTCGCGCGTGGGTTGCGCCACAGGTCCAGGGCCTCGCGCGTCACCAGCGTGGTGTAGCGCGTCCGCGTGGTGGCGAACGGGTTGCTGTCCCCCGAGTCCTTGCGCGAGCCCCCCGCGCGGCCCGCCTGCCGGTGGAAGCGCATCAGCAGCGCGTAGGCCACCGCCATGCCCACGCCCGCGAAGAAGAGCAACGCCGCCGCCTCGAGCATGGCCACCCGGGGCCGGTGCCAGGCGAGCTGCGCCAGCGCGTCTCCGAAGAGCCCCGGGGGCACGCGGCCCAGCGCCACCGCCGCGTTGATGATGAGGGACATGTCCAGCGCGTCCACGCCCGCCTCGCCCACCGCCGTCAGCCACGAGGTGTCGATGGGCGGAATGAACGACGCGCCCAGGAGGAAGAGCGCCAGTCCTCCGCCCATGATTTCCGCGCTGTGCTTCTCCCGCAGCACGTTGATGACGGCGTACAGCGCCACCCGGCTCCAGGCCGCGCACAGGAGCGCGAAGAGGACGTAGAGGACCACCGCCAGCCACGGCATGTACAGCACGTAGACGGACGCGAAGCCCAGCGCGGCCCCGGTGAGCGGCGCGTAGAAGACGAGCGCGCGCGGCTCGAAGAGGCTGGCCACCGTCGACGCGATGAGCAGCCGGAAGGGGGAGATGGGGAAGGCGGCGTAGCGGCTCAGCTCGGAGTGGTCATCCACCCCCGCGGACAGCAGCGGCCACGTCACCCACACCGAGAAGGTGACGAAGCACAGCAGGTTGAGGATGAAGTAGGGCCACACGTCGCTCTCCGCGATGGGCCGCAGCCGCATCAGCGCGAAGAACGTCAGGCCCAGGAAGAGGCCCGGCGCGCTCGACGCGGCGAAGGCGGCCACCGCGAGCAGCCGGCTGCGTCCGGGGCCCTGATTCAACCCGATGTCGAAGCGCAGCCCCCACAGCAGCCACAGGTGCCGGAAGAAGCCGGGCACGGCGGGGCGGCTCATGCGGTCTCCTGGCGCAGCGGCGTCACGGACGCGGGCGCCTCACCGTAGAAGGACAGGCGTGCGTTGCGCGAGGCCGGCACGGAGATGAGCTTCTCGAACACCGCCTCCAATGACGGGCACTCGTAACGCGACAGCAGCGAGCCCACCGGACCCTGGTCCAGCATGCGGCCGCCGCGGATGATGCCCGCGTGCGTGGCCAGCCGCTCGGCGATCTCCAGCACGTGCGTGGTGAGCAGCAGCGTCACCCCACGGCGGCTCAGCTCGCGCAGAAGCTCGCGGATGACGCCGGCGGCCAGCACGTCGATGCCCTCGAAGGGCTCGTCCAGCAGCACCAGCTCCGGCGCGTGGATCAGCGCCGCGGCGATGGCGAGCCTCCGGCGCATGCCCTTCGAGTACTCCGCCACCAGCGCGCCGGCCTTGTAGGTGAGCTCCGTCAGCTCCAGCAGCTCGGTGGCGCGCGCGGCGGCCTCGTCGCCGTCCAGCCCGTACATGCGCGCGCAGAAGGTGAGGTACTGCCGGCCGGTGAGCCGCTCGAAGAGGCTCAGCTCCTCCGGCACCACGCCGACGCGGCGCTTCACTTCCATGGGCCTGGCCACCGCGTCCACCCCGAGCATGCGGATGGAGCCCGCGTCGGGACCGTACACCCCGGTCAGCAAGGCGATGCTGGTGGACTTCCCGGCCCCGTTGGGGCCCAGGTACGCGTAGAAGGCGCCGCGGGGAATCTGCAGGTCCAGGCCGTTGAGCGCGCTGAAGCCGCCAAAGCGCTTCTGCAGTCCGCGGGCGTCGACCGCCAGGTCATCAGTGGGAGAGGGCATCATGGAATGTCCTCCATCTCACCCGAGCCCGGCACCGGGGGACAATCCCCACCCGTCAACAGGGGGATGCCCGTCGGCTCCTCCGGTGCCGTCTCAGTGGACGAGCGACATCTCCGGCGGACCGGCAATCTGCTGCACCGTCATCCGCACCTTGTCCAGGTCCACGGGCTTGGAGATGTAGCCCGCGGCGCCCACGAGCTCGGCCTCCCATTCGAAGCCGTAGCCGGAGATGATGATGATGGGCAGCCCCCGCGCGCGCGGCATCTTCTTGAGTGCGTCGAGCAATCCCCAGCCGCTCATGACTGGCATCCGCAAGTCGAGCAGCACGGCGGAGGGCATGTCTCCCTCCAGCAGGTCCAGCGCCTCACGACCGTTGGCCGCTTGAACCGTGGGATAGCCCATTTCCTCGAGTGCATCGCAGATGAGCGTGCGGTGGCTCGCGTCGTCATCGACGACCAGGATGTGGGACATGGCAGGGCCTCGGAAGCTGCGGCTGGGTGTGGCGCCGCGAAATTCTATGGGCAGGATGATGGGAACTCCTCTTCCATTCCGGAAGGGGCCCCGATGCTTTTCAACAGCGAACGGCCCGTGAGGACGAGGCTTGCATCCGGGGCCGGGTGTCCACGGGGCTCACGCCCCGTACAGCTGGAGCGCATTCTGCCCCAGGATGCCCGCGAGTACCGCGTCATCCCACTTCATCCCCAACATCGTCCGCAGCTCACGGTCCCAGGCGTAGGGGATGTTGGGAAAGTCCGTGCCGTAGAGGATGCGCTCGGGCCGGACCTCCAGCGCGCGGCGGGGGATGGGAACGGGGAAGTACCCGGCCAGGGCCATGGTGGTGTCCAGCCAGAGGTTGTCGTACCGCTCGAGCAGCCGCGCGTAGGCGTCGAACTCGTCCGCGCCCAGGTGGGGCACGCACAGCTTCAGCGTGGGATGGTCCTTCAGCACGCGCTCCACCCGCTCCGCGGCGCAGAGCGCGTAGGTGTCGCAATGGTAGTGGGGACTGGAGGGCTCCCGCCCCGCGTGCATGACGAGCGGGCGGCCCGCCTTCGCGCACGCGGCGTACACCTCGTGAAGGTGCGGCGCGTCAGGTGAGAAGCATTGAACGTGGCAGTGAATCTTCACCCCACGCAGGCCCGCGTCGAACGCCTCTTCCAACACGGCCGTGGCATCGGGTTCGCCCGGGAGCACGGTGGCGAGCCCCAGCACACGCGGCTCTTCCCGGGCCACCTCCGCCACGTAGGCGTTGAGCGCGCGGGCCATGCCTGGCCGGTGGGCGTAATGCAGCGCCACCACCCGGTGGACACCTCGCGACAGGAGGAAGGACACGACCTGCCGCGTGTGCAGCTTGTAGCGGATGGGCCAGCCGTACTGGTCGAACCAGCGCCACACCGCGTCGAACACCCGGTCCGGGAAGAGGTGGACGTGCGCGTCCACCACGGGAGGCAGCCCTTCGGGCAGGCGGGGGCCCTCCGTGTCCTGGAGGGCGGGCATGGGCATGCGGATGCCAGCGTCCCGCCACGTGGGCGCGGAGGCCAGGCAGGGGACGGGCACGTCAGCGTCGGAGTCGGTGGCCATGGCGAGCCACCCGTCTACGCCTTCTTGACGGTGTCGTCCTCGTCGCCGTCGGTCCGTCGCAGGTAGGTGTTGTGCGTGTACCCCTGGCGGGACAGCCGCTGCGCCTCGATGGCGTCCGCGACCTTGGCGCAGACCTGGCCCAGCATGCGCAGCGACTCGGCGAGGAGCCGCTCGGCGTGATCCTGCGCGTCGGCAGCCTGGATGGTGGTGCGCTCTTTGCGGAACAGTCCGGGCAGCTTCATCTCCCCCAAAGCATAGGTGACGCACTGCTCCCGTGCCACCGCCCCGCGAGGCCGGCCTTAACCACGTTGACGGCCCGCTCAATTTACATTTTTGAGCAGTTGCCCTGGCTGCTCGCCTGGATGCCCGCCAATTGTGCTTGTAACCCCTTGGACTTTCAGGCTTTTGACGAATTTTCAAGTGGGGGGATGACACGGAGTTAATCCGGCCCTACATTGCTTTCCGTTGGATTTACGGCAGAGGAGCTGCGCATGGCTTACGACGGCGAGCTGGTGAAGATGGAGAACGGTCGCTGGGCGCGGTTCCAGCGGTGCCAGGTGTACCGCCCGGGCGTCGAGGACGCGGGCGAGACGATGCTGTTGATCGCCGTGGAGCTCGAGGAGCGCTATCAGCGCCAGCTCGACGAGGCGGCTGACTCCCTGGCGCAGTACCGCTATCAGGGCGTCCCCGTGCAGGTCCGTTTCGATTCGGGTTCCCAGGGCATCACCCTGCAGCCCGAGCAGGCGGTGTCCGCACCCGCGGTGCACTGAGCGCTGACGCCGCGTGAGCGGAGTGTCAACGGGTTGACGGATTCACAACCCAAGGGGCCTCGCGATTCACATCGTGGGGCCCTTGGTTTTTACAGGCCCTGACGAGCAGCGTCAGGCGTCGTCCAGCCAACGGGTGTACGCCTCGAAGCCGTAGTCCCTGCCCAGGAATGACCGGACCAGGTCCGCCGCGTCACGGGAGCCGCCCGGACCCAGCACGGTGTCCCGGTAGCGCTGGGCGGTGGAGGTGTCCATCAGCCCGTGCTCCAGGAACGGCGTGAGCAGGTCCCGGGCGATGACGAGCGACCAGAGGTAGGCGTAGTACGCGGAGGAGTAGTAGCCGTCGAGCTGGACGAAGGAGAGATGGGCGTAGGTGTCGTCCACTGCGGGGAAGGGCATGTAGCGCTCCTGGAGCGCGTTCACCCGCGCGGTGGTGTCCACGCCGGCGGGGTCGCTCGCGTGGAGCTGGAGGCTGACGGCCGCGTAGAAGAGCTGTTGGCGCAGCCACAGTCCCTTGCCGAAGGCGTCCGCGCGCCGCATCCGGAGGATGGTCTCCGTGGGCAGCGGCTCGCCGGTGACGACGTGCCGGGCGAACGTCTGGAGTGACTCCGGGCGCCAGGCCCACTCCTCCAACACCTGGGCGGGCGCCTCCACGAAGTCGCGCTCCGTGCGCGAGCCGGACAGGCCGGCCCAGCGCGCCCGGCCGCCGAGGACGTGGTGCAGCAGGTGACCGAACTCGTGGAAGAACGTCTGCACCTGGGAGTGCTGGAGCAGCGCGGGGTGGGCACCGGGACGCGGGAAGTTGCCCGTCAGCACGCCCTCGGGAAGCGTCCTCCCCGCGCGGCCGGTGGCCAGGTCCCACTGCGCCGGATGGGCGTACTTGTTCGGGCGCGGGTGCATGTCCAGGTAGAAGCGCCCCAGGCGCGTGGGGCCCTCGTAGATGTCCCAGGCCTCGATGTCTGGGTGCCACACCTGCGCATCCCGGACGCGGCGGTAGGTGAGCCCGAAGAGCCGCGAGGTGATGTCCAGCACGCCCTGCTTCACCCGCGTGTATTCGAAGTAGGGCCGCAGCTCGCGCGAGTCGAAGTGGTAGCGCTCCGCGCGAACCTGTTCCTTGAGGTAGGTCTGCTCCCACGGCTCCACGCGGGACGCGCCGGGCACGTCGCGCCGCTTGCGCTCCAGCAGCGCGGTGTAGTCGTCCTGCACGCGCGTGGTGGTGGCGGTGGCGAGCTGTTCGATGAAGTCCTCGGCCACCTGCTGGTGCCGGACCATCTTGTCCTCGGACGCGTAGGCGGCCCAGCTCGGATAGCCCAGGAGCGTGGCCAGGTCGTGACGCGTCTGGAGCAGGCGTGTCAGCGTCTCCAGGTTGCGGGGATGGCCGCGCTGCTGGCCCGCGCGCCAGAGCGCCTCGCGGGCGCTGCTGTCGCGCGCGTACGTCAGGACGGGCAGGGCGTCGGAGGCGTCGGTGGTGACGCGCACCCGGCCGTCGGGCCCGGGCGGATGGTCCCGGATGTAGTCGTCGGGCAGGCCCTCCAGCGCTTCGGGGGCCACGTCCACGTGCCGGACGTCTTCGCGGATGTGCTGGCTGAACGCCTGTCCCAGTTGGGTGAGGGCGTCGTTCAGCTCGCGCAGCCGCGCGCGGGTGGCCTCGTCCCGGTTCACCCCCGCGCGCCGGAAGTTCCGCAGCACCAGGTCCACCCAGCGCTGGGTGGCGGTGTCCTGCCCGCTCAGGTCCAGCGCGGCCAGGGCCGCGTAGACGTGGGGGTTGAGCGACACGTCCGTGCGCATGCCATCCGCGGCCTGGGCGCAGCGCGCCGCCGCCGCGCGGAACGCGGCGTCCGGGTGGGTGTTGGCGCCGATGCCCGCGCGGCCGTTGGCGTCATCCAGCAGCGCGATGGCGTCGTCGTAGGCGGTGAGGGCCGCCTCCACGTTCCGGGGCTCGGGCAGTGACAGCAAGGCGTTGATGCGCGCCGAGGCCCGTTGCACATCGCACAGGCAGGCCGCCAGGAAGCGCCCGGGTGTGGCGGTCAGTTGGCGTCCTGCGTCAGGCTCCAGGGGGCTCGGCGCGGAAGGCACCGGAGGTTCGGTGGATGACGCAGGGCGCTGGGCGGAGGACGAGCCAGCGCAGCCTGCGAGCGCGAGGCTGACGACGAAGACGACCAAGCGGTGCAAATGCCACTCCCAGCGCGGGTGAGGGGGCAACGTGCGGGGGACCGGCCTATTTCCGCTGCGTGCTCCTGATGGGAATGACGAAGAGCGCGCCGTTTCATCGCAAGATTCCGCCCCGGAGGATGGCAGACCCGGGGCGACGGGCGCCGGCCACGGTGGCGGTACGGCGCCGCGCGAGCGTCAGCCGCTCACCTGGAAGAAGTGAGCGGCGTTCTCGTGGGTGATGCGGCGGACGATGCGCGCGGACAGGTTGGCCTTGGTCAGCAGGTTGGCGGCGCGCGCCAGGCCGAGGATGTCCCCGGCGCCGTCGCCCGCGTCGGAGTTGAGCATCAGCCGCTCACTGCCCAGCCGCCGCACCAGCACCACCGCGCGCTCGGCCTTGAGCGCCTCGGGGTGCAGCGTCAGCCCGGCCCAGTGGCCTACCTCCAGGATGGTGCGCACCGTCCGGGCGTTGGCGTGGTCCACCAGCGCGCGCGAGGGCAACAGGCCCGACTGCCGCAGGAGCGTGAGGATGCGCCGCGTGTGGCGCTCCTTGTCCGTGGTGGGGGTGTGCACCACCACGCGCAGCTTGAGGCTGCGGGCCAGCGCGAGCTGCTCCAGGAAGGCTTCTTCTTCCTCCTCGCCGCCTGTGTGCAGGCCCGTCTCGCCCAGGGCCACCACGCGCCCGCCCTGGAAGTAGTCAGGCAGCGCGGACAGCACCTCGCTCAAGCCGCGCCGGGGGATGCAGCGTGGGTGGACACCCAGGGCCGCGTAGGCGCGGATGCCCAGGCGCTCCAACCGGGGGAGCTGGCGTTCCACCAGGTCGTCGAAGTGCCGCAGCAGCGCCTTGGACGTGGGCTCCGGGAAGTGGTGCGCCACCACCAGCGCCCGCTCCACGCCGAAGAAGCGCATGGACTCCAAATCCTGGTCGCTCAGGCTCTCCGGGTGGAGGTGGGCGTCGAAGATGGGCGGTGGGGTGGGCACTGCTCAATCCTGCCCCAGGGCGGCGCCCTCGTTGCGCGGGTCGCTCGCGGAGAAGCGCAGCCCCGTCTTCGGGTCGCTGTAGACGGCCTCCGCGTCGCCCCACTGTTCGACGCGGCGCACCTTGTGGCCCTTGGCCTCCAGCACGGACAGCGTCGCTGGCTCCAGGCCCCACTTGTCCACCCACAGCTCGTCGGGCAGGTACTGGTGATGCACGCGGCCTTCATTCACCGCGCGCGCCACGTCCATGCCGTGGTCCACCACGTTGCTGATGACCTGGATGACGGTGGTGGGGATGGTGGAGCCGCCAGGGCTGCCCACCGCGAGCATGACGCGCCGGGGGTCTTCCTTGGCGAACACCAGCGTGGGGGCCATGGAGGACAGCGGCACCTTGCCCGGTGCGATGGCGTTGGGCTCGCCCGTCACCAGGCCGTATGCGTTGGGCACGCCCGGCTGCGCGGCGAAGTCATCCATCTCATCGTTGAGCAGCACGCCGGTGCCCTTGGCCACCACGCACGAGCCGAAGCCGTAGTTCACCGTGGTCGTCATCGCCACCGCGTTGCCGTCCTTGTCGATGACGGAGATGTGCGTGGTGTTCTTCTTCTCCGGTTCCGGCGTCAGGATGGTGGGCTCGTCCGTCAGCGTGGAGCCCCGCACGCCTTCCTTCGGCGCCAGCAGCGACGCGCTGGGCGTGGCCTTCTTCGGGTCGATGGAGCCCGCCAGGTCCGCGACGTGGCCGGGCGACACCAGCCGCGCCAGGGGCACGTCCACGAAGGCCGGGTCCCCCAGGTACTTCGCGCGGTCCACGTAGGCCCGCCGCACGGCTTCCGCGTAGAGGTGCAGCGCCTCCGCGTCGCGGAACGTCACGCCCTGGGGACGCAACTGCTCCATCGCGGTCAGCACCTGGATGACGGCCACGCCCCCCGCGCTCGGCGGCGGCATGGTGAGGATGCGGTGGCCGCGGTACGTGCCCTCCAGGGGCGTGGCGCTCCGCGTCTTGTAGGCCGCGAGGTCCTCCTGGGTGAGGATGCCGCCGCCCGCCTGGACCGACGTGGCGATGGCCTTCGCCACCGGCCCCGCATAGAAGGCCTTGGCGCCCCCCTTCGCGATGGAGGACAGCGTGCGCGCCAGGTCCGGCTGGCGGATGACGTGCCCCACGGGCGGGGCCTCCCACTGCCCCTGGGCGTTCTTCACCAGGAACACGCGCGAGGCCTCCGCGTCCCGGCTCAGGCAGGCCAGCCGGCCCTCCGCCATGGTGCGGTAGCGCGGCGTCACCCACATGCCCTTGCGCGCCGCCGCGATGGCCGGCGCCAGCACCACCGCCGGCTTCAGCTTCCCGTGCGCCTTGAGCAGCTCCAGGTAGCCCGCGACGGCGCCCGGCACCGCCACGCTCAGCGCGCCGTCCGTGGACAGGCCCGGCACCACCTTGCCGTCCTTCACGTACATGTCGCGCGTGGCCGCCTTGGGGGCCACCTCGCGGAAATCCAGCACCTTCGTGTCGCCGCTCCTGGCGTCGTGCACCAGCGCGAAGCCGCCGCCGCCAACGCCGGAGTGGTAGGGCCCCACCACCGCCGCCACGAAGGCCGCCGCCACCGCCGCGTCCGTGGCGTTGCCGCCCTTCTCCAGCATCTCCAACGCCGCCGCGCTCGCCTGCGGGTAGGCCGTGGCCACCGCGCCGCCCCGGTAGGGCCGCGCCGCTTGCGCCACACACGCCACCATCATCACCGCGGCCAGCAGCCCTCGCTTCAGCACCGCACCGCGGAAGCTCGTGTCCTTCACGGGTTCAGCCCTCCTCGCGCTGTCTGAACAGTCCATCGCTGGCTTTCGTCCTGGGTGATGTGTTACCCGGGCGACAAAAGCCTACCCTCCAGTCCGGCGACGCCAGGGGACCAGACGGACTACATGTGTCCCGGTATGCACGAACCGTATGGTCAGGACCAGGATTTCAGCCTGACAGCATTTTTCCTCTTGGATTGTTCTCCGGCGGCGTGCATCCTGGTCCCATCATGAATCGCGTCCGGGGGAGCGTATGAGCACGCAAGCCATACCCGAGAAAAAGGCCCTACCTGGCGCCGCGCCCACCGCGGCCGAGGTGACGGTCTTCTTGAAGCCCAGCTTCGGCATCACGATTCAGCGCAACACCCTGTGCGTCTCGGTCAGTGCGAAGGCACGGCCGGTGGACACCGTCACGCCTTCTGATCCGCGCGCGGTTGACGACTCGATTGGCTGTCCCTAATTCTCCGCCGCATGAGCGTTCTGGCGGCGGTGGTGCTGTGCGCGGGCAAGGGCACGCGGATGAAGTCGGAGAAGGCGAAGGTCCTTCACCCCATCCTCGGTCGGCCCCTTTGCGCGTATCCCCTCAAGCGGGCCCTTGAACTGGGCGCCACGTCGGTGGTCCCCGTGGTGGGCCACCAGGCGGAAGCGGTGGAGAAGGCCGTCCGAGGCCTCTTCCCGGATGCCCCCCTGCGCTTCGCGCTCCAGCGCGAGCAACGCGGAACGGCGGACGCGGTGCGCTCCGCGGAGGAGGCCCTGAAGGGGTACTCCGGACGGGTCCTCATTCTTTACGGCGATGTGCCGTTGCTGCGCCGCGAGACGCTGGAGGCGCTGCTGGCCGCCCATGACCAGGCGGGCGGAAAGCTGGCCATGGTGACCACCACCCTGGAGGACCCCACGGGCTACGGCCGGGTCATCCGCGACGGTGGCAAGGTGACGCGCATCGTGGAGCACAAGGACTGCACCCCGGAGCAGCGCGCGGTGCGCGAGTGCAACGCCGGCATCTACTCCGTGGACGCGGACTTCCTCTGGAAGGCGCTGGCGGAAATCAAGCCGCAGAACGCCCAGGGCGAGTACTACCTCACCGACCTGGTGGAGATGGCCGCGAAGCGGGGCCCGGTGGGCTCGGTGGAGGCGGACGCCACGGAGACGGCCGGCGTGAATGACCGGGTGGAGCTGGCCGCCCGCGCGCGCGTGCTGCAACAGCGCATCAACGAGGCGCACATGCGCGCCGGCGTCTCGCTACAGGACCCCGCCACTGCCTACATCGAGGAAGGCGTCACCGTGGGGCCCGACACCGAAATCGGTCCCTCCGTCACGCTGGCCGCCGGCACCGTGGTGGGCAAGGGCTGCACCATTGGCCAGGGCAGCGTGCTGCACGCCTCCACCGTGGCGGACGGCACCCTCATCAAGCCTTACTCCGTGCTGGAAGAGGCCCGGGTGGGGGAGCGCAACGTCATTGGCCCCTTCTCGCGGCTGCGCCCCGGGACGGAGCTGGCCGAGGACGTGCATCTGGGCAACTTCGTGGAGACGAAGAAGGCCCGCATCGGAAAAGGTTCGAAGGCCAACCATCTCACGTACCTGGGAGACGCTGTCATTGGTTCAGGGTGCAACGTGGGAGCGGGCACCATCACCTGTAACTATGACGGGGTGAACAAGCACCTGACTGAGCTGGGGGATGGTGTGTTCATCGGCTCCGACACCCAGCTCGTCGCGCCCGTGAAGGTCGGCGACGGCTCGTATGTCGGCGCGGGCACCACGGTGACGAAAAATGTGCCTCCAGGGAGCCTCGCTGTGTCCCGGACGCCACAGGTGACCAAGGAGGGTTGGGTGGCCACCAAGAAGGCGCGGCAGGCGAAGGCGCGGGCCGGGTAGTCGGCGCGGCTCTTGCTTGGGTACCAGGCAGAGCGCTGCCCGGCAGGGATGTAGGGGAATCCCGCGGATTGCTCCGGCGGGCGTGGGCGTGAGAGAGAGGTGCAACTATGTGCGGGATTGTTGGATACGTCGGTGACAAGGAATCAGCCCCCATCCTGGTGTCGGGTCTGAAGCGGCTCGAATACCGCGGCTATGACTCGGCGGGCGTGGCGGTGCTGAATCAGCGCAAGCTCAACGTCGTGCGGGCCACGGGCAAGCTCCGCAACCTGGAGAACCGGGTGGTGGCGGACCAGCCACCAGGCAACATCGGCATCGGGCACACCCGCTGGGCGACCCACGGGCGTCCCTCCGACGAGAACGCGCACCCGCACACGTACAAGGACGTGGCGGTGGTGCACAACGGCATCATCGAGAACCACCTGTCGCTCAAGGAGCAGCTGCGCTCGCGTGGGCACGTCTTCTCCTCGGAGACGGACTCGGAGGTGTTCGCGCACCTCATCTCCGAAGAGCTGGAGCGGGGCCTGGAGTTGCCGGACGCGGTGCGCGCGGCCATTGCCCAGGTGAAGGGCACCTACGCGCTGGCCGTGCTGACGGCCAGCGACCCCAGCCGCATCGTCTGCACCAAGGACGCTTCGCCCATGGTGCTGGGCCTGGGCCAGGGGCAGAACTTCCTGGCCAGCGACGTGCCGGCGCTGCTCGAGCACACGCGCGACTTCGTCTACATGGAAGAGGGGGACCTGGCCGTCATCACCGCGGCGGCCGTGGACATCTTCAACCGCCAGGGCCAGAAGGTGAACCGGCCCACGCGCCGCATCGACTGGACGCCGATGATGGCGGAGAAGGGCGGCCACAAGCACTTCATGCACAAGGAAATCTGGGAGCAGCCCCGCGCCGTCGCGGACACGCTGCGCGGCCGGATGCTCCTGTCGGAAGGCGACGTCCACTTCGAGGGCTGGAACCTGTCGGCGGAGAAGGTCCGCTCGCTGACCAAGGTCACCATCCTCGCGTGCGGCACGTCGTGGCACTCCGGTGTCGCGGGCAAGCACATGATTGAGTCGCTGGCGCGCCTGCCGGTCGAGGTGGAGCTGGCGAGCGAGTTCCGCTACCGCGACCCCATCGTCGATGGCACGCACCTGGCCATCGCCATCAGCCAGTCGGGCGAGACGGCGGACACGCTGGCGGCCTTCAAGGAGGCCAAGGCCCGCGGCGCCACGGCCATGGCCATCTGCAACGTCATTGGCAGCGCGATGACGCGCGAGGCCGACTTCTCCGTGCTCACCAACGCGGGCCCGGAGATTGGCGTGGCGTCCACCAAGGCGTTCACCACGCAGCTGGTGGCCTTGTACCTGCTGGCCGTCAAGCTGGGCCGCATGCGTGGCACCCTGTCCGTGCCGGCGGCGCAGGAGCACCTGACGCAGCTGACGAAGGTGCCGAAGATGATTGAGGACGTCCTCAAGTGCGAGCCGGCCGTGACGCGCGTGTCGCGCGAGTACATGAACGCGCAGGACTTCCTCTTCCTCGGCCGCGGCCCCATGCACCCGGTGGCGCTGGAGGGCGCGCTCAAGCTGAAGGAAATCTCGTACATCCACGCGGAGGGCTACGCGGGTGGTGAGATGAAGCACGGCCCCATCGCGCTCATCGACGAGAAGATGCCGGTGGTGGTCATCGCGCCGAAGCAGCCGCACGTCGCGTACGAGAAAATCATCGGCAACATCGAGGAGGTCCGCGCGCGCGGTGGCAAGGTGATTGCCATCATCGACGAGGACGACGAGCACGTGGCCACGCTGGCCGACCAGGTCATCCGGATTCCGGCGGCCTGCGCGCTGCTGGCGCCGGTGGTGGCCACCATCCCCCTGCAGCTGCTCGCCTACCACGTGGCGGACCTGCGCGGGAACGACGTGGACCAGCCGCGCAACCTGGCCAAGAGCGTGACGGTGGAGTAGCCGCCGCGCGTCTTCGGACCTGAAGCGCCAGAAGCCCGGGCTCCCGCGAAGGGGGCTCGGGCTTCGTCGTTTCCGCGTGAGGGAGCGGCACCTGGTGAAGGCCGCGCGCTCCCGGGTGCGCATGTCGGACAAGGCCTCGTTCAACGCCTGCTCTGGCTCGCCCGTTGTCCGGTGAAAGTTGCGGGGGCACGTCGCTTTGAACCGCTCCGGGGGCCGCGGCTACAGTTTCCTCCGTGTCCGACGCGCCTCGCATACATCCGCTCACGCAGCGGTCCATGGAGGACGGGGACGAGGCGCCACTGGGGGAGGTCGCGCCGTGGGAGGCGCCGCCCGAGCCCGCGCCGCTGGACGCCACGCCGGTTCCTCTGCTCCGGGGGACGCCCACGCCGCCGTTGGACCTCCCCCTGCCGGTGCTGGTGTTGACCGAGCAGGCCCGGCGGGTGCCGGAGGCGGAGCGTCCTCTGGTGGCGGCGCGGCTGAACCTCCAGCTGTCCCGGATGGCCAGGACGGGCGGAGACCGGCTGGTGGCGGACACCTTCCTGCGGCTGTTGGAGAGCGGGCGGCTCACTGGACTGGTGGATGCGAAGGGACGCACCTGCCGCGCGGCCGCGGTGGAGGCCCTGCTGTCCCTGGGCTTCCCCTACGCCCTGGAAGTCCAGCCCGAGGACCTGGCGCACCTGCGCGCCAACACCCTGCAGCGGAAGACGCACCGCCTGAAGCCAGGTGCGTGCATGGCGGTGTTGGTGGGAGGCATTGGGGCGCAAGTCGTCCATGAAGCGCTGTTCCGCCAAGGGGACGCCAGCCTGCTCACCTCCCAGGTGGGGCTGTCCCTGCTGGCGATGGCCGCCTTGTGGCTTGCTCCGCCCCGGACGCCCGTGTACCGCGTGGGGTTGCTGATGCTGACCCTGGTGTCCCTGGCCGGGGCGGTGTCCACGGTCCTGGGCGTGGCCGACATGGGGCTGTGGGTGGGATTGGCGGGGCTGGTGGCCGCCTTCCTGGCTGCCCTCCGCGAGGGCTGACCGGCAGGATGCAGCACGGATGTCAGAGGGGTGGACTAGGGTCTACCCATCGCGTACTAAAAGCGCGTTCAGGTGAGCCGGGGTGGCTCGCCAATACAAGGAGCTACGAGCAATGGCCGTGAATCAGGAGAAGGAAAAGGCGATCGAACTGGCGATGTCCGCGGTGGAGCGCCAGTTCGGCAAGGGGTCCATCATGCGGCTCGGCAACGACGAGCCGCTGATGCGAGACGTTCAGGCCATCCCGACGGGCTCCATCTCGCTGGACATCGCCCTGGGCGTGGGTGGTGTGCCCAAGGGCCGCATCATCGAAATCTTCGGGCCGGAGTCGTCCGGTAAGACGACGCTGTGTCTCCACATCGTCGCCGAGGCGCAGAAGCGCGGCGGCATCTGCGGCTACGTGGACGCGGAGCACGCGCTGGACGTGGGCTACGCGCGCAAGCTGGGCGTGCGCACCGATGACCTGCTGCTGAGCCAGCCGGACACCGGTGAGCAGGCGCTGGAAATCGCGGAGATGCTGGTGCGCTCGGGCGCCATCGACGTGCTGGTGGTGGACTCGGTGGCCGCGCTCGTGCCGAAGGCGGAGCTCGAGGGTGAGATGGGCGACGCGCACATGGGTGTGCAGGCCCGCCTCATGAGCCAGGCGCTCCGCAAGCTGACGGGCACCATCTCCAAGAGCCAGACGTGCGTCATCTTCATCAACCAGATTCGCATGAAGATTGGCGTGATGTTCGGCAACCCGGAGACGACGACGGGCGGTAACGCGCTGAAGTTCTACGCGTCGCAGCGCCTGGACATCCGCCGCATCGGCGCCATCAAGAATGGCGACAACGTGGTGGGCAGCCGCACCCGCGTGAAGGTGGTGAAGAACAAGGTCGCGCCGCCGTTCAAGGAGGTCGAGTTCGACATCATGTACGGCACGGGCATCTCCCGTGAGGGCGACCTCATCGACCTCGCCTCCAACGAGAACATCGTGGAGAAGAGCGGCAGCTGGTTCTCCTTCAACGGTGAGCGCATCGGCCAGGGCCGGGAGAATGTGAAGGACTACCTGCGCGAGCACCCGGAGATTGCCAAGGACATCGAAGGCCGCGTGCTGGAGAAGTACGGCATCGGCAAGTCGGGTGCGCCCGTCGCCGCGGCGCCGGACGAGTCCGCGCCGGCCGAAGGTGGCAGCGAGAAGCGCGGCCGCGTGAAGGCCGTGAAGTAGTCCCGTCTCCGGGGCGTTTTCCCCGGATGGTGGCGATTCGCCATGAAAGTCAAAGGGCCGTCCGCCGCGAGGTGGGCGGCCCTTTTGCTTGGTGTCCGGCGTCCTTCGCGTGGGTTCGCACCGGGTGTGGGTGACACGATGCGTTGTCGTTTCATTCCGTGGGGATGTTTCCTGCTGAGTGGAAGAGCGCTCTAGACTCGCGGCCCTGTCTCCTAACCCGCGCAACCCGGAGTCCCGCCTTGTTCGATCGATTCAAACGCCGCAGTTTCCTCCAGGCCGTCGTCGCCGTTGCCGCGACCACTGCGTTCGGATGTTCCGACGACGAGACGTCGTCGGATGCTGGCGAGAAGTACTTCCCGCAGTCCGTGTGCTCGGGTGACCCGCGTCCGGACAGCGTGGTGTTGTGGGTGCGGGCGGTGGACCCGGACAACGCGGGGGCGAACACGCAGGTGCGGCTGGAGGTGTCCACCAGCGAGTCGTTCAGCAGCCTGGTGCTGGACCAGCAGTTCACCGCGCAGGCGCAGTTCGACCATGCGTTGAAGGTGAAGGTCACCAACCTGTCGGCGCGCACGACGTACTACTACCGCTTCACCATCGACGCGAACGGTCAGAAGTACTCCACGGTGACGGGCCGCACCCGCACCGCGCCGGCCGCGGGCGACGACGTGCCGGTGAAGTTCGTCTTCGCCAGCTGCCAGGACTACATCGGCCGTTACTACAACGCGTGGCAGCACCTGCTGCAGCTCAACGAGGACCTCGACTTCGTCGTGTTCCTGGGCGACTACGTCTACGAGACGACGGGCGACGCGTCGTTCCAGTCCGTGGATGGGCGCGGCATCGTCTTCAGCGAGCCGGAGAAGGCGCTCCGCCAGGGCACGGGCCTGACGGCGTTCTACGCGGCCAACTCGCTGTCCAACTACCGCGACCTCTACAAGACCCTGCGCACGGACAAGGTCATCCAGCAGGTGCACGAGCGCTACCCGTTCATCATCACGTGGGATGACCACGAGTTCTCCGACGACTGCTGGGGCGACGTCGCCACGTACACGGACGAGCGCACCAACGAGAAGCAGACCGAGCGCCGCCGCAACGCGGAGCAGGCCTTCTTCGAGTACATCCCCATGGACCACGGCGCGAGCAACGCGGGCGCCATCGACATCAACGCCGTGGTGGCCCAGCCGACGCGCATCTACCGCGACTTCGAGTTCGGCCGGAACCTGAAGCTGCTGGTGACGGACACGCGCACGTACCGCCCGGACCACCTCATCCCCGAGGACGCGTACCCGGGCAAGGTGGCGGTGCCGGCCGAGCAGCTGGACATGGTGCTGCCGACGCTGCCGGAGGCCGTCCAGGCGCAGCTCCAGTCCGACATGTTCGCCTACGTGAACATCGACGCGGCGGAGCTGGCGCCCTACAAGGAGATCCTCACGGGCGTGTACGTGCAGCAGGCCGTCGCCGCCGGGCTCACGCCGGATGAGGCGTCCACGAAGGCGGGCGCCTGGGTCTCCGGTGGGCTGTCGCTGTTCTACGTCAACCAGGTGCTCAACGCCGTCAACCAGGCGCGTGAGGCGGCGGGTGGTTCAGCCATTCCGCTCATCCCCGCGACGGGGGCGCCGCGCGGTCTGGCCTATGCGCACATGGGCAAGACGGGCCTCTTCGGCATCCAGGGCTCGCGCTACGTCGTGGTGAAGCCCATCTTCGACCTGTACGCGGCCATCAAGTACATGGGCTCCGCGGGAGCCTCGGAGGGCATCTTCGGCAACGAGCAGCAGGCGTGGCTCCAGGAGTCGGTGCAGGCGGACAACGCGTGGAAGATCATCGTCTCCTCGATTTCGCTCACCTCCATGGTGTTCAAGCTGAGCGAGAAGGCGGACGTCCCGGACCCCACGCTGCGCCAGGACTTCTACTTCAACGTGGACCAGTGGGACGGCTTCCCCACGAAGAAGCAGGAGTTCTTGAAGTTCCTGCGCGACAGCCAGGTGAAGAACGCGCTGTTCATCTCCGGCGACATCCACGCGTCCTTCGCGTCCGTGGAGTCCGGCATCCCCGCGCTGACGACGCCGGCCATCTCCTCCGGCTCCATCAAGGAGCTGGCGGGCCTGGCCGTCATCGGCGCGGGCTTCTCCACTGGCAGCACGGTGTACCGGTACATCGTGACGGAGCTGGACAAGTCGCTGAAGGAAGCGCACCCCGGCATGGAGTTCGTGAACGGTGATGCCCACGGCTTCGTGGTGCTGGAGGTCGGCGGCACCGAGGCGAAGGCGGCCTTCCACCTCATCCCGAGCACGGAAATCACCAAGGACTACTCGCTGCGCCAGCCTTCCGAGCTGACGGCGAAGTTCACCCGCCGCGACTTCGTCATCAAGGACGGCACCATCACCTCCGCCTGAGGAGAGAAGGCCTCACCTGTTCGGTGAGGAGCGAGGGCCGCGCCGGGAGCCACGTGCTCCAGGCCGCGGCCCTCGGCCGTTTCAGGGTGGGCCGCGCCCGGTGGAATGCCGGCAAGGTGCATGGCGCAGGCGGTGCTGCTCCTGGTTCGCGCGGACCTCCTTGATTGCTGCGCCGCGGCGTGGGGCGCGCTAGAAGCGAGGCATGTTGCCCGGTGCTCCCGTTTCCGACGTCCGACTCGTTCCCGCCCGGCCGGAGCACGTGGACTTCTGGCTGGCCATGCGGGCGGCCCCCGGCGCGCGGCGCTTCGTGGACACCGAGGACGACACGCGGGAGCTGCTCCTGCGGCGCATCCTGGAAGCGGGCGCGTTGGGTGAGCCCCGCGTGCGGAGCTTCCGGTGGTTCGTGGAGGCGGACGGGCAGCTCGTGGGGACGGTGTCCGCGCGGGACTTGTCGCGCGTGCATGGCCGCATCGAGCTGGGCTACATGATGGCGGACGCGCACCACGGCCGGGGCCTGGGCTCCCGCGCGGTGGGGTTGATGCTGGAGCAGTTGTTCACGCTGCCCTACCTCCAGCGGGTGTGGCTGACGACGCTGGCGGAGAACACGGGCTCTCAGGGCGTGGCGCGCAAGCTGGGCTTCACGATGGAAGGCACCCTGCGCGGGCACTGTCTGTTCCAGGGGCAACGCCGGGACCAGCAACTCTGGGGCCTGCTGCGCCCGGAGTGGGACGCCCGGCGCGCGGCGTTCGTCGCGGGCTGAGCGCTTCGGACGACCGGTCTCTGGGAGCAGTGTGGGGCCCGGGTTATAGAAGCGGCGTCATGCATCCCTACGCCGCTGAGCTTTCCCAGGAGCTGGGCCTCAGGCCCGAGCAGGTGGACCGGACCCTCGCGCTGCAAGAGGACGGAGCCACGGTCCCCTTCATCGCGCGCTACCGCAAGGAAGTCACGGGCGGCCTGGACGAGGTCCAGATTCAAACCCTCTTCGACCGGGCCACCGAGCGCGCCGAGCTGGACTCCCGGCGCGACACCATCCTCCGCTCCATTGAGGAGCAGGGGAAGTTGACGCCGGAGCTGGCGAAGGCGCTCAAGGCCGCCAGGACGCGCACGGAGCTGGAGGACCTCTACCTTCCTTACAAGCCCAAGCGCCGCACGCGCGCCGCCATTGCCCGGGAGCGCGGGCTGGAGCCGCTGGCGGACCTGGTGTGGAAGCAGGACGGCCGCCGCGGCGAGGACGTGGCCGCGCGTGTGCGCCCCTTCGTCAACCCGGAGAAGGACGTGCCGGACCAGGCCGCGGCGCTCGCGGGCGCGCGCGACATCTGCGCCGAGCGCGTGGCCGAGGACGCCGGCCTGCGCCGCGAGGCCCGCGAGGTGAGCGCGCGCCGGGGCACGCTGTGCTCGAACGTGGTGCCCGCGAAGAAGGGCGAGACGACCAAGTTCGAGAACTACTACGGCCACGAGGAGCCCCTGTCCCAGGCCCCCTCGCACCGCGTGCTGGCGCTGCTGCGCGGCGAGGAAGAGGGCGTGCTGAAGGTGAAGCTCTCCCTGCCCGACGACGAGGTGAAGGGCCTGCTGGCCGGGCGCGTGGTGACGAAGCCGCAGTCCCTCTTCGCACAGGAGCTGCGCGCCGCCGTGGAGGACAGCTGGGACCGGCTGATGGGCCCGTCGCTGGAGGCGGAGCTGCGCGCGGAGCTGAAGGAGCGCGCGGACCGGCAGGCCATTGGCGTCTTCGGGGAGAACCTGCGCCACCTGCTGCTCACGCCGCCCGCGGGCGCCCGCGCGGTGCTGGCCCTGGACCCGGGCCTGCGTACGGGCACCAAGCTGGCGATGATGGACGTCACCGGCAAGGTGGTGGAGACGCTGACGCTCTATTCGGAGCGCGGCGCGGACGAGCGCGCCCGCGCGGCGAAGCTGCTGGCCGCGGTGGTGCAGAAGCACCAGCCGGAGCTCGTCGCCGTGGGCAACGGCACGGGCAGCCGCGAGGCGGAGGCCTTCGTGCGTGACACGCTGAAGGCGATGGGCTCGCAAATCCCCGTGGTGTCGGTGAGCGAGCAGGGCGCGTCCATCTACTCCGCCTCCGAGGTGGCCCGCGACGAGTTCCCGGACCTGGACGTCAGCCTGCGCGGCGCGGTGTCCATTGGCCGGCGCCTCCAGGACCCGCTGGCGGAGCTGGTGAAGATCGACCCCAAGAGCATCGGCGTGGGGCAGTACCAGCACGACGTGGACCAGGGGCTGCTCAAGAAGAAGCTGGGCGAGGTGGTGGACTCGTGTGTCAACGCGGTGGGCGTGGACGTCAACACCGCGTCTCCGCAGTTGTTGGAGCACGTGTCCGGCGTGGGGCCGTCCCTGGCGAAGAAGCTGGTGGCGCACCGCGCGTCGAAGGGCCGCTTCACCACGCGGCGCGAGCTGCTGAAGGTGAGCGGGCTGGGGCCCAAGACGTTCGAACAGGCGGCGGGCTTCCTGCGCGTGCGCGGGACGGAGCCGCTGGATGCCAGCGCCGTCCATCCGGAGCGCTACGGCGTCGTGGAGCGCATGGCCAAGGATTTGGGCGTGGCCGTGAGCGCGCTGGTGGGCAACGCCGAGCTGGTCCGCAAGATTGACCCGAAGCGCTACCTGGGCCCGGACCTGGGCGAGATGACGCTCAAGGACATCCTGGCGGAGCTGGAGAAGCCCAGCCGCGACCCGCGCGGCGACTTCACCGCGCCCCAGCACCGCGAGGACCTGCGCTCGCTGGAGGACGTGAAGGAGGGCATGGTGCTCCAGGGCGTGGTGACGAACGTCACCGCGTTCGGCGCCTTCGTGGACGTGGGCGTGCATCAGGACGGCCTCGTCCACGTGTCGCAAATCTCCACGCGCTTCGTGAAGGACCCCTCCGAAGTGGTGAAGGTGGGCGACCGGCTGACGGTGCGCGTGCTCACCGTGGACCTGGCGCGCAAGCGGCTGGCGCTCTCCGTGCGCGCGGTGCAGGAGGGGGGAGCGCCGCAGCCGTCGGGCCGCCCCCAGGTCGGCGGGGCCACGGGGCCGGGCCGCATGACGGAGCGCGGCGGCGGAAGCGGCGGGCCTCGTCAGGGCGCCCGGCCTGCCTCCGGCCCGGGGCCGAAGCCGCCTTCAGGGCCCGGTGAGAAGAAGGGCCCGGAGCCCTTCAACAACCCGTTCAGCAAGCTCAAGCGCTGACGGGCGTCGCCTCACTTCGCGTCGATGGGGAAGGGACGGACTTCCCCCGCGAGCACCTGGTTGCGCGCCAGCAGCTTCGCGAACCGGTCCGTCCCGTTTCGAGTGTCGAAGCGGTTCGCGATGTCCCGGGCCTGCCCCAGCGTCCAGGCGTGCAGGGCCCGGACGTCGTAGCCGCCATCCGCCTGGTGGTTGGGGAACGTCTTGGGCAGCCGCAGGCTCACCACGTCCCTGTCTCCAGCGGCCAGCACCCGCTCCAGCAGGAAGGCGGCGGCGGCGTAGAAGGTGAAGCGGTCCCGGTAGCTGGGGTGGTCCAGCGCCCAGCCCAGGTGCTTCTCCAGCAGCGTCAGCCCGCGTGACAGGTTGTCCGTCAGGGCGAGGAACTCCATGTGCTCGCCCACGGTGGAGAGGAACTCGCGGTTCTTCGTCACCATGGCGTAGCCGCGGCGGTGGATTTCGCGCGCGTGCTCCAGCTCCCCCAGCTTGAACAACGGGTAGAGCACCGTGCCCAGCGTCAGGTGCGGAATCTCCGCGCAGGACTTGCGGCCGTCCAGGATGGGCTTCGCCTTGCGCAGCACCTGCTGCCATTCGCCCTTGTCGGCGTGGTGGTCCAGTTCGTCGTCCAGCTCGCACACGCGGCAGTCGGTGAGGTGGTCGCGGCGCGTCTCCAGCCACGCGTTCCACAGCCGCTCCACTTCCTCGGCGGCGTCACCCATCTCCCGAGCGGCCTGGTAGCGCATCTTCAGCACCGCGCGCACCCCGGAGTCCGTGGCCTTGAAGCACTGCTCCACATCGTCCAGCGCGTCCTGAATCTGCTTGCGGGTGATGTGAGGGAACTCCTTGATGCGCCCCACCACCCACTTCTGCTTCCAGAACATCTCCTCCGGGTCGAAGCGCTTCGGGTCCTTCTTCTGCTGTCCCCGGCACCACGCGAAGGCCACCAGCGCCTTGTCCGGGAAGCCGCCGAAGGTCGCCGCGTCGATGAGGGCATCCCGCATCCGGTAGCCCATGCCCACGTCCTTGTGCGTGTCCGCCAGGCGCACCGCCTCTTCCAGGAGCCGCACCTTGCTCTCGCCTTCAGCCAGGCCGTCCGCCTGGGCGAAGAGCGACTCCACCTGCTCGCGCCAGTCACCGCTCATCAGTGCAGCCCCCGGGGACCCGCGCCGCCGCTGCCTTCGCCGCCGCGCCCGTCATCCCCGCCCAGTTGCGCGGAGATGAGGCCCAACAGGCCCTGGTTCAGCAGCACCATCTCCTGTGCGTTCAACGGATGGTGTCCCAAGAGCAGTGCTTGCACGTAGAGCATCTCCACTGACAGCTTCAGCATGTCCCGGTCCGCCACGGCGGCCAGCCGCCGCACCACCGGGTTGTGGAGGTTGAAGCACAATTGCGCCGGCTCGCTGCCCGAGGCCGCCATGACGCTGTCCAGCACACCGGCGTACAGGTCATCCGACTCCTCGCGGGCCCGCTCGGCGTCGCGCCGGAACGCGCCCTCCGCGTCCGAGCTGTAGAGCGTGGGCACCTCCGCCGGGTAGAACTTCTTCACCACCGCGCCGCAGCGGAACGGCGCCAGGACGTTCTCCGCCATGCGCAGCAGCGGGAAGGTGGCCTCGCGCTCGTCCAGGGTGAGCTCGTCGAAGCTCTGCGGCAGGTCCGCGGAGGAGAAGGGCTCCACCTGCACGTCTGGCACCGCGTGCGGCAGCTTCTCCAGCAGCGACGTGTCGTGCGTGTACGCCGCGTTGATGATGCACAGGCCCTGGGCACCGGCCACCTGGGCAATCTGCCTGAAGCCGTCCAGCGTGGACGTGTAGCGCACCACGGGGTGCGCGCGCCGGTAGTCCGCCAGCGTCATCATCCCCATCGACGTCTCGAAGGGCAGCCAGTGGATGATGAGGCGGTAGAAGTCATCGTCATCCAGCGCCAGCGCCTTCACGCTCAGCCCGTGCAGGGCAATCAGCCGCTGGAGCGCGCGTGGGTCCTCACGCGCCAGCTCCATCAGGTAACCGCGCAGGGACTGCCCCAGGGACTCGCGCGCCGCGGCGAGCGCGTCGTCCTCGTAGAAGGACTCCCGGCTGGCGGTGGGCCGCAGCGCGTTGGCGTTCACCACGCACTTCACGAAGAAGGCCCAGTCCGGCAGCAGGTTCTCCGCGCTCTCCGACAGCAGCATGTGCTTGAGGTACACGCGGTGCTTCTGCCGTGAGTTGAAGTGCGGCGACGCGGGCAGCACGTAGGCCACCCCGTCCACGTCTCCCGCGGTGGAGCGCAGGGGGATGCAGTCGACGAAGTCCGTGTCGAACAGCTCGCGCCCGTAGGCGAGCAGCGCCTTGCGCCGCTCCGAGGCGCTGTCGTACTCGCGGCGCCAGGGGGCGCCGGAGGTGTCCAGCCGCTCGGTGCCCTGGTCCGTGGTGAGGTGGATGGGGAAGGGCAGCAGGCCGCCGTAGTGGCTGGCGAGGTTTCGCAGCCGCGTGGCGGTGAACCAGTGCGCCATGTCCGGGCGGGCCACCAGGAACACCTGGGTGCCGGGCTGGGCGAGCGGGTGCTCGGAGGGCCGCACGGCGTACGTGCCGTCATGCCGGCCCCGCCACTCCAACGTGCGCCCATCGCCGCGTGCCGAGCGCGTCACCACCAGCAGCTCGTCACACACCATGAAGCAGGACAGCAGGCCGATGCCGAACTGACCGATGAAGTCGTTGCGGCGGGCCTCCAGGGCCTCGCGCTTGGAGGACTCACCGATGGTGGCCAGGAAGCGGTGGATTTCGTCCTCGGTCAGCCCCACGCCGTCGTCGCTGAAGAGCAGGGTGGGCGGGCTGCCGTCCTGCTTCTCCATCAGCTCCAGCCGGACGGTGCCCGCGTGGCCGGGCTCCAGGAGCTGGCGGGCGCGGATGGCATCGGTCGCGTTCTGGAGCAGCTCGCGTACGTAGACGCCCGGGGAGCTGTACAAGTGGTGAGACAGGAGGTCGATGACCCCGCGGAGGCTGACTTGAAATCGGTGGTCCACGTGCTGCCGACGTTAGCGCACGCCCCCCGTCGTATCGACAGCCGAATCGAGCTTGAGACGCGGCGCGCACTTGGGCATCCATGGCAGGCCCTTGAATGGCCGCCCGGTCAGTGTCAGGTGGCAATCCGGCCGTGGGGGACGTGTCACCACGGTGGCGGCAGGTCTTCACCTCGAAAGCAGGAGTGGATGGATATGCGGACGAAGCTCATGGCAGTGGTGGCGGGCGCGGCAATGGCCTTCGGCGGGACGGCGGCGGCGCAGGGAACCCCGGCGCCCGGCAAGGTCGCGGCCGCCAAGGCCCCGGCGGCGGCCACCCGCGGCAAGACGGAGGTGACGTGGTGGGGGCACGCGGCCTTCGTGATTCGCAGCCCGGGCGGCGCGGTGATTGCCATTGACCCCTGGCTCTCCAACCCCAAGGCCCCGAAGGGCGCCGCGCAGCCGGAGGCGCTGGACGCCATCCTCCTCACCCACGGCCACTTCGACCACGTGGGCGAGGCCAAGGCGCTGGCCGAGAAGACGGGCGCCAAGGTTTATGGCTCCTTCGAGCTCATCAACCTGCTGGGGCTCCCGGAGGCCCAGTCCGTGGGCGCCAACGCGGGCGGCACCTTCCAGGTGAAGGACGTCACGCTCCACCTGGTGGAGGCGGTCCACTCCAGCAGCTACGCCGCGGACCCGAAGTCGCCGGCGCAGTACGCGGGCGCGCCCCTGGGCTACGTGCTGGAAATCGACAAGGGTCCTACGCTGTACCACGCGGGTGACACCGGACCCTTCGAGGGCATGTCGCTCATCGCCACCCAGTTCAAGCCCACCGTGGCCCTGCTCCCCATTGGCGGCCACTTCACCATGGGCCCCGCGGAGGCGGCCCAGGCGGTGCGGCTCCTGAAGGTCAAGAGCGTGATTCCCATGCACTACGGCACCTTCCCGCTGCTCCAGGGCACCCCGGACGCGCTGACCGGCGAGCTGAAGAAGCTGCGCAACACGGCCAAGGTGGTGGTCCCGGAGCCCGGCGCGACGACCGCGCTGTAGGCGCCGGGCGCGGATGGTTGGGTCCGGTAGAAGTGGCGGTTCTACGCCCGCTGACTTCCGGGCCTTGACCCTGTCCCGTGGCCGAGTGGAAACCGGGATGCCCCTGGGTTACATCCCGCTCTTCGTGCCGCGCATGGGCCTTGCCTGGCGCTCCAGGAGTGTTCCGGTGCTGGACTTCACCAAGGCGGGGTGGCTCTTGCCACTCCTGACGGAGACGGTCGCCTTCGAGGCGGGCGCGCCGGCTCCGTCCGCGCCGCCGCTGGGCTCCGGGCGGGCCCGGGCCCGCGCGTACCTGCGGCGGACGCTGCGCGCCAGTGGCTTGCTGTACGGCACGCCCGCGGACGCCCCCTCCGCGGCGGACGTGGCGCAGCCCACCGAGCTCCAGGCGCGCGTGCTGGAGGACCAGCTCTTCCACGCCGTGGTGCGGACGCTGGCGCTGATGGCGCTGGAATTGGGCCGGCTCGTGGGGACTCCAACGGCCGTTCGCACCGAGCATCTCCTGGTCCTGTTCTCGGTGCTCACCGGAGAGCTGGAGCTGGCGGAGACGGTGGACGCGGCGATTGCCTCGGGGCGTCCGGTGTCCCGGCGGCTGACGGCGAAGGTGGAAGCGTCGCTGGTGAAGCGCTCGCCCGTGCTGGCGGGGGACCCGGTGTACGGGCTGGTGCTGCACAACGGCGCGCAGTACGCGGACGCGCAGCTGTTCTGCCGGCAGGCCATTGACTACTTCTCGCGCGGCGCGCTGCACCGGGAGCGGGCGCAGCGGCGGCTGGACTTCGCGGCGCGGCAGAAGGCGCTGCTGGTGGACGTGCTGACGGGGCTTGCGTGTGTGGACCGGGTGCCGGGCCTGCCCGCGCGCCGCGCCATCCTGCGGCAGGTGGAGTCCCTGCGGCTGCCGGCGGCGATGACGTCCGAGCTCAAGGCCGCGGTGAAGCAGTCCTTCGCCCGCCGCCGCCCGGTGCGGGACGTGGTGCGCCAGGTGCGCAGCGTGGACGTGCGCCACTTCCTGTTGGAGCAGACGTTGCTGGCGGCGCTGGTGGATGGCCGCAAGACGCGGCGCGAGCGCGTCTTCATCCGCGAGCTGGCGCAGGCGCTCCAGGTCCCGGACGTGGAACTGCACCGGCTGGAGCTGGAGATGGCGGAGTTCTACGCCCGCCACCGCGCCATCGTGGACGTCTTCACCGTGTCGGACGCCGCGGGCGCCATGGGGGAGGACCTGGTGGCTGGCATCCAGGAGACGCTGGAGAAGAACTTCTACCGGCTGATGCAGGAGGTCCGCGAGACGGGCGACCTGGCGGTGCTGCTGACGAAGGCGGCCCGGCGTCAGGCGCTCACGGGCGACGAGCGCCAGCGCATGCGCGCGCAGCTCGTCGACGTGGCCAAGGCGATTCCCGCGCTGGCCATCTTCGCGGCGCCCGGCGGCATCCTGCTGCTCGCGGCGTTGGGGAAGGTGCTGCCCTTCAGCCTGCTGCCCAGCGCCTTCCAGGAGGCCGCGCCCGCCGAGGAGGACTTCGAGGGCGTGGGCCCGGAGCGAGAGGCCGGCTGACGCGGGCCCCTGGCTGCTCGCCCTCCGTCCATCCGGTGGAACGGGCCCGGCCGCGTTCGCACCTGGACACCACCTTCGTGGAGTGGTTCCACGGAAGCGTCGATGCGTGCGCGGACCTGTGACATAGGACGGAGTGGTTTGGGATTGCTCGCGAGATGAGTCCGCTCCGTCATCACCTCCAGGCCTTCCTCCGCGTGGAGCCGGGCCGTCCCGCGTATGGCGCAGGGGTGCGCGCCGCGCTCGCGGTGGGTGGCCCCATGGCCGTCGCGGCCCTGCTGCACCTTCCTGCGGCCACGTGGGTCGGTATGGCCGCGCTCTTCGTTGCCCTGGTGGACCGGGGCGGGCCCTACTGGGACCGCGCGCTCACCATGGGGGCCATGACGCTCCTGGGCTCCGTGGTGGGCCTGGCCGCGGCGCTGCACCTGCCCGCGTGGGCCGCCGTCCTCGCCACGCTGTTCTGGGTGACGGCGTGTGGCTTCGCCCGCTCGTATGGGGACACGCCCGGGTTGATGGGCGTGGTGCTCGCCAACTACTTCGTGGTGTCGCTCGCGCTTCCCGCCAAGGACGTGGCTGACGCATTGCTGCGCTCCGGCTTGTTCCTGGTGGGCGGCGCGTGGGCCATGTTCCTCGCGCTGATGCTGTGGCCGCTGGTGCCCTACCGGCCCGCGCGCCTGGCCATCGCGCGGTGCTACGACGCGCTGGCGGACCACGCGGAAGAGGTGGGGCGCTGGCCGCTCGAAGGGAGGGCGTCCGCCGCCGCGGGGGTCCTGCCGGAGGCGCCCTGGCAGGCCCGCATGCGTCAGCTCATCGAACAGGCGCGCACCGTGCTGGCCTCCACGCGCATGGGCCGGGCGGGGGAGAGCGGCCGGGGCGAACAGCTGCTGGTGCTGGTCGAAGGCGCGGATTCGATGATGGTGACGCTCATCGCGCTGACGGAGATGCTGGAGGTGGCGCCCGCCGTGCCCCGCTATCACGCGCTCCGAGCGGAGGTGCAGCGCGCGCTGGCGGAGCTGGCCGCGGACCTGCGCCGCGTCCGGTTTGCCCTGGAGAAGGGGACGGAGGTGAGCGCCCAGCCGGTGTGGAGCGCCGAGCGGGTGAAGCGGGCCCTGGCGGCGCTGGGCACTGCGGGCGACGTGCCGGAGCCGGTGCGCGCCGGCTATCAATACGTGCACACGTTGCTGGACCGCCTGCGGGACTATTCCCACGCGACGGTGGAGGTGGCGGCGCGGCTGGAGGGCCGCGCGCCCGTGCCGGACGCCCTGGCGCTGCCCGCGCGGCGGGTGGAGGCGGCGCCGCGGCAGGCCCTCCTGGAGCCGCTGCGGGAGAATCTCAACGTCCGCTCCGTCATCTTCCGTCACGCGCTGCGGCTGGGCGTCGCGGCCGCGCTGGCCACCGCGCTCGTCGGGGCGCTGGGACTGAATCACGGCTACTGGGTCATCATCACCGTCACCGTCGTCCTGCAGCCCTACGCGGGCATCACGTTCCAGCGGAGCCTGCAGCGCATCGCGGGCACGCTGCTGGGCGCGGCGCTGGCCGCGGGACTGGTGGCGGTGGTGAGGGACCCGGCCATCATCCTGCTGGCCATCGGGGTGCTGTTCGCGGTGGCGATGAGCATCCAGCCGCTCAGCCTGTCCGCGTTCCAGGTGCTGCTGACGCCGGCCCTGGTGCTGCTGGCGGAGCTCCAGTCCGGGGACTGGGAGCTGGCCGGGGTGCGCATCGTCAACACGCTGCTGGGCGGACTGATTGCGCTGACGGGGATGCGGCTCTTGTGGCCCAGCCCGGAGCACCTGCGCCTGCCGGAGCAGGTGGCCTTCGCGTTGCGCGCGGACCGCGAATACCTGATGGCGGTGGCCGCCGCGCACTCGGACGCGGAGCCCGCGGTGCGCGAGGCCCGGCGGAAGATAGGCCTGGCGCTGCTGGCGGCGGAGGCGTCCTTCCAGCGGCTGCTGAGCGAGTGGACCGGACCCGCCAAGGACCTGGAGCCGGTGATGGCGCTGCTCGTCTACGCGCGGCGCTTCACGTCGGCGGTGACGACGCTGGCCGCCAGCCGCGCGGACCCGGAGTCCCCCCGGGAGCTCTCCGAGGTGGTGCGCTTCGCCGGGGGCGTGTTGGACGAGCTGGCGGCGGCCATGGAGCAGCAACGCCGGCCCGCGCCCATGCCCGCCACGGTTCCGGCGGGTGGGGCGGATGCGCTGTCGCGCGCGCACGTGGAGCGGCTCGTGCGACAGCTCACCGTGCTGCACCACGCGGCGGAGCGTGTCCCGCCGCTGCGGCTCAAAGAGGGCGTCAGGGCCGGTCGAGCGTCGTCACCAGGCGCCGCAGGTCCTCGTTGACGCTGACGAACCGGGTGTTGCCCTGCTCGTCCGCGAGCTGCTTTCGCATCGTGGGCAGGGACGCCTCGCGCAGCTTCTTCGCGGCGTCCTGCGAGCCTTCCACCAGCCAGCCCACCGCGAGGACCAGCGCGAGACGGGCCTCGGTGTCGCGCTCTCCCAGCCGCGAGGCCAGCGCGCTCGCGTGCTCGGCCGCGCCCGAACGGCCGACCTCCAGCGCCGCGCGCTCCAGCATCCGCGGCTCCGCCTTCTCCATGCGCTGCACCCAGCAGCCCGCGTTGTCCGCGCACGCCTGCGCGGCCTCCAGCAGCCTGGACTGGCCCGCAATCTGGTCCGCGCGCTGCTTGCCCAGCGCGGCCGCGTCATCGCAGCCTTCGTCCTCCGCCTGCTTGCAGTCCGCCGCCGTCCGCGCCGGCTCGGCCGCGGCGAGCTTCTGCAGCAAGGGCAGCTCGCGCGCGTCGCCCAGCATGGCGATGCCCTTCACCGCCAGCTCGCGCGCGTACCAGTCTCCGGTGCCCGCGGCCTTCTCCAGCGCGGGCAGCGCGTCACGTCCGCCCAGGCGCACCAGGGCGCTCACGTAGGAATCCCTCACGGTGGCGTCCGTCTCCGACACGAGCCCGGCCAGCGGCTTCACCGCCTCCTGTGCGCGCATGCGCGCCAGCGCGTCCGCGGCCTGCATCCGCACCAGCGCCTGAATCTGCGGGTCCGTGTTGGTGAAGGCCAGCTGCTTCAACAGCGTGGCCACCGCCCGCTTCTCCCGCAGGTCGCCCAGCACCGTCGCCGCCTTCATGGCGTAGCTTGCGGGGTTGACGCCGTTCGACCGCGCCCACTTCAGCAGGTCCGCGTCCTGGCCCTCCAACGCCTGCAGCAGCGCGTCCGCCGCGGGCGCGCCCAGCTGGTACAGCGCGAAGGAGCTCTCCACGTAGAAGGACTTGCCCTTGCGCTCCTTGGTCAGCATCCGCACCAGCGCGGGCGCCGCGCGGCCGTCACCGATGTCCCCCAGCGCCTCGATGGCCTTCTTGTTGAGGAAGGGCTCCACGGTGTCGTCCGTGGCCAGGGTGATGAGCGGCTCCACCGCTTCCTTCGCCTTCATGTCGCCCAGCACCTGCACCGCCTCGATGCGCGTGTAGTTGTCCTTCGCGCGCAGCAGCGGCACCAGCGCGGGGATGGCGCTGCGGTCACCAATGGCCCCCAGCGTCGCGACGATGGCCTTGTTCGCCAGCTGCGCGGGCATGTCGCCCGCCGCCGGGTCCAGGGCCTTCGTCAGCGGCTCCACCGAAGAGGCATGCTTCAAGTCTCCCAGCGCGCGGGCCAGCGCGGCGCGCACCTCCGGCTTGCGCTCGGTGCCGAGCTGCCCGTGGAGCATGGGCAGGAAGCGCTCATCCATCTTCCCGGACGAACGCATGGCCTCCACCATGCGGATGCGGTCCTCCGCTCTCCGGCTCTGCTGAATGCCTGACTCCCAGTACTCCGGGGTCGCTGGGTCCCCCTTGCACCCAGCCAACATCAGGAACGAGAGCGCAATACACAACGCGGTCAGAGAGCGGGTCATGCGGTCTCCATTGCGTCTGCGAGGTTGTCCTGTCTTCCGTGTAAACCTCGCGCAAGGAAGGAAGCAAACCGCCCCAGGCACCTGGGGTACGCTGGTCAACGACATGTCCGATGGCAATCAAAAGACGGTGCGCCCGAGCCACGTCCGCCGGACGTACATCCTGGACCGCCCTTTCCAGCTCAAATACATCCTGCTGCTGGCGGGGATTGGTGCCGGCAGCATCCTCGTGTTCGGGCTGTTGGCGCACCGCGTCCACGTGTCATCCACGGCCCTGGGGCTGGACGGTGGGCAGACGCTGCTGTGGCTGACGGCGGTGGGCGCGCTGGGCACGGCGGTGGCGATGGGCCTCTTCGGCCTCGTCTTCACCCACCGGGTGGCGGGCCCCGTCCACGTCATGAGCCTGTATGTCGCGGCGCTGGCGGCCGGCCGCTATCCCCGGATGCGACCGCTGCGGCGCGGGGACGAGCTCAAGCAGTTCTTCGACCGCTTCACCGAAGCGGTGACGCGCATCCGGGAGCGTGAGGCGGATGAGGCCTACGCGCTGGAGACCGTGCTGGAGGCCCTGCGACCGGTGGCCACCACGCCCGAGGCCCTGGAGGCGCTGGGCACCCTGAGCGCCCTGCACACGCGCAAACGTCAGGCGGTGGACACTCCCACCGGGAGCACCTTCAAGTCCGTGGCCTGAGTCGCCCGGCGCAGGAGAAGCGCAACACCATGAGCAGACCCCGCATCGTTTTCATGGGCACCCCCGAGTTCGCGGTGTCCTCACTGGCCGCCTGCTTCGAACTGGGAGACGTGGTGGCCGTCGTCACCCAACCCGACAAGCCGAAGGGCCGCGGCAACACGGTGACGGCGCCGCCGGTGAAGGAGCTGGCCCTGTCGCGCGGCGTGCCCGTGCTCCAGCCCACCAAGCTGCGCACGCCGCCCTTCGCGGAGGCGCTGCGCCAGTACGCGCCCGACGTCTGCGTGGTGACGGCCTATGGCCGCATCCTCCCCAAGGATTTGCTGGAGCTGCCCACCCACGGCTGCGTCAACGTGCACGGCTCGCTGCTGCCGCGCTTCCGGGGCGCCGCGCCCATCCAGTGGGCCATTGCCCACGGCGACGCGGAGACGGGTGTGTCGCTGATGGTGATGGATGAAGGATTGGACACCGGTCCGGTGTTGGCGATGAAGCGCATGGCCATTGCCCCGGACGAGACGAGCGCCTCGCTGTACCCGAAGCTGGCCGCGCTGGGCGGCGAGGTGCTGCGCGAGTTCCTGCCGGCCTACCTGAGCGGGGAGCTGAAGCCGGTGCCGCAGCCTTCCGAGGGCATGGTGCTGGCCCCCATCATCGAGAAGGAGCAGGGCCGGTTGGATTTCACGAAGCCCGCGGTGGAGCTGGAGCGGCGCCTGCGGGCCTTCACGCCGTGGCCCGGGGCCTTCACCACGCTGGGCGGAAAGCTGCTGAAGGTCCACCGCGCGCAGGCCAGGGGTGGTAGTGGGGCTCCCGGCACGGTGCTGGCGTCCGGCCCGGACGGCATCGAGGTGGCATGCGGTGAAGGCTCGCTGGTGCTGCTGGACCTCCAGCCAGAAGGCAAGCGGGTGATGCGCGCCGCGGACTTCCTGCAGGGGCACAAGCTGGCGCCGGGCAGCCAGCCCTTCGTCGCGGGCTGATGGGAGAACGGGTGATGGCCATATGAGACTGCTGGTACTGCACGGACCCAACCTGAACCTGCTGGGCGTGCGGGATGGCTCGTCCGGGGGGCGGCTGGAGGACCTGGACGCGGCGCTGCACGCGCGGGCGGAGGCGCTGGGGCAGGCGCTGACGGTGGTGCAGTCCAACCACGAAGGCGACCTGCTGGACGCGCTCGGCGCGGAGCTGGAGGAGCTGGACGGCATCATCATCAACCCGGCCGGGCTGTTCGGCTCCTATTGCCTCAAGGAGGGGCTGGAGGCCGCCGGGCTGCCCGCCATCGAGGTGCTGCTCAAGCCGCCGGCGCGCGAGTCCGTGGTGGGTGAGGCCTGCGTGCTCCAGATTCACGGCGGGCCCGGCTTCGAGCCCTACCTCCAGGCCCTGGAGACCTTCGGCAGCGGCGTCTTCACCACGGAGAAGCCGGAGTCGAAGAAGCCCCTGGGGAAGAAGAAGGGGAGCAGCCCCAAGGGCGCGAAGGTCACCCCCATCACCGTGCTCAAGCGCGCCGCGCGCAAGGAGGGCTCGTCGGAGACGGCGAAGTCCCTGGCCCGCGCGGTGAAGACGGCGGGGCCCACGAAGACGCTGGGCCGCAAGCTGGCGCCCGTGGAGGACCTGCGCGCGGCCCGTCAGGCGAAGACGCTGGGGCGCGGCGGCGGCAAGGGGCTCACCCCCGCGGCGGACCTGCTCACGCGCGCGCTGGTGCGCCAGAAGATTTCTGACCGGCTTTCGGGACGGCTCTCCGCCGCCGAGCTGGCCACCTGGGCGCGTTCCCAGTATCAGGCGGTGCAGCGTGGCGCTCCGGCGGAGAATGGCCACCGTGAGCTGCTGGAGGAGAGCCTCCAGAGCCTCACCCTCTCCAACCTGCCCGCGACGCGGCTCTCGGATGAGCAGCTCGTGGACCTCTTGACCCGGCTCGACGAAGGATGAACGCCCGCGCACTCGCCATCCAGGTCCTCGCGCGCGTCCGCGCGACGGATGCCTACCTCAACGTCGTATTGGACACGCAGCTGTCCGAGTCGCCGCCGAAGGACCCGCGCGACGCGGCGCTCGTCACCGAGCTGACCTACGGCGCCACCCGGCGGCAGCTCGCGCTGGACTACGCGATTACCCGCTTCGCCGACCGCAAGCTGGACGCGCTGGAGGACAAGGTGCTGGCGGCCCTCCGCATCGGCGCCTACCAGATATTCCACACCCGCGTGCCGGCCCGCGCCGCGGTGGCGGAGACGGTGCAGGCCCTGAAGGAAGTGGGGCTGACGCGCGCGGCGGGCTTCACCAACGCCATCCTCCGCAAGCTGGCGGCCCTGCCCGCGCCGCCGCTGCCGCCCGCGTCTGACGTGGCGCTGCACCTGTCGGTGCGGGAGAGCCATCCCCAGTGGCTGGTGGAGCGTTGGCTGCGCCAGTTCGGCCGCGAGCGCGCCGAAGCGATGCTGGTGGCCGACAACCAGGCGCCCGCGGTGGTGGTGCGCGCCAACACCGCGAAGGTGACGCGCGACGCGCTGCTCGCCCAACTCCAGGAGATGGGCGTGGACGCGAAGGCGACCACCGTGTCGCCGGTGGGCATCACGCTGCCGTCCGTGGGCCGCGTGGAGGACGTGTACGGCTACGCGGAGGGCCTGTGGCAGGTGCAGGACGAGGCCGCGCAGCTCGTGGGCGTCTACGGGGCGATTCCGGAGACGGCGCGCGTGCTGGACGCGTGCGCCGCGCCGGGCGGCAAGTCCTGTCACCAGGCGCAGTCCCATGACGTGGTGGCGGTGGACCTCCACGCGCACAAGCTGCGGAAGATTGAAGCGGAGGCCCGGCGCCTGGGCCTGCAGCCGCGCCTGAAGGCCTACGCGCACGACGCCGCGGAGCCCTTCCCGGAAGAGTGGGGGGAGTTCCACGCGTTCCTGGTGGATGCGCCGTGTTCAGGGCTGGGCACGCTGCGCCGCCACCCGGAGCTGCGCTACCGCCGCAAGGAGGAGGACATCGCCCGGCTGGCCACGCTCCAGCGGCGCATCCTGGAGAACTGCCAGGATGCGGTGCCGCCCGGGGGGCTGCTCGTGTACGCGGTGTGCACCATGGAGCCGCAGGAGGGGCAGGACCAGGTGGAGATGTTCCTGCGCAGCCACCCGGAGTGGACGGCCGAGCCACCCGTGCTGCCCGGCCTCAAGCTGCCGTTGTCCCAGGCGTACCTGCGCACGCTGCCGGGACCGGAGGGCTTCGACGGGTTCTTCGCCGCGCGCCTCCGAAAGCTCTACTGACGCTCCGCTTCGTCGGCGGGCGGCAGGTTGGAGGCGGCCTTGAACGCCTCCAACACCGCGGCGGATGCGCGGTCCAGGTACTTGCCCTTGCGGATGAGCAGGCCAATGGGGCGTGACACCGGCCCCTCCGCGAAGGGCTTGGCCACCAGGGTGCCGCCCTTCACCTCGCCCTGTGCCGTGGACATGGGGAGGATGGCCACGCCCAGGCCCATCTCCACCGCCCGCTTGATGGTCTCCACGTTGTCCATCTCCATCACCGGGTTGATGTCGATGCTCTTCTCACGGAAGAGCCGGTCCAGCGCCTTGCGCGTGGGTGCCTCGCGGTCGAACGCGATGAAGGGCACGCCCGACAGCGCGGTGAGGCTCACCTTCTGCTTCGTGGCGAAGGGGTGGCCGGGGGCGCAGACGACCGACAGCTTGTCGTCGCGGAAGGGGAGGATGTCCACGCCCGCGCGGGGCTGCGGATAGGCGACGATGCCAATCTCCGCCGCGCCCAGAATCACGTCGTCGTACACCTGGTCGTTGCGCCGGTAGTTCAGGCGCATGTTCACCTTGGGGTGCGACTTGAGCAGCTGCTTCTGCACCGAGTTCAGCTCGTGCAGCCCCACCGAGTAGATGGTGGAGACCGTGGTGGTGCCCGCCACCTCGGCGGCCTGCTCACGAATCTCCTGCTCCACTTCGGCGAAGCGGGCGAGGATTTCCTTGCACCCGCGGAACAGCCGCTCCCCGGCCGGCGTCGGCGTCACCTGGCGCGCGCTGCGCGACAGCAGCTTCTGCTCGTACCGGTTCTCCAGCGCGCGAATCTGCTGGCTCACCGCGGATTGCGTGACGTGGTTGAGCTGCGCGGCGCGGGAGAATGAGCCTGTCTCGACCACGTCGCAGAACATCTTCAAGGATTCGAGCTGCATAAGGTCATCTCCTACCCTCAAATCCAATGATTAGGCCAGAGATAATTAGAATGCCTTTACTTGGCCGCCAAACTACCTAACCCGCCAGGGCGGCCTCCGGCCAGTCATCGGACGACAGGAGGATTGCGGACGGGGCTCAGGATTGCTCGGGCCCCTCGGGTGGGGCCGGAGGGCGCGGGCGGAACAGGACGAAGAGGGAGGCGGCGAGCGCGGTGAGGGCGCCCCCGGCGAGCAGCTGGGTGCGACCGACTTCCCGCGTGGCGTCCGTCAACAGCTGGCATTCGGGGCCGGTGAGGCCATCGCAGCTCGGGGCGGCGAAGCTGTTGCTCAGGCCCACGGCGAGCAGGCCCAGGCCGCCCAGGAGGAAGCCGCCCAGCAGGCCCGTCGCCGCGGAGCGGCCCAGGGACGGCCGCTGGGGGGAGGAGGGCTCCGGAGAGGAGGGCATGCGGGCAGCTATAGCCGCGAGGGCGTGGCGGGCTCAACGGGGGGCGTGGCGGGCGCGTATGCTGCCGGGCATGCGAATCCTCTACGGTGTCGTCGGCGAAGGAATGGGCCATGCGACGCGCTCCCGCGTCCTCCTCGAGGAACTGACGAAGGAGCACGAGGTCCACATCGTCGTCTCCGGCCGGGCCCAGGACTACCTGGCCAAACGCTTCCAGAACGTGCACGGCATCTGGGGGCTGACGCTCGCGTACGAGGGCAACTCGGTGAAGAAGTGGCAGACGGTGCTGCAGAACCTCACGGGCGCCGTGAAGGGCTGGCCGCAGAACATCCGCCAGTACTTCGAGCTGGTGGACGGCTTCCGCCCGGACGTGGTGGTGAGCGACTTCGAGTCGTTCAGCTACATGTTCGCCCGGAATCACCGGCTGCCCGTCATCAGCGTGGACAACATGCAGGTCATCAACCGGTGCAAGCACGAGCCGGCGCTGCTGGCGGGCCACGAGGACAGCTTCGAGACGTCGCGCGCCATCGTGAAGGCGAAGCTGCCGGGGGCCTTCCACTACCTGGTCACCACGTTCTTCTACCCGGAGCTCCGCAAGCGGCGCACCACGCTCGCCCCGTCGATTCTGCGCCCCGAAATCCTGGAGGCGAAGTCCGAGCCCGGTGAGCACCTGCTCGTGTACCAGACGTCGACGACGAACACGGCGCTGCCGGACATCCTCAAGGCCGCGGGCATCCCCTGCCGCGTGTACGGGCTGCGCCGCGACATCACCGAGGACCTGGTGGACGGCAACCTCACGTACCGGCCCTTCAGTGAAAAGGGCTTCATCGATGACCTGCGCACCGCGCGGGGCGTGGTGGCCAGCGGCGGCTTCACGCTGATGAGCGAGGCGGTGTACCTGCGCAAGCCGGTGCTGAGCGTGCCGCTGGAGGGGCAGTTCGAGCAGGTCATCAACGCGCTGTACCTGGAGCAGCTGGGGTACGGCATGTACGTGAAGGCGCTGACGGTGGACGCGGTGAAGGAGTTCCTCGCGCGCGTGCCCCGCTGCCAGCAGGCGCTCCAGGGGTACGAGCAGGACGGCAACACGCGGATGCTGGCCGCCCTGCGCGAACAGCTGGCCCTGGCCTACGAGCACCGTGGCCACTGGGCCATGGAGCGGGCGCAGGACTAGCGCCCGCGTTCGCCGCCGGGGGCCGTCAGTGCAGCGGCACCTCGGTCTCGTTGTTGCGCTCGGCCGCGCGCCGCGTCAGCTCGGTGAGCCAGGACTGGGTCAGCGGCGTCTCGCTCTGGCTGCCGCTATAGCGGTCCTGGCTGCTGTCCTGGGGCATGAAGCGGTTGGCCCAGGCGGTGAGGGTGGCCGTCAGGCTGGGGGCCAGCGCGCGGCCCACGGCGGCCAGCTTCGCCGGTGCGCCCAGCAGTGCCTCGGCGTCACCCCGCCGGCACGCGTCCAGAATCTTGCGTGCGGCCTGTTCAGCGCTCAGCGAGGTGAGGGGCAGGGAGTCCCCGGTGGCGAACCACGCGTACTCCGCCTCGTGGTTGCCCTTGAAGTACGCGTTGCGCGGGCTGCCCGTGCGCATCAGCCCCGGGCACACCGTGGTGACGACGATGCCGTCCTGGCGCAGCTCCGCGCGAAGGCCGTCCGACAGGCCCACCAGCGCGAACTTGCTGGCCGAATACGGCACCAGGTGGGGGACGCTCACCTTTCCGCCCACGGAGGCGATGTTGACGATGCGCCCCTTTCCGCGCCGCTTCATCTCCGGCAGCACGGCCAGCGTGGTGTACAGCGGCGCCCACAGGTGTGTGTCGATGGCCTCCTGGAAGTCCTCCAGCGTCATGGACTCCAGCGGTCCCACCTGGATGACGCCGGCGTTGTTGATGAGCACGTCCACCGCGCCCCAGCGTTCGTGGATGGCGGAGACCATGGCCTCCACCTGCACCGGATCTCGCACGTCGCAGGGGATGGCGTAGACCTCGCCGCCGGTGCGCTCCAGTTCCTCGCGGGCCCGCTCCAGCGTCTGCTCGTCCCGGCCGCAGATGGCCACCCGGGCCTCTTCCTTCAGGAGCTGTCGCGCCAGCACCAGCCCCAGGCCGCGAGAGCCGCCAGTGATGAGGACGGTGCTGTCCTTGAATTGGAATCGGGAGCGGAGGATGCGGCGCAGTCCCAGCGCCGCGCCGATGCCGGCCGCGGCCACGGTGCCGAGCGAGATGCGGGACGAGTCAGAATCCTTGCGGTGAGCTGGCATGGTGGACTCCTGGAGTCAGGGGGCGGGTGAGGGGGCCGCGGCGCTGGCCTGGATGAAGCGCTCCAGCACCTGCCGCACGTGGGGGGACGCGTTCTTTCCGGAGAAGTGGTGGCGCAGCCGGCCGGAGTCCGCGTCGAACACGAGCCACGCGGGCGTGTCCGCCACGTCGTAGGCCCGCGCCATGGAGCCGTCATCCACGGCGATGGGGTGGTAGAGCCCGTGCTTTCGCGCGAAGGCCTCCACTGCGTTGGTGTCCCGCAGCTCCTTGTCGGAGTGGGTGACATCCACGCTGATGACCTTCAGCCCCCGCGCACCGTACTCCGCGATGATGCGCTTCACCGCGTCGATGTCCTCGTCAGCGCCGCGCTGCTTGGCGGAGAAGAAGTGGAGGAGGACGGGGAGCTCATCCAGCTCCGAGACATGGACGGGCATGTTGATCCACCCACCGTCCGGGTCCAGCAGGGTGATGGGAATGTCGAGCGTGGGCATAGGGGCTCCAACAAGGCCAGGGTTCGGAAAGGACGCGACTCAAGCTAGGCACGCGGGGCCGTTTCCGGGCGCCGCTGGACGGCAGGCCGCGAAGCAGGCAGACACTCACGGCATGCGCATCCCCGACTTCAAGCTGGAGCGGTACTTCGCGCGCTGGGAGTTCGCGGCGCCGTACCTGCTGTGTTCCTCGGACATCGAGGGCTGGCGGATGGCGGACTTGCTGGCGCTCGCCGGCCCGGACGAGCGGGCCCGCTGGGAGGGGCTGACGCTGGGCTACACCGAATCCACCGGCCTGCCCGCGCTGCGCGAGGAGATTGCCGCCCTGTACCCCGGGCTCTCTCCGGAGCAGGTGCTCACCTTCGCCGGCGCGGAGGAGGCGCTCTTCGTCCTGATCAACGTGCTGCTGGGCCCCGGGGACCACGCCGTCGTCACCTGGCCGGGCTACCAGTCCCTGCACGAGGTGGCGCGCGCCACGGGCGCGGACGTGACGCTGCTGCGCCTGTGCGAGGAGGACGGCTGGGCATTGGACTTGGATGCGCTGCGCCGCGCGCTGACGCCCCAGACGCGGCTGCTGGTGGTGAACTTCCCCCACAACCCCACGGGCGCGTTGTTGGACCGGGCCACCTTCGACGCGCTGTGCGAGCTGTCGCGCGAGCGTGGCATCCACCTGCTGTCTGACGAGGTGTACCGGCTGCTGGAGTACGACACGCGCGACACGTTGCCGCCCGCGGCCAGCCACACGCCGCACGGCATCAGCCTGGGGGTGATGTCCAAGGCCTTCGGACTGGCGGGGCTGCGCGTGGGGTGGCTGGCCTGCCGTGACGTGGAGCTCTTGCGGCGCTGCGCGGCCTACAAGGACTACACGACCATCTGCAACAGCGCGCCCAGCGAGGTGCTGTCACTCATCGCGCTGCGCGCGAAGGCGCGGGTGCTGGCGCGCAGCCGGGAGCTGCTCGCGGCGAACCTCTCCCTGTTGGATGGCTTCTTCGCGCGGCACCCGGACACCTTCCGGTGGGTGCGCCCGCGCGCGGGCAGCGTGGCTTTTCCCAGGCTGCTGCGTGAGACGCCCGTGGCCCGCTTCACCGAGGAATTGCGCGAGCGCGAAGGCGTGCTGCTGCTGCCCGGAGACGTCTACGACTTCCCCGGCAACCACTTCCGCCTGGGGCTGGGCCGTACGAATCTGCCCGACGCGCTGGAACGACTGGAGCGCTACGTGGTCGACACATCGCGTTGACGCGGCCGTCTCGAGTGTCATCTCCCTCGCGGGAGTCCACGGGGTGATGCGTTGCGTCAGTCTTCGCGCGCACTTCGAGGTTTCCGTGACCTCGACCTTTTACACACCGCGCCTCTACAGTACGCCCCGCCGCCTGGTCCCCCGCCGGGCAGGTACCCCCTACGCAGCGCTGGAGGCGCTCAACATGAAGAAGTTCTTCGGTACGGTCATTGTCGCCGCAACGATGCTGGCGGGCACGGAGGCCGCCGCAGCCAACTACACGCTGTGGATTCATGGCCGCAACGGCGGCACGACGCAGCCCGGCAACTACAATGACTTCAGTTACTGGGGCTCCGCGAGCGTCGCGGCGGGCGTGAACAAGAAGGCCGTCAACTGGGACGGCCGTGAGCGCATCGGCTCGCAGAACTACCGCATCCGCGACGCGCTGGACTGCTTCTGCACGGGGGACAACTGGTGCTACGTCGCCGCGCACAGCGCGGGGAACCTCCAGATTGGCTACGCGCTGTCGATGTATGGCGGCTCGCAGCGCGAGGTGAAGAACGCGACCCCCAACGCCAGCGGCGTGTGTGGCAACGTGAGCGGCGGCGCGAAGCAGACGGGCTGGAACATCCGCTGGGTGAACGTGGCGTCGGGCGCGGGCGGCGGCAGCGAGCTGGCCGACATTGGCGAGTGGGCGGTGAATGAGCCGCTGGTGAGCGACCTGGTCACCACCACCGCGCGCGCCATGTACAACCACAACACCACGCGCAACGTGTGGTTCTACATGTTCGCGGGTGCCAAGGGCACGCTGTACTCCGGCGTGCTCCCCGGCCAGGACGATGAGGCGGTGTCGTACCACTCGACGGGGGGCGTTTCGGGCAGCGCGGGCAGCTCGCAGTGCAACCCCGGTGACTGGTTCTGTGGCGGCACCCTGAACCTGGGCACGGCCGCGACCAGCGACGGGCGCGCGAAGTGGAGCTACCACACGGTGGAGCTGCGCGACGACCGGGAGGCGTACAACCACTACGCCGGAGGCAACTGGGGTGGCATCATCGCGCCGGTTCGCCAGGACGTGGTCACCTACGCGTACTGAGCCCCCTCCACCGCAAGAAGCGACATGACTCCGACTGGCACCGTTTCCGCCCCCGCGTCCCGGATGCGCCGCGCCCTGTGGGCCATTCCCCTCATCCCGCTGGTGCTGGGGGGCGTGGGGTGGTGGTGGATGGAAGCAGGTGCCGGCCCGGAGTCCTCCGGCGAGGATGGTGCATGGGAAGCGTCCTCGCCGTCTGGAATGCCGAACCCCGCGCCGCGGAAGTCGGGAGGCGGCATGGGCGGGCCGACGGGGCGCGTGCCAGGAGTGGCCGTGCAGGACCCGGCCCGCAGCCCGGAGGAAGCGGAGCGGGACGCGCGGCGCCAGTTGTGGGCGCAGCGGCTGGAGCGCGCGAAGCAGACGCTGGAGTCGTACATGAAGGCGACGCGCTATCCGCCGGAGTCGCGTCCCGCCAGTGAGCACCCGGACCAGATGGAGATGGCGGAGCCGGAGCGCACGCGCCCGCTGAACAAGGACGGCTCCGACATCCAACTCAGGCTGAAGCAGGACCGCGTCTTCGTCGTCGGCGACGAGGTGGTGCACTTCTTCGTCGGCTGCGAGGACGCGCGCCGCATGCCCAGGCCCTGCCAGGTGGTGTCCGCCTCCGCGCACGAGGCCGAGCACATGCCTGGCGCGGGTGGCATGCCGGCGGTCCCCCTCGTCTTCTCGGACGACGGCGCCGCGGGCGACGCGCTCTCCGGAGATGGCACCTTCACCGGGCGCTTCCAGCCGTCGAAGCAGGGGTTCCCCATCTATTCAGGCACGCTGCGCGTGGACGTGCAGGTGCGCTCGGGAGGCGCGGAGGGCACCGCGTTCTTCGACATCATGTACACGCCGTCGCCTCCGGCGCTCTTCACGGGCCGGGTGCGGGAGGTGCTGGAGCAAGGCTCGCTTCAGCTCTACCTCGGGATTCAGGTCCAGAAGGCCGGACGGTACGTGGTGGCGGGCCGCGTGGATGACGAGAGCGGCATGCCCTTCGCGCACGTGTCCTTCAACGAGGAGCTGAAGCGCGGCGAGCAGGAGGTGAAGCTCACCATCGCCGGCAACCTGGTGCTGGACGAAGTGCCCACCTTCCCCCTGAAGCTGCGCGACGTGGAGGGCTTCCTCCTCAAGGAGCGGGGAGACCCGGATCGCGAGCTGATGACGAGCTTGCGTGGGTACGTGCACACCACGAATGACTATCCCTCCACGTCCTTCTCCGCCGCGGAGTGGCAGAGTCCGGAGCGGCGGCGCTATCTGGACGAGCTGAACCGGGAGGTCATCGAGGCGCAGACGTACCTCGACGGCATCGACCAGGAAGAAGCGCCGCCCAGGCCGTGAGGGGCTCAGTCCCGCGGATTCTCGGGCGCAGGTGCCTCGGTGGTGCGGGGGTTCGCCTCGGGCCGCAGCTCCGGCTCCAACGCCTCCGCGACCACTTCCACGCCCTGTGAGGCGAAGGTGGCGGCCACCGGCGCGCTGGCCGCCGCGGGGTTGGCGGAGATGGAGCCCAGGACGCCTGCCACGGCGGCATCGTCCAGGGACGGCTCCTCCGGCGGCAGCATGTTCAAGTCATTCGGGTCCGCGAGGAACTCGTCTGGCCCCGCGGGGCTGACCGCCGGGTCCAGCGCCTGCCTCACGGCGAACTGCTGCCCGTAGGTGGCCGCGTAGGCGCTGCCCAGCGCGTAGCCCGCGGGCGCATCATCCACGCGCGCGTCACCGGCCGCGGCCGTCACCAGGTCGGCGGGAACGGCATCGATGCCCGCGGCCTCGGTCGCGAAGTTCACCGGCGCGCCGGAGCGAGCGGCGGCGAGGCTCGGCTGCTGGGGCTCCGCGGCGTCGGAGATGGCCGCTGAAGCGTCATCGGCTCCAGCCATGAAGAGCGCGTCTTCCGCGGCGTGCAGTCGCGGGGCTTCCTCGAAGATGTCCTCGAGTCCCAGCTCCAGCGGCGGCTCCAGGTCGGCCGCGGCGCCGGGGCCATTCAGCATGAACAGCACGTCCTCCGCTTCCATGGGCGTGGGCGCGGTGGAGGTGTCCCGGTTCTGCAACTCCCACGCGGCGGCCTCCGGCGAGAGCAGGTCGCTGCCCATGTCCTGGGCGCTGCCCCCTCGGAAGGAGGGCCGTTGCGCCGCGCCACTCACCGGCTCCCGGGGCGCGCCGAGCGCGGCGGGAAGCTGCGAGCCCAGCAGCTGCGAATACCGCGGCGGAGCCGCTTCGAAGGAGCTCTCGCCGGCGAACACGCGCAGGTGTTCGGGCGCTTCCGCATTCGCGGCGTCCACGCCCGCCAGCATCGGCGCGTGCGCTGCGAGCGACGTGTCCAGGTCATCCACCTCCGCCTGGAACTCGCTCTCGTCGGCATAGCCACGCCGCACCGCGGGGATCGGCTGCAGCGGCTCGCGGGGCGCGAGCGGTGACACCGACTCCAGGCTCGTGTCGAGCCGGGCGCGGGAGATGGCGCTGGAGATGCTCGCGGTGATGCGGCGGATGGACGACATCAAAGGCTCCCTGCGGCGCGCACACCGGGCCGCATCGGAATTGTCGCCTCGTCACCGGAGAAGTTGCCAGGGAACAGGCCCGGGCATGCTGGGTTCCTCGTTTCGTTGTCATGGCATTCGCGCACCCTGACGGGAGCGTCCTGGCGGACAAGCGCCCCCTGGGGGAGTGGGGCCCAGGTGTCAGGCGGAGGTGTGGGGTCGTGACCCCACGTTCTGGGGGCTGTTGACGGGTGGAGGGCACTTGCAGCGTCTGCCAGTGGACGGGGGAGGGGGGTTGTCACGGCGCCGTGGCGGTCCCTTCCCAGGAATCCCCAGAACCGGAGTATCCGTTCCTTGCGTCCGTCGGGGGGAAGGACGCTGGCCTCTCGCTTGCTGGTGGGAGGCCCGAGGAGGCAGTCATGAGAATGGACAGCGCGGGACAGACCCACATCGGTCGGCGGCCGCACAACGAGGATGCGTTCTGCGTCGCACCGGAGCTGGGGCTGTTCGTCGTGGCGGATGGGCTGGGCGGACAAGAGGGGGGAGAAGTCGCCAGCCGGTGTGTCGTGGACACCTTCGTGGGCTTTGGCCTGCGCCTGGGGCAGGACCGGGATTCGACGTGGCCCACGGTGCCGGACCCTCGCCGCAGCCGTGAAGAGAACCTGTTGGCGGCGTGCTCGGCCCTGGCGCAGCGCAACCTCCAGGCGCAGCGCGTGGGCCGGCTGCGGGAGATGGCGTCCACCGTCGTGGCGTTGGCGGTGAGCGAGCACGGCGCGGCGGTGGCGCACGTGGGCGACAGCCGCCTGTACCGGTTGCGTGGCGGAAAGCTGGAGTCGCTCACGCGCGACCACTCGCTCATCGAGGAGCTTCGGGACGCGGGCATGGAGCCGCCGGGAGGCTCGGGCAACTTGCGCCACCTCATCACCCGCGCGCTGGGCACGGAGAACGCGGAGCCCACCGTGCAGCGGCTTCAGACGGAGCCGGGCGATGTGTTCCTGCTGTGCTCGGACGGGCTCTATGAGCCGCTGGGCGTGGAGGGCCTGATGAAGCGCCTGACGATGTCCTCCGCGCGCGAGGTCTGTGACGCGCTGGTCGCGGACGCCTACGAGGCGGGGGGCAAGGACAACATCACCGCGGTGGTGCTGCGCGTCGCGGACGCGTGAGGCGCGTCAGAAGCCCACGCCGAAGGAGAGGCTGGCGGACGGCAGCCACGTGTTCCCGGGCTGGACGAGCTCGGGAGCGTGGGGCATCCACGCCAGGCTGAAGTTGAAGTCGCCCACCAGCTCGAAGCCCGCGGCCAGCGGGCGGAGGAAGCGCAGCCCGAGTCCCCCCTCGGGCCCTGCCGTGGCCACGCGGCGTCGGTCGGTCCCCTTGAACTGGAACCCTGGGTCGTCGCGGCCCACCTGGGCCTCCGCGAAGCCCCCGGCGAGGAAGGGCTGGAAGGTGCCCCAGCGCTCCACGTCGAAGCTGGCCAGCCGCAGCTTGGCGCGGAAGTGCGCCACCTCCGGCTCGGGGTCGCCGTGCAGGAAACCGCTCCCCGTGCCACAGCTCTCCACGGACAGGAACGCCACGGGGGACAACTCCAGACACAGGTCGGGTCGGCCATTGCCGTTCGCCGTGGAGCCACCCACGCGCAGGTTGCCGAAGTTGCGCGTCGTGTGAGGCGGCTCGGCCTTCGCGCGCGCCTCTCCGGCGGCCTCCGCCGCGCGAAGTCCGCTGGGCGCGAGGGCAAGCAGGGCCAGTGCCGCTGGAATGGAGGTCGGGCGCATGCCCTGCACGCAAACGCGCCGCTTCCACACCGGTCAATGCAACGCCAGGGTGAGTGTCCATGGCCCCGCGCGCGCCGACGCCGAGGACGTAGGTGCACGACATCGGTGTAGGTCTCGATTTGTGTCATGCGAGACAGGCTGCCGGGTCATTCCTGCCACCTGTTGTTCCTCGCTCAACAGCCGGGCGCTGTCGCGGTAGGCTCGCCATCCCCCCACTGGGCGCCCCCCCGCCCATCCCCTGGCCTTGTAGCGAATGACGCACAGCCTTGCCGCGCGCCTGACCGCAGCGCTCTCCCTGGTCATCCTCTGTCTCTCCACGCTGAGCGTCGCGCTCACGGGCGTGTCGCTTCGGACGTGGTCGCACGAAGCCGTCACGTCCCGTCTGGCGCAAGACGAAGCCGCGTGGAGCCGCGTCCTGTCCCAGGAGGCGCGCTCGCTGACGGCCCTGGCCCGCGTCGCCGCGGCCGACACGCCCTTGCAGACCGTGCTGTCGAGCGGCTCCGGGGGCGGGGAGCAGCTCGAGCCCTCGCTGCGTGCGCAGCAGTCGCTCCTGGGCGTGGACCTGCTGCTCGCGGTGGACACCGCGGCGGGTGTGCGAGTGGGCACGCCACCCGGGGCCCTGTCGGGGATGGAGGCCCTGGTGAAGGAGGGCGGCGCGCGCATCATCCTGGTGGATGAAGTGCCCCATCAGGCCGTGGCGCAGCCCGTGATGACGGCCGAGGGCCGCACCGCGGGGTACGTGGTGCTGGGGCGGGTCCTGGGCGAGGTGGAGCTCCAAGCGCTGCGTGACGAGCGCGGTGTGGAGGGCGTGCTGTCCGTGGGCGGGAAGCCGGTGGCGCACGCGCTGAGCGCGGTGCCTGAGGATGCCTTGCTCGCGGCACTGGAGGGGAAGGGCCGGCCGGATGAGGTGTCGGTGAATGGCGTGTCGTTGCGGCTGCGCCGGGTGGAGATGGGGCCGGGCGTGGAGCTGCTGCTCACGCGTGACGGTGGGAAGGAAGCGGAGCAGTTCCGTGCGTCGATGCTGCTCGTGGTGCTGCTGGGCCTCATCGTCACGGCGGCGGCGGGCACGGCCATCTTCCTGCTGGTGCGGCGGATGATGGAGCCTCTGCGCGAGCTGACCGTGGCCACCACGCGGATGGTGTCGGAGGGGGATTTCCGAGGGACGCTGGCGGTGCGCTCGAAGGATGAGATTGGTCAGCTCGCCAGTTCGTTCTCGGAGTTGATGTCGCAGCTGCGCGAGCTGTTGATGGCGCTGCGCCATTCGGCCGAGCAGCTCGAAACGGCGTCCACGCACCTCACCGAGTCCGCGTCCGTCCAGAACGAGGCGGTGTCGCAGCAGGCGGTGGCGCTGCATGAGACGCAGATTGCGGCGCAGCAGCTCCAGGAAGCCTCGCGCGCGGCGGCGCGGCGCGTGGAGGTCATCCTGCGGGAGGCGGACAAGGCCAGTGGCTTTGGCGAGGCGGGCGAGGCCGCGGTGTCCGGCAGCGTGGGTGGGCTCACGCACATCCGGTCGCACGTGGAGCAGATTGGCCGCACCGTCGCGGAGTTGCACCAGCGCACGCGGCAGGTGGGGGACATCACCCGCACGGTGAAGGACCTGGCGGACCAGTCGAACGTGCTGGCGCTCAATGCTTCCATCGAGGCGGCGCGCAGTGGTGATTCGGGTCGTTCCTTCGCGGTGGTGGCGCGGCAGATGCGGTCGCTGGCGGACCAGTCCGCGGGGGCGACCACGCGCGTGCAGTCCATCCTGAGCGACATCGGCCGGGCCATCTCGCAGACGGTGAGCACCAGTGAGGGCGGCGCGCGCGAGGTGGAAGGTGGCCTGGAGCAGGTGCGCGCGGCGGGCGAGAGCCTCCGCTCGCTGGCGGGCATCATCCAAAGCAACGGCAAGACGGTGCGCAGCATCGCCGAGGCCGTGAGCCAGCAGGACGCGGGCATCGCGGAGCTGTTCGCCGCGCTCAGCTCGATGGCCGACCTGGCGGACCAGATTGTCGACCGGATGGCCGCGAGCGAGCAGTCCGCCATCCAGCTCTCCGCGGCGTCCGCCGAGCTGAGCGCCATCGTCGGCAGGTACCAGCTCTAGCGCGCTTGTGGGCCTGGGGCGCGCGCCTGCGCCGCCGCGCCAGTGGGCTTCGTCTGGCCCGAGCGGGCATTGCCGCCGCCCGCGCTCACCCAGCCGCTGGAGGCCGGCTCATCGGGCGCCGTCATGTCGAAGGCGCGGATGCTCATCCGCTGCGTCCAGTCATTGTTGGCATTCCAGTTCGTCCAGGCCCCCAGCACCACGCGTCCCCGGTGCAGCGCGGGCGGGGTGATGTACGGCGCCTTTCCCAGCAGCGCGCAGGCGGACAACTCGTTCCCGTCCTGGTCCAGCTCCCGCAGGAACGAACCGAGCGCGGCGTCCTCACCGGTGCAGGCGTGCTCGCCGCACGTCTCGGCCACGGGCCGGTCCACCAGCAGCAGCGAGCCACGCTGGGTGAGGAGCGGTGACATCGGCCAGGTGCCCACGGCCCGGTGCCAGCGCACCGCGCCGCTCGATGGGTCCAGCCCATAGAGGAACGTGCCACCCGGATGCGTGGTGGTGGGGCAGCCCTCGGTGGTGCACCGCATGTCGGGCAGGACCAGGAGCCGGTCCGCCTGCATCGCCGTGCGGCCGAAGGTCGAGCTGGAGCGGCCCAGCGAGTAATAGAAGGACTCAGCGGAAGCGGTCGCCAGCGTGGCGATTGGCGCTCCCGTGGCCGCGTCCACCAGCTCCGCGCGGCCCAGCATCAACGTCCCTCCGTCCACGGCCGTGGGCTCGAGCACGCCCGTGCGCTGCGTCCGCCACCGGAGCTGCCCATCCGCCGCGTACGAGAAGAGGTCCGTCCGCTGCTCCAGGACATCGGAGGCGCCGCCGTAGACGTTGCCCTCCGTATCCACCACCAGCGGCGCATGGACGGGCGGCACGGGCTCCTTCCACGCCACCGCGCCGGTCTCCGCGTGCACCGCGACGAGCAGGTCCTCGGCGCCCGCGTCTCCGAACGTGTCGTGTACCAGCGCAATCAGATAGGGCGGGCTGAGCACGAGCGATTCGATGCGAAGCCCATGGTGCGCCTGCGGGTCTTCGTCCTTCACGGCCCCCAGCGACACGCTCCAGCGCTCCTGTCCGGTGGCGCTGTCCCGAGCGGAGAGCAGGGCCAGCCGGCCCGTGACGAAGAGCTGTCCCCCCGCCACCGTGTGGACGCCCCAGGCTCCCGGGGGCGGAAGGTCGCGCCGGTAGCGCTCGGTCCCTTCAGACGTGACGGAGACGAGCTGACACGCGAGCTGGCTCGGGTCCTTGTCCACCCAATAGCTGCTCTCGCACTCCGTCCAGTAGGTGTGCCCGTCCCCGTCCATGGTCCCCCGGAAGTCCACGGTGTGGTTCCACGCGGCGTCGTAGCTCCACGCGAGTCGCGCCGTGCCATCCGGTCCGGAGCACGCCGCCGATGTCGCCGGGGGCGGCACCTGCGGCTCGGGTGTGGGCTCCTGCCGAGCGGGCGTCTCAGCGCCAGGGGTGGGCGTTTGCGTCACATCCGCGGGTGTCTCGAGGGTGGGCGCCGCTCCGTCCTCCACGGACGACGAACAGCCCACCCACAGACACGCGCCCAGCACCATGCTTCGCAGTCCACTCACGCCCACCTCCCGATTGCTGGCCACCGCGCGGCTCGTCGCCGGGGTGGTCGCGCACAGTGGGGATGGGATTCCCGCTGCGCAACGCACCCGGCCACGGGTGGCGGCCGGGCAGGCAGTCAGGCGGAATGGGAGTGAAGTCTCAGCCCAGCTCGCCACCGTCGATGGCGTACGCCGTGCCGGTGATGCCGCCCGCCGCGTCCGACGCGAGGAACAGGCACAGCGCGGCGACTTCCTCCGGCGTGATGATGCGGCCCATGGCGTTCATGGACGCCAGGGCCTCGCGCGCCTGCTCCTCGCTGCGGCCCGTGGAGGCGCTGATGGCCGAGGTCGCACCGGCGAACATGTCCGTCTCCACCCAGCCCGGATTCACGATGTTCACCGTGACCTGCTTCTTCGCGTACTCCACCGCGAGCGCGCGCGTCAGGCCCAGCAGCGCATGCTTCGACGCGCAATACGCGGACGTGTACTTCACGCCCCGCACCGCGGCCATGGAGCCGATGTTGATGACGCGTCCGCCGCCCGCTTGGGCCATGGCCGGCATCAGCTCGCGGCAGAGGAGGAAAGGCGCCGTCACGTTGACGGCCATGACGCGGGCCAGGTCCTCGGTGCGCGTCTTCGTCAGGGGCGCGGAGACGGTGATGCCCGCGTTGTTCACGAGCACGCGCGGGGCACCCTCGGTGAGGATGCGCTGGCTCGCGGCAACCAGCGCCGCTTCGTCGGACACGTCCACCGCGAGCGGCCGGATGCGCTCGCCGCCTTCCTGCCGGAGCGACTCCAGCGCTTCCGTCGAACGCGCCAGGGCCCACACGTCATGGCCCGCCTTCGCGAAAGCCAGCGCCACCGCGCGGCCAATGCCTCGGCTCGCGCCCGTTACCACCACCGTCTTGGAGGTCGTCGTCATGAGACCAGCCTAGCGCCGGCCCCTCATGCTGGCAGCAGGACGTGCCAAGGCCGCGTGGCGCTGCCGCCACGGGCGGCATCGCCACCCTCCCCACATCCACGAGGGACGGGGAGGGTGGGAAGACGCCGGTGTCCGGCTCAGCCGTTCTGGGCTTCTTCGCTGCGGGCCTTCGGCTCGGTCGGGGCCGCCTCGCCCTCGGACGCGGTCTCGGCAGAGGCCTCGGCTGCGGTCTCGGCCGAAGCTTCGGAGCCGCCTTCGGGCTCGTCGGGCAGCTCGGGCGCGGTGCCCGCCGCCTCGGCGGCCTGCTGGGCCTTGAGCTCCTCGTCGTTCATGAAGCCGACGGGGTTCTCCTTGCGGTTGAGGAAGCGCACCGACTTCTTCGACAGCGCGAACATCTGCTCCGCCGCCGACGAAGGCACCAGCGAGTGCTCGATCTGCGCGGGCTCGGGACGCTCCACCACGCCCAGCTCGCCCTCCTCGAGCTGCTTCGCCTGCGCGGGGCTCAGCTCCAGCCGGCGCAGCTTGCCCTTGCGGGTCATGAAGTAGAACGCCGTCTCCCCCGCCTCGACGGGGACCTGGGAGCCCAGCACCAACTCGCGCAGGGCGCGGTCCAGCTCCACCTGCCGCTTGGACTCGGCGCGCTGGTAGGCCTTGGAGCCCGGCATGGGGGGCAGCTTGGGGATGGCCCGCTCCGCCGCCGCCGCGGCCGGCCGCCCGTGCTGGGGACCTCCGCCGTGCCGGGGGGCACCCCCGAAGCCGCCGCCTGGACGTCCGCCGCCCTCACGACGGCCGGCGTCACGGCCGCCACTCGGACGGCCTCCACCCTCGCCTCGGGGCGGGCCGCCTGGTGTCCGGTTGTCATCACGGCGGGGGGGAGGACGGTTGCCGCCTGAACGGCCGCCCTCCTGGGGTCCGGGCCGCCGGGCTTCCGCCTGGCTGGGCTTCGACTCCACCTTCTTGGCCTGGTCCTCGGTGACGAGGCCCGCCTTCAATAGCTTGTCGCGCAGGTTCTGCATGAGTTGGGCGTTCTATCCCTTGCACGGCCGCACGCAAGCCACTGCTTGCTGCTCGTGTATGCCCCACGTAACTTGCCGGCCTGGTCGTACCCTCCCGGAGGAGTCGTGAGCCGTCTGAAGAAGTCCGCCTTCACCCTTGCCGTGGCGCTGGCCGCCGTCGGCTGCTCGGACCCGGTCGACAAGGCGGCCAAGGCACGCATCTTCTCGCCGGAGGACCCGCCCAAGGTGGTGGCGTCCGCGAAGGAAAAGCTGCCCCCCGAGGACGTCGCGGACAACCCCCAGGTGGCGCGCCGCATCCTGGGCATGGACGCCGCCGAGGTGACCGAGCGTCTGGGCCCCCACCGCTACCAGGCGACGCTGGGGTACGAGTGGACCTCCGAGGCCTCCATCCCCGTGAAGCTCACCGAGACGCGCACCTTCCGCGCCGGCCCGGGCGGGGTCAGCGGGGATTTCCACGGCGTGCTGGAGAACTCCCGGGACCAGGGCCTGGAGGTGATGCGTGTGGGGGGGCAGGTGTTCGCCCGCAACCGGTACGGCCCCTTCCGCCAGCGCCTGCGCGACCGAGGCATGGCCGAGCGCACCCGCGCGGAGCTGACCGGCGCCATCCGCGACTTCGACAGCCTCTTCCAGGGGCGCATCAAGCTGACGCCCGAGGGCACCGTCACCCACGAGGGCCGCACGGCCTGGCGCTACGTGGTGACGCTGGCCCCCGCCGCCCAGGCGGAGGCGTCCCGGCCCTTGCCGCCCATGCCCCAGGCCAAGAAGGGGGGCGCGGACGAGACGACGGTCCGCCGGGCCAACTTCTTCGCCCACCGCCTGCCGCGCTCGCTGGACGGCGAGGTGCTGGTGGATTCCGCCACCTCCGTGGTCCTCAAGGCCCGGCTGGACGGGCGCATGGGTGTGCCCGGGGACAAGACGCCCGAGGCGGCCGAGCTGCGCCTGACGCTGGAGGCCGCCCTCACCGAGGTAGGCAAGGACCCACGGCTCCAGCCGCCCGAGGGTTTCCTCCCGGACGCGGACAAGCCCCAGGGCATCGCCGACGCGCTCGACAGCTTCGGTATCCAGCGCAAGAAGCCCTCGGATTCGGATTCGGCCAGCCCGGAGTCTGCCCCAGAGCCCGAGGACGAAGAGGGCACCTGACGTGGTTCCGGCGCTCTTTCCGGGCGCCGTTGCCTGGTGAACGGCCGGCCGGGACTCCGGGGTATCCCGGACGGGGGTGGAGGGGGCGGCGCTACATCTCGGCAGCGAGATGTTGGAAGAAAATTTGCGCTGACTCTTGCGTCCTCTACAATCCTCGACGGTTGCGGCCCGGACGCGTCCGACATGCTCGGATGTTCAGCGGGGCTTCACAGCAAGGGAGCGGCGATGGAGCGCAAGGTCGGAAGTAGCACGGTGACGGCCAAGGAGGTCAAAGCGGCGCTGGAGAAGGCGCGTACGCTTTCGGCCGAAGAGGAGAAGGTTCTGCGCATGCGCCACGGTGCTGGCGCTTCCAGCACCCGTGCACCGCTGCCCCGTGCCGCTGGTAACAACCAGGAGCTGGGCGACGAGCTGCTCCTCATCGAGATGCAGCTGATGAAGGCGATGCGCGCTCGCGCGGGTGGCAAGCCCGCGGCCACCGCCAGCAGCAAGCCCGTCGCCGCCACGCGCGCACGGGATGCCGCCGCCAATCCCACCAAGGACAAGATTGTCCGGGCGCTCCGCAAGAAGAAGTAGTCGTCTCGCGGGTGTCCCCTACCGGTTGAGGATGGCCACGAGGCGCTCCCCGGCCTCGGGCAACGCCAACGGCGTGCCTGACGTCTCCGTGGCCAGTCCTTCCGCATCATCAGTGCCCCCACGCGCGTACAGCCCCTTCAACCAGGCGGCGGCCGCGGGGTTCCTCCAATAGTCCTCGTTGAACCGCTCCGTGAGGCGCGCGGTGAGCTGGGTCTCCAGGGCCCAGGACCGCAGGTAGTGCGCCACGTATAGTTGCGGGTCCATGTCGTGGAGGAAGAAGCCAGGGTGTGGCTCGACGAAGAGCGCATGGCGCTGCCCGTCGGCGTATTCGTCCGCGCGTTCCGTGGAGGCGCCCCGCTGCGTCAGGGACAGCTCGTAGGTCAGCTTGGCCGCGTGACGCCGCAGCAGCGTGAGGGCCTGGAAGGCGGCCAGTCGCACCGTGTCCCGCGCGGCCACGGTGGGCAGTCCCAGGTAGCGCTTGAGCCACTCGGGGGACAGGAGCATCCGCTCGAAGACGGCGGCGTGTGCCTCCGTCACGGACGCGTCGCCCAGCCGGCGCAGCTCCATGGGCAGCGTGTCGGAGACGTGGGCGCGGTGCTGCGCGTGGCCCATCTCATGGAGCAGGCTGGCCAGCCCGTCGATGCCGCCGCGAGGCTGGAGCACCAGGCGGATGTCGTCCGGCACGCGCACCACGGCGACGAAGGGGCGCGGTGACTTGCCGGGCCGGGCCTCGTCGTCGATGCGGATGCGGCCTCCGGCGTTGGGCGTCAGGCCCCACTCGCCCAGCCAGCGCACCACGGCGGGGAAGGCGTCCTCGCGTCGGAAGAAGCCGTCCATCCACGGGGCCTGGAGCGCGGCCTGCAAGTCATGCCTGCGGGCCTCTCCGCCGGGCAGTGGACGCAGCAGCGGGTCCACCTTCTTGAGGACGTAGGCGAGCACGTCGCGGTAGGCGTCCTCCGTGCGCGCGAGCATCGTCGCGGCGGACTCGGCCAGCCTGGCGAAGTCGATGCCGGTGACGTCCTGGCGCAGGGCGGGGTAGTTCTTCGCGCCCAGCTGCTCCGCGGCGTGCAGGGCCGCATCGCGCCGGTCCCCGTAGCGGGTGCGGTTCTGCCAGAGGAACTCGCCGGTGGCGCGCTCCAGCAGGGCGCGGCGGCCCCGGGCGGACTCGTGGGGAATGCGGCCCAGCGCCTCGCCGAAGGAGTAGGTCTGGTCGTCCACCATCAGCCGGGCCTGGGCCTCCAGCGAGGCAATGGCCTCCACGTGACGGGCGGCGAGCGCGTCCTCGACGTGCGAGGCCACCAGCTCACGCACCAGTCGGATGCGGCGGACGGTGAGGGGCTCGTTCTTCGATTGGGCCTTGGCGAGCGCCTCGTTGGCGGCGGCGAAGGTGTCCGGAGACGACAGCTCGGGGAAGGAGGCGTGGAGCTGGCTGGGGGAAACATCCAGCGCGAGCCCGGCGCCTTGCCGGTAGTTCAGCGTGGCGAGCTCGGCGAGGAAGTCGTCCAGCCGCGTACGGACGGAGTGCAGGGGACGGTCCATGGGGGCGCGGAAGGTAACAGGAAGCGGGCGGCGCGAAAGGGCGATGCGCGCGTAGAGTGCCGCCGCATGACATCTGCGGTGGACACAGGGCTGGGGGGCGGCGTGCCGGAGCACGTGGCGCATGGCGCGGGCTCGTACGCGGAGGCTGTCCGCCCGGTGGGCGAGGTGGCGGCATGAAGCGCCGGACGTTCCGGGTGGAAGGGGCGTTGGTGGGGAAGGCCGTGGCCCGCGCGGTCGCGGATGAATTGGGACTGCCCGAGCCGGGGGCGCGGGGGCTGGTGGAGGTGGGCGCCGTCTACGTGGCGGGCAAGCGGAGCCGGGATGCGAATGCGCGGCTGACGGCTGGGCAGGTGGTGACGGTAGTGCTGGAGGAGGGCGGGCAGAGCCCCCTGTCCGAGGCGCCCCCCGCCCCCGAGCTGCGTGTGCTGTACGAGGACGCGGACGTCATCGCGGTAGACAAGCCGGCCGGCGTGTCCGCGCAGCCCACCGAGGGGCGCGTGGGGGACAGCCTGGTGGACCTGGTGGGGGCGAAGCTGGGACGCCCCGCGGGGTTGGTGCACCGCCTGGACCGGGAGACGTCCGGCGTGACGGTGTTCGGGAAGACGGCGGAGGCCACGTCGGCGCTGGCGGCCGAGTTCCGGGAGGGGCGGGCGCGAAAGCGCTACGTCGCGGCCACCGGGCCGGGTTTGCCCCCGTCGGGCACGGTGGACCTGCCGTTGTCCAAGGACCCGTCGCGCCCTGGCCGCTGGCGGGCGACCCGGGCGGCCAATGGTGTACCCGCGCTGACGGACTTCCACACGCTGTCATCGGGGCCGGCGTTCTGTGTCGTCGAGCTGCTGCCGCACACGGGCCGCACGCATCAGCTCCGCGCGCACCTGACGGCGCTGGGCGCTCCGATTCTGGGGGACGCGCGCTACGGTGGTGCGGCCCGGGCGGAAGGCGTGGAGGCAGCGCGGTGCTTGCTGCATGCCCAGGCCCTGGAGCTGGGACATCCGCGCACGGGGAAGTTGCTGCGAATCGAGGCGCCGGTGCCGGAGGACCTGATGCGGTTCTTCCTGGCCGCTGGCGTGCCGGCGCCCTCGGGCGCCATTCGTGGCGCTGAGTGAGTCCTCACGCCGCGCAGGTGAAGTCGCGACCCTCCACCCAGCCCCGTCCGATGAGGTCCTCGCGAATCTCCGCGCGGGCCCAGCGGACGCCCACGCACACCAACAGGTGTCCATCCCCGGGGGCGCCGAGCTCCTGGGGGGAGATGACCGGGATGCCATGGATGCGCGTGCCCACCTTGCGAGGGTGGACCTCCACGTAGCGCCGCACGCGGACGCCTTCCTCGTGGAGGAAGTGCGTCAGCGTCTTGCCGCTCGGGCCCGCGCCCCACACCGTGCAGGGGCGCCCGTCCGCCAGGGGGCCACGGCCTCGCGTCAGGTAGCGCGCCTTCGTCCACAGGAAGCGCTTGACGGCATAGCGCGGGTCCGTTCGCGTCATCCGCCCGTCGCTGTCGCGCCAGCGAAGCAATACCTCGGGCAGGTTGCGCAGCCCGAAGCCCCGGTCCAACAGCTCCAGCCACAGCGCGTAGTCCTCCGGGAAGTCGCCGTCCTGCCAGCCTCCCGCGGCCACCAGGGCGTCCCGGCGCAGGCAGACGGAAGGGTGGCACAGGGGGCTTTCGATGAAGCGCTCCCGGTCGAGTCGCTCCGCGGTGGTCAGCCCGCTGAGCCACGTGGCATAGGCCTGGAGCGAGGGGCTCACGGGTTTGTCATCCCGGAACAGCTCCACGGCCGTTCCCACGCCGGCCAACCCGGGTTCCGCTTCCAGGGCGGTGAGGCTTGCCTCCAGGCGTTTGGGAAGGGCTTCGTCATCCGCGTCCATCCGGGCGACGTAGGGGGAGGTGGCTTCACGCAGCGCCAGGTTCAGCGCCGCCACCAGGCCACGGCCCCGGCCGTCAAGGACTTCCACGCGGGAGTCGCTCGCCGCCAGGTCGGTCAGCACTTCACGCGTACCGTCCGTGGAGCCGTCGTCCACCGCGAACACACGGAGGTCGCGGAGGGTGCCCGTCAAGAGGCTGCGGACGGCGCGGGCCACGGTGGCTTCGGCGTTTCGCGCGGGGAGGAGGACAGTAACAGCCGGAACGGGCATCGTTGTGTGTAGACTGCCGCACCCATGGGTGGCGTGAGAAACGGCAGGAACGCCGGCACGCCGGAGCCCGCAGCGGTCCGACAGGAGGCGCTGCAGCCCGGCGCGTCCGACGTCAATCCCGCGGAGGATGTCAGCGAAGTGGTGGACCGGCACTTCCGGTCCGCGGCCCGGCAGCTGCGAGAGGGCTCCGCCGCGCGCGCGTTCGGAGAGCTTGCGCGCGCCAGCCGGACCCTGCCGATGACGCCGCGTCTGGCCGCAGGGATTGTGCGCATGGCGCTGCTGGCGGGCACCGAGGCGGCGGCCATCACCCTGCTGGAGGTGGCGCCGACAGTGGTCTCCAGCAGGCGCGCGGTCCGGCGTCAGCTCGCGCGGGTCCTGCGGCGAGTGGACCAACTGCCGCGTGCCGCCGCCGCGCTCGAAGCGCTCCTGGTGGAATGGCCCGAGGACCGGCGTGCCCAGCGCGTGCTCCAGGTGCTGCGTGCCCGCATCGAGGGCAAGGCGGTGCCTGACGCTGGTGCGAGCGCGCCGAAGGTGGATGAGGACGAGCAGGGTGTGCTGGCGAAGCTCCCAGCGCGGAGAGAAGGCGCGCAGGTAACTGCCTCTTGGGAGAACGACGACGCCGTCTACCTCATCGAAACCGTGGTGGGACCGCCGCTCTCCGCGAGGGCGCTCTCCGCGCCAGCTTCCACGGTCGGTGCGGCGGAGGCGCGTTCGCAGCCTTCGGTGTCGCAGCTCCCAGAGGCTGGTGGAGGAGCGCCTGCTGCCGCGTTGCCTGAGCGTGGCGCGGATGGGCTTCAGGCGGAAGCCCCGCCCGTCTCGGAACAACGTGGGCCTGTGTCGAGTTCGCTCTCACCGCCTGGGCCTGATGCGCGCGCGACGGCTTCGTCCAAGGGGAGCGAGGCGCTGCCCGATGCTGATGCGCGTCCGTCGCCCGTGAAGGCGCCACCCACCGAATCGCTCAAGACGGTGTTGGAGATGCCGGCGGTGGAACTCCCCGTGGTGACGCCCCGCGGTACCTCTGCTTCCGAAGCCCCTAAGACTGTCGTGGAAATGCCGGCGGTGGTTGTGCCACCGAGGGCATCTGACTTCGAGGCGCGCAAGACGGAAGTGGAGATGCCCGCGCTAGGGGACGTCGCCGTGCCCCCGTCTTCAGGTGTGGCCAAGACGTTTGTTCCGGGGCGCGCGCCACTGCCCGTGCCTTGGGCCGATGGCCCAGACGACGACGCGCCCGTGCCCGCGCCGGTCGCTCGCTTCGACGACGTCGACGAAAGTGAAGTCACTTCGGAGGCACAGCCCTTTCTCGTCGGCGCTGACGTATCGCGTCCTCCTCCGCGCCAGCAGACGCCTGCCTCTTCGAAGCCCGAGCGGCGGAAGACCCCGCCCCCGTCCGAGGCGCTGCCACCTCCCAACACGCTCCGCGCCGCACCCGAGCCGGATGCCCGCTCCGGCACCATGGAGGTGTCGTTGGCGGAGCTGGAGGCCGCGCTCGCGTCGGCTTCTGGCGATGCACCGAACAAGAATGGCCGCGCTTCCGAGGCGAGCGCGGGGCCTCGGGAAGAAGACTCCGAGGAGCTGACCCGCTCGCGGAAGGTCGAGGCTCAGCTCATCGCTCGACGGGCCTGGGCCGAGCTGGCTCAGCTCTACCTCAAGCGGGCGGACCGGGCGAAGGACGCGTCCCTACGCGCCGATGCGTTGGCGCGCCTCGCGGAGGTGATGGAGAACGAGCTCCACGACCCCGCGGGCGCCGCGCGCATGTACCGGGAAATCGTGGAGCTGACGGGGGACCGCGCCGCGCTTCGAGATCAGGTGCGGTTGCTCGCCGCGAGAGGGGACGCGTCCCTCGTGCGCCGCGCGCTGGACGAGGCCATCCGGCGCGCGCCCGCTGGCCGCGCACGCGCGGGGGCTCTGCTCACGCGGGGCGAGCGCTGGCTCCACATGGGCGAGCTGAAGAAGGCTCGCGCGGACTTCGAGGCGGCGGAGTCCTCCGCGCCGGGGCTGCTTCCCGTGCTCGCGGGGATGCTCCGCTGCGTGTCGGACGCGGAACGTCCGTCCATCGCGGAACGGCTCCGGGTGGCACTGGCGGCGGCACCACGCCGTGCGCTGGACCGCGTGGAAGCGCTGCGCGTCCTGGCCCAGGTCGCGGAGGAGTCGCTGAGCGATTGGCGGCTCGCGCAGTGGGCCTGGAGCGAGGTGCTCACGGAGAGTCCCGACAGCGAGCAGGCCCGCGTGCAGCTCACGACGCTGACGCGAAAGCTCGGCGACACGACGGTGCTCAGCCGGCTTCTGCGTGCGCAGCTCGCCCGCGAAGCCCGAGGGCCCGCCGCGCGCCAGGCCCGGCTGGAGCTGGTCGCCACGTTGGATGCCCAGGGCGACGCCGATGCCGCGCTCGAGGAGTTGCGTCAGGCCGTGCGCTACGAGCCGGGCCACAAGGAAGCGTGGCTGATGCTCGTGGAGCGTCTCCTCGAACGGGACCACCTGGGCGAGGCGGCTTGGGCCCTGGAACACGCGGCCACCGCCATGGAGGACGAGGCGGAGCGGGAGCGCACCTGGGACCGGCTCGCGCGTTTGTGGCGCGACGTGATGGGCAATCCCGAGCGCGCGCAGGTCTACGCCCGCCGGGCGGAGGGAATCCGGCAGGCCCGCGCAGAGCGTGAAGTGTCGCCTCCCGAGCCGCCGCGCTCCGCGGCTCCTCGCCGTGAGTCGAGCGGCCCCCGTGCGCCACTCATCGCGGCGCCCCCGGTGCTGACGCAATCGTCCGGAAACCTCCAGCGCCTCGCCAACGAGGAGGCGTCCACCACGGACATCGGGGTTGCTCCCCCCGCGTCCGAAAGCGTGGAGCCACCCCGCGATGAAGTCGGGAGAGCTTCCCCGGGCGCCGCGGTGGAGCAGGGCCGCAAGGCTTCGCCGGAGCCCGTCCCTTCGGGGCGGAAGGGGAGGCGGGAGGCCCGTTCCGGCCGCGAGGCCCCGTCTGGAGTGGACGCCGGGGCGCGAGGTGAACCGCGTGCGCCGGCCGCGGATGCGCCGCTTCCCAAGGGCGCGGCGCGCGCCACCGTCTCGCCTGCGCAAGGCGAACCGCGCGTTCCAGTGGAAGCCTTCGCCGCATCGCCACCCACGGCAGAAGCACGTGCAGCCGCGTCGTCCCCCAGGGGCGAGGCCCGCAACCCGCCTTCATCCCCGGGCAACACAGCCGCCCCGCCGCCACGCGCTCCCGCTGAGTCCGCGGACGCCGCCGTCTCCCCCAAGGCGCCGGCTGCTCAGTGCTCCCCCGCGTCCTCGCGCGGAGACAAGGCCGCGCCACGCGCCGCCGCGTCCGGAAGCGAAGCGGAGCAAGCGCCCGCTTCTCGCGACACGGAGGTCCGAGCCCAGCGTCCTCGGGCCACCGACCTCCTCACAGGCGAGGTCATGGACCTCGGTGATGCCCCCGTCCCGGAGACCCGCGTCATCTCCTGGGAAGCGCCACCCGGCCGGATGGACCCGGTGCGCCGCGTCGTCCGCGCGCGCCCGGAGGGCACGGTTTCCGCCCCGGCGCCGGGCCGCACGTTCATCGCGAAGCCACCCGCGGCGCCCGAGCCTCCTCGGCCTGGCCCCGGCGTCATGGACCCGCGCGAATCACCCGCGCCCGCCTATGTGCCGTCACCGGACACCGAGCCCGATGCCTTCCGGCACATCCGCGAGCGCCCGCTCGACGCGAAGCCCTATCGACTCCTCGCCGAGTATTTCGACCAGCGAGGAGACCCGGCGCGCGCCTCGCTCATGCGCGAAATCGCCGATGCGCTCGACGGGCTCGAGACTCCCGCGCCGCGCGGCCAGCGTCCACCACTGACCTCCGACGAGCGCGCTGGCCTGCGTCACCCCGGCCTGCGCACGCCCTCGGGCGAACTGCTGGCCTGCACCGGAATCGCGCTCTGCCGCCTGTTCCCAGCGGAGGGCCGCGCCGCCGGTTCCTCGGAGCTGCTGCGCGCCACCGCGGGCCCCTGTGCGCCCGCCGTGCTCGACGCGCTGCACACCGCCGCGCGGATGCTGGACGTCCACCTGCCCGAACTCGTGCTCGCAGAGGACGACGGCCCGCCCTTCACCGCTGTGCACGCGGGCCACCCGCGCCTCCTCGTGGGCCGGCTCCTGCTGCGTGAGCCCATGCCGCTCCCGGAGCTGCGCTTCCACGTGGGCCGCGCCTTGCTTTCCCTGTCGCCGGACCTGCTCGCGCTCCGGGCTCTCAAGGGGGGGCAGCTCCTCCGCGCCCTGGCGCTGCTGGCCACCGTGCTGAAGGACCCGCGTGCGTCCGGAGCCGAGGCCCGCGTGGTGCGCGAGTCCCTGTCGCCGCGCGCCCTGGAGCGCGCCATGGCCTTGCTGGAGCCCGGGACCCAGAACTTCAAGGCTTCGGCGCTCGCAGACGCCGCGCGGGATTCCGCCAACCGCGCGGGCCTGGTGGCCTGCGGGAGCATTGGCCCCGCGCTGTCCGTCCTGCGGACCCGCCGGGGCAACGAGGCGGAGCTGATGGAGCTGCTGCGCTTCGCCGCGTCGGAGCGCTACCTGCCGCTCCGGGCGCCGCGCTGACTCAGTTCATGTTCAGCTTGATGGTGAGCGCCAGCATGCGCCCCTTGGGGCCGCCCAGGTCGTGGCGGTAGCCGAAGTCCAGGCCGCCTCCGCCCTCGGACATGAAGCCGAGCCCCGTGCTGACTTGCGACGTCCGCGTGAAGCCGTCGTAGGAGTAGCCCACGCGCACCGGGAACAGCTCGCCCAGGATGTACTCCAGACCGCCGTGGTACGTGAACGTCCTGGTGTCGTTCGTCGTGAAGTCCGCGCGCACGTCGCCTGCGAGCGTCAGCAGCCCCGTCATCACCCCGACGTGCGCCGAGTAGTAGCGCGTCAGCTCCTCATTGCCAGTGTCCACGATGTTGTGCGCGGAGAAGCCCGCCATCAGTGACGGCGACAACCGGAGTATCAAGCCCGCGTCGCCGGTGACGGAGTTGGCGAACCGCGACTGGCCGCTCATGCGCAGATATCGCACCGTGGCGCCGAGCATGAGCGCCTGACTGATGGGCAGTCCCACGCCCATCGAGCTGAGGTGGGCGCTGGCGCGCGCGCCGCCGCGCCCCACGCTCACCCAGTGGTAGTCCACGCCCATCCCCAGGCGGCTCGTGGCGGCGTCGATGACGGAGACGCCCAGCAACCCTTCCTTCTGCCGCGTATCCCACGCACCGGTGCCTTCAACCCGGTAGGACGGGTAGAGGACCATCGCCGCTGGATTGCCCATGATGGCATCCGTGCCCAGCCCCAGGGCCCGGTAGGCGCCGCCCATGCCATAGGCGCGTGCGCTCATGACATCGCGAAGGTCCTCGGCGGGCTGCGCCAGAGCGGTAGTGGACACACAAAGGGCAATCAGCACCAAGGCGCGGAGCAACATGACAAGTCCATCCTATCCGGCTTGATGGGGTCAGGGGCCATCAATAGATTCCCAGCCCTCATGGCCTCCAAAACCTCGAAGGTAGAGCCCCTCATCCGCAAGTGTGTCATCCCGGCAGCCGGCCTGGGCACGCGCTTCCTGCCGGCGACCAAGGCGGTTCCCAAGGAGATGCTGCCTATCGTCGATACGCCGACGCTCCAGTACATCGTGGAAGAGGCGGTATCCGCAGGCATCGAGGATGTCGTCCTCATCAACGGCCGCGGCAAGGGCGCCATCGAGGACCACTTCGACATCGGTTTCGAACTGGAGACGACGCTGCGTGCGCGCGGCAAGGAGGCCGAGGCCGACAAGCTGCGCGCCATCGCGGACCTCGTGCGCGTCGTCAGCATCCGTCAGAAGGAGCCCAAGGGACTGGGCCACGCGGTGCTGTGCGCCAAGAGCGTCGTCGGCGACGAGCCCTTCGGCGTGCTGCTGGGCGACGACATGATTGACGCCGAGGAGCCGGGAATCCGCCAGCTCGCTCGCGTGTACCGCCAGTACAACCAGGCGGTCATCGCGCTCATGGAGGTGCCGGAGAGTGAGACGCACATGTACGGCATCGCCGCGGGCACGGACCTGGGGGATGGCGTCATGCGCATCGACCGCATCGTGGAGAAGCCGAAGAAGGGCACCGCGCCCTCCAACCTCGCCGTCATCGGCCGCTATGTGCTGCCGCCCGACATCTTCCCCATCCTGGAGAACCAGACGCCGGGTGTGGGCGGTGAAATCCAGCTCACCGATGGCCTGGCCACGCTCCAGCAGTCGAAGGGGCTGCTCGGCTACCGCTTCAAGGGTCAGCGCTATGACGCGGGCGACAAGGTGGGGTACCTGAAGGCCAACATCGCCTACGCGCTCAAGCGTCCGGACCTGCGTGCCGGGCTGCTCGAGTACATGCGTGAAGTCGTGAAGACGGAGAAGCCGTGAAGCGCACCGTTGCACTCCTCGCTGTCCTGGTCTCCTTCGCCGCGGCGGCCTACGTGCTGCCCGGCAGCTCCATCATCCGCCGCATGTCGGCGGAGCGCGCCGAGCTGAGGCTGTCCACGTTGCGCGTGGAAGGCTCCCTCAGCTTCGGAGGTCCGGCCGTCAAGGAGGCCGGCGCCGCGCTGGGGACGCCCACGGACCGCCCGGAGGTGCAGGGTGACGGCGTGCTGTCCATCCGCGTGCCCGGCCGCTGCCGCTTCGAGGCCTCCGTGCCCGACGGCAACGCCCAGTCCGCGGTGGTCCAGTCGGGTGGCCGCCGTCGCGTGCAGGGGACCGAGATTCCCTCCATGTCGGCGCTCGTCGCGCAGGTGTGCCCGCTGCTCGCCACGGGCAGCGGCAACGTGCAGGAGCTGAAGGAAGCGGTGATTCGCCACCTCCAGAACCTGGGCATCGAGACGGGGCGCACCGGACTGGCGCGCTTCGGCGGTGAGGTGGCCTACGTCATCGGCGACATGGCCGAGGGCCGCCCGCAGTTCTGGGTCTACAAGGACTCCTTCCGCCCGGCCCGGTTGCGTTACTCGGACGCGTCGGGGACGGCCTGGGACGTCCGCTTCCTGGACTACAACTCGCCCGCCACGGGGGAGTGGCTGCCCCGCACCATCGAGGTGTGGCGCGGCGGTCAGCGCAACCTGCGCTTCACCGCCTTGAAGGGGGACAACCGGGCCAGCCTGCCCGACTCACTCTTCACCCTGTAGTCAATGCCGCCACTTTCCTGAATTCCTTGCGGCGCTGGCGGCGGCCATGAAGAGTCTGGCCCCGCCTGGCCGGGACTTTCCCCGGCCCGCCACGCAGAGGAATGTCCCATGAAGGTGTACGGCCTCCCGATGAGCACTGCCACGCGTTCGGTCCTCACCACCCTGGCGGAGAAGGGCCAGGAGGCGGAGCTCGTCCTCGTCGACCTCACGAAGGGGGAGCAGAAGAGCCCCGCGCACCTGGCGCTCCACCCCTTCGGCGTCATCCCCGCCTTCGAGGACGATGACGGCTTCCGGCTCTACGAGTCGCGCGCCATCATCCGCTATCTGGACCGCAAGCTGCCGGGGCCCTCGCTGACGCCGTCCGACGTGCATGCGTACGCGCGCATGGAGCAGTTCATCAGCGTGGAGCAGTGTTACTTCTCGCCCGCCGCGATGAAGGTCATCTGGGAGCGCCTCTTCAAGAAGTTGATGGGCGGCGGCACGCCGGACGAGGCGCGCATCAGCGAGGGCCTGCAGGGTGTCGAGCGCGTCTTCGGCATCATCGAGCCGGTGCTGGGCAAGCAGCAGTACCTGGCGGGAGACAGCTTCTCGCTCGCCGAGGTGACGTGGATGCCCTACATGGACTTCTTCGTCGCCGCGGGCGGCGCGGAGCTCGTCGGCAAGCACCCGAACGTGGCGGCCTGGTGGGAGCGCGTCCGGAGCCGTCCTTCGTGGAAGAAGGTCACCGGGGCCTGAGCCCGGAAGTGGCCTCCTGACACTCCGGGTTCCGTCCCATGGGCGGGACCCGGCGGGGAATGTCAGACCCTTCGCGCACTGTGGACCCCGGTAGCAGGACGGATGGGGCCGGGGTGGTGGTTGAAGGGAGTGACATGGAACAGCGACCCTTGTGGAGCGGGGCGGACGCGGCGCCCGCGAAGGCCCCCACGACGCGGGGTTCCAGGGCGGTGCGCACCTCCGGTGTGAAAAGCCGCCGGGAACTGTCCGAGCCCGCCGCCGCCGCTACAGTGCGCGCCGAAGTGAGCACTCCCGTCCTGGCCTCCATCGCCGTTGGCCGCCCCGTCCGGGGCGAGTTCACCTACACCCTGCCGGACGAACTGGCGGGCCGCCTGGAGCCGGGGCAGCGCGTGCTGGTGCCCTTCGGCCGGGGCACGGCGCTGGGCTTCTACCTGGGGCCTGCGTCTCCGCCGACTGGCGAGAAGGTGCGGCTCAAGGCCGTCCAGCGCGTGCTGGAGGACTCGCCGTCCTTGCCCAAGGACCTCATCGCGCTGCTGCGCTTCGCGGCCGTGCACTACCGCTATCCGCTGGGTGAGGTGATTCGCGGCGCGCTGCCGCCCGGCCTGTCGAAGGCCGTGGAGGAGAAGGAAGCCAGGCCGGACGTGCAGCACTTCGCGGTGGCGCTCGTCAACGAGGTGCCGCCGGAGCTGTCGCGCGCGCCCGCCCAGTCCGCCGCGCTCGCGTATCTGCTGGCCGTGGGAGGCAGCGCGCCGTTGGAAGAGGTCGCCCACGCGATTCCTGGCGCGCGCGAGACGCTAAAGAAGCTGGCCACGCGCGGCTTCGCCCGGCTGGAGGAGAAGACGGTGGAGGCCAGCGTGAAGGAGGGCCTGATTCAAGGCCGTCCGGACCACCTGACGCCGGAGCAGGACGCGGCGGGCGTGGTGCTGCGCGCGGCCCTGGACGCGGCCACCTTCCAGCCCTTCCTCCTGCACGGCGTCACCGGCAGCGGGAAGACGGAGGTGTACCTGCGCGCGGCCGAGCATGCGCTGTCGCTGGGGAAGGGCAGCCTCATCCTGGTGCCGGAAATCGCGCTGACGCCGCAGCTGGTCGGCCGCTTCCGCAGCCGCTTCGGCGCGGAGGTGGCGGTGCTTCACTCGGCGTTGAAGGACCGGGAGCGGCTCTTCCACTGGCAGGCGCTGCGCCGCGGCGACGTGAAGATTGCCGTGGGCGTGCGCTCGGCGGTGTTCGCGCCGGTGGACAACCTGGGGCTCATCGTCGTGGACGAGGAGCACGACCCGTCCTTCAAGCAGGAGGAGAAGCTGCGCTACCAGGCGCGCGACCTGGCCGTCGTGCGCGGCAAGCAGGCCGGCGCGGTGGTGGTGCTGGGCTCGGCCACGCCCGCGCTGGAGACGCTGGAGAACGTGAAGCGCGGGCGCTACCAGCTACTGGAGCTGAAGCACCGCGTGGATGACCGGCCCATGCCCACCATCGAGCTGGTGGACCTGCGCGTGGAGCGTCCGCGCGAGGGCGTGGTGACGGAAGAGGCGCCCATCCTCAGTCCTCCATTGCTGGCGGCGATGGCGGAGACGATTGGCCGCGGGCAGCAGGTCATCCTCTTCCTCAACCGCCGGGGCCACAGCACCGTCCTCCTGTGCGAGGTGTGCGGCCTGTCGCTCAAGTGCAGCGAGTGTGACGTGTGCCTCACGCACCACCGCTCGCAGAACCGGGTGGTGTGCCACTACTGCGGCCTGGCCATGCCGGTGCCGGAGCAGTGTCTGGAGTGCACGGGCCCCATGCTCAAGCTGGGCATCGGCACCGAGCGTGTGGAGGCGGAGGTGCTGGAGCGCATCCCCACCGCGCGCGTCGCCCGGTTGGACCGGGACTCGGCCAGCAGCGCCGAGCGGCTGACGGAGATGCTGGCCTCGTTCGCGCGCCGGGAACTGGATGTCCTGGTGGGCACGCAGATGGTGGCCAAGGGGCACGACTTTCCGGGCGTGACGCTGGTGTGTGTCGTCATGGCGGACACGTCCCTTTCCATCCCGGACTTCCGTGCCGCCGAGCGCACCTTCCATTTGCTCACCCAGGTGTCCGGCCGCGCGGGCCGGGGCAAGGACCCGGGCCGGGTGCTGGTGCAGACCTACAATCCGGACGCGGAGCCGGTCCGGCGCGTGCTGGCCCATGACTTCGACGGCTTCGCCAATCAAGAACTGGAGTGGCGCAAGGCGCTGGCCTACCCTCCCTATTCACGCATGGCCGCCGTCCGCCTGGAGGGGGAGCACCCCGAACAGACGGCCAGTGTGGCGCGCTCCCTGGGGAACCTCGTCTCCCGGCACATGCCCCCTGCGTCCGCCGGGGTCCGCATGCTGGGGCCGGCCCTGGCGCCCATCTCCCGCATCCGTGGCAAGACGCGCTGGCAGCTCCTCTTGAAGGGGCCAACGCATACGGCGCTTGCCCCGCTGCTCGCCCGGCTGGAAGCGGCCCTGGTCGATGTTCCTTCCACGGTGAAGGTCGTGATCGACGTGGATCCGGGGGCCATGCTGTAGACTCGGTGCCCCCCCATGGGCGCACCGGTTCTTCTCGTCCACGACGACATCGCCAATATCGCCGCCGTGCGGCGCCTGCTCACGCGTGAAGGCTACGAGGTCATCCTCGCCACCTCCGCCGCGGATGCCCTCATTGCGTACGGGCACCACCTGCCCGTGCTGCTCGTGCTCGCGCCCGGCGTGGAGAGTGGCCGGGGCCACCTCGTGCTGGAGGAGTTGCTCCAGCATCCGGATGGCAAGTCGGCCCGGGTGCTGCTCCTGGGCGAGTCCATCCCCGGCTTCAGCGCCCCCGTGGCCCAGCTGCCTCTGGAAGGGGCGGCCTTCGTCGAGCTGGTGGATTCGCTGGTCAAGGCTCCCGCGGATGCGGACGCCTGGCACGTGGTGGAGAACCGGGAGCGGCCTCTGTCGGGTGGAGGTGTCTCGGAGGCCACGGGGGCGGAGACGGAGTCCTGGCACGCGACCCCGCCACCCTCGGTGGCGGGCGACCCCGCGCTGGCGAATGCGCTCTTCGGGGATTTGGCGCCGCTGCACCAGACGGACTGGGAGCTGGCGGCGATGACGGACGCGGAGCGCTCCGCCCACGAGGCGGCGCAGCAACGCGAGCGTCAGAGCACGCGCGACCTGGACACCGCCATGGAGCGGGCGCACCTGGAGGTGGAAGCCCAGGCGATGGCCTCCATCGACTCGGCGCTGGCTCCGGACTCTGCGGATGGGTGGGGCGAGTCTTCACAGGGGCAGGACTGGGGCTCGGCGGTGGACGGTGAGCCGGCCGGAGGCGACGCGCAGGGAGCGTCCGCAGGGCTTGAGGGAGAGGACGCCGCGCCGGCCGAGGATGCGCCGCCAGTGGGACAGCTGGCCTGGACGGAGGAGGCTGTTTCTCAGCCGTCGATGCGCACGGCGGCCCTGGCGCCTCGGTTGGGTGATGAGGGGTTCTTCGACGTCGACACGCCGGAGGCCCCGGCGGGGGATGCCCTCTCCGCGGCGGAGGCGGAGCTGGCCGCGATGCGCGGCGGGCCCTCCTTCGACTCCGTGAGCACGGAGGGCTCGCCCTGGACGGAGCTGCCTCCGGACCCCGAGATGGAGCACGCGGGGCGCGTGGGCTCGGGGGCGGATGGGGCGGGCGATGTATCCGGTGAGGCGCCGTCCACGGAGCCCGAGCAGACGGCGGACGCCGAGCCGCAAGCGCCGTCATCGGAGACGGAAGACACGTGGGGCACGGAGGCGGCGCTCGGTGAGCCCGCGGGCACGTCGGAGCCGGGACAGGCCGCTGAGGAGTCGGACGCGGCGGCGGTCTCCGCGTCCAACTGGGAGTTGCTGGAGGCGGAGCTGAAAGCCGCGTCAGCCCAGTCCCAGGATGACGAGGCGCCGCAGGCGTCGGGCGTGGGGGATGACTGGTTCGACGCGGAGTCCACCGAGACGCCGAAGGAGCAGCCTCGCAGCATCGGGGAGGATTGGTTCGACTCGGACGCGGAGGCGTCGAGCCCCGCGCCAGAGGCGCCGCCCGTCGTCGAGACGCCCGCCCCAGGCGCCGGAAGCTTCGCGGTCCCCGCGCTGATGGCGCAGTGGCAGGCTCAGCAGGAGGAGGCGGAGCGCCAGCTCGAGGAAGCTCACGCGCGTGTGAGCGCTGTCACCGAGGCGCTGGAGCGGGAAGCTGCGCTGCGCCGCGAACTCGAGCAGCAGGTCCAGGGGCTCCAGGAGCGGCTCGCGGCGGAAGAAGAGGAGCGTTCGCGGGAGTCCTTGCTGCGGGCGGAAGCCGAAGCGGCGCTGGAAGGGCTCCGTCAGCGGGAGTCGCCTTCGTCCAGGGGCGCCGCCAGGGCGGCCCTGGCGGGCGACGCGCAGGAGACTGGCGACCTCGCGGCGCTGCGCGAGGAGTTGGAAGCGCAAGTCCGGCTCCGCGAGGAAGCGGAGACGCTCACCGCCGAGGTCGAGGCCCAGGTCCGCCGGTTCGAGGATGCCTGCGCGGAGGCGGAGCTGCGGGCCATCGACGCGGAGGCCCGCGCGGAGGCCGAGACGCAGGCCCGTGAGGCAGCGGAGCTTCGCGCCGCGGCGAGCACGCAGGCCTTGCAGGCGCTTGAAGCGCGCCTGGAGTCAGAGGCGGCGGGGCGAGTCGTTTCGGAGGCCCGCGCCGAGTCGGAGTCCAAGGCGCGTCAGGCCGCGGAGAGCCGGGTCGAGTCCGCCGAGGACCTGACCGCGGTGTCGGAAGCGCGCATCGACGCGGAGGCCCGTGCCCGCGAGGCCGCGGAGGCCCGCGCCGAGGTGGAGGCCCAGGCGCGGCTCGAAGCGGACACGCGTGCGCAGAGCCTGTCGCGAGCCCTTGAGGAAGTAGAGGCACGCGCGGAGCTGGCGGCGCGTGCACAGGCGGAGGCAGAGGCACGTGCGGAGCTGGCGGCGCGTGCGTTGGCGGAGGCGGAAGCCCAATCGGAACGGATTGCTCGGGCCCTGGCAGACGCCGAGGCGCGTGTGCAGGCGGAGCTCGGTGCGGGTGCCCGTGTGGAGTCCGTGGCCACGGCGCTGGCCGAGGCCGAGGCCCGAGCCGAGATTGAATCCGCGGCCCGCGTGGATGCCGAAGCACGGCTGGCGTCAGCAGAGGCGGCGCTTGCCGAGGCCTCCGCGCGAGCGGAGATTGAGGCCACGGCGCGCGCCGAAGCCGACGCCCGGTTGGAATCGGTCGCGACGGCTCTGGCTGAGGCGGATGCCCGGGCGGAGATTGAGTCCGCGGCTCGCGTGGACGCCGAGGCGCGTCTGGAGTCCATCGCCACGGCGCGTGCCGAGGCAGAAGCCCGAGCCGAGATTGAAGCCACGGCGCGTGCCGAGGCAGAAGCCCGGGCCGAGATTGAGGCAACGGCGCGCGTGGAAGCTGAAGCGCGTGCTGAAGCCGAGGCGTTGGCTCGCCAGGAGGCGGAAGCCCGCATCACCTCTGAGTCTGATGCTCGCACCGGACAGGAAGCGGAGGCCCGCGCAAACGCAGAGGCCCGCGCGGAGAAGGCGGAAGCCCGGGCTCAGCAAGAAGCGGAGCTACGTGCAAACGCAGAGGCGCAGGCTGACCGCGAGGCTGCGGCCCGGGCGGAGGCCGAAGCCCGAGCGGAGCAAGACGCCGCTGCACGACTTGAGGCCGAAGCCCACGCTGAGCGCGCGACAGCTGCGCTGAAAGAAGCCGAGGCCCGAGCGGAGCGCGCAGTAGCCGCATTGCAAGAAGCCGAGGCCCGGGCTGAGAGCGCAGTAGCCGCATTGCAAGAAGCCGAAGCCCGAGCTGAGAGCGCAGTAGCCGCATTGCAAGAAGCCGAAGCCCGAGTTGAGCGCGCAGTAGCCGCATTGCAAGAAGCCGAAGCCCGAGCTGAGAGCGCGGCTGCCGCATTGAAGGACGACGGGGCTCGAGCTGAGCTTTCGGCCGTCGCGCTGAAAGCCGCGGAGGCCCGAGCCGAGAGCGAAGCCGCCGCACGGCAAGCCGCGGAGGCCCGAGCCGAAAGTGAGGCCGTCGCGCGACGCGAAGCCGAAGCCCGCGCGGAAACCGAGGCCGAGGCGCGAGTCGCAGCCGAGGCCCGCGCCGAAGCAGAGGTCGCCGCACGGTCCGAAATAGAGGCCCGCGCCGTGCGCGAGGCGAAGTTGCGTGCGGCAATCGAGGTCCGTGCGGAGAGCGAGGCGTCCTCGCGAACCGATGCGGACACGCGTGCTTCCCGTGAATCCGAGGCGCGAGCCGCCGCCGAGGCGCGTGCCGAGCACGAGGCCACGTTGCGCGTCGAAGCCGAGGTGCTAGCGAAGGCGGAGACCCAGGCTCGCGAGAAGGCGGAAGCACAGGCTACCGCGGAGGCGGAGCGCCGCGCGGAAGCCGAAGCCCGAGCCGAACGTGAAGCGCAGGCCCGCGCGGAAGCCGAAGCCCGCGCCGAGCGCGAAGCGCAGGCCCGTGCTGAAGCGGAAGCTCGCGCCGAGCAGGAGGCCCAGCAGCGCGCCGAAGCAGAAGCACAGGCCCGGCGAGAAGGAGAGTCCCTCGCCGCCGAGAAGGCACGTGCCCGTACGGAAGAAGAACACCGCGTCACCGCCGCCGCCCAGGCCGAAGCCGAGGCCCGGGCACGGCGCGAAGCGGAAGCCCGCGCCGAAGCCGCCCTGAAGTCCGCCGAGGAGGCGGAGGCCCGAGCCGAAGCCGAGGCGAAGCGCCGTGCCGAGGCCGAAGCTCGCGTCCAGCAATCCGCCCAGGCCGAAGCCGAAGCGACCGCTCGCGCGAAGGCCGAAGGCCGCCACCGAACGGCCCTCGAAGTCCGCCTGGACGCGGAGGCAACGCAGCGCACGACGCTGGAGTCCCGGCTCGAAGAAGAGTCCCGCGCCCGCAGCGAGTCCGAGTCCCGGCTCCTCGCGGAGAACACCCGAATCTCCGAGGAGCTCGCCGAGCTCCGCCTGGAGCACCAGCAGGTCCGAGAAAACCTGGCGAAAGAGCGTGAAGCACGTGAGTCCCTCGAGCAATCCCTGGAGGCACTGCGCACCGAGTCCGCCGAACAGCGGGCCCGCTCCGAACGCGAGCGCCTGGAGCTGGAGGAGCGCGCGCTCCGAGACGCGGAGGAAGCCGCCGCCCAGGCCCGAGCATCCATGCTTCCCCTGGAAGCTCCTCCCGGCAGACCCGAGCTGGCTGTGGCCCGCAGTGGCAGCGTCACCCAGGACGGCCTGACGAAGCTGGTGCTCCGGCTCTGCGAGGCCCGCATGGAGATGCGGTTGGAGCTGAAGGTGATGAACGCCCTGCGCGTCCTCTGGCTGCGGGACGGGGCGCTTGTGGGGGCCGTCTCCTCCGCGCAGGGGGAGTCGTTGGTCGACCGGGCCCGCGCGGACGGGCTCATCGACGCGCGGCAGGAAGGCGAGCTGCGGCTGGTGCGCAGCGCCACCACGGCCGCGCTGCTGGACGCACTGCGGGGACGTGGCTACCTGCGGGAGTCCGAAGCCGTGCCCCTGGTTCAGCGCTACACCGAGCAGGTCTTCCTGGACGCGCTGGCGGAGCCCTCGACGCTCTACCGCCTGGTGCCGGAGCCGGCGCCGCACGAGGTGGCGCTCGCCGCCGCCACGCGTCCACCGCTGCACCTGTTGGCCGAGGCCCTGCGCAACACCCTCACCTCCGAATCCCTGCTGGAGGCCGCCGGGAGCCTGCGCGCGCGCGTCACCCGCGGCGACATCCACCTGGCCCCGGATGACTTCGGCCTGCCTTCGCGGGACCTCCAGCTCCTGTCCCAGGTGGACGGAGAGCACACGCTGGAGGCGCTGCTCCTGGGCGCGGGGCTGCCGCAGGACTCGGCCTTGAAGTCGCTCGCGGTGGCGCGGACGCTGGGGCTCGTCTCGCTGGAGCCCGCCACGGATGAAGACGCGGGCGACCTGCCGCCGGAGCTGGACGTCCGGCGCCTGGAAGCCAAGTTCGAGGAGATTCAAGACGCGGACTACTTCGCGGTGCTGGGGCTGGCCCGCTCGGCGGGGGGCGAGGAGGTCAAACGCGCCTACGAGCTGCTGGCCGCCGAGTTCCACCCGCTGCGCTTCGCGGGACATCCCGACCCGGCGCTCCAGCACCGAGCGCAGCAGATTCGCACCGTGCTCGCCGAGGCCGCCCAGGCCCTAGGAGACGACCGGCTGCGCGCGGAGTACGCCCGGAGCCTGCTCGACTGACGCCCGTCGGACGGACGGCCTCCCGGGAGTGCAGGGCGGCTCACCCGGAGCGGTTGCCCGTCCGCTCCGGTGAGATTAAGACGGCGTCCATGGTCCGTGAGATCCTCATCTGGCCCGACCCTGTCCTGAAGCAGAAGGCCAAGCCGGTGGCGAAGGTGGATGACTCCACCCGCACGCTGGTGAAGGACATGTTCGAAACGATGTACTCCGCTGAAGGCGTGGGCCTGGCCGCCCCGCAAATCGGCGTGCTCCAGCGCGTCATCGTGCTGGACACCACGCACAGCCAGCCGGAGCTGAAGCCCATTGCGATGATCAATCCGGAGATCATCGCCATGGAAGGCGACACGACCTACAACGAGGGTTGCCTGTCCATCCCTGGCGAGGCCGCGGATGTCGACCGGGCCGCCGTGGTCACCGTGAAGTTCCTGGACCCGGACGGTCAGGAGCAGACGCTGCGCTGTGACGGGCTGCTGTCCATCGCGGTGCAGCACGAGACGGACCATCTCAACGGCACTGTCTTCGTGGACCACATCTCGTCCCTGAAGCGCGAGTTCATCCGCAAGCGGATGAAGCGCCTCAAGACTTCGCGCGAGCGCGAGGTGAGCGCGCCGGCGTCTCCGTAGCGCCGGCGTCCTTCTGGACCTTCACGCCCTTCTTCGGGCACAGGTCCGCGACGACGCAGCGCTCACACGCGGGCGAGCGGGCAAAGCAGGTCCGCCGCCCGTGCCACACCAGGAGCTGGTGGCCCAGGGCCCACCGCTCCGACGGCAGCACGGCCTGCATGTCGGCTTCCACCTTGTCCGGGTCCGCCTTCGTGGTGAACCCGAGCCGGAAGGCGAGCCGCTTCACGTGCGTGTCCACGGGGAAGGCCACGTCGCCTCCCAGGTGGATGCACACCACGCCCGCTGTCTTGCGGCCCACGCCTGGCAGCTTCTCCAGCGCGTCCCGCTTCAAGGGGACCTGCCCGGCGTGCTCCTGCACCAGCGACCGGGCGGCCGCGACGATGTTCTTCGCCTTGGCGCGGTACAAGCCGCAGGTGCGGATGAAGGGCTCCACGTCCGACGGTTCTGCTTCCGCATAGGCCTGGGCGTTGGAGAAGCGCTGGAAGAGAGCCGGCGTCACCATGTTGACGCGCTTGTCCGTGCACTGCGCGGAGAGGATGACGGCCACCAGCAGCTCCAGGGGCGTCCGATAGTCCAGCTCGATGCGGGCATCCGGCATGTCCGCGGCCAGGCGGTCCATCACCAGCAACGCGCGCTTTCGCTTCTCGGCGACTGTCTCACGTCCAGGCACGGCGCCGTTGTATGTCACACCGGCTGCGAGCCCAAGCACCGGTTGGACGCACCCATTCGGGGAGATTCATGAAGCGCATCGACTTCCGTTCCGACACCGTCACCCAGCCCACGGCCGCCATGCGGCGCGCCATCGCCGAAGCCGAAGTGGGGGATGACGTTTATGGCGAAGACCCCACCGTGCTCCGTCTGGAGGCACGGGTGGCTGAACGGCTCGGCTTGGAGGCCGCCGTCTTCGTGCCCTCGGGGACGCAGGCCAACCAACTGGCCATCGGCGCGCATTGCCGGGCGGGCGACGAGGTGCTCACCGAAGCAGGCAGCCACATCCTCCACTACGAAGGGGGCGCGGTTCCCGCCTTGTGGGGCGTGCAGCCGCAGCCGCTGCCAGGACAGCGCGGTCTGCTGTCGCCGGAGGACGTGAGCGCGGCCGTGCGCGAGGACAACATCCACAACCCGCGTACGCGCCTGCTGTCGCTGGAGAACACGCACAACCGGGGTGGGGGTTCGGTATGGCCGGTGGAGCGCTTCCGAGCCGTTGTGGAAGCGGCGCGCAAGGCGGGGCTGGCCGTCCACCTGGATGGAGCCAGGCTCTTCAACGCCGGTGTCGCCCTGGGCGTGCCGGTGTCCGCCTGGGCCGCGCTGACGGACACGACGTCCGTGTGTTTCTCGAAGGGCCTGGGCGCTCCGGTGGGCTCGGCCCTGGCGGGGCGCGCGGACGTCATTCGCGAGGCGCGCCGGCTGCGCAAGCGGCTGGGCGGTGGCATGCGGCAGGCAGGCATCCTGGCGGCGGCCGCGCTGCATGCACTGGAGCACCATGTCGAGCGGCTGGCGGACGACCATGCGAACGCCCGCCGGCTGGCCGCGGGGCTGGCAGAGCTGCCCGGCGTGAAGGTGGACGCCTCGCGGGTGGAGACCAACATGGTCTTCGCGGAGTTCTCCCGGTCCGCTCTGGAGATGGTGACGCGACTGGAGCAGCACGGGGTCCTGACGAACCCCGCGGGTGCTCCCCGGACGCTGCGCCTCGTCACCCACCTGGATGTGTCCGCTGCCGACATCGATGAAGCCCTGCAGCGCATCCGCCGCGCCGTGGGTTGAGCACAGCCTTGGGTGAAACGCGCGTCCGTGGACATCCCTGGGCGCGCACACGGGGTGGGGAAGGAGCGCTCCGGGCGGGCCATGGTAGGCTCGCACCGCCGTGCGCCGCCTCAGCCTCCTCGCCTTCGCCACAGCTTGTGCCTGCGCTACCCGTGGCGCGGAGCCGAAGATGAGTTTCGAGGAGCTCTACGCCACCTCGGCTTCGCAATCCCGCGCGCCAGATGCAGCGCCCGCGCCCCTTCGAGTGCGACCGCCCGCGCCGGAGACGGCTCCGGAGCTGCATGCCGTGCTCGCCGCCTTCGCGTCGCGAGCACAGGACCTTCGTCAGCAGGTGGCGCGAGGCGGGACGATGCCCGCCGCCCAGGTGGAGAATTGGGAGCAGGTGACCTTCGCATTGGACGGCTTCCTGTCGCGTCCCGCGGCGCCGCGCGTCGGCTCGGGTGATTTGCTGCAGGCCCAGAGCGTCCTGGAGGCCGAACTGGAGCGGGACGGCTTCACCTATGGCGACATGCCGGCCCCGCTGGCCGAGGCGGTGGTGTTGCGCGTGGGCCGACTGGCGGTGCGCACCGCCGAGCTGCGCCGCCTGGAGCAGCCGCCCGAGCCGGCCGAGGAGGCGCTTCCGCGCTTCTCCTGGCCGGTGGAGCCGGTGTCCGTCACCAGCCTCTTCGGTTACCGCTGGCACCCCGTGACAGGCGTGCACCGGCGCCACCTGGGCGTCGACCTGGCCGCGACGCAGGGCCAGCCCATCTACACGGCGGACAAGGGCGTGGTGCTGCGCGCGGGCCACAATGGCGACCATGGCCTCCAGGTGGAGGTCCAGCATGAGGGGCGCTGGGTGACGCGCTACAGCCACCTGTCCCGCGTGCTGGTGGACCCCGGCGAGGTCCTGGAGCGAGGCAACGCCGTGGGGCTGGCCGGGGAGACAGGGCTGGCCACCGGCGTCCACCTCCACTTCGAGCTGTGGCGTGACGGCCGGCCCATGGACCCGCTGGAGGCGCTGGGGGACGCGGAGCCGCCTCCAGAGCCCGTGCCGTCGGTGGCTCGTGGACCCGGAAGCCGCTAGCCCGCAATGCAACAGGGGCGCCCCCTTTCGGGTGAGCGCCCCTGAGCGAAATCCCTGGCGATGGCCTAGAGGGAGTTCTTCAGCTCCTTGGCGGGCCGGAAGCCGATCGTCTTCGACGCCTTGAGCTTCATCATCTCGTTGGTCTGGGGGTTGCGAATCTTGCGAGCCTTGCGCGACCGAACCGACCAGGTTCCAAAGCCGGGATAGCTGAAGCGGGCGTCTTTCTTCACCGCCTTACCGATATTGGTGAAGACGATGTCGAGGATCTGCGCCGCCGACTTCTTGGTGAGACGTGTCTGCGCCGCCACCACCTCGACGAGTTCTGCCTTGGTCATTACGCCCCTCCGTCCGTTGTCTGGCCTTGAAGTGCTTTAACCCGGCTGGTGGTAACAAATCGCTCTTTTCCCTGTCAATGCCGGCTGCGGTTTGGAGCCGGAAAATCGGCCTCCAGACGAAAAGTTGGCCCTCTGAAACACCGGGCGTAGGAAGAGCGTGGAGCGTCGCTTCCGATACATCACTGCGACCCATCCACGGTGAATTGGAAAAAGCTGTGTGTGATCGTATTTTGAAGAAAGTCTTTGGAATATTGATCACTTGCGAAGGGGTGCTGATCGCGAGCGCGTGAGCCCTGGCGGGAAGGCGCTAGGATGCTTGCTTGCGTGCGTTTTCGAACCTTCCTGCCTTTGATCCTGCTGCTCGCCAGCGCCTGTCGGAGCACTCCGCATCACGAGGCGCAACCAGCCGCGTCGTCCCTGCCCCCCGGCACCCTCTGGGTGGACGCGGCTGGCGCGGAGCCTGGCGACGGCTCGCGTGAGCGCCCGCTGCGCCAGCTCGGCGAGGCACTGGCGCGGCCCGGAGCCCGGACCGTGCGGGTAGCCCCGGGGCGCTACACAGGGCCGTTCCTGATCCCACCCGGAGTTCGGGTGGAGGGGCAGGGGCCGGGGGTGGTGCTGCAGGCAGCGGGCGCTGCTCGCACGGTCATTCAGGTGGGTGGGGGTGTGGAATTGTCGGGCTTGGTCGTTCAGGGTGGACTCTGGGGGTTGGAGGTCACGGACGGCGGCCATGTCCGGCTGGCGCGAGTGGGCTTCAGCGGGCAGGTGACGGGAGCGGTGCGTGTGGAGGCCGGGCGGCTGGATGTGGAGGACAGCCGGTTCGAGGCGGCGCCAGCGGCCATGGTGGGGGTGTTGCTGGAAAGCGGACGGGCAAAATCTCCGGAGGGCGGCGAGCAATCGGCACCGCGCGGCGCCTCGTCCAAGCCCGAGGTGCTGTCGAACACGGACGGATCCATGCACGTACCTCACGACAGCGAGGCCGCCACGGGGGCTGGAGCGAAGCAGGAAGGCCCGAGACATGCCGGAGCCCTCGTGGAGGCCCACATCCGAGGGAGCACCTTCACCGGCCCCTACCGTCGAGCCGTGCGGCTGCGCGGCGCGGACGTGCGGGCCACGTTGGAGGACCTTCAGTTCACGGGTGCCGCGACGGCGGTCGGCGTGGACGGTGCGTACGCCGAGGTGCGGCGCTCCACCGCGGAAGGTGGGCAGGCGGCGGCTTTCTCGGTGATGGACGGCACCCTCATCCTGGATGAGGTCTCCGTGACGGGGCACGAGTACGGCGTGTCCGCCATGCAAGCACGCAGGCTCGACGTGCACCGCTTCACGTCGGTGCGGGCCATTCGGGCCGGCATGGGACTGTTGATGTCACGCGTCCGGCTCCGGGACATCGTGGTGCGGGACAGCGGCGCCTACGGCGGGCTTCAGTTCTCGGGCGGGGACCTGGACGTCCAGGGCGTTCGGGTGGACGGCGCCGCCGAGTACGGGGTGATGGCGCTGCGTGGAAAGATACGGCTTCGTGACGTGGACATTCGCCGGGTGCACACGGCGGACGGTGTCACCGGGGATGGCCTGCACCTGCGTCAGGTCGAAGCGGACGTGGAGGGCGTCGTGGTGCGCGATGCACAGGGGGCGTGTGTCCTCGCGGCGCAGAATGCCCGCGTGTCACTGCGGGGCGCGAAGCTGGAGACGTGCGGGTACGTGGGCCTGCTATCGGACACCCTGGCGCGCATGAACGCCGCCAACGTGGACATTCAAGGGGCGGCGACGGCGTTGGGCGCTCTGGGAGACGGCGAGCTGCGTGTGGAATCCCTCTCCGCGAGTGGCCTGGAGACGGGGTTCGTCCATGCGGAGTGCGAGGGCGCCACGCAGGTGCACCTGAAGAAATTCCGCTCCGAGGACACGCGAGGCCTGTCGGCGCGCTGTGTCCACACCAGCCCGAAGTGAACCGGCACGACAGCAACGGTTGCTCCCTCCCGCTGGATGCTCACGGGACGGAGCGCTCCGGCTCGCGAGGCTCCTCTTCCACTGGGTTGGGAGCGGGGGCGGTGATGGCGGCGGGCAGGGCGGAGGCATGTCGCTCCAGCCACTCGCGGATGACGGGATAGACCTCCGACGGGGCGCCGGTGCCGAAGATGAGGTCCCCGTGCCCGTAGTTCATTTTGTCGCCATGGTCCGTGCCGAAGATATGCAGCGTGCGGTCTGGCGCGGTGGCGAGCGCGAACTGCGACTCCACGTTGGCCGGCGTGGCCAGCCGGTCCGAACTGCCACCCATGATGAGCAGCGGAAGCTGGAGCTGTGCGATGCCAGCGCGCCAGTCCTTCGTGCGGTCGAAGGAGCGGAACATGTCGTGCTCAATCCAGTCCTGGAACTGAAGCAGCACCTTGCGGCTCATCGACGACATCATGTTCGCGTAGACCTGCCGCTGGATGCGCGGAGGGATGTGCTTGGGGTTCACCAGCAGGTCCGACAGGGGCAGGTTGATGTAGCCCAGGAACGGCGCGAGGCTGGCGCTCATCCACTCCTGCCGGAAGCGTGCGGGCCAGGCGGCACGGACGCCCATGGAGATGAGCGTGCGCAGGAAGGGCTCCGACTTGAAGTGCACGGGAGCGCCCAGCGCGAGCAACCCCGCAAGCTTCTCCCCGTGCGGGCCTTGCGCGACGCCGTAGCCCACCAGCCCGCCCAGCGAATGGCCGAGCCAGAAGGCGCATTTCGCACCCGTCTCCTTCAACGCCAGCTCCAACAGCGCGGGTCCATCCTGGAGGATGTGGTCGTCGATGGTGAAGTCCGTGTACCTCCGGCCTCGAGGCGGCCGGCGTGAGTGCCCGGTGCCGCGCCACTCGACGCTGAAGCAGTCGAAGCCCGCTTCGGTCAGGTAGTGCGCGACGGAATAGGGTGGCTCGAAGTCGAAGGTGAACCGGTTCGCCGCGAGCCCGTGGCACAGCAACACGGGCTCCTCGAACCGGCGCACGGCCGCGCGTCGCGCGTGAATCACCAGCTCCCATCCGTCCTCGCAGCGGGCGCGGAGGACCTGGGGCAACTCCGCCCTGGGTCGGTACCATCGTCGCACGGCCACGACCCAAAGGACGTTCCACAGAACGAGTGCGACCCCAGCGACCAGTACCCACACCACCCACCGCGAAGCATCCATGCATCCTCCTTCTCAAAAATAAAACCCTGCTAAGGTCGGTTCACCCGCCGTCCTGCCGCCGGGAAGTCACGGCCATCAGAGGAAGTCGAGGGAATGATGAAGTTGCGGAAACTGATGTTCGTGCTGCCGAATCTCTTCACCGTCACGTCCATTTTCTGCGGCTTCTACGCCATCACCTTGTGCACGGGGGACGCCGAACCGGTGCAGCTGTACCAGGCGGCCCTGGCCATCTTCTTCGCCATGTTCTTCGACGGCTTCGATGGCCGGGTGGCCCGGTTGACGAAGACGCAGAGCGACTTCGGCGTACAGCTCGACAGTCTGGCGGACGTCATCTCCTTCGGAGCGGCGCCCGCTCTCCTGGTGTACAAGTGGGCGCTCGAGCCCCTGGGCTTCATGGGGCTGTTCATCGCGTTCTCCTTCGCGGCCTGTGGTGCATTGCGTCTGGCGCGCTTCAACGTGCTGGCGGCGCGCAACCCGCACGGAGGCGGTGGCAGCTTTTTCGTGGGCCTGCCCATCCCCGTGGCGGCCGGAATGCTGGTCTCCGTCATCATCTCCCACCATGCGGCGACGCAAGGGGAGCCCCTGGCCGAGAGCGCCGTGGTGCCCATGGCGGTGGCGGTGGCGGGCCTGGCGCTGCTGATGGTGTCGACGGTGCGCTACCGCACCTTCAAGGACACGCGGCCCAACCGGAAGAGCGCGCTGGCCTTCATGCTCGTGGTGGTGGGCGGCACGGTGATCGCCACGCAGTTGCACCCGGCCTGGGTGCTGGTGGCGTGCTGCGGCGCCTATCTCGCGCTGGGGCTGGTGGAGTCGGCGGTGCTGGTCCGCAGCCGGCTGGCCGCTCGCAAGGGGGCGGCCCCCTGCGCGGTGGCCGCGGTCGCGGTGGCCACGGTCATCGACGACGAGGAAGAAGAGGACGCGGAGTCCAGCCAGGGCAACGACGGGCCCGCGTACCTCTGACCTGGAGGACGCTGTTTCCCGCTCGGCTCCCTTCCAGACCAGGGGGCGTTGCGGCTTGAGTGCGCTTCGGTCCGTGCCCAGCCGTCCGGCTGCCGCTAGGATGCGCGGCCCATGCGCGTCGAGCTGCTGTGCACCGGTGACGAGCTCGTCACCGGCCTCATTACGGACACGAACAGCACGTACCTGGAGGCCCGCCTCTTCGACCTTGGCGTCAAGGTGGAGCGCGTGGTCCTGGTGGGTGACGTGCGGCCGGACATCACCCAGGCGCTGAAGGAAGCCGCATCGCGCGCGGACGTGGTGGTGGTTTCGGGGGGCCTGGGGCCCACGGCGGACGACTTCACCCTCGAATGCGCCGCGGAGGCCGCGGGCGTGCCGCTGGAGGAGGATGCCCAGGTCCTCGACTGGCTGCACCTGCGCTACGCCGCGCGAGGCCTGTCGCCCAACCCGAGCGCCCTGCGCATGGCCCGCGTCCCCCGGGGCTCCGAGCCCGTGAGGAACCCCGAGGGCTCCGCGCCACTCGTCGTGATGAAGCTGGGGGGCGCCCAGTTGTTCTTCCTTCCGGGGGTGCCCCGTGAGTTCAAGGCGCTCTTGGAAGGCGAGGTGCTGCCGCGGATCCGCGCGACGCTGGACGCCCGCCCCGAGCGCACCTACCGGGCCTTCCGGCTGCTGCGCACGGTGGGCATCCCGGAGTCGGAGCTCGACATGGCGGTTGCCCCCATGGGTCCCCGGCATCCCCGCATCGTGTTCGGCTTCCGCACCCACGCCCCCGAAAACCACCTGAAGCTGATGGCGGAGGCCTCCTCCCAGTCGGAGGCGGATGCCGCGCTCGCCGCCGTGGAGGTGGAGTGCCGCCAGATGCTGGGCACGAAGCTCTTCGGTGTGGACTCGGAATCGTACGCCGCGGTGGTCCTCGAAACGCTTCGTCGGGCGGGCGCCACGCTGGCGGTGGCGGAGAGCTGCACCGGCGGCCTCATCGCCCAGCAGCTCACGGCCGTGCCGGGCTCCAGCGAGGTCTTCATCGGCGGCGCGGTGGTGTACTCGGAGAAGATGAAATCCGCATGGGTAGGCGTTCCCCCCGACGTGCTCGCACGGCACACGGCTGTCTCGCGCGAGACGGCCGAGGCCATGGCGGAGGGCGTGCGCGATGCCTGTGGCACGACCTACGGCCTGTCGGTGACGGGATACGCGGGGCCTGGCGGCGGCACGCCGGAGGACCCCGTTGGCACCGTGTACTGCGCGCTGTCGGCGCCTGGCGTGCCCACCCGCTGTGAGCGCATCTCTGTCACCGGCGACCGCGACCGCGTGCGTCTGTTCGCTGCTTCCCACACGCTTGAAATGCTGCGGCAGCACCTGCTCGCCGCGTCCGCGACCCCATGAGCCGTTCCAAGTCCAAGCGCCCCCGTCCGCCCACCTCCGAGCCGGGAGCTTCCGAACCGCCCGCGTCAGGAGCGCCCGCTGTCGCGCCCGTCGCTCCGCACCAGGAGGCGGGGCCCGCAGCCGCCAGCGCGCCAGTCCCTTCCGCCGAGCCCGAAGCCGCCCCGCCTTCGGTGTCACCGCTCGCGTCCTCACCGGGCACCCCCGTGTCGGGAGGCCTGCCGCTGAACGTCGGGCGTGTGTGGCTGTCCGCCTACCGCGTGGAGGTGGTGCTGTTCGTGGTCGCCTTCGTGGTGCTCGCCAGCTTCAGCTCCCAGCGCTTCCTGCGCCAGAGCGCCGCGCCTCACTTCGTCTATCAGGCCCAGGCGTGGATGGAGGGGCGGCTGGACGTGGACCCGCAGGTGCTGCCCAACATGGAGGACTGGGCCTGCGTCCGCATGGTGAACGGCGACAAGGTCCGTTGCACCGGACGCCCGCTCCCAACGGACCGCTGGTTCGTGAGCTTCCCGTCCTTCCCCGCGGTGGCGATGTTGCCCTTCGTCGCACTGCACGGCTACCAGTTCAACGACACCTCGTTCGGAGTCATCGTCGGTGCGCTGGCGGTGGCGCTCTTCTTCTCGCTGCTTCGCTTCCTGGCGAAGGAAGGGGAGACGGAGCGCAACCGCAACGAGAACGTGGCCCTGGCGCTCATCCTCGCCTTCGGCACCCTGTTCTTCTATTGCGCCATCCGGGGAGAGGTCTGGTTCAGCGCCGAGGTGATGGGCGTGGCGCTCACCTGTCTCTACGTGCGCAACGCCGTTCGGGCGCATCGTCCGCTGCTCGCGGGCCTGTTCTTCTCCATGGCGACGCTCACGCGGACGCCCTTGCTCTTCACGGGGCTCTTCTTCGTGCTGGAGGCGCTGTGTCCCGGGCCGGAGCCTCGCCTGGCGCAGCTCAAGGCCCTGGCGCGGAACTGGAAGCCCGCCGCGAAGAAGCTGGGCCTCTTCACGTTGGGCGCCGCGCCGCTTGCGGGGCTCGCTGCCGCGTACAACGTCTACCGCTACGGCCGGCTGAGCGAGTTCGGGCACGCGTACCTCTTCAACAACCGCGTCAACGCGGACATCGACCGCACGGGGCTCTTCAATTGGGAGTACCTGCCACGAAACCTGGAGGCGGCCTTCCTCAAGCTGCCCTCGGTGTCCTTGTCCCCGCTGAAGCTGGGTTATGACCCGCACGGGCTGACGCTGCTGCTGACGCTGCCGCTGCTCGTCTTCCTGTTGGTGCCGAAGACGCGCCCGCGCCTGCATTGGCCGGTGTGGCTCACCGTGGCGGTGTGTGCGCTGCCCGGGCTCTTCTATCAGAACACCGGTTACATGCAGTTCGGCTTCCGGTTCAGCCTCGACTACACGCCCTACCTCCTCCTGCTCTTCGCATTGGGGGGCTGGTCCCTGCGGAATCGGGCGGTGATGGCCGCGGTGGCGCTTGGCGTGTTGGTGAACTTCTGGGGAGCTGTGGCTTTTCGCGGCTACACGGAACTTGTTCGGAACTGGTAGCGCACCCCGTTTCATGGGCTTGAATCCTTCGCGCTCCACGCGCAGATGAGAGACGTCATGCAACCACCCACTGGACAGCCGCCTCCCGGCAAGCGCTGGCACACCCGTGAGGACAGCGGCATCCGCCTCGACGCCAGGATGCGCTGGTGGCACGACGACGAGCCCATCCTCCATCCCAAAATCATCGAGCTCTTCAACGCCTCGCTCGTGCTGGATGACGCGGACCGCTACCAGCTCCGCATCGGCAACGACTGGTGCTTCATCCAGGTGGAAGGCGCCGCCTACGAGGTCCGGACCGTAGACGTCACTCCCGACGAGCGGGTGTCTGTGCGTCTGAGCGACCGCACCGCCGAGGCGCTGGACGTCGCCAGCCTGCATCTGGACGCGGACGGCGTGTTGTCCTGCCGAGTGAAGCAGGGGCGGGCCCAGGCGCGCCTCTCGCGCGACGCGCAGTACCAACTCGGACAGCTCCTGGAGGAAGGGCCTGACGGCGGGCTCGTGCTGAATGTCGGTCAGCGCAAGCTCGCCGTCCCAGTCGAGCTGGACGCGTTGGCGTCCTCCGTCTAGGCCGCGACCTCTACCGGCGCGGGCGAGGAGGGCAGGGCGGAAGTCCCCGTAATCTCCTTGCCCAGCGCTTCCAGCACGTCGGGATGTTCGCGCAGCCACTCGGCGGCGCGCTCCCGGCCCTGGCCGATGCGTTCGCCGCGCAGGCTGAAGTGGCTCCCCGACTTCTCGATGAGGCCCGTGGCCACGCCGAGGTCGAGCACTTCCCCCACGCGGTGGATGCCGCTGCCGTACATGAGGTCGAACTCCGCTTCCTGGAAGGGCGGGGCGACCTTGTTCTTCACCACCTTCACGCGCGCCTTCGAGCCCACGACGGCATCACCGTCCTTGATGTTGCCCGTGCGGCGAATCTCCATCCGCACGGATGCGTAGAACTTCAGCGCATTGCCACCCGTGGTGGTTTCCGGATTGCCGAACATCACGCCAATCTTCATCCGAATCTGGTTGATGAAGATGATGCACGTGCCCGAGCGGCTCACCGCGCCCGTCAGCTTGCGCAGCGCCTGACTCATCAGCCTCGCCTGGACGCCCATGTGCGCGTCCCCCATCTCGCCCTCGATTTCGGCCCGTGGCACCAGGGCCGCCACCGAGTCGACGACGATGAGGTCCACCGCGCCGGAGCGCACCAGGTGCTCCGTGATTTCCAGCGCTTGTTCGCCGGTGTCGGGTTGCGACACGAGCAACTCCTCCACTCGGACGCCCAGCTTTCGCGCGTAGGACACATCCAGCGCGTGCTCCGCGTCGATGAAGGCCGCCACGCCACCCGCCGCCTGCACCTGTGCAATCGCATGCAGGGTGAGCGTCGTCTTGCCCGAGGACTCGTTCCCGAAGACCTCCACCACACGGCCCCGGGGGTAGCCGCCCACGCCCAGCGCGCGGTCCACTCCCACCGAGCCAGAGGGGATGACGGCGACCTTCTGTTCGCGCGCTTCCCCGCCCAACGCCATCACCGAGCCTCGTCCGAACTGCTTCTCGATGCTCGCTACCGCCGCCGCCACCGCCTTCAGCTTCTCCGCCAGCTTGCTCATCGCGTCTGTCACTCCCTCGCCGCCCTTGCTGTGTTGGGTGCCGCATCCAGGGACGCCGTCATGGCGCCACCAGCGCGGCGGGCAGACAGGTGAGCAACACCTGTGCCGTCCCGCTTCTCCTCCTGTGAGACGGGAGTACAGGTGTCCGGGTACGTGGCTGTGTGTCCGGGAGCGTGGAGTGTGCGCGTGCCACTCCCGCAGTCGGATGAGAAACAAGCATGGGAGCCCACGCCTGGCGGCATGGCGCATGGCGCTTTGCGTTGAAGATGGGCTGGACGGGTATGACCTTCCCTGCGTGAGCCCGAAATCAAAGCGCGAAGACCTGCCCCACGTGGTCATCCTCGGCGGTGGTTTTGCCGGCCTCTACGCCGCTCGCCATCTCTACAGGGCGCCCGTGCGCGTCACGATGGTGGACCGGCAGAATCACCACCTGTTCCAGCCTCTGCTCTACCAGGTCGCCACGGCGACGCTGAGTCCCAGCGAGATTGCGGCGCCGCTCCGGGCGGTGCTGGGGCACCATCAGGTGGCGGTGGTGCTGGCGGAAGTGACGGGCGTGGATACGGCTGGCAAGCGCGTGCTGCTCTCCGACGGGGAGCTGAAGTACGACTACCTCGTCATCGCTACAGGGGCCACACACTCCTACTTCGGCAATGACGCCTGGGCTCAGTTCGCCCCCGGCCTGAAGTCCATCGAGGACGCGCTGGCGATTCGTCGGCGGATCCTGGTGGCCTTCGAGCTGGCGGAGCGGGAGACGGACCCGGAGATTCGCCGCTCGCTCCTCAACTTCGTCATCATCGGTGCCGGACCCACGGGGGTGGAACTCGCGGGCTCGTTGGCGGAAATCAGCCGGCATTCGCTTCATGGCGACTTCCGGAACTTCGATCCGCGGGACGCGCGCATCATCCTCATCGAGGGCGTGGACAAGGTCCTGCCCGTCTATCCGGATGACCTGTCACAGAAGGCCTGCCGCACACTCGAGAAGCTGGGGGTGGAGGTCCGTACGGGAGCTCGGGTCACCAACATCACCGAGCAAGGGGTCTTCATCGGGCAGGAGTTCATCCCCGCGAGGACGGTGTTGTGGGCCGCGGGCGTGGCGGCATCGCCGGTGGCGAAGTCGTTGGGCGTCGAACTCGACCGCTCCGGGCGCGTGCTCGTCACCCCTGAGCTGACCGTGCCGGGCCACGACGATGTCTTCGTCGTCGGTGACCTGTCCTTGCTCAAGGATGCGGAGGGCAAGCCGGTGCCAGGCCTTGCTCCCGTGGCCATGCAGGAGGGCAAGCACGCCGCCCATAACATCCGCCGCCAGTTGCAGGGCAAGCCGATGGAGCCCTTCTCGTACTGGGACCGCGGCTCCTACGCGGTGATTGGCCGAGGCCACGCGGTGGGCATTGCCTTCCGCCGCTTCAAGCAGGCGGGCTTCGGTGCCTGGATGGCCTGGCTGCTCATCCACATCACCTTCCTCATCGGCTTCCGTAGCAGGCTGGCGGTGCTGCTCAACTGGGCCTTCTCGTACCTGACGTTTGGCAAGTCGGCGCGCATCATCACCGGCCCTTCGCCTCGCCTGGACCGGCTCCAGCCCCCCCGCGCCTTGCCGGAGGGCGGGCAGGCACCGTCCCTCCCGGAGCCCCGCATCCAGACGACGGCGTCTCACGCGGAGCCCGCGACGACCGGGACGCACTGACGCGCGCGGTGGCCCTCAGCCATCCAGGTCCTCCAGCGGGCTCGACCTGCCGGAGGGCCCGGTGTTCCGCCAAGCGGCGTCCTCCGGCGGAGGGACAGGGCGGGCTCCGTGAAGCTTGCCTTGCATCGCCCCTCGCCGGTCCAGCATGCGGCAGTTGATGGCGAGTTGCATGTCGGTCTGCTCGATGCGGTCGCGTCCCTCGAGGTCTGCCCGCGTGAGCGCCAGTTTCATGATGCGGTCATGGGCTCGCGCGGACAGGCCGAACATCCGCACCGCTTGCTGCAGCATGTGCTCGGCCCGTTCGCTCATGGCGCAGTACCGGCGCAGCAGGTGCGCGGGAAGCTGCGCGTTGCAGTGGATTCCCGGTTCATCGCGATAGCGGACGCGTTGACGCTCGCGCGCGACCTGGGCCCGCTCGCGGTAGTAGCGGCTCGAGGGCTCCTGGACCGTCGAGCGGGCCATGTGGTGATACTCCACCGGGCGCGTCTGCAGGCTGATGTCGATGCGGTCCAACAGGGGCCCGCTCACGCGCGTCATGTAGTCGAAGACGCGCTGCTCGCCGCAAGTGCAGGAGCGGCTGGGGACGTTGTAGTAGCCGCAGGGGCAGGGGTTCATCGCGGCCACCAACATGACCCGGCAGGGATAGGTGATGTTCTGGTTGGCGCGTGCCAGGTGGATGACGCCTTCCTCCATGGGCTGACGCAGAACCTCCAGCACGTTCCTCCGGAACTCTGGAAGCTCGTCGAGGAAGAGCACGCCATTGTGCGCCAACGAGAGTTCGCCAGGCCTCGCCGAGAGGCCGCCGCCCACCAGGCCCGCGTCGGAGAGGGTGTGGTGGGGCGCGCGGAACGGGCGCTCGCGCATCAACGCGTGGCCTTCACCCAGCAAGCCCAGCACCGAGTAGACCTTCGTCACCTCCATGGCCTCGGTGAACGTCATCTCCGGAAGGATGCCGGGCAGGCGCCGCGCCAGCATCGTCTTCCCCGAACCCGGTGGCCCGGACATCAAGACGTTGTGGCCCCCCGCCGCGGCGATTTCGAGGGCGAGCTTCAGGTCGGCCTGCCCGCGGACATCGGACATGTCAGGGGCCTGTCCCGTGGGCGCCAGAAGACTGGGTTCACGTTGCCGCCTGTATGGCGTGATGCTGCATGCCCCCGTCAGGTGGTTGACCGCCTCCCGCAGGGTCTTCACGGGAAAGACGCGCAGTTCTTCGACGAGCGCGGCCTCCGCGGCATTGGCCCAGGGCACCATGACGCCTTCGAAGCCGCCGTTGAGCGCCGCCACCGCCAACGGAAGCACGCCTTTGATGGGGCGGAGCGTGCCGTCCAGGGACAGCTCGCCTCCGAAGAGAAGCCGTTCCAGCGGGGCTTCATCCATCAGTTTCGCAGCCGCCAGGACGCCCAATGCAATCGGCAGTTCGAACGCCGCGCCTTCCTTCTTCAGATCCGCGGGCGCCAGATTCACGGTGATTCGCTTCTGGGGAAGCTCGAAGCCCGTGTTCTTCAGCGCGGAGATGACGCGGACCTTCGATTCCCGGACCGCGCCCTCTGCCTGCCCCACGACGTTGAAGTAGGGGAGGCCGAGCGCCATGTCGACCTCACACTCCACCACCACCACGTCGATACCCATCAACGCCCCCGACCGCACTCTCGCCAACATGTCCCGTCCTCTCGCCGTGCCGCGCGAAGTCCTTGAGCAATGCACGTACCGGGGCCCACCCCAGGCGTAGGCCCGCGCTCGCCAATCCACGCCGTCGGATGCCCATCCCAGCCTCGGGAGCTTGAGTTTCAGCCCCGTGGTATTTGTGAAGCCAGGGCTAGCCATGCCCTGACGAGTCCGGTAGCGTTTCACCCACCTTGGGGGACGCGATGGGGGCAAAGGCCGCAGTGGAATCGGGGGTCGTTCAGCAGCGCCGGCAGGTTCGTATCCGCAGGGCGGACATCAAGCGTGGCCAACGGATGAAGGTGGCGTTTGGCGTGTTCCGCTTCTGCCTCTACGGCATGGTGGGGCTCAGCGCCGAAATCTTCTTCTACAACCTGGTGCGCATCGCCCAGCACGTGCCGTTGCTGGAGGCGCTCTTCCGCTTCCAATGGCGCGTGGATGACCGGTTGGGGCTCAACGCCATCTGGGATACGCCCATCTCCACGGCGTATGGACAGTGCTCGCTGTGGATGTTCGTCATCTACGGCGTGGCGTGCTTCTTCTTCATCGAGCCGCTCTACCGCTGGATGCTGTACCAGCACACGGGCCTGCGAGCCGCTGTGTACGGCGTGGTCATCCTGCTCTTTGAAGGCTTCTCCGGTGTCATGCTGGAGCGGCTCACGGGATACCGCATCTGGTACTACGCGGATACCGGCGCCATTCTCTGGCAGATGACCTCGCTCTACATCCTGCCCATCTGGATGGTGACGGGCCTGCTGGCGGAGTTCATCTACAGGGAGCTGATGGACCCCGACCTCCTGGCGGCCTTGGAGTCTCCGCTGCCCGCCACGCCGGAAGAGACCGAGGCCTCGTTCCAGTTGATTCGGTAGACGCAGGCGTGGCCGTCGTAGCCGGACATCTCGATGACGATGTCCTGCGCACCGGCCACCCGCAGCCCCGCGTGGATGATGCCCGCGGTGAAGGCAGGGTAGGGGCCTACCTCGTTCATCCAGAGCTCGAACTGGGTGGGCCCCAGCTCACGCAGCTTGGATTCCGTGTAGTTGTTACCAGCCCGGAAGTTCTGCGTGGCCCGCATCAGCGTCCTGCGGGGCCCCAGCACGCGAAGCAATGAGAGGACGGCGCGTCCCAGCATCGTCTCGCGGAAGCCTTCGATATAGGCCTCTCCCAGCTTCCAGGTGCCCTGCTCGAGCGGGAGTTGGGGAAAGAGCTCCTCCGACGTGATGCGAAGGAACGTCATCCACGCGTCGAAGGTGTAGGCTGGCCGGAGCTTCTGCTCCACATCGAGCCCTGCCTGCCGCAGACGTGCCTTGCACTCAGGCGTCAGGCGCCCGTGCAGTGCCCGCAGGAACAGGGCTTCGATGGTCTGCTCAAAAATGAGAAGCTCGTCGGCCATGAGGAGTGAACTCTAGCCGACGAGCTTCTCGATGTGAACCACGTACCCACCCGGAGCGTAGGCTCCGGAAGAGGAGTCTCAGGGCGTGGGTGCGGGGGGCGGAGCCGGCGTATCGACCGACGTGCCCTGGATGATGGCGTTCTGCGGCAGCTCCGTGGCCATGCCCAGCACTTTCGCACCAGCGGCCTTCGCGCCGTCCAGCGCGGTGATGAGCCGCCCGTAGTTGGTGGCGTCATCCGCCATGAAGAAGACGACTTTGTCGTCGGCCTTCTTGGCGGCGAGCATGCGCTTGAGCCGCGTCACGTAGTCGGCGGGGGCAATCTTCTCCGTGTTGATGGAGTAGCCACCGTCCTTGTCGAGCTGCACCACCAACTGCTGGTCGTTCGGGTCGGGAGGCGTCGGCTCCTGTTCGACCTCGGTGTCCGGCACGCGCACCACGATGTCCTTCTCGAGGAGCGGCGTGACGACCATGAAGATGATGAGCAGCACCAGCACCACGTCGACCAGCGGCGTGACGTTGATCTCCGAGTTCGGCTGCGCCTGGGGCTTGACCCACTGTCGTTGCTTGCGGCCGGCCATTACTTCTTCTCCTCGACGCCCAGGGAGATCTGCTTGGCCTTGGACTTGCGAGCCACGTCCAGCACCTTGCGCACGTCACCGACGCTGAGCGCGTTGTCGCCCTTGAGCAGGATCTTCTTGCCTGGATCCTTCAACATCTCCTCGGTAAGCTTCTCCTGGAGCCCTTTCTCATCCACCTGGTCGTTCTCCACGAACACCTTCTTGTCCGGGGTGATGGAGAGGATGAGCGGGTCGGATTCCTTCCCTTTTCCTTCCTTCTCGATCTCGGTGGCCTTCGGGAGCTCCACGGACTTGCCACGCTGGAGCATCGGGGTGACGACCATGAAGATGATGAGGAGTACCAGCACCACGTCGACCAGCGGCGTGACGTTGATGTCGCTCTTGACGCTCCCCTTGGGGCCTGCTGACATTCCCATGTCTTTACCTGTTTCCTGGTAAGGAGGTGCCCGCCTTCACGGTGGGCCTCCAGCGCCCCGAAGAAGAGCTGGAGACAGGGTCACCGTGAAGGGCATCGGGTCGTCCCCGACTCGCCCGGGACGGCTCAGGCGGCGTTCGAGGAGTGCGCGCCACCACCCAGGTGGCGGGCAACCACGTCCAGGAACTCGTTGGACGACTCGGAGATGTCCACCGAGCGCGCGTCCACCCAGCCCTGCAGGAAGTTGTACGCCATCACTGCGGGGATGGCCACGAGCAGACCGAAGGCCGTGGTGATGAGCGCCTCGGCGATACCGGCGGAGATCGTGCCGAGACCACCGGAGCCCGCCTGCGCCATCAGCTGGAAGGCGTTGACGATACCCATCGTGGTACCGAGCAGACCGACGAACGGCGCCGTGGAGCCGACCGTGGCCAGCAGGCCCAGACCGCGCTTCATGCTCTGGACCTCACGCTGCGCCTGACGCTCCAGCGCGCGCGCCACCGACTCCACCGCCACGTCCTTGTTGTTCGGGCTGATCCGGTACGCCGTCAGTCCGGAGTTGATCACCCGGCCCAGGTGGCCCACATCCTTGCCCAGGTTGGTGTTGGCGGCCGTGTTCAGGTCGCCTTTGGCCAGGATGGCACCCATCTTCGCGGCGAAGTTGCGGCTGTCAGACCGCGTCTTGCGGAAGACGATCATGCGCTCCGCCAACACGACCAGCGAGGCGATGGACATGATGCCCAGGGTGAAGATGATCATACGGGCGAAGAGGCCCGTGTGATCCCAGATTTCTGCGAGAGTGAATTGCATGGTTGGGTTGAGCGCTCCTCCTCACGAGCGCGGGGTAGTCAGCAATACGCCTCTAGACGACGCGCCCGGACTCAGCGCGGCAGCTTGAAGTTCAGGGTGAAGGTGTAGTCCACCTGCACAGGACGGCCCTGGAACGTGACCGGCTTGTAGCGCGACGACGCCAGCGCGTCCAGGACGGCCCGGTCCATGTGGGGCAGGGGCTTGATGATCCGGCAGTTCTCCACTCGACCTTCCACGGTGACGATGCACTTCACGATCATCGTTCCCTGGACGCGAGCCTCGAGCGCCTCACGAGAGTACTCGGGCTGAGGACCCGACAGCTTCTCCGGCCGCGTCATGCCCGCACCGAACGGAAGCACGTCGGTTCCCGTCCCGCCAAGCTGGCCGCCGACCACGCCGCCAATCACACCACCGACGACGCCACCGACGACGCCGCCCACCACGCCACCTTCCACGCCGCCCTCGACGGCTTCTTCGCTCGCCTCTTCTTCTTCAGCGGGAGGCTCTTCGGAGGGCTCCACTTCCTTCGGGACCTCCTTCGGAATCTCCTTCGGCTGGACGATGGCGTCCGGCTTCTTGGGCTTCTTGGGCTGCGTCTTCGGCTTGCTCGAAGAGGCAGGAGGCGGTGGAGGAGGAGGGGGCGGCGGAGGCGGTGCCATGGTCGCCTTCAGCGTGACCTCAATCTCCTTCTCCTCCTCGACGGGCGGTCGCGTCGACAGCCAGATGGAGAGGCCGAACAGCGCCACATGGAGGATAACCGAGACAGTAGCCCCGACGCCGAATCGCGACTTGGGCCCCTGACCACGGTCAAGGACTGAATCGAACATGCACTAGACTCCTCTTCACCAGTGGACACCCATTGGCGACGCTCCGCCCGGATGAAAGGGCGCGCTACCATACAGAAACGCGTTCCAGGTTCAAGCAAGCACGGTCGACGGACGGGGCGTGATCGCGCAATTGCCCCACTGGTTACCAAAAAGCAACGGTCTATTGACAACTGCTCGACCTCGGATATTTTCCCGGGTCATTTTCACTTGCAGCCCACCTTGGAGGGGTCTGGTATGCACTTGAACCGAGTGCTCCGGGAAACCGGAGTTGTTGTCGCCGCAGGTCTGCTGTACGGATCCGCGGCTTTCGCACAGTCGAGCACGATCATCGGTACGGTGATCGACGCTCAGAGTCGGCAGCCTGCCGCTGACGTCGTTGTGACCGCCACCTCGCCCAACCTTCAGGGTGAGCAGACGGTCGTCACCGACGCGCAGGGTAACTACCGCATCCCCCAGTTGCCCCCCGGCGACTATACCCTGCGGTTCGAGAAGGAGCAGTTCAAGCCGTACGCGCGTTCGGCCATCCAGCTGCGCCTCAACCGCACCATCCGCGTCAACGTGGAGCTGCTCCCCGAGGCGCTCGGTGAGGTGGTGGAGATCGTCGGCGCGCCCCCGACCATCGACGTGGGTTCCACGACGATGGGCGTGAACGTCGACCAGGAGTTCATCAAGCGCATCGCCGTTGCGCGTCCAGGTGGTAAGGGCGGCGCGACCCGCTCCTTCGAGTCCCTGGCCGAGCTCGCGCCTGGCGCCCAGAACGACAACTACGGCGTGTCCATCAACGGCTCGACCTCGCCTGAGAACGGCTACGTGGTGGACGGCCTGTCCACGAACGACCCGGCCTTCGGCGTGAACGCCAGCCCGTTGAGCATCGAGTTCGTGCAGGACGTGAACATCATCACCGGCGGTTACATGCCGGAGTTCGGCCGGTCCACCGGCGGCGTCATCAACGCGGTCACCCGGTCGGGCTCCAACGAGTTCCACGGCTCCGTGTTCGCGAACTGGACGCCGGGCACCCTCGAGGGTACCCGCAAGCAGGTTCGTGAAGAGGGCACGGTCATCACCGGCCAGAACCAGCTGCAGAACCTGGGCGACTTCGGCGCCACCCTCGGTGGTCCGATCCTCAAGGACAAGCTGTGGTTCTTCGCCGGCTTCGCGCCGTCGTTCACCCGCTACCAGCACACCCGCACGCTCAATGCGCTGCGCCTCGATGACGCGGGCAACCCCATCCGGGACGAGACCGACTTCTCGGTCGTGGATCCGATCCCCGGCTCGGCCACGAACTACTACGCCGACTCCCGTACCATTCAGTACATGGGTAAGTTGACGTACCTCATTAACCAGGACCACAACGTGTCGTTCGCCCTGAACGGCACGCCGACCTCGACGGGTGGCCTTGGGAAGCTGAGCGTCAATCCCCAGTCGGGAGGCCTGCCGGGCGTGCTGGCTTCCCGTCCGGGTGACTTCGGTCTCACGGAGACGAAGGCCAACACGACGTCGATGGCCCTCAAGTACGCCGGTGCCTTCGCGGACAAGAAGGTCCTCGTTGATGCGAACCTCGGTTGGTTCCATCAGACCGCGTCCACCCTGCCGGGTGACGGCAGCAACCTGGGCGATCGCACAGGCCTGGCTGGCTACTCGCGGATGGTGTACACGAGCCCGCGCCCGCTGACCCTGTTCGAGGCCCTGCCCGAGGGGCAGGAGGGTGCCTGCGGCAGCACGCCCGAAGAGCAGCTGATCCGCTGCCCGGTGACGGGCTACGCGGTGGGCGGCCCTGCCTTCATGAGCGACCAGACGCTGGATCGCTACCAGGCCAACGCGAAGGCCACCTACCTGCTGAACGCGCTGGGCACCCACGTGTTCAAGGCTGGCGTGGACGTCGAGTTGCTGTCGTTCGACCAGGTGAAGGCGTACGGCGGCGGTGTGTACTATCAGGAGGGTGGGAACTGGGCTGCTGGCCAGGGCCCCGCCGTGCACGATGCGCGTCGCTACGGGTATCAGACCGGCCCTGACTCTGCGGTGACGCAGTTCACCCAGAAGGCCAAGACGACCAGCACCACGGTCGGTGGCTTCCTCCAGGACTCCTGGTCCATCGCGAACCGGGTGACCCTGAACCTGGGCGTCCGCTACGACGTGCAGGCGCTCTACGGCGGCAACGGCGACCTCTCGCTGATGCTCGGCAATCAGTGGTCGCCGCGTATCGGCGCCATCGTCGACCCGTTCGCCAACGGCCGCGCGAAGGTGTTCGTGAACTTCGCTCGTTACTACGAGCAGGTCCCGCTCAACCTGATGGACCGCGCGTTCCCGGGTGAGAACCGCATCTCCGCGCGTCGCTCCCTCGCGGAGCCGGGCGAGGGCACGGCCACCTCGTGCGACCCGTCCAGCTTCGAGAGCCAGCAGGCTACGTGCAACACCGACGCGAACCTGCTTGCCATTCCGGAGAGCAGCCGCAACGTGAACCGCTTCTACACGGGCGGCACGGCAGGCGGCACACCGGTCGACCCGGACCTCAAGGCCCAGTCGTCCGACGAAATCGTGGTTGGCGCCGAGTACGAGGTGCTGGCGAACACCCGCCTGGGTGCGAGCTACACGCACAAGAACATGAACTCGGTCATCGAGGACATGAGCCGCGACGACGGCAACACGTACTTCCTCGGTAACCCCGGCAGCGGCTTCGCTGGTGAGTTCCCGGAGCCGGTTCGTAACTACGACAACGTCACCGTCTACCTGAACCGTACGTTCGCCGACGGCTGGCTCGCCCAGGCCAACTACACCTGGTCGCGCCTGTACGGTAACTACCCCGGTCTGTTCCGTCCTGAGACGGGCCAGCTCGACCCGAACATCCTCTCGGACTTCGACCTCATCGAGCTCCTGGAGAACCGCACGGGTCTGCTGCCGTTCGACCGCACGCACCAGATCAAGGTCTTCGGTGCGAAGGAGTTCAACATCTCGAACGCCCTGTCGGCGAGCGTGGGTGTCTCCTACCGCGGTAGCTCTGGTACGCCGATCAACTACTGGGGTAGCCACTGGGCCTACCTCCAGGACGAGTCCTTCGTCCTCCCCCGTGGTGCTGGCGGTCGTACGCCGTGGATCAACACCATCGACTCCAACATTGGCGTGAACTACCGCGTCAGCAAGGACAGCGTGGTGTCGTTCACCCTGGACGTGTTCAACCTCTTCAACTTCCAGGGCGTGAACACGGTCGACCAGACGTATACCGTGCGCGACATCAAGCCCATCCCGGGTGGCACGCCTGCTGACCTGGAGAACCTCCCGGGCCGCGTGGAGTTCCAGGACCAGGCGCCGCGTGATGAGCCCTTCGGCAGTGTCGACGGTGACGTGAACAAGAACTTCAAGAACCCGCTCTCGTACCAGGCGCCCCGTCAGGTCCGCTTCGGCATCCGGTACACGTTCTAATCCCAGGCCCAATCACGGAATCGGAACATCAGTCACATGACCAAGAACATCGTGAAAACTGCGTTGGTTCTCCTGGGCACGGGAAGCCTGTTGTCGGGTTGCAGCGTCGAGCAGCCTGACCCCGGCTGCTTCGTGCAGGAGTCTCCCCACTGGGCCGTGAAGTACGACCGGGTGGAGGCTGGCCGGGATGCTTCTGGCAATGCGTGCGACACCGTCGCTCCGACTGCGGAGATGCTGGGTGTCTACCGTTACATCGACCTGGATAACGGCACCGCGAAGCTCGCGCTCCGGCCTCAGACCCTGGCATCCGCTGGCGCTAAGGATGACACCACGGACCAGAGCGCGCAGACCGCGCTGGGCGACTTGGCGAACGACCGCGACGCCGAGGACTTCTGCAACGCGCCCAGCTTCCCGGCGGCCCGCGTCAACGTGGCCTCCCCGGCGAACGAGATCGTGTACCAGTACGCCAATGTCCGCGTGTACTCGGCGCCTGCGGCTCCGGGCACCCAGATGACGGGTGAGTTGACCTACACGAACAATGGTTGCACCTCGAAGTACGTGATGAACGCCATCTGGCCGGCGGTCGGTTGTGACCCCGAGTCGGATTCCCCGGCGGAGAACTGCGGTCCAGGCTCCGGCCTGAGCCCGGACTTTGCGGCGACGTGCATCACCACCGCGAACTGCGCCTCCGTCTACTCGGTGAGTGCGGAGAACTGCTGCGTCCCGACGAACCAGGTCCCGTCGTTCAAGTAGTCGAGCAAGTCGTCTGCTGAACCGCGCCACCCCACCTGGGTGGCGCACCTCGGCCCCGGCGGTCTCTCCCCACATGGGAGTGGCTGACCGGGGCCGCGGTGTTTAAAAGGCTGGACCTGTACTGGAGGCACATGGAGGGCCGTTACTCACTCATCGAGCGCGTTCGCAGCTTGCTGGCGGACGAACAGGGCACGCTGCACAAGGCGGCGCCCTATCGGGTGGCCCTCTGCTACCCCAGCCCCTACCACGTAGGCATGAGCTCGCTCGGCTACCAGGCCATCTACCGTGAAATCCACGAGCATCCTGGCGCGACGGCCGAGCGCGTCTTCCTTCCGGATGACGTGGACGCCTTCAAGCGCACCCGGACGCCGCTCTTCACCTGGGAGTCCCAGGCCCCTGTCGCTGACTTCGACATGCTGGCCTTCTCCGTGGCGTATGAGCTGGAGCTGACGGGGCTCTTCTCCATGTTGGAGCTGACGGGCATCCCGCTCCTGGCGGAGGAGCGCCAGGATGGCCGCTATCCGCTCGTGGTGGGCGGCGGGCCGTTGACGTTCTCCAACCCGGATCCGCTGGAGCCCTTCGTGGACGTGCTCGTCCAGGGCGAGGCGGAGGATTTGATCCACCTGCTGGTGGAGGCCGCGGCGACCATGGACCGCGAGGCCCTCCTGGCGCACCTGGCCCGCATCCCGGGCTTCCGCGTGCCCGGGCGGGGCGGAGCGCGATATCACGTGGCCAAGGCCACGGATTCACGGCTGCCTGCCCGGTCGCAAATCGTGACACCGCACACCGAGCTGCGCTCGATGTTCCTCATCGAGCCGGAGCGGGGCTGCTCCCGGGGCTGCCATTACTGCGTCATGCGGCGCACCACGAATGGGGGCATGCGCACGGTGCCGCCGGAGCGCATCTTGTCCCTGATTCCGGAGCATGCCCGCCGGGTGGGGTTGGTGGGCGCGGCGGTGACGGACCATCCGCGCATCGTCGAGTTGCTCCGGACGATTGTGGAGTCCGGCCGTGAGGTGGGGGTGTCCTCCCTGCGCGCGGACCGGCTGACCCAGGAACTGGTGGATCAGCTCCGGCGGGGAGGGGCCACCAACCTCACGGTGGCGGCGGACGGGCCGTCACAGCGCCTGCGGGACATGGTGGACCGGAAGCACTCAGAGGAACAGATTGTCCGGGCCGCGACGTTCGCCCGCACGGCGGGGATGAAGCAGCTCAAGGTGTACAACGTCGTGGGTCTGCCGACTGAAGAGGACGCGGACATCGACGAGCTCATCCGCTTCACCAGCGAGCTGTCCCGCATCCTCCCGGTGGCGCTGGGCGTGGCGCCTTTCGTGGCCAAGCGCAACACGCCCTTGGATGGCGCTCCCTTCATGGGCATTCGCGAGGTGGAGGGGCGGCTGGAGCGACTGCGCAAGGGGCTCCGGGGGCGCGCCGAGGTGCGCCCGACGTCCGCGCGCTGGGCCTGGGTGGAGTACATGCTGGCCCAGTGCGGTCCGGAGGCGGGGCTGGCGGCCATGGATGCCTGGAAGGCCGGAGGGAACTTCGCGGCCTGGAAGCGGGCCTTCGACGCCCGGGACTGCGAGCCGTACCTGGCCCGGCGGGTGGAGGACGGTCGGCGCAACCCCGTCCTGTGGCCCACCGTGCCGAGGACCGCGCCCCCGGCGTCCGCCGCCTGACGTGGGATTGCACGTGGTGGTGCACGTCCGCCCCGGCTTCCGCTAGAAGGCCGCTTGGCGCGCCGATGGCCGGCGTCCAGGGCAGCGGAGATCCAGGTGAGCACGCAGCGAGTGGACAAGTCGTGGCAGCAGAAGGGCCTGAAGGAGTACTCGACGGAGGCCCTGCTCGGGACGCTCGGCCATTACGGCATTGCCGTGGGCGAGGACGACTTCCGCAAGCTGGCGGAGACGGCCTTCCCGCTGGGCATTGCCCAGCAGTGGCGGCCGCAGTGGAAGGGCACCGGTCCCTTCAAGGACTTCGCGGTGGCGGCGGCGGTGGAGCTGTGGAGCCGCTGGCTGCCGGACCGCGTGGCGCCCATGGAGATGGCCGACACGCTGGCGAACCTGATGCAGCAACTGTCGTTCCTGTTGGGTGGGCGGCAGGACGCGGCGGTGGACGCCGCCTTCGAGAAGATGAACGCGGTGCGCGCGAAGATGCCGCTCGACGAGAAGGGGGCGCCGCAGGAGCGCTTCATGCGCGAGGCGCTGGCGCCCTTCACGGAGAAGCAGGCCGAAATCTTCGACAGCCTCGCGGAGGCGCTGGCGTCATCGGGCCACGTGGGCCACGCGGAGTCCTTCGCGGACCTGGAGGAGTTCCTCCTGCCGGACCGCCGTGGAATCTCGCGCGCCATCGTCCGCGCGGCGAAGGGCGAGCTGGGGCCTGCCACCGAGGACATGGTGAAGCTCACCGAGGACACCGAGCGCTCGCCCATCGCGCGCCTGCTGGCGGTGGACGGCCTCATCCACATCAAGGCGCACGGTCAGGCGGCGGCGGCGGCCCGCACGCTGCTCGCGGCGGCGGAGAATGGCGGTGACCTGCACCTCGCGCTGGACCTCGTCCCCCGCCTGGAGCACGTCTACAAGGCGCAGAACGACCGCGAGTCGCTGCTGGAGCTGATGGGCATCTCCGAGCGCCTGGAGGCGGCCCACGACAAGATTCACCCCGGCCACCGCCGTCACCGTCACGGTCGCTGAGGTACGTGCGTGACAGGGGGCCTGCGTGGCCTCCTGTCACAGCCCGTGGGAAGAGTGGGGCCCGTCCGCGGCTCCGCGCCCAGGAAAGAGGGGGCCTGGGAGCCGCACTTTCCGCCCCTTCGTCCTAGCCGTTCGACTCCTGTCCCTGAGGAGATTCGGGGGTGGGCGGCACCTCTTCCGCCACGTCCTTCGCGCCACCCCGGCGCTTCAGCGGAACGCGAAGCACGCCGGGGACACCTTCCGCCACGTCTCGCACGGAAACCACGGCGCCCACGGTGGTGTAGCGGATGGCGCCCGTCTGGGTGAAGGCGTGCTTGAGCGGGTACTCCTTCGCCCGGGGAAGGAACCACTCGCGCGCCGCCTTCATGGGCACGACGTGCAGCTCTCCCTGCGAGAGGAAGACGTACACCAGCAGGTCCGCGCCGCTGTAGAGGAAGCAGCCTGGGGTGTCCTTCTCCAGGTTGGACACCAGCTCGAAGAAGTAGCGCCGGCGGGTGGCGTTGCGGTCGCCCTTCACCTCGATGCCGCGCACCTCGCCCGAGGGGAGCTCCCAGAGCAGGTCCACACCCCGGTGCTGGAAGCGCGGGTCCAACTGCACGTCATGCACGCGCGAGCCCGGCTCCGTCTCCAACATCCATGCGCGGGCGTGCTGCACGGCGCGGTCCGCCGCGCTCTGCACGCCGCGCATGCTGAAGCTTCGTGCCATGTCGTCTCAGCGGCGAAGTTCGACGCCCGTGGCCACCAACTGCACCTCACGCGGCTTGCCATCGGCGCCGCGGGGGACGATGGCGCCCTCGGACTCGTAGTGCTGGGCGCGGCTGTCGGTCAGCTCGGCCACCTTCAGCACGCCTTCCACGCGCGCCTGCGCGCCCGCGGAGTCCAGGGGGACGAAGAAGCCGTAGTCCTTGAACGTCACGCGCACGCCCGGGCCTTTGTCCTGGCCGTTCGCCGCCAGCTCCATCCAGCAGCCCTTGCGCTCACACGCCTTGCGCACCTGCCCCTCGAGCAGCACCGTCTTTCCGTCGTGAGCCTGCGGCCTGGCCAGCACGTCCGCGAGCTTCACCGCCTTGGCGCCCTTGAGGGGCTCGCCGCGGGTGAGCTTCCAGCCATCGGACGCGCCTTCGGCCTTGGGCGCGGTCTGCGCCTGCGGGGCGGGCGGGTGGTGGCAGTCGGCCTCGGCGGCCTTGCCCGCCTTGGCGGACGACTTGTCACTCGCGAGGGCAACCAGGGGAACGGCGACCAGCAGCATCAGGGACGTGCGGAGCGTGTTCATACCCCGTCCGCTTAGCCAAAAGTCTTTGCTCCGGCAAGGCGACCCCCGTACTAAAGTCCATCCACCCGCACACGCTGAGGAGGTGCGCTTGAAGGTCGTCATCCCTCCCCGCAACCGCCGTTTCAGCACCGTGGACGCCATGGGGCTCGCTGGCGTGGTGGGGCTGCTCGTGGCGCGCTACATCCCGGTGGCCCGCATCATCCCCTTCTGGGGCTGTGTGCTCAGGGAGCAGACCGGGTGGCCCTGCCTCGGCTGCGGCCTGACGCGCGTGGCCGACCGGGTATCCCACCTCAACTTCGCCGGAGCCTGGGAGGCCAACCCCCTGGGAACGGTGGCGGCCATCGTGTTCGCGCTGGCGGCGGTGGTCATGGTGCTGCACCTGGTGTTCGCGATGCCCATTCCCCAGGTGGAGCTCTCCCCCCGCGAGTGGAGCGTCCTGGGCGTCCTGACGCCCATCATCATCCTGGTCAATTACGCCTACGTGGTGGTGAAGACGCGCTTCCCCCACCTGCTGCTGTAGCCTCTGCGTCGTGACTTCCGCGCTCGTCCTGCTGGGCTACCTCGCCGGCTCCATTCCCTTCGGTGTGTTGCTGACGCGGTGGCTGCGCGGGGTGGACGTGCGCAAGGGCGGTAGCGGGAACATCGGCGCCACCAACGTCACGCGCGTGGCGGGCAAGAAGCTGGGCGCGGTGGTGTTGCTGCTGGATGCCATCAAGGGGGCGTTGCCCGTGGTCCTGGCGGTGCGCCTGCTGCCAGATGCGCCCACCGTGCACGTGGCGGTGGGGCTGGCCGCGGTGCTGGGACACATCTACCCGGTGTGGCTGAAGCTCCAGGGCGGCAAGGGCGTGGCCACCGCGCTGGGCGTGCTGCTGGTGCTGGTGCCCCAGGCCGCGCTGGCGGGCGCGCTGGCGTATGTCACCGTCTTCGCCGTGTCGCGCGTGAGCTCGCTGGGCTCGCTGGCGGCGGGGGCCACGGCGGTGGGCACGTCGGCGCTCACCGCTCGGGCCGTGGAATACGCGGGACTCTCAGCCCTCCTCTTCGCCCTCATGCTGTGGACGCACCGGGGCAACATCCGCCGGCTGGCGCGGCGCACCGAGCGGCGCTTCTGAGCCGTCCCCGGTGTCACCCCGAGCGCTGCCACCGTCTGGAGGACGGTAGCCGAGCAGCGAGCAGGCGATGGGGCCGTTCCAGAGGTCCCGCTTCGCGGAGGGGCGCGCATGGAAGGCGCTCTCGAAGCCGGGGTTGCCGCAGATGACCCACACGCGCCAGCCCGGGACGCGCAGCGACTCGCCCAGCTTGAAGTAGAAGCTCTTCATGCCCTTCTGGCCGCCCGTGCCGAGCCGGTCGCCGTAGGGTGGGTTGGTGACGAGCAATCCGCCTGTCTCCGGCAGCGGCGGCAGCCGGGTCGCGTCACCTTCGGCCAGCTGGATTTCCTCCGTCAGGCGTGCGGCGCGCACGTTGCGGCTGGCGGCCTCCAGCGCCTCCGGGTCCTTGTCGAAGCCGAGCAGCGGTACTTCCACCTTCCGCTCGTTGCGGCGGGCATCCGCGCGCATGTCCGCGAGCAGCTCGCGGGCCCGGGCGCCCAGCTCCGGCCAGCGCTCCACCGCGAAGTCCCGGTTGAGCCCGGGCGCGCGCCGACGGGCGATGAGGCCTGCCTCGATGAGCAAGGTGCCGGAGCCGCACATCGGGTCCACCAGTCCCTCCGTCCCCGTGTAGTTCGCCGCGCGCAGCACCGCCGCGGCCAGCGTCTCCTTCAGCGGAGCGGGCGTGGGGCGCACGCGGTAGCCCCGGCGGTGCAGGGGCTCGCCGCACAAATCCAGGGACAGGGACAGCGTTTCACGGGCGAGGTGCGCCACCACGCGGATGTCCGGGTCGCGCGTGTTCACGTCCGGCCGGGCGCCCTTCGTGTCGCGCATCCGGTCGACGATGGCGTCTTTCACCTTGAGGGCCACGAAGCCGGAGTGGCTGTGCTCGCTGTCCTTCAGCGTGGCATCCACCGCGAAGGTGTGTTCGGGGGTGAGGTGCTCCTCCCAGGGGATGCTGGCGGCGGCTTCGTACAGGCCTTCCGCGCCCCGGGCCTCGAAGGCGCCCAGCGGGTAGAGCACGCGCATGGCGATGCGGGACCAGAGCGCCACCATGAGCGCCTCGTCCAACGTGGCCATGAAGCGGACACCGCCGCGGTCCTGGCGGATGCGGCGGGCGCCGAGCTCCTTCAGCTCGTCGGCCAGGAGGTCCTCGGTGCCGCGAGCGGCGGTGGCGAAAAGGGCAATGCGTTCAGCCATGGGATTCCGCCCATAGACGACACCGGGCCGCTTGGGAACCGGCATCGCGTTTCATGTGCCCACCACCTCGTAGAGGGCGAAGGTGGCGTCCTCCTGCTGGGCGCTCGCCTCCCGCGCCCGCTGGAAGTCCTCGGACTGAAAGTAGGCCCGCATGGAGGCCTTGTCCCGCCAGCGCGTCACCAGCATCAGCTCCGGCGGCCGTTCGAAGGAGCGCAGCACCTCCAGCCCCAGGAAGCCCGGGTATCCGTCCACCGCCCGCGTGCGCGCCTGGAAGCGGGCGACCAGGCGGTCCGCTTCCTCGGGGGCCGGCCGGAAGCGGGAGATGGCGACAATCATGGGCACGCCTCGGGTGGAAAACAGCGAGGGCGTCCGGGCCGAGCCAGGACGCCCCCGTGAAGTGGAACCGCCAGGGCCACCGCCTCCCATCCCATCCGGGAGACGGCGGCCACGTGGGCCTTACATGGCCCCGGCGCCGGGCATGTCGCCGAGGCCCCGGATGAGCACCTCGCGGGGCTTGGCACCATCCGCCGCGCCCACCACGCCGTCGCGCTCCATCCGCTCAATCATGCGGGCCGCGCGGTTGTAGCCGATGCGCATCTTGCGCTGGAGCATGGAGATGGAGACGGCCCGCATCTCGCTGACCGTCGCGAGCGCCTGGTCGTACAGCTCGTCGGACAGCTCGTCCTCCTCGCCGCCACCTTCCACGTCCTCGTCGCGCGGCTTGAGGATGGAGTCGTCGTAGACGGGCTTGCCCTGGGCCTTGAGGTGGTCCACCGCCTTCTTGATTTCGTTCTCCGACACGAACGCGCCGTGCACGCGCTGCAGGTGCGCGCTGGTGGGCGGCATGATGAGCATGTCGCCCATGCCCAGCAGGGCCTCCGCGCCGACCGTGCCCAGAATCGTCATCGAGTCCGGCTTCGAGCGCAGCATGAAGCTGACGCGCGTGGGGAAGTTGGCCTTGATGACGCCGGTGACGACGTCCGTGGACGGGCGCTGCGTGGCGACCATCAGGTGGATGCCGGCCGCGCGGGCCATCTGTGCCAGGCGCGCGACGTAGGTCTCCACCTCGCGGCTGGCCACCATCATCAGGTCGGCGAGCTCGTCGATGATGACCACGATGTAGGGCAGCTTCTTGAGCTGCTTCTTCTCCGGCTCGGTGGACTCGCTGGCCTCCAGCGCCTCGGTGTCCTCGGACTCGGCCTCCAGCTCGGGAGCCTCGGCTTCCTCGGACGCCTGCGCGTCGAGCATGTCGTCCTCGTCGTCCCGGGGGGCGGCGACGCCCAGGCTCTCGCCGCCCGCGGGCATGGAGGACTTGGGGCTTTCGCCATCGAGCACGAGCACGTTCTTCGGCTTCGCCTTCTTCTTCGGCGCGGATTCGGTGGTCGCCTTCACCTCCACCGCGGTGCTCTCCACCAGCTTGTTGAAGCCGGCGATGTTGCGCACGCCCGCCTCGGACAGCATCTGGTAGCGGCGCTCCATCTCCTCCACGGCCCAGCGCAGCGCGAGCGCCGCCTTCTTCGGGTCCGTCACCACCGGCAGCAGCAGGTGGGGGATGCCCTCGTAGACGGAGAGCTCCAGCATCTTCGGGTCCACCATGATGAAGCGGACCTCCTCGGGCGTGGCCTTGAGGAGGATGCTCATGATCATGGAGTTCACCGCCACCGACTTACCGGAGCCGGTGGTGCCGGCGATGAGCAGGTGGGGCGCCTTGGCCAGGTCGAGGACGTACGGCATGCCCTCGATGTCCTTGCCCACGCACATGGTCAGCTTGCTGGCGCCCTTGTTGAAGGCGTCCTGCTCGGCAATCTCCTTGAGGTAGACGGTCTCGCGGTCCCTGTTCGGAACTTCGATGCCCACCACGCCCTTGCCGGGGATGGGGGCGACGATGCGCACGCGCATGGCCTCCATGGCCATGGCGAGGTCGTCCGCGAGCGCGGCAATCTTGCTCACCTTGATGCCGGGTCCCGGGAGGAACTCGTACATGGTGACGACGGGGCCGGGGCGAATCTCCACCACCTCGCCGACGATGCCGAAGTCCGCCAGCTTCGCGCGCAGCTTCTCCGCCGTGGACAGGTACACGTCCTTGTCCAGCGCGGAGCGCTCCGTCTTGTCGCACTCGAGCACGTCGAGCGGCGGCAGCGAGAAGCTCTTGCGGTCGCCGACGAACTCGAACTGGTCCTGACTCTTCTTGACGGTGGGCTTGGGCGGGGCCTTGGGCTCCACGATGAGCGGCATGCGTGCCAGCGCGGCCTGCGGCGCGGGGACGATGTCGGCCGGGGCGGCGGGGGCGGGGGGCACCGGCGCGATGGGGGCGGCGGCGACGGGCGCGACAGGCTCGGCCTCCATGTCGGCCATGGGGACCGGCGCCGGGCCGGTGACGATGTTCGGCTTGCGGCGGGCGCGCGGCGTTTCGGTGGCGTCGGCGCCGTCGGCGGGAATGATGAGGTTGGGCGAGGGCGGCAGGAAGGACGCGGCCCAGGCCGGGTCGGCACCGAGGGCCGGGCGCTTCTCCGCCTTCGCCGGCGCTTTCTCCGGAAGGGCCAGCACGGGCGCGGGGGCAGGGGGCAGCGAGTCGGCCTCGCGGGTCGGCGGGAGCAGCTTCTTCTCCAGCTTCTCCGCCTTCTCGCGCTCGCGGGACTCCTTGAGCGCCAGCTTCGCGGCGGCGGCCTGCTCCTTCTCCTGCTGCTTCGACAGCCGGAAGGCCTCCTCCGCCATGGCCTCGGCCTCGGCGGCCTCGGCCTCTTCGGCCAGGCGCTCGGCTTCGGCGAGCTCTTCCTCGTCAGCCTCGAGCTGCGCGAGGAAGGCGGCCTCCTCCAGCTTCTCCTGGGCGGCGCGCTCCTGGCGCTCCTGGTAGGCCACCTTCTGCGCCTCCCAGAACACGCTGGCGGATTCCTGGACGCGGCGACCCACCACACACATCCCGGCCCACGCCAGCGAGCACAGCTTGAGGAAGGTGTACTGGGTGCCCACGATGAGGGCGGCCGCGCTGATGGCCGTCACCAGGATGACGGTGCCCACCGTGGAGAACAGGCCGGACATGATGCCGCCCAGGCTGGCGCCCAGCGCGCCACCCGGTGGGTGTGCCCAGCCCTTGTCACCGGCGAACATCAGCTGCGCCAGCACGGACACGCTGACCGTCAGCAGCGCCAGGCTGATGATTTGCGGTCCCCGCTTCCGGTCCCGGCTGCCCACGAAGAGCACCATGGCCGTGTAGATGCCGCCCACGGGGATGAGGTAGGCGCACACGCCGAGCATGCCGCGCAGCGACTCCGCGATGAGGTGCCCCATGGGGCCCACCGCGTTGTTGAAGCCCGGGCCCACCCGGTCCTTCGCGTCGAAAGTGGCCACCGCCAGCAGGGCAATCAACGACGCCGCCAGCAGGAACACGCCGGTGATGGCCCGGGTGGTGACGTCTCCGCCCTTGCCGGCCTTCATCCGCTTGTCCGCCAGCGCCCTGCGGCGCGTCGCGATTTCCTGCCGGGACAAGACCGCCTTCTCCGCCCGACCCTTCTTCGCCGTCATGTCCGTCTTCCCTCTGCGCGTCTCAGCCGCGTAGCGGGCTGTAGCAATGCCCGCAGCGAGTGTAGGGAGGGCGGGGGACCGGTCAATTTTCCAGCTCAGGACGGGGAACCTACATTTCGGCTGCACCCCTCCCCAGAGGGGGTATGGTGCCGCCCAACATCGCCGCCCGGGCGCGCATGCCGCGCGGCGGCGGGACTTCGTGGAGGAACATCACATGGCCGACGCCCGTACCGACAAGCCGTCATCCACCGAGGAGGAGTACTTCGCCCGGGAGGAGATTGAGAAGAAGCGCAAGCTGGCCCTGGAGCAGGCCGCGGCGAGCGCGGCGCAGCAGCGCGAGGAGCTCAAGAAGCTCCACTGGATGAAGTGCCCCAAGTGCGGCATGGACCTCCAGACGCTGAAGCAGGGGAATGTCGAAATCGAGACCTGCTTCAACTGCCACGGCATCTTCCTGGACGCCGGGGAGCTGGACCAGCTGGTCGCCCAGCACGGCCACGAGGGCAGTGGCAAGGTGATGGGGGCCATCCTCAACCTCTTCAAGAAGAAGTAGGCCGCCGTGGCGCTCACGCTCGAGCAGGTGCGCCATGTGGCCACACTGGCGCGGCTGTCGCTGACTCCGGAAGAGGAGCAGCGCTTCACCACCCAGCTGTCCGCGGTGCTGGACGCGGTGGAGCAGCTCCAGTCGCTCGACGTGGAGGCCGTGGAGCCCACTTCCCACGCCACGCTCACGTCTTCACGGTTGCGTGAGGACGTGACGCGGCCGTCCCTGCCGCCAGAGAAGTCCCTGGCCAACGCGCCGGCGAAGTCGGACACGTCCTTCGCCGTGCCGAAAATCATCGAGTAGTCCCGGAGGTTCCACGCCATGCAGCTCACGGACCTCACGATGCTGGAGCTGGCCGCGAAGCTGGCCGCGGGAGAGGCCTCCTCCGAGGAGGCCACCCGCGCGAGCCTGGCGCGCATCCAGCAGGTGGACCCGAAGGTGCGCGCCTTCTTGCGCGTGGATGAAGCCGGTGCCCTGGCCGCCGCTCGCGCCAGTGACGCGCGCCGCAAGTCGGGCAGTCCCGCCAGCGCCCTGGACGGCGTGCCGTTGGGGCTCAAGGACATCTTCCTCACCGAGGGCGTGGAGACCACCGCCGGCTCGCGCATCCTGGAGGGCTTCGTTCCGCCCTATGACGCCACGGTGGTGCGCCTGCTGAAGGAGGCGGGCCTGCCGCTGGTGGGCAAGCTGAACATGGATGAGTTCGCGATGGGCTCCTCCAACGAATCCAGCGCCTTCTTTCCCAGCCACAACCCGTGGGACGTGTCGCGCACGCCGGGCGGCTCGTCTGGTGGCTCGGCGGCGGCGGTGGCCGCGCGCGAGGTGTTCGGCGCGCTGGGAACGGACACGGGCGGCTCCATCCGCCAGCCCGCGGCGCTCACCAACACCGTGGGGCTGAAGCCCACCTACGGCCGGGTGTCGCGCTTTGGCGTCATCGCCTTCGCTTCGTCGCTGGACCAGCCGGGCCCCATGACGCGCACGGTGGCGGACGCGGCGGCGCTGCTCCAGGTGATTGCGCGGCCGGACGCGCAGGACGCCACGTCCGCGGACGCGCCCGTGCCGGATTATTCGGCGGACCTGGAGGCCGGCGTGCGGGGCCTGAAGCTGGGCGTTCCGCGCGAGTACTTCACCGAGGGCATGGACCCGGAGGTGGAGGCCGCGGTGCGCGAGGCCCTGCGCGAGTACGAGCGTCTGGGCGCGACGTTGGTGGACGTGTCGCTGCCCCACACGAAGTACGCGCTGGCGACGTACTACCTCATCGCGCCTGCGGAGGCGTCCAGCAACCTGGCTCGCTACGATGGCGTGCGCTTCGGCCTGCGGGCGAAGGACGCGCGCAGCCTGCGAGACGTGTACGCGCTGACGCGGGAGCAGGGCTTCGGCGCGGAGGTGAAGCGCCGCATCATGCTGGGGACCTTCGCGCTGTCCTCCGGCTACTACGACGCCCACTACCTGCGTGCGCAGAAGGTTCGCACGCTCATCCGCGAGGACTTCACGCGGGCCTTCCAGCAGGTGGACGCGCTGCTGTCGCCCACCTCGCCGGTGCCGGCCTTCAAGCTGGGTGAGAAGGTGGAGGACCCGCTGTCCATGTACCTCATGGACATCTACACGCTGCCTTGCAACCTGGCGGGCCTGCCCGGCCTGTCGGTGCCCTGCGGCTTCACGAAGGCGGGCTTGCCCGTGGGCCTGCAGATTCTGGGACGGCCCTTCGACGAGGCTGGCCTGCTGCGCATTGCCCGCGCCTACGAGCGCGAGCACGACTTCTTCCGCCGCTCCGCGCCCCTGTAGGGCCCTCGAGCGTCCGCCCTGGTGACACCGCCATGCCCGTGAGCGATTTCCAGCCCGTCATCGGCCTCGAGGTCCACGCGCAGCTCCTCACGCAGTCCAAGATTTTCTGTGGCTGCTCCACCGCGTTCGGCGCCGAGCCCAACCGCAACACCTGCCCGGTGTGCCTGGGCATGCCCGGTGTGCTGCCGGTGCTCAACCAGCGCGTGGCGGAGTTCGCCGTGCGCACGGGCCTGGCGCTGGAGTGCACCATCCGCCCGACGAGCGTGTGGAGCCGGAAGAACTACTTCTATCCGGACCTGCCCAAGGGCTACCAGATTACGCAGTTCGACCAGCCCATCTGCGAGCACGGGCGGCTCGTCATCGACACGCCGCAGGGCGAGAAGGCCATCCGCATCCTCCGCATCCACATGGAAGAGGACGCGGGCAAGAGCGTGCATGACGCCGGTGGGGGCCAGAGCCTGGTGGACCTCAACCGCGCGGGGGTGCCGCTGCTCGAAATCGTCAGCCAGCCGGACCTGCGCGACGCGGACGAGGCGGTGGAGTACCTCAAGGCGATGCGGGACGTGCTCGTCTACCTGGGCGTCAACGACGGCAACCTGGAGGAGGGGAGCTTCCGCTGCGATGCCAACGTGTCGGTGATGCCGAAGGGCTCCACCACGTTTGGCAAGCGCTGCGAGCTGAAGAACCTCAACTCGTTCCGCTTCCTCAAGCAGGCCATCGAGTACGAGATTGCCCGGCAGGTGGACGTCATCGAGTCGGGTGGCAAGGTGGTGCAGGAGACGCGCCTGTGGGACGTGAACAAGGGCGTCACCCGCTCCATGCGCAGCAAGGAGGAGGCGCACGACTACCGGTACTTCCCGGAGCCGGACCTGCCGCCGCTGCACGTGAGCGCGGAGGCCATCGACGCCGCGGCGAAGGCGTTGCCGGAGCTGCCGCGTGCGAAGCTCCAGCGCTTCACCCACCAGTACGGACTGCCCGCGTATGACGCCCGCATCCTCACCGCCGAGCGCCCGCTGGCCGACTACTTCGAGGCCTGCGCCGGGTACTACAAGGACTACAAGAAGCTCTCCAACTGGTTCCTCGGAGAGCTGATGCGCCTGCTGAAGGAAGAGGGCACGCCGCTGTCCGCGCTGCGCTTCACGCCAGCACACCTGGGGGAGCTGCTGGGCGCTGTCGACCAGGGCAGGGTGTCCGCCAACGCGGGCAAGGATGTGCTCGGGGAGATGTTCCGCACGGGCAAGGCGCCCGCGGACATCATCGCGGAGAAGGGCCTGGCCCAGGTGAGCGACACCGGCGCCATCGAGGCGGTGGTGGACGACATCCTCGCGAAGAACGCGGGGGAGATTGAGAAGTACCGCGCCGGCAAGAAGCAGGTGTTCGGTTTCTTCGTGGGTCAGGTGATGCGGGCCATGAAGGGCAAGGGCAACCCCGCCCTGGTCAACGAGCTGCTGAAGAAGAAGCTCGGCGACTAAGGCGTGCCGTGTGCCGCGGTGGGGACGGTGGCGTGCACCACGTCCTCCTCCTGCGTCGTCTGGGCATGGGCGAGCACGCGTACGTCGCCGGAGGCCGTGCGCTCCAGGATGTGTGCGGCACCTTCGAAGGTGCCGCCGAGCAGACTGCCCACCTGCTGCGCGCTCACCACGTAGCGCACGTTCCGGAGCGTGCGGAGCTGCGCGGGCAGGCCTTCGTGTTGCCAGCGCTCGCCTTGGGCAGCGCGTGCCCACGGCCCGGCGTGGATGGAGGGATGGGCGAGGACGTCCACTCGCACGGCGTCGAGGTATTGCGCGCAGGGGGCGAACCAGGGCTCGTCGCGGGTATGCGGCTGGGCGAAGCCGTCATAGCCGATGAGGGTCGCCAGCTTTCCGAAGGGCGTCTGGAGCACGGCCAGGTCCTCCGGGCGGCCAGGGCTCAGGTGAAGCCCGTCCTCCCAGGAGGGCACCAGGTTGGCCTTGCGCGCGGCCGCGACGCAGTTGCCTTCGGGCGAGAAGGTGTAGCTGGTGTTGTAGGTGCGCGCGCTGAAGGGTTCGAAGTCCGGCGAGCCCTCCCCCCGGCGGCCGGCGGGCAGCAGCGCACTGCCCGCCACCACCCACAGGCCGAAATCCCGCGCGATGCCAGAGAAGGTGTTCCACAGCGTCCGGTGCACGAGGGGCGCTCGCGCGGCGTAGATGCACTCCGTCAGCGACGGCGGCCGGAAGTTGCTCCAGGCATTCCACACCCCCCAGGCCTCGGAGAGGCGCACGCGTTTCAGTGCACCCTGGAGTGAGGTGCTTTGCCGCACGCGGTGCATGTGGCCCAGGAACAGCAGCGGTGCCCCCACCGACTCCGGCCACACGACGAGCGCTGGGGAGCGCGGCTGGCCTGACGCATCCCGGGCGCGCAGGGCATCCACCTTCGCCGCCAGCGCACGGTGTCGCGCGGTGAAGGCGGCTGGAGAGGCGTAGTCCTCCAGCGAGACGCGGGGCTGGAGGGCGAACAGTTCGACGAGGTCGGTGGCCGTGTCCACGGTGCGTTACTTCAGCAGGCCATTCTCGCGCAGCCGCTGCTTGAGGAAGGCATCCGCGGTGATGGGCGCGTGGCGCGCCGGGGTGTCCGCCGTCTGGGTGCAGGGCAGCGCCTGGAGCACGCAGTCCGCGTAGGGATGGACGAAGAAGGGCATCGAGTAGCGCACCGTGTCCTCTTCCTTGCTGCGCGGATTCACCACCCGGTGCGTGGTGGCGGGGATGATTTCGTTCGTCACGCGGCTGAGCATGTCGCCTGAGTCGACGACAATCTGTCCGCGCAGCGTGTCCACCGGCAGCCATTCCCCGTCGCGGGTGAGCAGCTCCAGGCCGGACGCCGTGCCCTCGCAGAGCAGGGTGATGAGGTTGATGTCCTCATGCTCGGCGGCGCGCACGCCCCCGGGGATGAAGCGCTCCTTCAACGGCGGGTAGTGGATGAGCCGCAGCACGGAGTTGCCGTCCGTGGCCATGCCGCTGAAGGTGTCGCGCGCCACGCCAAAGTACTCGGCCAGCGCCTGGAGCATGACACCCGCCACGCCATCCAGCGCGTTGAAGAGCGACAGCGTGTGCTCTCGGAAGGTGGACACCTCGGTGGGCCACACGTTGGGGCCGTAGAGCGCGTGGTACTTGTGGTCAGGCGGCAGCTCGCGGCCCACGTGCCAGAACTCCTTCAGGTCTCCCACCTGGCGGTTCTTCGCGTGCTCCTGACCGTAGCCGATGTAGCCGCGCTGGCCGCCGTGCCCCGCCTGGGCGTACTGGGCCTTGGTGGCCTCGGGCAGGGCGAAGAAGCGCTCCACGTCCGTGTACGTGCGGCGGATGAGGCCGTCGTCGATGCCGTGGCCTTCCACCGTGACGAAGCCGAACTCCTTGATGCCGTCGCCGAACACCTGCACGAAGCGGGCGCGCTCCTGGGGCGTGCCCGTGCGGTAATGGGACAGGTTGACGACGGGGATGCGGCGCTGGGTTGGCGACATGGCGCCGCACTTTAGCCACCGTGATGGATTGTCGGCACGCACAGCGTCCGCCAGCGGACCCTGTTCTGCGACCATGGCTTCGAGGGTGCGGCACCAGCGGACATCTGCCCTCATCCCCCGTGGAAGTCAGTGCTCCCGGAGTCCATGTTGGCGGGCAGGTTGGGGGGAGGCGGATGCCCGAGGTGAGCAGCGGTGGTGGGTGTGGGGCGTGTGGCCGGCGGCATGGGGCGGATGCCTCGTGTCCGACGCTGGTGCGCGCGGACGTGCGGGCCGGGGGGACGGCGCGTCCCAGGTGTGCCCCCGTGGTCGAGGCGCAGGACCCTCTGGTGGGCGTCCGGTGCGGCAGCTTCCGGTTGGTGCGGCGCCTGGGCCGGGGCGGCATGGGGGCCGTCTACCTGGGCGAGCACGTCTCCATTGGCAGCCGGGTCGCGGTGAAGGTGCTGCACGCCCACCTGACGATGTACCCGGAGCTGGTCCAGCGCTTCCATGCGGAGGCGCGGGCGGTGAACCTCATCGGCCACGAGAACATCGTGAGCATCTTCGACATGGATGCCACGCCGCCGCGCCCCTACCTCATCATGGAGTTCCTGGATGGGGCGCCGTTGTCCGCGTGGGTGGGGACGCCGCTGGCCGCGGGCGCGGTCGTCTCGGTGCTGTCGCAGGTGTGCGACGCGCTCCAGGCCGCGCATGCGCGAGGCATCGTCCACCGCGACCTGAAGCCGGACAACATCTTCCTGGTCCGGCGCAAGCGCAACGCGCCCTTCGTCAAGGTGCTGGACTTCGGCATCGCCAAGCTGGCGGACGCGCACATGCCCCAGACGCACGCGGGCATCATCGTGGGGACGCCCGAGTACATGGCCCCCGAGCAGTCCCTGGGGCGCGGCGTGGATGGCCGCGCGGACCTGTATGCGCTGGGCGTCATCGCCTACCAACTCCTCACCGGCCGGCTTCCCTTCAACGATGAGGGACTGGCCGCGCAACTGGTGGCCCATCAGCTGCGGCCACCGCCGCCCCCCAGCTCCGTGTACCCGGCTGTGTCCGCCGCGTTGGAGCACGTCATCCTGCGCGCCCTGGCCAAGAAGCCCGAGGACCGATACGCCTCCATCGCGGCGTTCCGGAACGCGTTGCAGGTGGCGCTCGCCGAGCACGTGCGCGTGTCGGCGCGGAAGACGCGTCCCGGAGGACTCGCGGTGCTCGAGCGGGCGCCCGCCGCGCCAGAGATGCCCACCGAAGGCCAGTCGCGGGGACGGCCTGGCGCGGACGCGCGGGCGGGGCAGGTGCCTTCGTCGCTCGCGGGCACGTCCCAGCGGCGTCTTGCCCCCGCTGTGCCGATGGCGCCCCGGGCCTCCCTCGTGGAAGTGCCGGTGCAGGTCGTGCTGCGGCCAGGGGAATGCCCTGTGCGGCTCAGGGGCAGTGGCCTCTCCCGGGGCGGCTTGTTCCTTCACGGTGGGCGCGTACTGCCGCCGTTGTGCTCGCGGCTGCCCGTGGTGCTGGAGCTGGCGTCCGGGCCCCTGTCGGTCATGTGTGAAGTGGTGCGGGTCGTTCCGCCCGCGCAAGCGCGCGTCTGGGGGATGCCCACCGGATTCGGCGTCCAGTTCGTGGAGGCCACCGCTGTGCTCAAGGCCGCCGTGGATGCGCTCCTCCAGGGCGAGCCGGTACGTGTCGTCCCGCAAGTGTTGCCCACGGAAGACCCGGCCGTGGCGCGCTTGCTGGAGACCTGGCGTCAGCGCTCGGCGGGGGACGCGTATGCGGTGCTGGCGCTGGAGCCTGATTCGGACATGGGCACGGTGCGCCTGCGGACCCGTGAGGCCTGGCGCTCGCTGGAGTCCCTGGAACAGCACGCGCTGACGCCTCCCCAACGCGCGCAGGTGGATGCGTTGCGCGTCCGCGTCCGCGAGGCGGCCGAGGCGTTGGGCGCCACGGTGCAGCGGGCCCTCTACGATGCCTGGCGCGGCAATCACCGTGGCGTGGCGAAGTGCCTGGAGGCGGGGCTCACGGCCGAGCAGTTGGAGTCCCTTCGGCGGGAGTTCCTGGCGCGCAGGCCGCAGGCCATGGGCACGGCGCGGATCCACTTCCAGTCTGGTGGCGCGCTGGAGCGCGACGGCCAGCTCCCCCAGGCGCTGGATCAGTACGAGCGAGGGTTGAAGCTCGCGCCGCTGGAGGTGGACATGCTCCAGCGCTACCGCAGGCTCCGCCGGGTGCTGGGCGGGCGGGCGACGGCGCCGACCGGACATGAGAGGGCCCGGTCACCTTGAAGAAGGAGCCGGGCCCAGGAGCACTCCCTGGATGGAAGGCCGCTTGAAATTACGGCTCTTCGTCCAGGTCCTCCAGGGAAACAGCGGTCCGGCAGGCCTGGCTGAGCCCGTAGACTTGTGCCGCGCAGCCGAACAGCTCACCAAAGTACTGCCCCTCGTTGCCCTCGGAGCAGGTGTTGATCCTGTCCAGGCACTTGATGGCTCCCTCTATCTTCTCCTTGTCGCTATCGGTGCACTTATCGAGGCTGCGCTTGCATTGCTGGATGGCGGCGTCCAGCTCATTGTCCGATAGCCCAGTCACTCCACAGGCACGGCCCTTTTTGTCGACCTCGTTGCTGCTGTTGTGCAGGTCTTCGCAAAGGTCATCATCGCCACCGCCACAGCCGGTGCCGAAGGCAAGGGCGCTGCTGGCCATGAGGCCGATCAGGAACTTCTTCATGGTAATCCCCCTTTGGACGAGGTTGTCGGGCCGGCACGCGAAAGGGCGGCCGAAAGCCCGGGTACTGAGTTAGCATTGACCCAGGGGGTGGGTAAATGGCCGGGGAGTGTCCGTCTGATCCTTCAACCACCTTGACTCCCCAGGGTATCTCCCGTAAATCCCGCCGCCTTTGGCGCGATTGGATGGTCCACCCGTCCGAAATGCGCGGTCGATTCCACGGGTTGACCCAACCCGACAGATGACAGGGGTTTGACGATGTACGCAGTGATTCGCACGGGCGGGAAGCAGTACCGCGTCGCCGAGGGCGATGTGGTCCGGATCGAGAAGATCGCGGGCGACGTCGGGGCCGAAGTGACCTTCACGGAGATTCTGCTGGTCGGTGGTTCGGAGAGCCCGAAGGTGGGCCAGCCGACCGTCGCCGGCGCGAAGGTCGTGGGCAAGGTCCTGGCTCAGGACAAGCACCGCCGCGTCCTCCACTTCCGGAAGGAGAAGGAGGGCTGGACCCGCCGCCGCGGTCACCGTCAGCCGTACACCGAGGTGAAGGTCACCTCCATCGCCGGCTAGTCCGGGCGGTTTCACCTCAAACTTCAGGAGCACGGTGTCATGGCTCATAAAAAAGGACAGGGTTCTTCGCGCAACGGTCGCGATTCCAACCCGCAGTATCGTGGCGTGAAGGTGTACGGCGGTGAGACGGTGTCGGCGGGCAGCATCCTCGTTCGCCAGGTCGGCACGGTCATCCACGCCGGCGCCAACGTGAAGCTCGGCCGCGACTTCACCCTCTACTCGGTGGTGGACGGCGTGGTGAAGTACGAGCGCCTGGGCCGCGACCGGAAGAAGGTTTCGGTCTACCCGGCCGCCGCTGAGCAGGCGAGCGCCTGACGGCTGGCTGGCCCTTGAGGCCGGCAACCGTGCGGCACCCACGAGCGGGTCGCTTCTCCAGTCCACGCGCCCTTCCGGCAGCGGGATGCGAGGGCGGCCCGCTCTTTGTTTATCCAGGAGTCCCAGATGAAGTTCGTCGACGAGGTCCGCATCTTCGTGAAGGCGGGGGATGGCGGCAACGGCGCCGTCTCGTTCCGGCGGGAGAAGTACATCGAGCGCGGTGGCCCCAATGGCGGGGACGGCGGCAACGGCGGCTCCGTCGTCTTCGTGGCGGACCCGCAGCTCACCACGCTGCTCGACTACCGCTACCAGCAGCACCACCGCGCCAAGAATGGCGAGCACGGCATGGGCAGCGACTGTAACGGTCGCGCCGCCGAGGACATGGTGCTCAAGGTGCCTGTGGGCACGCTGGTGAAGGACGCCAACACCGGGGAGCTGCTGGTCGACCTGAGCGAGACCGGCCAGCGCTGGGTGGCGGCGAAGGGCGGGCGCGGCGGCCTGGGCAACATGAACTTCGCCACCTCCACCCGGCAGACGCCGCGCTTCGCCCAGGATGGGACGAAGGGCGAGGAACTGACGCTCCGGCTGGAGCTGAAGCTCCTGGCGGACGTGGGACTGCTGGGCTTCCCCAACGCGGGCAAGAGCACGTTCATCTCCCGCGTGAGCCGGGCGCGGCCGAAGGTCGCCGACTATCCCTTCACCACGCTGGTCCCCAACCTGGGCATGGTCCAGTACAAGGACGGCCTGTCCTTCGTGATGGCGGACATCCCCGGCATCATCGAGGGCGCCAGCGAGGGCGTGGGCCTGGGGCACCAGTTCCTGCGCCACGTGGAGCGGTGCAAGGTGCTGATCCACCTCATCGACATGGGGGCAGAGGGCGAGGGCCGCTCGCCGCTGCACGACTTCAACGTGCTCAACGCGGAGCTGGGCAAGTACAGCCCGGAGCTGGCGTCCAAGCCGCAGGTCGTGGCGGCCAACAAGCTGGATCTGCCCGATGCGCAGGCCCGGCTGGAGGGCTTCACGGAGGCGCTGCGTGAGCGCGGCATCCGTGTGTATCCCGTGTCCTGCGCCACCGGCGAGGGCATGCAGCCGCTGATGGACTCCGTGGCGGAGGTGCTGTTCACGGGGCGCACCGAGAAGCTCCACGTGGAGATTCCCGCCAAGGCGGCTCGGGCGGGGAAGGCCAAGGCGAAGGTCGCGGAGAAGAAGGCGTCGGCTTCCTCGGCGGGCGCCGCGACGGCGAAGGCCGCGACGAAGAAGGCTCCGGCTTCCTTGGTGGGCGCCGCGACGGTGAAGGCCGCGGCGAAGAAGGCTCCGGCTCGCAAGGCGGGCGCAGCTGCGGCGACGAAGAAGTCTGCGGCGACGAAGAAGTCTGCGGCTGCGAAGAAGGCCGTGACGAAGAAGGCTCCGGCTCGCAAGACGGGCGCAGCGGCGAAGACGTCCGCAGCGCGCAAGGCGGGCACTGCTGCGGCGAAGAAGGCCTCGACTCGCAAGTCGGGCACTGGGACCACGAAGAAGGTCGCGACGAAGAAGGCCCCGGCTCGCAAGTCGGGCACCGCGCCCGTGAAGAAGTCCGCCGCGAAGAAGGCATCCGCGCGCAAGAGCGGCTCGTCGGGCAAGGCCGCCGCGAAGAAGGCATCCGCGGCCCCGAAGCGTGCTCCGGCGCGCAAGTCGGGCGGCAGGAGGAGCTGAGTCCATGTCGGGTGGTGGTGCGCGCTACGAGCGCTATGAGCGGGAGCAGTTCGAGCCGGAGCAGTTCCTGCTCGACGTGCGCAAGGAGAAGATTGATCGCGTCGTCAGTCACCGGACGCGCAACTTCACGGTGGTCCTGGACCGGCTGGAGGACAGCTTCAACATGGCCGCAGTGCTTCGCACCTGCGAGTCCATGGGCGTTCAGGAAGTCCACATCATCATCAACCCGGAAGCGCCCTTCGTTCCCAACTCGAGGGTGGCCCAGGGCTGCGACAAGTGGCTGGACGTGAAGCTGTACAAGACGTTCGCCGAGTGCCGCGAGCACCTGAAGTCCCGTGGCTTCTCGCTGTATGCCTCCGCCATCCAGGAGGGGGCCACCAGCCTCTACACCCTGCGCTTCGACGGGAAGATGGCGCTGGTGTTCGGCAACGAGCGGCGCGGCGTGAGCGAGGACGTGCTGGCCGGCGTGGACGGCACGTTCTGGGTCCCCATGAAGGGGTTCAGCCAGAGCCTCAACATCTCCGCCGCGGCGTCCGCCTGCATCAGCCGGGCGATTGCCTGGCGGGACGAGCACCTGGGCCAGTCAGGGGACCTGTCTCCCGAGGATGCCCAGGCCCTGCGCGAGCGCTTCTACGTGCTGGCCATCAAACAGAGGAAGCGCCTGTTCAAGAAGGCCCCGTGAATGCCGGGGCCCAGGCCCCGTCGGGATGGTTTAGATGGAGGTACGCCATGTTCTTCGAAGCCCTGCTCGCTACGCTCCTGTCCGCCCCTGCCACCCCTGCCGCCACCCCGGTGAAGCCCGCTCCGACGGTTCAGGCCGCCGCGCCCGCGCCCGCGGCCCCCGCCGCCGCGAAGCCCATGACGCCGGAAGTGAAGTCCCTGGTGGACCGGATGCAGGCCTTCTACGAGAAGACCGGCGACTTCCGCGCGGGCTTCCGCCAGGACTACAAGTACAAGACCTTCCGGCGCACGCAGACGTCCGAAGGCACCGTCACGTACAAGAAGCCCGGCCTGATGCGTTGGGAGTACCTGAAGCCCTCGCCGCGCACCTTCGTGCTGGCGGGCAGCAAGGTGTACGCGTACGACCCGGCGGCGCAGAGCCTCACCGTGGCCAACGTGGACACCAGCCAGCTCTCCGCGTCGGTGACGTTCCTCTTCGGCCAGGGAAAGCTCGCGGACGAGTTCAACATCACCAAGGGCGCCTGCAAGGACTGCAAGGGCACGCTGCTGGTGTTGGATCCGCTGAAGAACGAGCCGCGCTTCCGCCAGGTGCGCCTGGAGGTGGATCCATCCACGGCCCAGGTGCTCAAGAGCACGGTGGTGGACCCGGACGGCAGTGAGAACACCATCTCCTTCCTCAACCTGAAGACGAACGTGGGCCTCGACGCGGACAGCTTCAAGCTGGACGTGCCGGACGACACGCGCGTGGATGACTTCACGAAGGCGAAGAAGCAGTAACCTGCGGAGCGTGCGTCGCGCGTTCCTGCTGATGGGGTGGATGGGGCTGGCCGGGACCGGGTGCCACCGGGAACCGGCCGCCAGCGCCGAGCGTCCGCAAGGCTTCCATGGTCAGACGCTGCCGCTGCTGGCCTCGCCCGCGCTGCGGCTCACCGTGGCGGGCCAGCTGGGGACGCGGCCCGTGCCGGTGGTGTTGGACGTGGCGCGGCCACTTTCGCTCGTGTCGCGAGGCTGCTTCGACGGCGCGCTTCCCGCCCCCGAAGGCACCATCCGCGCGCCCGAGCCCGCTGGAGGTTTCCGCTCCTGGCCCGTGGTGCCTTTGCCCGCCTTCTCGGTGGGCCCGGTGCGGTCGCCTGTGCGCACCGCGGGCTTGTCCGGTGAGAAGGTCTGCGCCGTGACGCTGGGCGCGGATGTCCTGGAGTTCTACGCGCTCACGGTGGACCCGCTGCGGCGGGAAGTGACCTTCACCACCTCTCGCCCGCGCGCGGACTACGTCGCGGAAGCGGCGGCCACGGAGGCCTCGCGCGAGGTGCACGTGGTGGAGCTCAGCCGCGAGCCGCTGGGCGATTGGCCCCTGCTGGCCGCGCGGATGACGCAGGGCGGAGCGGAGCTCACGGGCCCCTTCGTCCTTGGCTCGCGCGAGCCCTTCTCGCGAGTGTCCGTGCGGCTCGCCGAGGCACAGGGGCTTCAGCCGCTCGAGACGGCCGCAAACCTGCCGCCGCGAACCTTCGCGCTGGACGCAGTAGAGGTGGCCGAGGGGCTCGGTGTCCGCCCACTGGTGGTGGAGGCCGCTGGGCGCTGGGACTCGCCGAGCAGCCTGGGCCGCCTGGGGCCGGATGTCTGGGGCCGCTTCACCGCGACGCTGGACGCAAAGGGCGGGGCCCTGGTGCTGCGGCGCCCCCGCGTCCGGCCGTCAGAAGGCTCCGCCACCAGCCATTGCGCCGCGCCCGATGGCTCCTTCCGTGAGGAGGCTTGCTACGGCCTGCATGTGCGGCGTGAGCCGGATGGCAGCGTCTCGATCAGCGGCGCCGTGTACCGGGACCTGCCAGAAGGAGGGCGGCTGCACCTGGAGCCGCTGGGGCCGGACGGGCAGAAGCTGGTGAGCGGTTGTGGCGTGGGGCTGAGCTTCCCCGCCACCAGCAGGGGCCTGACGACGCAGCACCGCGTGCCCTGGCGCTCCCTGGCGCAGGTGCTGCCTGCCTGCCATGCGGCGCTGTCCACCGCGCGCGACTTCACGCTGGGCCTGTTCGAGGAAGGCCGCCAGCCCGAGTGCCCCACGGCCTGTGCCTTCGTCACGGAGACCGCCTCTCGCCGCACCGTGTGTGAGTGCCAGCCCACGCCGCTGGGTGAGGGCGTGGCCATGCCGTCGCGAGGCGCTCCCTCGCGTGAGCCCCCGCCTGGGGAGCGGGAGCTGGAGCCGGAAGACCCCCGTTAGCGTTGCCTGGACAGGGGCGGGGGTGCTGCGCTCTCCTCTGGCGCACATGCGCCCGTCTCCCACCGAGTTCGACCGTCAGTACACCGAACAGCGCCGCTCCATCGAGCTGGCCCGCCGCTACCTGGAAAAGGAGGGCGTCTCGCGGATGTACGACGCCCTCTCCAAGGAAGTGGAGCGGGGCCGGTTGTCCGTGCAGGACGCAAGTGGCGCCATCCGCTTCGGATTGCTGGCCGTCATCGAACGCGTCGCGGAGCGCGTGGGCCACACGCACTACGTCGACATGTTGAAGGACGAGGAGATGCTGAATGCGCTCCGCTCCACCCTGGACGACATCTGCCGGCGCAAGGGCGTGGACACCTACGAGTTCCGCCAGCAGTGGGCCCATACCAACCTCCAGGCCGTGCTGCGTGACTGGCACCTGGTGGTGCACGAGGAGCGGGGCCGGCAGCGCTACGAGGTGGCGGCGGACCTGGCCCGGCGCCTGGTGAAGGAGACGCCGGGAACGGTGCTGGCGGAGACGCTGAAGTTGCCCGCGGACGCGTTCGTGTTGCTCGTGTCGCCCGAGGCGGGGCTCGTGGGCCTCGGTCCGGACGGCACGCCCGCGCCCGTCACCGAAATCTACGCGGTGGAGTCGCCCGCGCCGGAAGGCAAGGCGTGGTTCCTGTGGCTCAGCATGCGGGACGCGGGGAACCGCGCGGCCCGGGCGCTCATCAACGTCTACCTGCAGGACGGGAAGACGTTGGATGACGCCATCGCCTTCACCCGGGAGCAGGGCGGCCCTCAGCAGGACGCGGGCTGGGAGGACTGCTGCCGGCTGCTCGCGGGCGTGGCGCGGCACCTGGCCGAGGGTGGGCCCGTGCGTGAGGTCTGGTACGACGCCACGGCGCGCGAGCTCCACGAGAAGCTGGCGGCGACGCCGAAGTCGGCGAAGGCGGACCGGGAGAAGCTGCGCGAGCGCCTGCGCGCCGTCAGCCCGGGACGCACCCTGGTGCTGGAGGAGCCCTCGCGCTGAGGGCTCCCGCGGCGTCCGGGGCCTTCGCGCCTACTCCGCGCGAGGGGCCGGACGCTGCATCACCGACACCGGCAGCGGCGCCGGGTGCGCGTCGCGCGCGGTGTGCTCGCGCTGCTTCGGGTCCGGGCGCTCCACCACGCGGGCGACCAGGTCGTAGTCGTGGGCTTCCGTCACCTCCACGGTGACAATCTCCCCCGGGTACGCCAGGCCATCGTTGATGTAGACCATGCCGTCGATGTCCGGCGCCTGGCCCTGGTGGCGGCCCACCAGCAGGTGCTCCGTCTCCGGCGCGGGGCCTTCCACGAGCACCTCCAGGCGCTTGCCCACGAGCTTCTTGTTCTGCTCGCGGTTGATGCGCTTCTGGATGGCCATGACCTCGCGCCAGCGGCGCTCGATGGTTTTCTGCGGCACCTTGTCCGGCAGGTCGTAGGCGGCGGTGCCCTCTTCGTCGGAGTACTGGAAGACGCCCAGGCGCTCGAAGCGCTGCGTCTTCACGAACTCCTTCAGCATCTCGAAGTCCTCGTCCGTCTCACCCGGCAGGCCGACGATGAGCGAGGTGCGCATCACCAGGCCGGGCACGCGCTCCCGCAGCTTGGTCAGCAGGCCCTTGAGGAACTCCGAGTTGCGGCCGCGCTTCATGGACAGCAGCAACTTGTCGCTGACGTGCTGCACGGGCATGTCCAGGTAGCGGGCAATCTTCGGCTCCGAGGCCATCACCTCGATGAGCTCGTCCGGGAAGATGCGCGGGTAGGCGTAGTGGAGGCGAATCCACTTCACGTCCACCTGCACCAGCGCCTTGAGCAAATCATGCAGCTTCGGCCGGCCCGGCAGGTCATGCCCGTAGGCCGTCAAATCCTGCGCGACGAGGTTCAGCTCCTGCACGCCGCTGTCCGCCAACTGCTTCGCCTCGGCGACGATGTCGTCGATGGGCCGCGAGCGCTGCCCTCCGCGCAGGGTGGGGATGATGCAGAAGGCGCAGGCGTTGTCGCAGCCCTCGGAAATCTTGAGGTACGCCGTGTACTTCGGCATCGAGTTGATGCGCGGCGTGTTGGCGTCGTGGATGTAGTCCGGGTCCGGAATCACCTGACGCGGCGAGGCCTCGGCGGCCAGCAGGTCACCAATCTGGGCGTAGGCGCTGGTGCCCAGGAAGTGGTCGACCTCCGGCATCTCCTTCGACAGCTCCTCGCCGTAGCGCTGGGACAAGCAGCCCGTCACCACCAGCGTCTTGCAGGCGCCGGACTTCTTCAGCTCGGCCATCTCCAGGATGGAGTCCACCGACTCCTGCTTGGCGGGACCGATGAAGGCGCACGTGTTGACGACGATGACCTGGGCGTCGGACGCCTCCTGCACCAGCGTGTAGCCGCGGTGGCGCAGCGTGCCCAGCATCACCTCGGAGTCCACCCGGTTCTTCGGGCAGCCGAGGGTCATCATGTACAGGCTCTTGGGGGTGGTGGTTTCCACTGCGTCTACCGCTTTCCGAGTTCGGTTCGCGAGAAGTGGGTCCCACTCCAGGCGAAGTTGATGGACGTGCCGTTCGAGTAACGGATGGACAGCACGCCCTCTTCTTCCAGTTCCACCGACGACGTGCGCCCCAGCGCGCAGGTAGCGGCCGGCCACTCGAGCACCCGGCGCGCTGTCTTCCCGGTCACCAGGTAGAGGCCCAACCGCAGCTCGTCATCGGCGTCACATTGACCGGCGACGGCATACGGATTCTTCCCGCTCACCACCGTGACGACGCGTCCGCCGTCCTCCAGGGTGAGCGTATCCGGCACGTTCAGGTCCACGGACGAGGGAACGACGGCGTCCGGCGCCACCAGGCCGCGCAGCGAGGCAGGCGTCAGCTCGTCGTCCGCCTGAGCCCAGGCGGGGTAGCTCATGTAGTCCCAGCCCAGCAGCCCGTCCTCCCTGGGCTCGAGCGAGGTGACGTTCTCCGGCAGCTTCAGCTTGAGGCCCTTGCGAGGCTCGTCCGGCAGGCGCAGCGCGTCACCTACCATGGTGCCGCTCTGGCAGTTGGAGATGGACGTGGCCTTGCCGTCCGCGCTGTCCCGGTCCTCGTAGGTGAGGCACAGGTCCATCACCAGCGGGTCCACGGCGGGAAAGCGGGGGAAGGCGCGCACCGGCACCGACGCCATCAGCAGCAGCGTGTTGCCCTGGCGCTGCACGGCGGCCGTCACCAGGTCCTGCGCGAACTGCGGCGTGCCGCTCTCCGCCCCGGACGCGCGCTTGCCATCGAAGGCGAAGCGCCACGTGTAGCCGGTGGCGGTGGGGCCGGTGCCCGGGAAGTAGAGGAACAGGGTGAGCAAGTCGCCAGCCTGGAGCTGGTCGTCGGTGGCTTCCACGCCGACGTACAGCGTGTCCTTGCGCGCGCCCACCTTGGCGGTGAACGAGGCGGTGGCGCCCTCCACGGCGACGGGCTTGAGCACCATCGGCGACGCGAAGGCCTTGAGCCCACCCTGGATGCGCGGGGGCTTGGCAAGGGAGGGAACCGGCTTGGAAGGACGGTCCGCCTGGGCGGACGCCACGCCCGGGGCGCAGAACAGGAGGCAGAAGGACAGGGCGGCAGCGCGCATGGGCCTCTTCAATCGCGGAAGTTGGTGAACTGCATGTCCAGCTTCAGCCGGTCCTGCTCCTTGCGGAACAGGGCGATGGCCGCCTGGAGGTCGTCCCGGTTCTTGCCCGTGACGCGAAGCTGGTCGGCCTGGATGGAGCCCTGGACCTTCATCTTCGAGTCCTTCAGCAGCTTCACCAGCTCCTTGGACTTCTCCACCGGGATGCCCTGCTGGAGCTTGATGACCTGCTTCACGTTGTGAAGGCCCGTCTTCTCGACGTCGCCGTACTCCAGGGCGAACAGGCTGATGTTCCGCTTGGCCAGCTTCGTCAGGAGGACTTCCTTGGCGGCCTGGACGCGGTCTTCGCTGTTGGCCTTCACGGTGATGGCGGTATGGTCCGGGGCCAGCACCACGTCGGCATGGGTGCCCTGGAAGTCGTACCGCGTGCTGAGCTCCTTCTTGGTCTGGTTGACCGCGTTGTCGAGCTCCGCGAGGTCGATTTTCGAGACGACGTCGAAGGATGGCATGGGCAGCGGCCCTTACCATACCTACACCCGGACGACCAAGGGCACCACCAGGGCACGCTTGGACGTGTGCGCCTTGAAGGCCCGGCGCACGGCCCGGGTGAGTTCCTCTCTCACCAGGGCGTCATCGCCCCGCAGGACGGGGGACAGTTCCTCGAAGAGCACTTGCGCGTCCTGGGCCACCCGGGGGAGCAGGACCTGTTCGTCCAGGGAGAGCCCCTGGCCGGACAGCTGGGGCCCCGCCACCAGCTTCTGGGTCCCCCGCTGGAGGACCACCACCGCGGCCACCATGCCCGTCTCCGACAGCCGGACGCGCTCCTGGAGCGTGTCCGGCGTCACCAGGCCAGGGCCGAACCGGTCCTTGAGGATGCGTCCGGACGGGACGCTGCCGGTGAAGCGCCCCCGGCCTTCCTCGAAGGTGACGACGTCGCCGTCCTGCGCCAGCAGGCACTGGGCGGGCTCCAGCCCGGCCTCGCGCGCGGTGAGCAGGTGCTTGTGCAGATGGCGGCCCTCGCCGTGGACGGGGATGAAGTGGGCTGGGCGCACCAGGTCCAGCACGCGCCGCTGCTGGGGCTGGCTGGCGTGGCCGGAGACGTGGATGCCCGGCTCCACCTGGGCGTAGGCGACTTTCGCCCCGCGCCACTGGAGCGCGTCGATGAGCGCGCCCACGGAGCGCTCGTTGCCGGGGATGGCCCGCGAGCTGAGCACCACCAGGTCGCCGGGATTCAGCCGCACGGGGCCGTCCCCTGACGCGAGCTGGGACAGTCCGGCCCGGGGCTCGCCCTGGGCGCCGGTGGTCAGCACCAGCACCCGCTGCGCGGGCAGCGCCGGCACCGTGTCCAGGTGGACGAAGAGGGAGTCGGGCACGTCCAGGTAGCCCATCTCCCGCGCCATCTCCACGTTGCGCAGCATGCTGCGGCCCTGCAGGGCCACCTTGCGCCCCAGCCGCTCCGCCAGCGCCAGCAGGTGCCGCACCCGGTGGAGGTGGGAGGAGAAGAGGGCGACGATGATGCGGCCGGTGGCGCCCTGGAAGAGGCGCTCGAAGGTCTGCTCCACCACGCGCTCGCTGCCCGTCTCCTCCGTCACCTCGGAGTTGGTGGAGTCGGAGAGGAGGCAGAGCACGCCCTCCTCGCCGGCCTCGCCCCAGCGCTCCAGGTCCGTGCGCAGCCCGTCGATGGGGTCCGGGTCCAGCTTGAAGTCGCCGGTGTGGATGAGGGTGCCTTCGGGCGTGCGCAGGATGTAGCCCACCGCGTCTGGCACGGTGTGCGTGACACGGCTGGCCTCCACGCGGAAGGCCGTGCCCACGGGGAAGGGCTCGCGCGGCTCGATTTCGCGCAGGTCCGCCTCGATGCCCAGCTCCTCCAGCCGGTGGCGCGCCATGGCCAGCGTGAAGCGCGTGCCGTAGACGGGGACAGGCACCTCGTTGAGCAGGTAGGGCAGGGCGCCCAGGTGGTCTTCGTGGCCATGGGTGAGCAGCACGCCCTTGAGCTGCGCGGCGTTCTGCTTCAGGTGGCTGAAGTCCGGAATGATGATGTCCACGCCGGGCATCCCCGCGGAGGGGAACATCAGCCCGGCGTCGATGAGCAGCATCTCCCCACGGCAGGCGATGACCATGGAGTTGAGGCCGATTTCGCCCAGGCCGCCCAGGGGAATGACGTGAAGCATTGGGCGAAGTCTAGCGGTGGAAAGTGACGGAAGCCCCCGAGAATGGGCGTGAGCCGCGTCCGCCTGTCTGGCGGCCCTCGGGGTGACTTCATCGGATGCGGTTGGAGCGCTCCCTGGCGTTGTCGCGTCCCCGCTCGAGGATGTGTGTGGAGGGGCGTGATTTCGGTGGATGTGGGCCCTGGCGGCGGCTCAGCGCCTCCGTCGCCGGAGGTCCTGGAGCCAGTTGCGGACGGAGCTGGCCTCCAGGGCGTAGGTGGGCTCGTCGGCTGCGTAGAAGTGCAGGGCCTGGTTGGCCAGCCCCCGGGCGCGCGGGCCGTCCTGCTTCACCAGCGTTTGGGCCAGGGCGAAGCGGGTGCTCGCGAGGTCCTCGGCCGGGCCCGGATGGGCGGTGCGAAGCGCCAAGGCGCGCTCCAGCATGGCGCGGGCCTCGTGGCTCTTGCCCAGGGCGTGCAGGGCCAGGCCCAGCGTGGTGAGCGGAGCGGCCGTGTCCAGGTGGTCCTTCTGGAAGGCCTCGTAGGCCGCGATGCTCCGGCGGGCGTAGTCCATTGCGTCGCGCGGCTTTCCCTCGCGCAGGGCCAGCGCGCCGAGCAGGGCCAGGTCGGTGGCGGTCTCCGGATGCTCGGGGCCGTAGGCCTTCAGGTCCACGGCGAGCGCGCGCTCGCGCAGGGGGCGGGCCTCTGCGTTGCGGCCGAGCGCTTCCAGGGCCTCGGCCAGGTTGTTGAGCGGATAGCTCAGCGTGGCGCTGTCGTGTCCCAGCGACTGCTCCTCCAGGTGGATGGCGCGCTGGAGGTAGGGGAGGGCTTCCTCGAAGCGGCGGACGATGACCAGGTGGTAGCCCATGGCGTTGGCCGCCATGGCCGTCTGAGGGTGGTCCGGACCGAGCACGCGCTCCGTCGTCTCCAGCACGCGGTGCAGCAGGCCCATGGCGCGCTCCGTCTCGGGCGTGCGGGACAGGGCCGCGGCCTGGTTGCGGAGCGACTCCAACGTGAGCAGGTGCTCGGGACCCAGCTCCTGCTCGCGCAGCGTCGCGGAGCGGCCAAAGGCCTCCACTGCCTGGGCGTACTGGCCTCGGAGGAAGGCGTTGCGGCCCAGGCTCGTCTGGAGCAAGGCCTCCAATTCGGAGGCACCACCCGCCCGTTGGATGGACGCGCGCGCCTGCTCCACCGTCCAGGACTCCAGGGTGGGGTCGGAGGAGACGGCGGTCACCAACCGCGCCGACGCGCGCGCCGCCAGGTGGTCATGGCGGTGCGCCTGCGCGGTGAAGAGGGATTCCCGCAGGGCCGCGGCGGCGCGAGCGTCATCCCCCGCGACGAGCCCGAGCCGGCCCTCCAACTCCAGCGCCTCCGCCAGCACCGGCCCGTAGCCGAGCTGCCGCGCCTCGGACAGCACCGCCTTCGCTTCTTCCTGCGCCTGGGGGTAGCGGCCGGCGTCCACCAGGGCCGTGGCCCGGTCCACCCGGGCGCGCAGGGCCTCCACCTGCTGCCGCTGCCCCTCGGGCTCCGACAGACCTCGCCAGAGCGCGTCCACGTCCGCGCAGGCGGCGATGGGAGGCAGTCGCTGGGCCGCGTCCGGTGCGGCGTTCAGCGCCTCCGCATCCGTCTGCGCGAGCACGCCCGTCAAGGCCACCAGGGCCGAGTGGCGCCGGTCCAGGCACGCCATGCGCAGCGCGAGCACGTGGTCCGACTGGTGGCCCTGAACCCGGGTGGCCTCGCAGGCCTCGCGGTGCATGCGCGTCCAATCGTGCGCGAAGCCATCCAGGGTCGTCGCCACGCGTTCGAAGGCGGCGGAGGCGTGGACCTTGCCCGTGGCGGCGAAGGCCTTCTGGATTTCCGCCCGGCGTGCCGTGTCCCAGACGCCGGTGAGCCGGGCCTCGGCATCCGGGCACGGGCCGTCCCGCTGCGAGCCCACCAGCAGCCAGGTGACGGCGACCACGCTGTTGAGCAGCATGGACGCGGCGGCCACCGCGCCACGGCGGCGCCAGGCCGCCAGCGGGTCCGCGCCCAGCGCATCCAACAGCACGCCCATGGACGGGAAGCGCGCTTCGGGAGCCGGGGACAGGCCCCGCGTCACGGCGCGCAGCACCCACGTGGGGACGCGGCTGCCCCGAGGCGGCGGGCGCACGCGGCCGGCGCGGGCTTCCTCCAAGTAGTCCTCCGGGCGCTTGCCGTTGAAGGGAAGCTGTCCATGGAGGGCTTCGTAGAGGGACGCGCAGAAGCTGAACTGGTCCCCGCGCGCGTCGATGCGCCCATCTTCGTGCTGCTCGGGCGGCATGTACGCGGGCGTGCCCATGACGAGCCCGGCCTCGGTGAGCGCCGTCTGGAGCAGGTCTTCCGGGGCGAGGCGCGGCAGCGCGGGCGTGGTGCCTCGGCCTGCCTCGGCGGCGTCGAGGTCCGCGGTGGTGCGGGCCAGCCCGAAGTCCGTCACCTGCGCCCGGCCCTCCTTGCTGACCAGCACGTTGGCGGGCTTGAAGTCCCGGTGGACCAGTCCAGCGGCATGCGCGGCGGCGAGCCCTCGGCCCGCCTGGCGGAAGATGTCGAGCACCTCTCGCCAGGTGCGGTGCTCGGCGCGGAGCCAGTGGCGCAGGGACAGGCCGTCCACCCGCTCCATGGCGATGAAGACGCGCCCCGCGAACGTGCCCGCGTCGTAGACGGAGACCACGTTCGGGTGAGACAGCCGCGCCATCGCCTGGGCTTCGCGAAGCAGCCGGGACGAGCCGTCCGAGCGCGCCGCCGGGTTGGCGTCCGGGTGTAGCAGCTTGATGGCCACGCGCCGGTGCAGCTCCGGGTCATAGGCGCTGTAGACCACGCCCATGCCGCCCGCGCCCAGGGTGTCCAGGATGTGGTAGCGGCCCACGCGAATCTGGGCTGAATCCCGGGGCTCGGTGTCCTCGACATCCTTGCGCGCGGGAGGGCGGCCCGACTTTCCGCCTCCGGGGCTCGCCAGGAGCGGCCTGGCTGGCGAGGGCGCCAGGGGCATGGACAGGGTGACTCGAGAGCCGCGTCCCTCCGCCGCGTCCGGGGTGGAGAGCAGCCGGCCGCCGCCATGCGGGAGCACATGGGCGCCCGCGAAGCGCTTGGGGCTCGCGCTGGGAGCAGGCGCGGCGTGTGCGTTGGGCAGGATGCGCGCGCTCAGGTCCTGAGGCGGTGCGGGCGGCGGAATCGAGCGGATAGCCGGTGGGGGCGGGGCGGGTGGCGCGGCGAGCCCCGCGGGGGCTGGAATCGACACCGGCGCGGCGGGACGGTGGGGGGCGACCGGCTCCGAGGGGCGGGCCTCAGCGGTCGGCACCGCCGCCATGGGGGAGCTGTCCAGGTGGGGGGCGTGCCCGGTCTGGCGGAGGGCGGAGCGGGCGGGCCGTTCGGAAGGCTTGGAGCCCGATTGCGACGACGGTGATGGCGCACGGGCCGTGGGCCGGTTCTCCACCCGGATGGGCTCGGTAGGAAGCGTGTCGTCATCACCGCGACCCGCCGTCAGGGTGGATGTGTCCGTCGAGATTTTCTGGGCGACGGCGGTGCGCTGCGCCGCCGCGCCAGGCGGCGTCACCCGCGCCAGCAACTGGGCGCACGTGCGGCAACCTTCCGCATGTCTGCGCAATGGATTGGATTCCGAAGCATGAAGCTGTCCAGCGGCGAGCGCCCGCGCGGTGATTTCGTCAAAGCAGGACACGGAGGCAACGTTCTCCCACGCTCCGTGTTCCCGAGAAAGAGGGGCTTTACATTCCAAGCGGTCCTTTCGTGGACTCTCTGCTTCACGCCGGGGGCCGCGCGTGCTGCCATGCGGTACGTCCGGCTGCGTCATCCTGGAGTCCCAACGTGTCCCACACTTCGCCCTCGCTCGAGCTCTCCCAGCCTCCGCTGCTCGCCAAGGAATTGCTGCGTGCCGCCGTGGCACGCCGGCCCTCGCGGCCCGGAGAGGTGCCCCGCCTGGATGTGCGGGTGAAAGGCTTCACCCCGGACGCCAGACAACTGGCCCGCTACCGGGAGGTGTGTGGGTTTCCCGAGGATGGCTACCTGCCGCTGCCTTTCCCTCAGGTGCTCGCGACGTCGCTGCACCTCACGCTGCTCAACCACCCGGCGTTCCCCTACCGGTTGCTGGGCATGGTGCACGTGCGCAATCACATCCAGCAGCATCACCGCCTCCACGCCGGGGCCCGGCTCTCCGTCCATGCCTGGGTCGAAGGCCAGCGTGAGGCACGGCAGGGGCGCGAGCTGGATTTGCACACCGTGGTGGAGTCGGACGGCGCGCAGGTGTGGAGCGCCGTCACCACCATGCTCCGCCGCCTGCCTGGAATGGGGGAGCGGCCACGTGAGGCGGGGCGTCCTCCCTCCACCGACGAGGCGCAGGTCTTCGCCAACAGTCGTCCGGCCAGCTGGTCCGTCCCGGAGAACGCGGGCCGCCGTTACGCCCGGGCCTCGGGCGACTACAACCCCATCCATCTGTATGGCTTCACGGCGCGCCCCTTCGGCTTTCCCCGCGCCATCGTCCATGGAATGTGGACCGTGGGCCGCTGCGTGGCGGAGATGGGCGAGGCCGCGGAGGCTCCCGCGCTCACCTTGTCCTCGGAGTTCCGCCGTCCGCTCCTGCTGCCTTCCCGGGTCATCTTCCAGACCGCCCCGCAGCCAGAGGGCGCCGTTGCCTACCGGGTGATGGCGGAGGACGGCCAGCTCCACTTGCTGGGCCGCCTGTCACCGGGCGCGTCGCCAGCGCGGTGACGATTCGCCCGGGCGCGGGACTGAGGACGTCACTGCGGCACGAGCACCACGTCATCCAGGTACAGCGCCGGCTGGTCCGTGCCGGAGTCGTCCTGGAAGTAGAGGTCCCGCAGCGTGCCCGTGGTGGCCCCGATGCTGGAGAGGGGAATCGTCACCTGTTGCCAGACTCCGGGAGCGATGGGCGCCCCCAGCGCGGTGTCCAGGCGGGTGGTGCCAAGCATCTGCGTGCCATCGTGGAGCACCAGCCGCACCGCCTGTCCTCCCGTGGTTCCGCCGTGGACCCAGAAGCGGATGGATTGATACTGCGCCAGGTCCAGCCCATGGTGGTGGAAGAGCAGGCCATTCCACGTGTCCGGCTCGAAGCGGATGGCGGCCGAGCCCGCATGGACCACCCCCGTCTCGTCGAGCGAGTGGTCCGCCCAGCTCCAGTTGGCGAAGCCGTTCTGCAGCGCGTCGGTGTAGATGAGCATGCCCGCGGTCAGGTCGGGTTCGGTGCGCCCCTCCGTCAGGGCCAGTCCTTCGGCCAGCGTCACGGTGCGCACGCCGCGCGTCTGCACGTAGTCGAGGAGGTCCGCGAAGTGGGACGTCTCGTACTGGGTGTCACGGGTCGGCGTGCCGTTGACGAACTCGTGGAAGACGAGGATGAGCCAGCTCTTCTCCGCGATGGCCTGGTCCACCCAGCCCTGGACGGTGCTGACTGGAACGGTGCGGGCCACGTCATTGGCGCGCAGTTCGTAGACGACGGTGTCGCGGAAGTTGCGGCCCGCGCTCACCGTCCGGCTGCTGGCGTAATGCTGGCGGATGAGGTCGAGCACCGGGCCGTTCTGCAGGCCATACGGCACCACGAAATTGGGGACGGCGGGCAGGCCCAGCGCGCTCTCCAGCCAGGCACGAGAGTCCTGGAGCTCGGCCGCGAGCTGCGTCGGGGACAGCGACGTCAGGTCCGGGTGGGTCAGCGTGTGGCTGGCGATGTCATTGCCCTCGGAGACGAGCGTCTGGGCTTGCGCCAGCGACATGTAGCCGCCCCAGCCTTCGTGGATGGCCAGGGTGACGAGACCATAGGTGGCGGGGATGCTCCGCGCGTTGAGCTCGGGGCGGGCCAGCGAGAACTGCGTGGCCCAGCCGTCGTCCAGGGTGATGGTGACCATCCCCTCGGTGAAGGGCGTCGCGGCGAACGCGGGGGGCGCCAGCGACAGGAGGAGCAGCGAGACGAACCTTCGAAACACCCCGTGTGGTCTGGACATGGATTTCCCCCACCGCGGCGAGTCAGTCCCGTGCGGCATGATGAATCCGATACCAGACGGAACGGACGCCAGGCAACCGGCCGGGCCCCCTGGGCAAGCGGCGTGGACCTGGCAGGTGCATCACGCCGACTCCAGGGGGAGGGAAGGGATTCGAATAGGGGTGCCCCGTGTTCGTCTGAGCCACTGTAGGCCCTTGGAAAAGGAACTCGCTGCATGAAGAAAGTCGCCGCGCTCGCATGTCTGTTGGCCTTGTTGGGAGCGATTCCCTCTCAGGCCGCCGAGCTGAAGGACGTATTCGGCCGTGAGGTCCCCGTCGGCAAGGGGCGGCCCACCCTGGTGCTGTACGCCAACCGGGGCTCTCGGGATGAGCTGCGCCAGCACGCCTACTCGTTCATCTACGACCTGCGCGAGGAGCGGCCCATTGTCCTGATTCACGTGGACCTGCGGGACGTCCCCGGCCTCTTCAAGGGCATGGCGCGGGGCGAAATCAAGAAGAGCCACCGCGAGTCCATCGAGCACATGCGGAACATCTTCCGTCAGCACGGCGAGGCGCCGCCTCCCGAGCTGGAGTCGTCGCTCTTCATGGTGGCGGACGCCAAGGGCGAGCCGCACCAGGCCATGGGGCTGAAGAAGGGGTTCGGCCAGGTCGTCGCCAAGGTGCTGAGCCCGTCGGGGCGGGAGCTGGCACGGGGCCCCTTCCCCGAGAGCGCCCGCAAGCTCGGCCAGACGATGGCCTCGGCCTCGGAGGGCCTTTCGACGCTCCGAGTCGTGGACATGTCCCGCTGACGCCCCGCGCCCCGCTCAGCTGCCGGGTGCTTGGGGCTCGGTGGGGGGCCGTGTAATCCACGCGGCGATGAAGACGTCCAGCTCGCCGCGCAGGACGTCCTTCACGCGCGGAGTGCCGGCGCCCGTGCGCGGGTCCTCCACCCGGGCGCCCCGTCCCAGGTAGTAACGCCGTGCCTCGTCTGTGTTGCTGCCCTGGCCGTAGACGACACGCGCGGCGATGTCCTTCAGTTCATCGAGCTCCGTGGCGCCAGTGAGCGTGAGCACGCGTCCGGAGGACTCGTCCTTCACCGTCACTTCGGTGCGGACGCGCTGGAGGTAGGCGCCCTCGTGGCTCTTCATGGGCCGGCCCTGGACCTCCAGGTAGGCCAGCTCCTCCTCGGAGATCGAGCCGCCGCGGTGGACGCGCACGTAGGCGCGCTGGCGCTTCTCGTCCTCCAGCCGCCGGTGCATGCCCGCTTCGCCCGCGAGGAAGCCATAGGCTCCCGGGCCGGCGATTCGTACGACGACGCGCGAGGGCTCCTCCGCCTCGGCGACTGCGACCGCCTCGTAGCCGCGCCGCTGGGCCCAGCCCAGGTACATGGTGGCCAGCTCCTGCACCCAGGTCGCCTGGGCCTCCGCTGAGTCACTGGCGCAGATGTCCACCAGGGCCTCGGTGTCCTGGGTGGTGGCTCCGGAGGCGTGCAGGGCCTCCGCCATCTGGACCTCGCGCGCCACGTCCTCCACCTGCCGTGCCGCAGAGCCGAGCTGCACCTCGTTCTTCGCCTCCCGCACCAGCCGCCGCGCGAACAGGCCCGCGGCCTCCAGCCGCTCCAGTTCGTTGAGTTGCGCCTCCACGGTGCGGAAGGCGCGGATGACCTCGGCGGCACGCGTGGGGTCATCCCAGAGGTTGGGCGCCTGCGTCTCCGCCAGCAGCTCCGCGCGGCGCTGCTCCAACTGCGGCCGGCCGGCGGAGTCCGCCAGGGCGCGCGCCTTGCCCACCAGGCGGTCCATCTCGAACAGGAGTGACTTACGGTCCAGCCGCCGCTTCACCGGCGCCGCGCGAGCGGATGGCAGCAGCAGCTGCGCGGTGGGGGAGGGCGGCGGCGCGGCGGGCTCCGCCACGGCGGTGACTCGGCCGCCCAGGCGGGTCTCGACGCGGACGGGCGTGCCCGGAGGCAGCGGCCTGCGCGCAATCTCCACGGCCAGCGCCGCGGTGAGTGTCTTCTCGATTTCACGCTGCAGGTAGCGCGCGCCGAACTGGGGCGAGTAACCCCGCTCCACGAGCAGGTCCACCACCGCGGGCGTCACCTCCACGTCCAGGGCGCGCGCGCGGATGCCCTCGCGCTCCAGCACGCGGCCGACCTCGCGCTGCGCAATCTTCCGGATGTCCACCTTTGACAGGGGCCGGAAGTGGCAGATGGCGTCGAAGCGGTTGAGGAACTCCGGACGGAACGCCTCTCCGATGCGCCGGTCCACCTCGGGGACCATCTCCTCCGCGCGGCGCGCGCCCGTGAAGCCCATGCCGGACTCGCGATACACCTCCGCGCCCACGTTGGACGTGGCGACGATGAGCGTGTTGTTGCACGACACCGTCTCGCCGGCCCCGTTGACGAAGGTGCCCTCGTCGAAGAGCTGGAGGAAGCGGTCGTGGACGCTGCGCGCCGCCTTCTCGAACTCGTCGAGCAGCAGCACGGTGAACACCTTGCCGTCCAGCAGCGCGCTCAGCTCTCCCCGCCGTGTCTCCAGTGCCGGGGCCCAGGTGGCGCCGAAGGGGACGCTCTCGTCACCGTCGTTGGGGTAGTCCGCCATGTTGAGGCGCACCAGCCTGTCCGCCGAGCCGAACAGGTACTCCGCCAGCAGCTTGGCCAGCTGCGTCTTTCCCACGCCCGTGGGACCCGCGAAGAGGAACACGCCCAGGGGGCGGCGCGGATCGTTGAGGCCGGCCTTGAGCAGCGCCACCGAGCGCAATACCGCGCCCACCGCGTCCGTCTGTCCCAGCAGCCGCTCGCCGAAGAAGCGCTCTGTCTCATCGAGGTCCAACGGCATCGCGTCGTCGACGACGAAGCGAGGCAGCCGCGTGGCCGCGCAGAAGCGGGTGAGTACGTCCTCGGGACCCACATGGTCCTTGGCCGCGCTCGCCGCCTCCGCGGCTGTCTCCTTCAGCAGCTCGATGGCCTTGCGCGGCATGCGCTGCGCGAGCAGGAACTTGGACGAAAGGCGCAGCGCCAGGTCGCACGCCGCCGGGTCGATGGGCAGCCGCAGCTCGCGCTCCAGCTCCTCCGCCACGCGGCCCAACACCCAGCGGGCCTTCTCCGTCGGAGGCTCGTGTAGGGGCAGCAGGTGGAGCCGCTCGGCCAGCGCCTCGTCGGAGCGAAGCAGCTCCTGCACGCGCTTGGGCTCTGTCTCGAAGATGAAGCGCAGGCCTCCGGTGCGCAGTCCGCGCACGGCGACGGGCGCCAGCGGGCCACCGAGGGCCGCGGGCAGGTCCCGGATGTAGACGATGGGGCAGGGGTGCCGGGAGAGGTACGCCAGCAGCTCCTCGAAGCTCTCCGCCGCCTGGCGCTGGGTACTGCGCGCCAGGATGTTGGCGACGGACACCTCCACCACTCGTGCGTTCGCCAGCTCGGCGTCCACGCGGCCTTCGGCGATGCGCCGGGCCACCTCCTGCACCAGGGCGCTCTTTCCCACGCCGGGCTCACCAGCCAGCAGGGGATGCTTGCCGCCCCGCGTGAGCAGGCCCAGCACCTCCGTCACGGCAGCGTCCACACCGTGTGCAGCCGGTAGCTTTCCCTCCCGCGCCAGCGCGGTGAGGTCGCGGTCGATGAGCCGCTCCTGGTCCTCGCTTTTCCTCGTCGCCATGTCTCGTCTGCCGCCCCCTCGCCGGGAGCGCACTCTAACCCCCTTGAACCGTGGGGGTGAGCGCGCAATCCCGGACAAATGCGTGCCCCGACGGGGACGCGGCCGTGACGGTCCCGCTCAAGGGGCTGGCGGCGGGGCCATTCCTGGCTGGGCCGGGGGGATGGCCCGGAGATATTCGTAGAGGGCTTTCAGGTCCTGGTCGCGCATCTTCGCGTAGATGGGCCAGGGCATCACCGGGATGATGGCGCCGTGTTCACGGCCTGTCCGCATCAACGCCAGGAACGCCTCGAAGGTCATGCCGCCTGGGAGGCCCTGCGCATCCGGGGTGATGTTGGAGGAGACGAGGCCTGGACCGAACGGCTTTCCTCCCGCGAGGAAGTTCGTGGTGTTGATCTGCTCGGGTTCGCCCTGATGCGGGTCGCCTCCAGGGAGATAGCCCGGCTGGGTGTGACAGTCGCTACAGGCGGCCTGGGCATTGAGGATGTAGCTCCCCAATCCCACCAGGTTCCGGTCCAGGCCTTCCAGCTTCAACGGCACGGGCGAGATTCGAAGCCCGATGTCGATGCGCTCCTGGTCCTCGGCGCCCACGGGAGTCTGGGCCTGCTCTCCTCCGGGAGGCTCCTTCTTGGCGGAGTCATCCGACCCGCAGCCAACGCCGACACCTCCCGCGACGCCCAGGAGGACCCAGCCCGCCGTCACCCACCGTCCCATCCGCGCATGCATCATGTGTCCGTCCCCTCGTTTGGCCGGTGGCCCCGGTGGCGGGAGCGTAGGGACGCCTGGGGGCACGGCCATGCTGCGTGCGGGTGTCGCATCACGTCACGCTGCGGACAGTCTCGTGTGGCCCGAGGACGGGCGGGGCATGCATAGCGGAAGCCGGAGGACTCGAACCTCGGGCCGAAGAGCGGCTCGCACCCGTTAGCAGCGGGGCCTGGCGCCATCGCCAGTTCAGCTTCCCGAAAAACCGCCAGCAGCGACATCCCGCCTGCTGGCGCGCGGGGCGGCTGTCGGGGTGGGAGCCGCCTCTGGCGGACTCCCGGACCTCCGAGTGCATCCACCGCCGGGGCGGAACACTCAGGAGGCGGAAGCCACCTCGGGTGGCTCCCCTTTCCCCACGGCCTTACTCCTGCAATTCCACGTGCCAGTAGGCGACGTCCCTGAGGAACTTCGCCCAGGACATGGGCATGCCCTTCTCGAACAGGAACGTCAGGTGCATCGCCTCGGGCACCTTCTTCGGCTTCATGGGCGCCGTGCGCAGGGCCATGCGGGCCTGCTCCGGCGTCCGGTTGCCCTTCTTCTGATTGCAGGGCACGCACGCGATGACGATGTTCTCCCAGCTCGTCTTGCCACCCTGCGCGCGCGGCAGGACGTGGTCATACGTGGCCTCCGGGCGCGTCACCTTGATGCCGCAGTACTGGCAGCGGCAGTGGTCCCGCAGGTAGACGTTCTCCCGGCTGAACTTCACGCCCTTGGGCCGTCGGCGCAGACCTCGGATGAAGCGGATGACGGAGGGCATGCGAATCTCCACTGTCACCGAGCGCACGACGCGGTCCTCGTACTCCTCGACCACCTCGACCTTGCCCTGGAAGATGAGCATCACCGCGCGTTGCCAGGGAACACGTGCGACAGGTTCGAAAGACTGACTCAGGACCAGCGTCTCCATGACACGATGCCTCGTGGGTTATGCCGGAAGCGGGAGTCGAACCCGCACCCTCCAGGCTCTCGACCTGGTGCCTCTGCCAATTGGGCTACTCCGGCGTTGGTGAAGTGGATTCGCCGGGATTCGAACCCGGATCCCTCGGGTGCAAGCCGAGTGCTCTCCCCTTGAGCTACGTACCCATGTGCTGCGAAAGCAGGCCGCCAGGGAATCGAACCCTGCATGCGCGGATTTGGAGTCCAAGCTGCTCCCAAAGCGCGGCCTATGACGAACGACTCCCCCAGGAGAGCGCAAACGCTCAGAGGGGTGGAAAGGTGGAACCGGAGGCAGGCTTTGCACCTGCACCTGCGGAGTCAGAGTCCGCCATCCTTGCTGGTTAGACGACTCCGGTATGTGTTGCTGCTTCAGATACCTCCGGAGGGATTCGAACCCTCGCCGTCCGCTTAAGAGGCAGATGCTCTACCAATGAGCTACGGAGGTGTGTTGTGTGCCGCCCCAGGAACGAGCAGACGGCATGCATTCATCACGACGATTCAATTGTCAGATAGCCTGTCTGTCGGGGTACTCGGACTCGAACCGAGATTTCTCGCGTATCAGACGAGTGCCCTACCCTTGAGCGATACCCCGTGAGGTGTGTGCGACTGGGCGTGGCGGGCCACGCTCGTGCTGCATGGGGACGCTGGGAGTTGAACCCAGCGGGCCCTGTCGGGCTCGGGCTCTACAGGCCCGCGCGTCTCCCCTAACGCTCTACGTCCCCGGAGGAGCGGGGGCCCTGAAAGCCGAGAGGCCGGGTCCCCTGGATGGGAGCCCGGCCTCTGCGTGGCTTGGCGCGCCGGTGACGGAGCGCGAGCTTCAGCAGGGGACGGGCGGATGGCCGCCAATCCGGTCAAATCCCACGATGCACTTCGAATCGAAGCTCACAAGGGCGCTGGAGGCGGCGTCGAGCTGGAACCAGAGGTTGTTGCGATAGCTGCGCTTCATCGGGTTCGTCTGCATCGTCAACGTCGTCATGGTCGCCGCTCCTTTCGAGGAGACCTTACGGCCGGTGATTTTCGTTCCTGACAAGGCTCGATGGAATGGAGTGTCGCATGGGGCTTGCGATATCGCCCGGCGCGCCTTCATGCTGCCGATGCAGAACCCCCATTGTCGGTTCTCAACCAGAAAGGTCGCCCTCCATGCGTGGTGCATTTGGCAAATCCTCGTGGGCCGGAGGTGTCGTCTTGTTGGCGGGTGCGCTCGCCTCGTGCACGGAGCAGGCGCCGCCGACATCAATGAACCTTCGAGAACTGAACATTGTGGACGCGCAAGGACAGACGCGTGTCCGCATCGGGGCCCCCCTCCCGGGGCCACGTGCCGCGCCTGGTTATGGGCTTCAGTTCCTGGACCCGTCGGGCCAGGAGATGGGAGGGATTGGAATGCTGGACGAGCGAGGCTTCCACGGACTGTGCTTCGACAGCGCGGAGGGCTATGAGGCCGTGTGTGTCTCAACCATCCACGGGAGGCCCTCGATTCAACTTCGCTCGAACGATGGGAACTCCCCTCAAGAGCGCATCACCCTCGGTGTCAACGAGAGGGGTGTCGCGACCGTGGAGATCCGTGACGCCGATGGCAAGACGCAAATCCGATTGGCGGTCGGAAAGGACGGTCAAACGCGCATCGAGGGTGTCAGCCCGCCCCTGACAAGCCAGGAGCCCTAGATTCCGCGCTGACGGCCCCCGTGCCGGTCAAGTCCCGAGTCGTGTGGAGTCGGTGAAGAGGGGCGATCAGGAAAGAGGGAAGCTTCTCGGTGAATCCGTCCGAGAAGGTCCTCTCCAGCAGCCCCGCTGAATCCAATCCCGGCGTGCGCTCCTTTGTCGACTCGGGCGGGCGGACGTGGACGCTCGGAAAGACATTCGCGGGGGGAATCAGCGCTGAACGAGCGACTCCTCACTCGCGAGGTCCCTCTGTCCGTGCCGCCTCGAGGCGTTTCTCCACCTGGGACTGCGACTCTCGTGCGCATGCCGTGTTATTCGGCTCGGCTCAAGACCTTCGGACACGGAGCGAGTCATGCGAAGCCTCATTCTCTGGACCCTGCTGTTGTTCTCCACGACGGCCCTGGCAGCCGAGACACGACTGGTCGTGAGGGCTCTCGCTCGGGACGGCAAGTTCGTCGGGACGTCCATGGGAGGCGTGCGGGTGGTGCTCCGGGATGCGCAGTCCGGCCAGGTGCTGGCCAGCGGCGTCACAGCCGGCTCGACAGGCAACACCCAGACGCTGATGAAGCAGCCGCAAGTGCGGGGGGCGCCGCTCGCGGATGAGTCATCCGCGAAGTTCACGGCCACCCTGGACCTCACCGAGCCGCGGCTGGTGACCGTGGAGGTGTCCGGGCCCCTCGCGCAGCGGCAGGCACTCGCCACCAGCACGACCCAACTCTGGATGCTGCCCGGCAAGCACCTCGAGGGCGATGGCCTCATCCTGGAGCTGCCCGGCTTCGTGATGAACGTGGTGACCCCGTCAGCTCACGAGTTCTTCAAGCTCCCGGCCGACAAGAAGCTCACCCTTCCTCTTCGCGCCAACCTCACGCTCATGTGTGGCTGCCCTACCGAGCCCAAGGGGCTCTGGGACTCCAATCGGTATGAACTGCAGGCCACGGTGAAGCACAACGGGAAGCCGCTCACCCAACTCCCCCTGAAGTACGCCGGGAAGACCAGCACCTTCGAGGCCGCGCTGTCCGTTCAGCAGCAGGGTATCTACGAAGTCACCGTGACTGCATACGACCCCATCACCGGCAACACCGGAGTGGACTACACCACGTTCATCGTCGAGCCGTGACAGAGGCGCTTCCGAGTAGCCCGAGCGTCAGCAGGACTGGCGGGAGGGCTGGGGAGGCCTTCCGGCACTTCGGTGGTGTGTCGCGCGTCGTGCTCGGCGACGACGCCCGCGCGCTCGTCGAGGACCGCACCGGCTTTCTGCTCGAGCTGAAGGAGTAGGGAGCGCGGCCGAGAGGTGAGAGCACATCTGGCCTCGCCACGCGCGGGAGCAGGCGTCCACGCTTTCCGGGGCCGAGACGGGCCGTTGGAGCAGCCATGGCAGCCCTCTCCGTTCTCTCCACTGCCAGCAAATGCCAGACCCCGGGTATTGCCGCAAGCCCCCCCGGTCGTGCTCCACCATCGCCCGTTTCGATCCAGGAACGGGAGGGCCGAGAAATGCACGCGGACGTGGTGACACAGCACGCAGTGGTGATTGCTGGAGGGGGCCCGACCGGGCTGATGCTGGCGGCGGAGCTGGCGTTGGCGCAGGTGGACGTTGCCATCGTCGAGCGGCGCGCCAGTCAGGAGGTCGCCGGCTCTCGAGCGCGCGGCCTGCACGCGCGCAGCCTGGAGGTGCTCGATCAACGAGGGGTCGTCGAGCGCTTCACCTCGCAAGGGCAAGCGGTCCAGAATGTTGCGTTCGGGCAGGCGCATTTGGACCTCAGCGACTTCCCGACGCGTCACAACCATGGGCTCGCGCTCTTACAGGAGCGCTTCGAGCGCATCCTGGCGGAGTGGGTGGGTGAACTGGCGGTGCCCATCTACCGTGGGTGCGAGGTGACGGGCTTCGCGCAGGACGACACCGGTATCGACGTCGCGCTGTCCGACGGCCGTGTGTTGCGGGCGAAGTACCTCGTCGGGTGCGACGGGGGGCGCAGCCTCGTCCGCAAGGCGGCAGGCATCGAGTTCCCGGGGTGGGACGCGTCGATCAGCTACCTCATCGCCGAGGTCGAAATGACCGGAGCGCCGGCGTTCGGCATCCGCCGGGACGAGAAGGGCACCTACGCCATGGGCAAGCTGGAGGACGGACGCGTGGGCGTCGTGTTGAGAGAGGAGCGGGTCGGCACGGGCGACGCGCCGACCTTCGAGGGGCTGCGCGAGGGGCTCGTCGCGCTCTACGGGACGGACTACGGCCTGCGCAGCGCCACGCACCTCTCGAGGTTCACCGACATGACGCGGCAGGCGGCGTCCTACCGGGACCGGCGGGTGCTCCTGGCCGGCGACGCGGCCCACGTGCACTCTCCGATGGGCGGACAGGGGCTCAACCTCGGTGTGCAGGATGCCGTGAACCTGGGGTGGAAGCTGGCCCAGGTCGTGCGTGGCGTCTCGCCGGAGAGTCTGCTCGACACGTACCAGGCCGAGCGGCACCCCGTCGCGGCCCGTGCGCTGCGGAAGACCATGGCGCAGACCGCGCTGAGCCGCGGTGACGCGCGGATGGACGCCGTGCGCGAGACGCTGGCTGAGCTGCTGCGGATGGACGGGCCACGCAAGCAGTACGCGGCGATGATGTCGGGGCTGGATGTCCACTACGATCTGGGCAACGGACACCCGCTGCTCGGGCGCCGCATGCCGGACCTCGACCTGGTCACCGCCGACGGCCCGCGGCGCGTGTTCCACCTGTTGCACGACGCGCGGCCGGTGCTGCTCAACCTGAGCGAGCCCGGCACGCTCGACATCACGCCCTGGGTGGACCGGGTTCGGACGGTGGCTGCTCGCTACACGGGGGCGTGGGAGCTCCCGGCGCTCGGCGCGGTCACGGCGCCCGCTGCGGTGCTGATTCGACCGGACGGACACGTTGCGTGGGTCGGGGAGGGCACGGACCAGGGGCTGCGTGAGGCCCTGACCCGATGGTTCGGGCCGCCGCGTGCGACGTAACGCGTTTCGCTTACCTCCTGGGAGACACAGAGCGGGCGCAGATAGTCCCGGGAGAGGCATTGGCTCCGTAGGCCAGTACCGGAAGACCTCCCGGGTCCGTATTGCGGTGGCATAGGGGGCAGCCGTGCGTGCCGCTTGACAAGGCCTGGCGGAGGCCGACCTCCCGAGGGGCCCCGGCAGCACCTGTAAACCACTCTCGGTGACCATGTCCGATTTGACGGGGGCAACTCCAATCGCCCACGACCTGGGGGCCACGAACCTCGCGCAACTGCACAGTTTCATCTCCGAGGAGGTGTCCCCGACCGGCAGACAGACCGGCCGGGGACCCAGCAGACTCAGTCCTTCGCAGCGTAGAGCCGAACGCCGCCCTTCCACGTCGACAGCACCTTGATGTCGCGCATCTGCTGGTAGATGGCCTGAACGGGCGGCAGCTCCTGCTCCGTCCTCGCCACATCGTGGCCATGGCCCCGTGCGGGCAGCTTCTTCCCCATGCTCAATGGGTCCTGCTGCAGGACCACGAAGTCGGCGAGGTGGCCAGGCTTCAGCGACCCGACCCAGTTTTCGGCCCGGCAATGCCAGGCCGCGTCATAGGTGACGGCGCGCAAAGCCTGCTCCGGCGTCAGGCGTTCGTCCTCGTTCAGGACGCCCTTGTCCGGATCGGCTTCCATGATCCGGGTAATCGCCTGCTCCATCTGCCGCAGCGGCCCGAGCGGGCTGACGCTGTAGTCGCAGTGAAAGGTGATGCGCAGACCTCGGTCCAGCGCCGACTTGCACAAGTCGAGGGTGCGGGCCTTGTCTTTCTCGAAGATCGCCTTGTCGAAGGCATAGCCCCAGTAGCCGACGTGACCGATGAGGAAGCTGGGAGAGATGCCCCATGTAGACATGGTATTCAACTGCTCGGGGCTGAGCAGCGAGCAATGTTCAATCCGGTCGCAGCGGTCGGCTCGTTGCTCCGGCGACAGGGACTTCAGCGCGTTGACATAGGCCTGCGTCGTGAACTCAATGGCCTTGTCTCCGTTGGCATGGATCATCAGCGACCAGTTCTTGTTGACTGCCTTCTGCACCAGATCCGCGAATTCCGGGGGCATGGTGTCCGGCTGCGAGGCCGCTACATTGGGGAAGTTGAAGTTGCCGCGGTTCTTCGCCGGGTCGCAGCGGTATTCCGCGTTCTGGTATCCGGTCAGTCCCTGGTTCGACCCGTCGGAAACCACCTTGAGGTGCCCGATGTAGAGGTCCTCGTAAGCGGCCACGGGCTTGTACGGCTTCAGGTCATCCCCGATATCCTCCGGCGTCAGGATCACCTTTGCCCCGCCAATGCGGACATGCGACTTGTAGACCTTCAGGTACGCCTTCAATACCTTGAGTTGGACTTGGTTCAGACCCGCGTCATAGAGCATGGTCACGCCCCGCTTCGCGGCCGTTTCGAACAGTCGCGCCAGGTTCAGCACGGCTTGCGCCGTTATTCCCAACATTTGGCGCCGGGGAATGGCGGCCAGAGCCGGCTGCATCTCCGGAATCTCCTGAAGTTGGCCCTTGTTGGAGTCCTTGTAATCCTCGAACGTGTCGAACTTCTTCTGCAAGTCCGTGCTGTTTTCGTAGGTGAGCTTCAGGGCCGCCGTGTTCAGGTAGGCGGTGTGCATCGACGCGCTCAGGAGCAAGACCGGCTTGTTGGGGACATGCCGGTCGAGAAAGTCGGCATCGATTGTCACCAGTTTGTTCAGCTCGCCCGGCGGGTTCACCGTGAACGGCATGAGCGCTGGATCGACCTCGCGCCCCAGGACCCAGTCATCGGACCTGTGGTGGGAGTCCGCCTCGGCCTTGAGCTGTTCTGACAGCCAATTCTCATTGTAGCCGGACCGCAGGAACTGCCCCTCGAAGGCCCCTATGTCGGGGAAGCCCGCCATCATCGCCGACGCCACAATGTGCACGTGCGGTTCGATCAGCCCGGGCAATAGGGTCTCGGTGGCTTTCAGTTCGTGCGTATTGAACGAGATGCCAAGTTTCTGCATCTCCGCTTCCACCGCCGCGCGCTTGCCGGCGGCGACGACCTGGCCCTGATGGATGCCAATGGCCTCCACCACCTCCGTCGAGCCGTTGATCATCGGGCGGATGATGCCCCCGTAGATGAGCAGGCTTTCCGGAGCCTCCGGCCCACGCGCGGCATGCTCTTCAGGCACGCGGCTGAACGCATCGGTGGTCAACAACTCTTCGCCAAGAGTATCCATCAAGGGATTGTTGCAACCACAATGGGTGCAGGTCGGATGGGAGTGGTGCATGGTTTACGCCTCGTGGCTATGGGTGAATTTCGAACTGCGCCGCTGCGTGCTGAGGCACCTCGGTCAAAGGCAATTGCAACGGGCGCGCCAAGTCCTCCAGTTAGAGGCCTTCCCACGGAAAGCAGAGGAGAGGTTCAGCTCGCGTCCTCCCGTGGCGCATCAACCCAGAGCGCTGACGTGTCAGCCCTCCGCACTGACATGTCAACGCGTGCGATGACTTTCCGTGGGGCCGTGTAGGCGGAGTGGGCCGCCTCCCCGTCGTGTAGCTCCGTCAGTTGCGACGGATGAGCCTGCCCAGAATTCGGCCGCTGGGGCATGGGTCCGTCTCCCAATAGGCAGCGCGTCAATGCGAGTGAGCGAGGCGCGCACGGTCATCGTTCCGCCTGGGTTGGCGATGCGCGGGGCGGGCACTTGGCACCCGGTGAGGTCCGCCTATTCGCGCGACTATTTCAAACACCTCGAATCAGGTCCTCCTTCAGCCCAAGAGGACTTGGTTCATCTGAACCCAAGAGCGTGTATGTCTTTAGCGACGGGCAGCCACGCCCATGCAGAACGCGAAGAACGCCGATGTCGCCGAGACCCGCCTCGTAGAGTTCGAGCTACTCAACCCCGGCTCGCGCTTCGCGGTCGCCGAACTCTGACGCCCCTGGGAGCGCGCCTCGCTCATTCGCTGTGACGCGCTAGAGCGCGTCCGCAAACTAAAAAAGCTGCGGCTTGGTTCGCTATGGAGGCCGCGGCGACGCGCAGTTGGCCGAGCGCATTCGCGCCATTCACGCCATGAGCCGACAGACGTCCGGGGCACTCCGTATCCATGCAGAACTGGCCGCCGAAGGCGTCCGCGTCGGCCGCGAACGCGTCGCTCGCTTGACGCGTGCAGCCAACTTCAAGGCGACTGGTCCGAGGTGTCTCCGCTTCCAGACGAGAGCAATCGCGACAAACGCCATCCACCGGGCTAATGAATGGGACCTACCCATGTCGAATTCATCTCGCTCCGTATTCTTTGGCGCCAATGCTGCGCGGACCGGACACTTCGAGGGAACGGGGCCGCTCGTGGTCAAGCGAGCCCGCTGGAAGTTCAAGCCGAGCACGCTTGCGACCACACGCAACACGCCTGCAATCCACGATGGCGTGCTGTTCGCGAACTTCGACAATGACAAGCTCTACGCGCTTGACCTCGCGAAGGGAAAGGAGCTCTGGAGCGTGCGGGTCGGGGGGCGCGTTCCCGAGAGCCTCTCGAATCCGATGGTTGCGCATGGTTTGCTCTTTGTCGTCGGTGGCGGGCAGTGTCACGCCGTCGATCTTGGCACGCACGCCATCCGCTGGAGCATCTCGTGCGACTCCGAGGCGACCTCCTCGCCCATCGTTGTCGACGACGACGTCTACGTGGGGACGCGGCTCGGTGGCGTGGTCGCCATCGACGCGCGTACGGGAGTTGAGCGATGGCGCGTGCTGCTACGATGTGGTGAGAGTGTGCAGGCTGCGGTCAGCGTGACGCGCGATCAGGTCGTCGTCGGGACCCGGCGCGACTTCGTCGAGGGCCACGTCGTCGCGCTCGACCGCGCGACGGGGGGCGAGCGATGGTCGGCGAAGGCCGGTGCGATGGCCAACGGCGGAGCGCCCGCGATCGCAGGCAGCACGGTTTATGCTCTGTCCGGTCTGGGGATGTGCCTTCGTGCGCTCGACCTCGCCAGCGGCAAAGAGCGTTGGTCGTATGAGACGGGCGACGCGCTGTGGGGAACGCCCGCCGTTGCGGACGGCGTCGTGTGCTTCACCGGCTATCACGGGATTCTCCACGCGCTGGACCAAGATACCGGGAAAGAGATTTGGTCGGTCGCGCTCGACAAGCCGCCGAAGGATACGGTCTCGCCAGCGATCGCAGGTGGCGTCGTCTACATGGGGGCCGGCAACGTCGTCCACGCCTGGACGCTCCGGGAGGGAACAGAGCGCTGGCGGTGGAAGGCTCCCTACCGCGTGTCGACGGCACCGCTCGTCGCCGACGGCACGGTCTACGTGGGCTGTGACCGCGCGGTCGTCGCGCTGGGGTAGCGTCGGTCACCCGGCTTCTACATGACTCGCAGGCCCAGGCCCCTGCCGTGCCTCAACATGGCCTCAATCCCGCCTATGCGCACGATACAGGCCCGAACAGCTACCAGAGTGCTCGGAGCTTCGGTCCGCGGTAGCCCCACTTCACGTTGAGCAGGTTCGAATTGGGCTCGATGCGGCCCCCGTCGTCGTCGCGCCAAACGACTTTCGGCCTGTGGACCATCCGCGCGTAGTCTTCGTCCATACGAATCATCCATTCCTCGTGGGTGAGGAGCGTGCTCGTGCTGTCGGCTTCGTCCGTGCACGTGAGCCCGAGCCGGGTGAGCAGCTTGAACGCGTCTCCGTCGGCGGTGAAGTCGCCATCGATTTCCCTCAGGAGCCCGAGCTCGACATCGTGCCCATAGGCGAGCCGGTCGATTCGACCGCAGCGCAGGTAGCGATCCGCGCGCCCCATGAACGGCGACTTTCCGAGCACCGAGGGAATGATGCGGGCCACCCCGTTGGCCCACAGCGTGAGCTTCAGGGTGTTCGAAGCCAGCTCGACACGACCACCCTGCTGGGTGCCCGCTCCTTCGGCGACGACGAGCTCTTTCGATGCCACGTAGGTCGTGCCCGTGAACTCGAGTTCGACTGGCGTCTTCTTTTCGAAGCGAACCTGCAGCTCGGCCCGGAGCCCCCCTCGCGACGAGCTGGTGAGCGAAACCAGCACGCGCGTAACCGCCTTTTTGGCGCGAATGAGTGGCACCAGCGCGGACAGGTCGAGTGCTGTCAGCCCTCGACTCGCCGCGATGGCGCGCCCCCAGTCGTTCCACAACTTCACCGCAAGCAGTTCTCCGGTCGCCATCGAACCTCCGAGCACGTGAATCGCAGGTTGTGGCGGTGCGCTCCGCCAGCCATATCGCGTGTCGAGAAGAGTTGCCGATTTGACGGGGGAAAATCTACCTCCTGCGCACGCCGCGTTGAGGCGTGTTGCGAGTCGCAGGCGAGGACGCTCGCCGCGGTGTTGCTCGCTGCGGGGCCGGCCGCCATCCGTGATGTCGCGAACCGCGTCGGTGGTGAGACGGAGAGCGCGTTCACCGAGGTCTTCCATCGTCGCTTCGCGAGACGCCAGGGGCGAAGCGGCGCCGAGTCCGGTGCACGCGCCCGTGAGTCACTGGGACAGGACCGAACTCAGGTTCACCAGCGAATCACGGCGGGTGCCGTGCTTCACGAAGTCCTGAATGGCGCGGGCCAGTGTCGCGGAGAGCAACCCCAGCAAGGGGAGATGTGCGCCGCCTTCGCAGGTAGCCTGGCCCTGGGCGTCCTCTGCATCCGGGGTGAAGCGCTCATCCCAGCGCACCAGCCCGAAGGTGCCATCCGCGCTCACCGCGCCGTGGACAAGCGGCTTTCCCGTCCGGCGCGCGTAGTCGATGAGCACTTGCCGGCTGAGCTGGTTGTCCATGCAGTCCACCAGCAGGTCCGCGCCACCGCAGAGCGCCTCCGCGTTATCCCGGGTGAGCCGCACGCCGTGGGACTCCGCCTTCACCCCGTGCAGGTTGAGGAGTTGGAGCTTGAGCGCCTCGGCCTTGTTCTTCCCGACGGAGGGCTTCACGTAGGCCTGGGCGAGCAGGTTCTTGGACTCGACCCGGTCGAAGTCGACGAAGACCAGACTGGCCCCCAGGTTGCGGCACAGCACCGCCGCGGTGGAGCCGATGGCGCCCACGCCACAGAAGAGGATTCGCATGGCGGTGCCTCACCGGGCCCCGAAGGGGACCTTGGGACGCAGGTAGATGCGCTCCTCACCCCGCGCGCCTCGGAACCGGTCGACGACGAAGTGGGCGAACGCGTCGTCGCGAAGCTGGCTCAGGTGAAGGCCGGGCACTCCGCCCGAACGAACCAGCTCCGTCGCGATGCGGCGGATGTCGGTGTCCGGCACGGGGCCGTCCAGCTCCACGGGGACGTCCGCGGACATGCCGTCGTAGGTGATGTTGAGCGTGGCCATCGTCGTGTGCGCCTCCTCACGCGCCCGGCGGAGCGCGAGGGTGCGCCCGGTGGGACTCACGCCGGGACGGCAATGGGGGCAGGCTCCTGACGATACCGGCCAGCGGTGTTGCCAACCGGGCCCGGCTCCCCTCACGGGAAGCCGGGCTGCCAGGGAAGACGCCTACCGCGGCTCGCTGCTGCTGACCACGGCGGGCTTGGGCAGGAAGTCCTTGAGTTGCACGACGGGCAGCCCCGGGAGCGCGGTGATGAAGCCTGAGTACGCCATCAGGTTGGGCGAGCACCAGCCCGGGTTGGACACTGTGTTCTCGGTGGCGTTGGTGAACACCGCATTGGCGACCGTCTCGGGCTTCGCCGTGGGATTCACCTCGAGGAACAGCGCGGCCAGTCCCGTCACGTGAGGGGTGGCCATGGAGGTGCCGCTCATCTCCCGGCTTTCGCGGTCGCCGTAGTGCCAGGAGGACTTGATCTTGTTCCCCGGCGCGAAGACGTCCACGCAGTCCCCCCAGTTGGAGAAGGTGGCGCGCTTGTCCTTGCTGTCGGTGGCGGCAACGGTGATGGCCTCCGGCGCACGGGCGGGGGAGTGCTTGCAGGCGTCGTTGTCTTCGTTGCCCGCGGCGACGACGTAGGTGACCCCCGCGGCGATGGAGCGGCGAACCGCGTCGTCGAGCGCCGGGTCCTCGTCGCTGCCCAGACTCATGTTCGCGACGGCGGGCGAGACGTGATTCCGGGTCACCCAGTCGATGCCCTCGATGACGCCAGAGGTGGCTCCGGAGCCGTCACAGCCCAGCACGCGGACGGAATGGACAAACGCGTTGCGGGCCAGACCGTAGGAGGCGCCCGCCGCCGTGCCCGCGACGTGTGTCCCGTGGCCGTTGCAGTCATTGCCCCGCATGCTGTCGCCAATGGCGTCGTAGCCGATGGAGGCCCGGCCACCGAACTCCCGGTGCGAGAAGCGCACACCGGTGTCCAGGATGTAGATGTGCACGCCCTGGCCCGTCGCGGTGAAAGTGTAGACCTTGTCCAGCGGGAGCTTGCGCTGGTCCATCCGGTCGATGCCCCACGTGGGACCCTGCTGGCTTTCGGCGATTTTGACCACGCCATTCTCTTGCACGTAGTCCACTGCGGGGTCGTTCGCCATGGCCCGCGCCTGGGCTTCCGTCATCTTGGCCGCGAAACCACGCAACGCATTCTCATACATCGCGAATGCAGTGCCACCGTAAGCCGTGGTGAGGCTCGTCGTGGCTTGCTGGACCTCGACCTGTTCCAGGCTTTGGGCGGGTGACTTCAGGACGACAATGTATTCGCCCGGAATCTTCTTTCGGACAGTGATGAACTTGCCGGTCTGCTTCTGGCCCATCGTGGGCCTGCTGGCCGTGCGGTCCTTGCAGGGCACCTGCCGCGATGCGCACGCCCCCATCAGCAACATCATGCCCACGGAGACGAACAGCTTCAGTGTGTGTCGATTCATGTTTTACCCAGAGGAAATGGTTGTGATGGGTAAAACGGGTGTACATCAAAAACGGCTTATTCATGAATCAACCCGGAGGGATGAGCCAGCGGTCCGTGATTGAACATGCCATGGCGCTCCAAGGCGCGATGTCTGGCCATGACCTACCACGGACGAATGGTGGTTCCCCATACGTACAAGACTGCTTCCAGTGGACGTTTCCCGGGGCGTGACAGGATGTCGTTGATGCCCATCTCTCGTGCCGCGTTCACCAGGTGGGCATGCCACGTGCCATGCGTGTCGGAGAGTCGCGTTGCGGAGATGGCCAGCGCGCTCGCGCCTACGGAGTAGCCGCCAAAGACGAGCGGACCGCTGGCGGAGTCCTCCTTCCCCTTCACTCCGCGAGGCCACTCCCGGCAGGCCGCCAGCGGTAGGAGTGAGCCCGCGGGCCGAGCGCAGTAATCCCGCACCAGGGTGGCAGTGAAGGTTCCCGCAGCGGGATGCGCGGCCATGGCGAGGAAGGCGCCCGTCCACGCAAGCGTGGTGGCCCGTTGCGTCCGCTCCACGGCGCGTCCCTTCGCATCGACCCGGGTGGGAAAGCCCGAGGGCAGGGCGGACAGTTCCACCAGTCGCGCGATGAGCCGCTCTGCCGCGGCCTCGGAGGGCGCATGGCCTCGCAGCCGGCCATGGAGCAGCAGGGCCGCGGCGGCCGGCGCACTGTCACACGGCCAGATGGAGGTACTGAAGCTGGGCAGCAGCAGCTGGTGTTCGAGCGCCTTCACGACCTGGCTGGCCAGGGCATCGAAGAGCGCCGTGGACGCAGCGTCCTGCATGCCCGCGCGTTCGATGCCCGCGAGCATCAGCAGCACATAGCCCCGGTAGAGGATGCTCCGTGGCAGGGCGTGGCCCAGGACGACGTCCGTCCCACCGCGCATGAAGGGGGCCCGGGCCCGTCCCAGCGCGTCCGCGAGGAGCGCATGCAGTCGTCGCTGCGTGTCCGGCAGGGGATGGCCGTCCAGCGCCGCTTGAACGAGGATGAAGGACAGGTGGCCATCACAGAGGAGCTGTGACTCCACGAAGCGGCGCTTCGCATCGCCGAGCAACATCGTCCCGCACCCCTTGCCGAGGATGCGCTGTTCCAGTGCGTCCAGCGCGGATGCGGAGCGCTGCCCGTGTCCCTGGGATGCGGAGGGAGGGCGGGGCGGCGCATGGTCGCTTTCTACCGGGCCCTCCGCTCTTGCGCTGCCGGCCAGGCATGCACAGAGCGCGAGGAGGGAAAGGCCCGTCCGGCGGAAGCGGGCGTGGGTGGGTCGTGGCATGGGCGGAGAGCTGAGCACGCACGCGTAGGGGCAAGGTCCGCCGGTGGGCTCGCCGGTCGCCAGGACAGGCTCAGCGGTTTCTTTTCGCGCGTGGAGGGGCGCGGGTTCCAAAGGGGTACGCCCAGTTCACCAGTCCACGCTGAAGGGACGTCATGGGTTGCCCTTGAGGTCAGAGCCTTCAGATTGGCAGTGGAGGTTGGGTGTGCATGGAGCTTCAGCCCGAGGTGAGCCGGTGGGACGTCACGCCTTCGGAGGCGGTGGAGCTGCAGCGCCGGCTGCGTGAGCAGTTGGTGCTCCGGCCGCCCCCTGGGCTGAAGGTGGAGCGCATCGCGGGCGCGGACATCTCCACGGAGAAGGGGAAGGACACCGGCTTTGGTGGGTTCGTCGTCCTGGACGTGGAGACGTTGGCGCCGGTGGCCCAGTCTGGGGCGGCGGTGACGTTGCACTTTCCCTACGTGCCGGGCCTGCTGTCATTCCGCGAGCTTCCCATCGTCGCCGCTGCCTGGGAACGGCTCACGGTGCGCCCCGATGTGGTCATCTTCGATGGACAAGGCACCGCCCATCCCCGGCGCATGGGGATTGCGTGTCATGGCGGGTTGCTGTTCGGCGTGCCGTCCATTGGCTGTGCCAAGTCCCTGCTGGTGGGGACGCACGGACCGCTGGGGGAGGCGAGAGGCTCCACCGCGCCCCTCACGCACCGGGGCGAGGTCGTGGGCATGGCGGTGCGCACGCGCAAGGGCGTGCAGCCCGTCTACGTGTCCCCGGGCCACCTGATGGACCTGCCCACGGCGGTGGAGTTGGTGCTCAAGGTGAGTCCGAAGTACCGCGAGCCGGAGACCACGCGGCATGCGCACCGGCTGGTCAACGCACTCCGTCGCGCGGACGGAGAGGGCGCCGAACTGGAGTAGGTGCCGGCCCCTGATTTTGACCGCCGTCCCAACCGACTCTATGTCCGGAGGTGGCTCCCTCGCTTGGGGCCTCAAGGAACGGCGGCTCGGGCGTCTGTCTCCCTGTCCGTCCTTCCCGCCAGCCCGTACTGGCGGTAGCACCTCAGGCCGCGAAAAGGGGCTGGGGCCAGGGCGGGAGATGTCATTGGGAGCGCGAATGCGGAGGTTGTCGTCACCTTGGAGTGAGCTGGCGTCGCATTACGCCGTGGTGGTGGTGGGCTCGGGGTACGGAGGGGCCATCACCGCCAGTCGGTTGGCACGCGCGGGCCAGCAGGTCTGTGTCCTGGAGCGAGGCCGGGAGCTCCTGCCCGGTGACTACCCGCGCACGGACGCCGAGTTCATGTCCGAGTTCCAGGTTCACTTCGACCCCGAGGCCGCCGCCGATGTGGGCAGTCCGACGGCCTTGTTCGAGCTCCACCGGGGTGGGGACGTCTCCGTCGTCACGGGCTGTGGTCTGGGCGGGACGTCGCTCATCAATGCCAACGTGGCCATGCGGCCGGACCCTCGCGTGTTCCTGGATGGGCGTTGGCCGGACGCGTTCCGCGCCGACGTGGACGGCTTGCTGGAGGACGGCTTCGCTTGGGCCGAGCACATGCTGCGGCCGTTGCCCTATCCGGAGTCCGCGCCGCCGCTGGCCACGTTGTCGGCGCTGGCGAAATCGGCGGAGAAGCTGGGCGGCACCTTTCGCCGGCCCCCCCTGGCCGTCACCTTCGAGGAGGGCGTCAACGCCGCGGGGGTGCGTCAGGGCGCTTGCACGTTGTGCGGTGACTGCATGACGGGCTGCAACTTCGGCGCGAAGAACTCCGTGCTGATGAACTACCTGCCGGACGCGCACCGCCATGGGGCGAAGCTCTTCACCGAGGTGGGGGTGCGCTACCTGGCGCGCGATGGCGCCCGGTGGCGCGTGTACTACCGGCCGATGAACGCCGGCCGCGAGCGGTTCGATGCGCCAGACCTGTGGTTGACCGCCGACCGCGTCATCCTCGCGGCGGGGACCATGGGTACCGCGGAGCTCCTGCTCCGCTCGAAGGCGCTGGGGCTGTCCCTCTCCGGGCGTCTGGGCCAGCGTTTCAGCAACAACGGGGACGTGATGGCGTTCGGTTACAACACGGACGTCCCTGTCCATGGCGTGGGTCTGGGCGAGGCGCCCTCCGCGGGGCGCGAGCCCGTGGGCCCCACCATCACCGGTATCATCGATGACCGGGCCACGCTGCGGCAGGAAGACGGCATGATCATCGAGAACGGCGCGATTCCCGCCGCGCTCGCGCGTCCCGTGACGGCGCTGCTCGCCGCTGCGTCGGCCATCGCCGGGCAGGACACGGACCGGGGCGCCATCGACCGGGTTGGAGAACTGGCGCGCATCGCGGACAGCGCCGTGCGCGGCCCGTACCACGGGGCCATGCGCAACACGCAGACGTTCCTCGTGATGTCCCATGATGACGGCGCGGGTGAACTGCGCCTGTCGGGCGACCGGGTCCGCGTCCACTGGCCGGGCGCGGGGCGGCAGGCCGTCTTCACGCGGGTGGATGAACGCCTGCGCCGCGCCACGGAGGCGCTGGGCGGAACCTTCGTGCGCAACCCGCTCTGGAACAAGCTTACCGGCCACGAACTGCTGTGCACCCATCCCTTGGGCGGGTGCGCTATGGGCGAGCGCGCGGAGGAGGGCGTGGTGGACCACGAGGGCCGCGTCTTCGCGAGGCCCGAGGGCACGGAGGTCCACGAGGGCCTCTACGTCAGCGACGGCTCCGTGATTCCGAGGCCGCTGGGCATCAACCCGCTGCTCACCATCTCCGCGGTGGCGGAGCGCACCGTGGCGCTGATGGCCCGGCGGCACGGTTGGAGCGTGGACTACTCGCCGGTCCCGGAGGCCCCGGGGCCGCGGCCCACGCAGCCCCTGGCCGTGCAGTTCACCGAGACGATGTACGGCTACATCTCCGCGGGGGCCGACGAGGACTTCCTGCGAGCCGGGGACCCCGCGCGCAGGGATACGTCGCCGTTCCGCTTCATCGTCACGGTGGACTCACGGGACCTGGAGGAGACGCTCGCGCATCCGCTGCACCCCATGCAGCTGTCGGGCTGCGTGGTGGCGCCCGTGCTGTCCTCCCGTCCGATGACGGTGGAGCAGGGCGTGCTGCACCTGATGACCCACGAGGGCGCTCGTCCTGGCGGACGGCGGATGCGCTACCAGCTCCCGCTGGTCTCCGAGTCCGGCGAGCGCTTCTTCGTCGACGGCTACAAGGACATCCATGACGACGACGGTCCGGACCTGTGGGTGGACACCACGCGGCTCCTGGTGTCCATCTACCGTGGCGAGGATGCTTCGGGGCCCTGCATCTTCCGGGGCTACCTGCGGCTGAACGCCAAGGACTTCGCCGTGCAGCTCTCCACCCTGCGGGTGCTTCATGCCCAGGGCACGGTGCAGCGGCTGGCCGCGCTCGCCCGCTTCGGACGTTTCTTCTTCGGGGAACTCTTCGAGACGTACGTGCGCAGCAAGGCCGCGTAGCGAGCGGGGAGGCGGCGGCACGGCTTTCGTGCCGCTACGTCGTGCTCCTTCTGGATGGCGTGGGCACCGTGAGGCGCACACGCCATTTCATGAAGGAAGGACAGCCCATGCCCAATGACCGTGAGCAGGGAAAGGGCGCTCCGCAGGGCAGCGAGCGTCAGACCAGCCGCCGGGATACGCCCATCGAGGTCCGCAGGCGGCTGCGGCACGAGTCACGCACGAGCCAGACGTACGCGGCCTTCATCAAGCACCTGTGCGAGCGCGGCGGCATGTCACCCGCCGTGGCCGAGAAGGCCGCGGTGTCCGTCCTCTGCGCTCTGGAACAGCGAATCCTCAGTGAGGAGGCAAGCGACCTGGAGGACCAGCTTCCTCGCAAGCTGACCCTGCTGCTGCACCGCTGTGAGAAGCACGAGGAAGAGCTGCCTCCCAAGTTCCACCGCGAGCACCTTCTGCGTCGGGTCGGGGAGGACCTGAGCCTTCATCCAGATGCGGTGGAGCCGGTGGTTCGCGCGGTGATGGATGCCGTCCGCCACCAGATAACCGAAGGGGAGTCCGAGGACGTCATGGGCCAGCTCCCGCAGGACATCCGCGACCTCTGGACGCGCACCGTCTGAGGACTCACGCGAGGCCGCTGGGGGTGTGGCGGATGCCGGAGGCGCTGCGAAGCGCCTCTGCCCACCAGGGCTCGGCCGCCACCAGGACGTCTCGGCCTCGCAGGCGCGCCACCATGCCCTCGGGCGCCACGACGGAGAAGCGCAGGGGCTTCCCGAGCGCGGAGGTGAGCGCGGCCATGGTGCTTTCATCCTCGGCGGAGAAGCCGAGTGGTCCGTCGGGGTGGCTGTGCGCCACCTCTTCAAGGACGTCACGCAGCCGCCAGATGGCTTCCCAGCGGGCGCGTGAGTCGGGCAGTTGATTCGGACTGTCGGACGCGTCGCACCACAGCACTTCGTCGCCGTGGCCGATGAGCAGGCAGACCTCTCGTGTGGACATGTCCGTCTCCTCAGGCATGCCGGGTCACCACCAGGACATCCGTTTCAATGGCCTCGCGAATGACGGACGGCAGGCTCTCCAGCGTGACATCTCCGTCCGCACCGGCCAGGCAGATGCCCGCGTCCAGGACCTGGAGCGAGTCCGCCGCGACGATGGAGACGAAGCGCTCCCCCATGAAGGCATACGTCACCTCCAATCGCTGGCCCGCGAGCCGCCGCAGGTCCAGCGGACGAGCGCCCGCGTTCAGCAGCGCCTCCTGTGCGCGCTGCATGCCGTCCTCCCTCGGATTCCCGCGGACGCCCCGCGTCGCCAGACGGGCCATGCGTCGCTGGGCTTCCTCAATCACCTCCGCGGACCGGGCCCTCCGCTCGGCGTCCTCTCGCTCCTGTCGCGTCCGTGCCGTCTGGGCCTCACGTTCATGGTTCAGACGGCGCAGGCAATCCTCCGCCGGAGCGCGGCCGCCCTCCGCCACCGCGAGTATCCGGCCTCGGACCTCGGCGGGTGCGAAGCGGATGCCCACGTCGCGCGAGACTCGCTCCAGCAGGGCGTAGCCAAACGCGGCCCGCAGGGGGGCGCTCACGCCCCGAATGTGGGCGAGGGGTTGGTTCTGCTCCAGCGCGAGGCGTGCCGCGCCCTCGGCTTCGCTTTCGAAATCCACGCCTTCGAAGAGCAGGGCGCCGTCAAACCAGCGGCGCGCGCTCACCGGCGCCAGGCGCGGCGGCTCCTCCTCCGGCATCAGCTCCAGGGGCTCCGCCACGGCGCCCTCTCGCACCAGCCGGCGTCCCCATGCATGGCCCTGCACGCGCGGCAGCGCCTCCAGGCACTCGGGCTCGGAGGGTTCACGCGGCGTGGCGTCTCGTCCCTTCACTTCGAAGCGCCACCACCCCGGGGTGACCGGGGTGGTGACACGGAGGCGTCGCGAGGCGGAATCCACGGTGCCACCGCCCAGATACGGCAGCACCACCGACTCCACCTTCCCGAGGAACTTCCGGTAGTCCACGACGCCTCCTCCTTCCTCACTGCGTTGGCTTCACGCCACCTTCAGCAGCGGCGTGCGCATCACCCGCTCCACCCAGCCGGACTGGGCGGTTCCGGGCAGCGTGGGCGCATCCATCAGCGCCTTGAGCACCCGGGGGACCTGGTACGGGTCCTCGAACTGGTCCACGTTCACCTCGCTGAAGGGCACTCGCAGCTGCGCGGCGCAGGTTCGAACCGTCGAGCCCCGCGCATGTGCCACCGACACCAGCAGGGCCATCGCCGACACCGGGATGCGGAGGTCACGGAATGCCCGGGCGAACTGGTCGCCTGCCTCTCCGGCCTCGTCTCCCACCACGATGACCACCAGCTTCGCGTCTTCCGGCACACGAACGCCGTCACGATGCAGCGCGTACACCGCGGACGCGTGCGCCGTTCCACCCGACGCCCGCAGCCCCGCCAGCATGTGCTGGACGGCGATGCGGTTGGCGGCCTTGGGACGCAGCACCGTACCCAGGGTGTCGAACGCGGCGATGTGCAGCTTGTCCATCGGGAAGCCCGCGAGGATGCGCGACAGCGCCTCCTTCGAACGCTCGATGGCCCCCTCCATGGAGCCCGACTTGTCGATGAGGAACATCACCCGCACGTCGGTCTCCGCCGTCGCCTCCGCCACCGCCTGCCGTGCCGCGTTGTCGCTGGCCTCCTCCAGCTTGCGTCGCAGCACCGCGCTGCGGACGTTCTTCGCGATGTTCAGCGCCCGCTGGTCCGTGGCCGTGTGCACCGCCTTCTCCCAGCGCGCGCGGATGGCCGGGTCCGTCAGCAGGCCCAGTTCCTCGAGCGTAGGCGTCATCAGCCGCAGGTCACGGTCCGACAGCGAGGGCAGCAGCGCCGCCATGATGGCCGGCGTGAGACCCACGTCCTTCGGCAGCCGGCCCACGACCTCCTTGTAGGAGAGGCGCTCCAGGTCGATCCACTCGCAGATTTCCGCCTCCGACAGGCCGTCGAAGCGCTCGCGCTTGACCAGCGTCAGCCCATTCAGGCCCACCTCGCGGTGGCCCTGCGCGGACTGCTTCTGCTTCCAGCCGAGCACCTCGAAGAAGCCCTGCGCGCGCGGCTTGTAGCCCGCCTTGCGCGCCAGCTTCTTCAGCGTCTCCTTGTAGCCCGCCTTCACCAGGCCCTGGAGCATGGGCATGTTGGCCTCACGCGCCGCCAGCCACTTCGACGCCACGCGCTTCCAGCGGCCCAGCGGCGCCTTTCGGGACGCCGGGTCACCAAAGCCCGCCTCGCGGTTGAGCCGAGCGATCTCCGGATGCTCCAGCAGCTCCGCCACGCGCAGCACGGCCTTGGGCGTGAGCATGCGCGTCGACTTGCGCTCGTAGTGGAGCACCATCGCCTCGCCAATGGCTCGCCAGTCGTCGTCATGGAACGCCACGCCGCCCTGTTCGTCGCGCACGGGCTGGCCCGCGTGCTCCTGCACCAGCATGAGCGCGCACGTCGCGACCTTGAGGTCGCGCCAGTCCGTCTGGGTCAGCGCGTACGACGCGAAGTGCGCCATCAGCTCCGCGTTGAGCCGGTAGATGCCCAGGAGCTGCCGGTAGAGCTTCACCGCGGCGGGCACGAAGAGGCCCGGCTTCACCGGTCGCCCCTTTTCACGCTGGAACGGCGTGGCGTGCGCCGCCGCGTACCAGGTGCCATTCACATCCAGGCCAGGCCGGTTGTGCCACAGGTGGGCGGAGCCTCCGAGCACCAGGTCCAGCAGGCGCTCGGCGGGACCGCGCTGCGACTCGGGCAGCAGCGCGTTCGGGTTCTGCGTCTGGGTCGTCATGGTGTCCCCCTAGGGACGTGCCGCGGGTCAGGCGCGGGGCGGACCACTCGCGACGAAGCGAGCGGAGTGCACCGCGCGTGGACGCACGAGTGCCTTGCGCTTCAGCGAAGGCGGCCCGTGCGAAGTGAGGATGGAAGGGAAAGGGTGCGCCCGAGTGACGAGGCCGGTTCTTGGATTAACGGTCCCAGTGCTCTACCGCTGAGCTACGGAGCCACGAACGGCTCCGGCGGGATTCGAACCCGCGACAGCTGTATGGCGTGTTGGACCCCGTCGGCCGGGCGCGAAATCGATTACGAGAAGACGGACACGTCGCCGTGGACCGGAATCCGGGCCACGGCCTTGCCGCCCCGGTACGTACTCCGGGCCGGCACCGAGACGAGCTCCCAGGTGGGGAGCACCACCGCCGTCAGCGACCGTCCGTAGACGCACCCGGTGTCGATACCCACCGCGTGCTCGGTGACGAGCGGCGCGTCGAAGACGGTGTGGCCGAAGATGACCCGCTCGGGGCCCTTCCAGTGGTGCGTCCAGAAGTTCCAGCCATCAGGTGCCTTGGACGGCCAGTAGCTCTTGGCCGCTGGGGGCCGGATGCACTGGGCATGGAGCAGGTGGTACGGGTCCTGTTTCTCGACAGGGATGTCCGGCAGCAGGCCGGCGTGCACCACGATGGCGTTGTGCTCCGGCAGCCGCAGGTAGCGAGGCAGCCGGGCCATCCAGTCGTAGTGCCCGGGTTGGAGCACCCGGCGAGTCTCGAGGTGGTCGGGAGGCAACCGCTCGTCCGCCCGGTGGCGCTGCTGGAGGTGCTTCTCCTCGTGGTTGCCGAGGATGGCCTCGTGCCGCATGGCCAACTCCACGCACTCGCGGCGCTTCGGGCCCCGGTCCACCAGGTCACCCGCGAAGATGATCCGGTCGCTGGAGGTCGCGCCCACCTTGCCGAGCAGCTCCACGGCTTCGTCGTAGCAGCCGTGAAGGTCTCCGATGACGATGGTGCGGCGGGACATGACGCGAATCCTCGAGAAGGAAAAGGTTGAGCGCCCGAGTGAAGAAGCCAGTTGGCTGATTCCAAGATCAGTGACGGACCACCCGTCGGCATACGCCCATGGGGCATATGTGTGGAGTCGAACCACGGCTTGTAGGGCCGCTTCGGCCGGGCGCTCGAAAGCGATGGGGGCGAAGACGCGGGCCCCCGCTGTTCCTGACAGGTGATTTTCCGGGGCCCGGTTCCTGACGCCTGCTCTATAAATCCCGTCAGGAACGCCATGCGGCTTTCGTCCGACTTCGCGGGTGCCAATTGTCCGGTGATTCCGCCGGGTTGGCGCCCCCTGCTTGTCTCGGAGGCTGCCTGCGGATGCCAACGTGGTACCTTGCCGCGCCACATCCCCGTAACCCAACATCCCGGGGCGACTTCCCCGGCGCAGCCCCCAGGTCCTTCCGGTGTACGAGCAGCTCACGGATGACGAATTGTTCGCGGAGGTGGTCCGCCGCCGCGCCACTGGCGAGCCTGTTGGAGGCCCGCTTGGGGCGTTGGTGCAGCGGTGGGCCCGACCCTCGCGGTACGTCATCAGCAAGATTCAGGCGAGCTACGGCCGTGGTTCCCCAGCGGACGCGGACGAGCTCTTCCAGGACGCGGTCGGGAAGTTCATCGACCGGGGTCTGGACCAGTTCCGCGGCGTGTCGGAGCAGATGCCCGGCCGGAGCGCGTCTCCCAAGACGTTCTTCCTGCGCATCGTCAAGCACGTGGCCATCGACTTCTACCGGAAGCACCGCGAAGAGCTCGCGGCGCCTCCGTCGGACCCCGATGACGCCATGGAAGAGCCACCCTCCGAGGTGGCTCGCGCCGTCGAGTTCGGGAAGCGGCGTGAAGAGCGCGCCGAAGCCCAGGAGCTATATTGGGCGGCATTTGCCCGCCTCCAGCAGGAGCACCCGAAGGAAGCTTCGGCTTGGGACCTGTACCACCACGAAGACGTCGAGGATCACGAAGAATGTGCCCGGCGCCTGAGCATCACCGTGGTGAACAGCTACAAGCGCGTCAGCCGGGCCCAGGCCTACCTCAAGCTCTACCTGCTGGACCTTCATCGCGAGTCGCATGGGGAGGAAGCGTGAGCCGCCTCCTTCCCCGCCACACCCGGGGTACCCAGGAGGAATGAACCCATGATTGTTGGAGATACGCTGTCCCGCTATTCCGCCCGCCGCTCGCAGCTCCTGTCGGGCACGGCTTCTCCCGGTGAAGTGCTCGAGGCGGCGGGGGACCTGCTGCGCCGCCGCTCCCGGTTGGAGACCGAAGGTGTGGACGCGGCCCTGCGGGGCCTGGGTCGACCTCAGGTAGAAGCCTGGTTGAAGGCGCAGAAGCCCCAGTCGCTGCAGCCGGTGCTGCTGAGGGCCGCGGAAGAAGCTGTCGAGGTGGCGCTCGACGGCGGTGAAGAGGCGGACATGTGGCGGGTCTCCGCGCTGGAGGGAATTTCCGCTCGCGACCGGGCCGCCTCCGCCGCATATGCCCTGGCCGTCTGGGAGGGCTTTCACGGTGCCCTCGACGGCGAGTCCGCGCAGCTTCGAGACCGCTTTCTCGCCGCGCTCCAGAGTCTGGACTCAGCACTCCGTCCTCGAGCGCGTTGGTTCATCCCACTCAATCCGCAGCGCCGGCAGGAGCGCGACCTCCTCGAACTCGCCGAGCAGGACGCCGCCTGGTGGTTCTCCGCGCGCGCCGGCTGCGATGACCTGGTCGCCACCTGGACGGCCAATCCCCAGACGCTGACGGCCCATCTTCAGGACTGCGACGCGTGCCGCGCGGACATGGCGGATGCCGCGCCCGTGGACATGCCCCCCCGCCGGCACCTCACCGCGGACGACCTCTGGCGCCTCGACATGGGGCTGCTGTCCGAGGACGAGCGGACCCGGCTGGATGCGCACACCGCGCGCTGCGGCGAGTGTGCCCAGGCCGTGCTGGCGCTGGACGAGGGCGAGGCGGCCATCGAGGAGGCGCTGGACATGGAGGAGGACGGGACGGTGGCCCGCTCCGCTCGCGCCTCGCGCGCGCCGGTCTCCCACCGCGCTCACGCCGCCCGTCTGCCGGAGCAGCGCGAAGTGCTGGATGAGCGCCGCGACTTTCGCGTGGTGCTGGTGCGCGAGCGTCAGCGCGTGCGCCTGCTGGTGCAGCCCTTGTCTGGCCGGACCGTGACGGCGGCGGTGTTCCTGAGCCCTGGCCGTCCCTCGCTCAAGCCGGCCCATGGGCCGGAGGGCATCGCCTTTGATTTGACGTCCGCGTCGTCCACCGGCGCGCGCTCTGCCCACCTGTCCGTGCAGGCGGGGAGCGAAACCCTGGAGCGCGACTTCGCCTTCTGACGGGAGGTCCCCGTTTCACGCCGGGGCCCGTGGTCACGGGCCCTCCGCGCTCAGGGGGACATGGGGATTGCGGTCCGCTGCGTGTCGAGCGCCTGACGGCTGCGCACGGGGGGGCGCGGAATGGGAAGGCTCCCCGCCGGCAACGTGGGGCTGAAGCCATTCACCAGGAAGGAGATGATGAGCTGCGCGTTGGGTGGGCGGGTGCCGAGCGCCGCGCCGCAGACGTCCAGTTGGTCCAGCACCCGGGGGCCCTCGGTGCGCTGGTAGCGGTTGCACGTGGCACCCACCTGCGGGTCCAGGTGTCGCGCCATCTCGCGCATGTTGCGGCCCCAGCGCATGGTGAGCTTCTCTGGCGTGAGCTGGATGTCGACGGGCTCCTCACCCCACGTCCCCTCGATGACGGTGCGCCGTCCACCGGCCTTCAGCTTCAGCTCGAGCGCGCGCTGTCCCAGCGTGCCCGTCACCGCGATGCCGTGCTCGTAGACCTCCTCGCCGAGGATGCTCACCCAGACGCCGTCCTTGCGCCGGGTGTACGGCTTGTCCGCGGCGATGCGGCCGTGGTTGAACCAGACGTCACCCACACGGCCCAGGGGCAGTTGGTCGTTTCTCGCCACCGGCGCGGGTGCGTCCTCCAGTCCTGAAGGACCGGCGGCGGCCACCACCGGCCGCGAGGCCAGCAGGTCCGTCACCGGCACGGACGAGTCGACGACCTCGAAGCGCACGCCGTCCAGCCAGGCCTGTCCCGTGCCGCTCATGATGAGGCCGGCCATGATGGTGGTGGCTTCCTTCGGGACGTCCAGCACCACGTCGTAGCGCTTGCAGCCCGCGGTGCCCACCAGGGCGCGCGACTGCATGTTGTCGAAGGCCAGGGGCTGCTTCGGGTCGGGCCCTTCCACGCGCATCCACAGGCCCGCCCAGCCCTCCACGTCCTTGATGCGGAGCGCGCCGGAGAAGCGCAGCCGCTTGCCCCGGAAGTCATGCGCGCCGAAGGCCTGCATGAAGGTGCCGTAGCCATTCTCATCCGGCGACAGCGAGCGCAGATAGGCGCTGCGGTTGCCTTCGCACGTGGCGCTGCTGTCCACGCCGGCCTCGTAGCGCTTGGGGGCGCTCTCCGTCACATACCAGCCCACTGGCAGCTTCTGGGCGCCTTCCGACGGCTGCGCACTGGCCCCGGTGGAGGCCAGCGCGAGCAGCAGGGCGGCGAGTTTCTTCCGGAAGTCCATGACGGGAATCCTCACAGCGACACGGGGCGGCGCGCGCTCAGCGCACCCTCGGGGAGGCCAGTGCGGGCCTCATAGCGCGGGACTTCACCCGTGCCCCAGGGATATTGGACGAGCAGCCCACGCTCCTCGGCCGCCTGGGTGCAGGACGCCTGGGTGGCCAGGTCCGGGCACGCCACGACGATGGACTGAGGCTCGGCGACCTCCAGCTCCAATTCCACCGAGGGCGGCTCGACATGAAGGGCCAGCGTCCTGGGCGCGTCGGGCGGTTGCCGTCCACCGGGCAACACGACGAAGGCCCAGGCCGCCGCCGCGGCCAGTGCGGCACCGGCCAGGCCGGCCGCGAGACGTCGAGTCTCCCAGCGGGCCGGGCGGAGGACGTGGACGGCGGGCGCATAGGTGTTGGCGACTTCGTGGAGTTGCTCTGACAACAGGGCTTCTTCCTGGAGCAGGCGGGCGCACGGATCACATTCCAGCGTGTGCGCTTCGAGGCTCGCGGCCTTCTCTGGTGCCAGGGCCCCCAGGATGTACTGCTCCGCGGAGTCGCGGGTGAGGTGGGGCTTAAGCATGGGTTTCCTCCTCGAGCGCGGTGCGCAGCTTCTTGCGGACCTCGCACAGGATTTGCCGCACGCGCTGGACCGACAGGCCAACGCGTGAGGCGATTGCGGCATGAGGGAGCTCCTGGCCGTCACAGGCCAGGAGGAAGACGTTTCGTGCGCTGGGTGACACCTGCGCCAGCGCGGCATGGGCGCGGGAGAGTTGCTCCTCGGTCAGCAGGCGCCGCTCCGCGGACACGGACGGGTCCACCGGGTGGTGACGCTCCGGCAGTTCATCCACCGCTCCGGCAATGGACTCGCGACGGGCCCGTCGTGCGTCGTCCGCGGCCAGGAAGGCCGCCTGGGTGAGGGCGAGGTTGGGCAGGCGAAGCTCCGTCAGCAGCCCGCGCTGCTGTTGCTGGATGAGCCGCGCCCAGGTCTCCTGGGCCAGCTCTTGCGCCCGGTCCACCCGGACGCCACGTGCGAGCAGCGATACCACGACCCGCCGGTGATGGCGTGCGACCAGCGCGTCCCAGGCCGCCCTCTCACCCGCCAGGGCGCGCCGCGCGAGGAGGGCTTCGTCCTCCCCGGGCGCCGTCGCCTCGGCCGGCTCGTCGGCTTCCTTTGACAATCGCAGCGTCGTCATCCGCAGGCCCTGCACGGCTGCACTCATGCCGTCTTCCCGTCGCTCAGAGGCGTCCGGGGAGCACGCCTCCTCCCCGGTGTCCCCTGAACGTGTGTCCGGCGCGGACATATCGATGGGGGCAGGGAAGATGTGGGGCGGGGTGGGCAAGGGTCAGTTGACGGCGGGACTGTCTCCCGACGCCCAGCGGAGGTTGGAGAGCTTCACCACACCCTGGCAGCGGCCGCACACACGGCCTTCACCGTCGTACACCCGGGCGGTGGCGAAGAGGAGGGACACCGTCTGGCTGTCGATTTCGGACTCCACGCGCAGACTGTCGCCGGTGACGGCGCGCTCGAAGCTCATGGACAACTGCACGGTGGCGCAGCGCCGGCCCGGGTCCACCAGGGCGCCGGTGCAGCCCACGGCGTAGTCGAAGAGGGCGGCGAGGATGCCTCCGTTGACGGCGCTGGCGCTGCCGGCGCCGCCCCGGTGTTCAGGCCGAAGTTCGGGGATGGTGACGACCACCTTCCGGCCCTCCGGAAAGCTGAGTTGCGCGCCGAAGAGGCGCAGGGTGAGGCTCTGGGAGAACTGCTCGGCGTAACGGTCCAGGTCAGCCTGGGAAGGCCTCGAAGGGGCGCCGGACGTGGAGTCGGACATGGAGTCGCACCATTATATAAGCGCACCGCATGCCTTGGGGGCCGAGCGGCCGGGCGGGACTGCGGAAGGGCGCCCATTGGTGGGGGAAAGACGTTAGAAGCATGGGTTCCCTCCCGAATGTCTCCCGCGAACCCACACGAATCCGCCCTCCTCGAAGACCTCAATGCGCCACAGCGCGAGGCCGTGTTGCATGGTGACGGCCCCCTGCTCGTCCTGTCAGGGGCGGGCAGCGGCAAGACGCGCGTCATCACCCGGCGCGTGGCGTATCTGGTGAAGGTCCACAACGTCTACCCGTGGCGCATCCTGGCCGTCACCTTCACCAACAAGGCGGCGCGGGAGATGCGCGAGCGCCTGGTGCAGTTGCTGGGGGCCCAGGCGAACGAGCTGGTGGTGAGCACCTTCCACTCGGCGGCGGCGCAGATTCTCCGCCGGGAGGCGGAGCACGTGGGGCTCACCCGCTCCTTCGTCATCTACGACGACTCGGACCAGCTCAACGTGGTGAAGCGCGCCATGCGCGAGGCGGGCATCGAGTCCATGCAGCCGCGCGAAATCCTCCACCGCATCGACCAGGAGAAGAACGCGGCCCGGCTCCCGGAGCACATGCAGGTCGCGCCCGGCGACGAGCGGGGCCAACTGGTGCGCAAGGTGTACGCGGCCTACCAGGAGCGGCTGCGCGCGGCCAACGCGGTGGACTTCGGAGACCTGCTGCTCCTGCTGGTGACGCTGTTCCGCACCCGGCCGGACGTGCTGGAGAACTACCGGCGCCGCTTCCACCACGTGCTGGTGGATGAGTTCCAGGACACCAACCCAGTGCAGTACGCGCTGCTGAAGCAGCTGGCGCCGCCCCCTTCCGCCAACCTGGTGGTGGTGGGCGACGACGACCAGTCCATCTACCGGTGGCGTGGCGCGGACGTGGACAACATCCTCGGCTTTCCGCGGCAGTACCCCGGCGCGAAGGTGGTGAAGCTGGAGCAGAACTACCGCTCCGACCAGAACATCCTGGACGCGGCGCATGAGGTCATCCGGAAGAACACGCGGCGCATGGAGAAGAAGCTCTGGTCCGAGCGCCAGCGGGGCCAGACGCTCAACCTGATGCTCAACCGCGATGAGCGGGCCGAGGGGCAGGAGGTGGCGCGGCAGATTCTGGCGCTGCAGCGGGAGGGCTTCATCAAGCTCTCCAGCATGGCGGTGTTCTACCGGGCCAATGCGCAGAGCCGCGTGCTGGAAGAGGCGCTGCGCCTGGCGCGCGTCCCGTACACCCTGGTGAGCGGACGCAGCTTCTATGACCGGGCCGAAGTGCGGGATGCCTCCGCGTATCTGCGGCTGATGGTGAACCCGCGCTCGGACGCGGACCTGCTGCGCATCATCAACATCCCGGCGCGTGGCATTGGCGACACCACGGTGGAGCGGGTGACGGACTTCGCCAACGCGCGCGGCGTGAGCCTCTACGAGGCCTTGTCCCAGCCGGAGCAGATTCCCGCGCTCAATGGTGCCGCGGTGAAGCGGCTCAAGGGCTTCCGCAACCTGCTGGAGTCCCTGACGGCCTTCGCCCAGACGAACGAGGAAGCCGCGGGCGCGGTGGACCAGATGCTGCGCGAGACGAAGCTGGTGGAGACGCTTCAGGCCGAGGGCAGCGACGAGTCTCAGACGCGCGCGGAGAACCTCCGCGAGTTCCTGGGCGCGGCGCAGGAGTTCGACCTGAACCGGGCGGCCGCGGCGGTGGCTGCCGCGGCGAATCCCCCCAGCGACGTTCCTCCCGAAGTGGACGCGGCCCCGCTGACGGCGGACGTGCCGGCGCTGCAGGCCTTCCTGGAGCAGATTTCGCTGGTGGGCGAGGCGGACGCGGAGGTGGGCGAGGGCCGGGTGGCGCTGATGACGCTGCACGCGGCCAAGGGACTGGAGTTCGACGCCGTCTTCCTCACCGGCATGGAGGAGAACGTCTTCCCGCACTCGCGCGCGGTGAAGTCCGAGTCCACGTTCCTGAACGAGGTCGCCTCGGCGGACGGGGAGCCCTCGGAGGAGATGGCCGAGGAGCGGCGCCTCTGCTACGTGGGTTTCACGCGCGCTCGAAAGCGGCTCTTCGTGAGTCTGGCGCAGTGTCGCTCGCTGTTCGGTGAGCTGCGCTACAACGCCCCCAGTCGCTTCCTGCGGGATGTGCCGCCGGCGCTGTTCGGCATCAGCGAGCAGGAAGTCCCCGAAGCGCCTCGGCCCATGGTGCCCTCGACGCCGCGCAAGCGGACCTGGGATGAGGACGACGGGCCGCGCATCGACCGCTCGTACTCGCAGGCGTCGGACATGGACGGCGTGGGCGGGGACGTGCGCGGCATGCGCGTGCGCCACGAACAGTTCGGCGTGGGCCGCGTGGTGTCCGCGGATGGCAACGGCCCCAACGCGAAGGTGACGGTGGAGTTCGGCGGAGGCGTGGGCCTCAAACGCATCATCGCCCGTTTCCTGATGCCGGGCTGAGAAGGGGCCCTCCGAGTGGACACGCCGGATTGGAGACTGGTGGGAGCGACAAAAGAAAGCCCGCGCGCCTGACAGGGCGAATGCGCTGGTGGCAGAGTCCGGCGCGTGAGACTCGCCTCGCTGACCTGGTGCCTCCTGCTGGTGTGGTGTGGCTTCGGCTGTTCGCGAAGCTTCTCCTCGCAGGACCTCGGTGTGCAGTACGAGCCGCCCTCGGGCATGGACCTGCGCTCCGTGGAGGCCGGGCCCCCGGCGCTGGCCCGCTTTGACGGGGGATTGGAGCTGCGCTCGGTGCGCGGCGCGGCGCCCGCCCTGGATGCAGGCCCGGAGGCCGTGCTGGCGGCGGCGGGGTTGAAGGCGCCCGGAAAGTTGCTTCAGGACACGGAGGGTACGCTCCCGGCGGGGCCCGTGGCGCGCTACGAATTCTCACAGACGGGCGGCGCGCGCACGCTGGTGTACTTCCTTCCCAGGAAGGACGGCTTCGTCCTGGTGACCTTCTCCGCGCCTGAGCGTGACTACGGCACGCTGTCCGCCCGCGTGGAGCGCTCACTGTCGACACTGCGGGCGTGGTGAAGTCCGCGGCGGCGTCCTGATTGGAGGCTCAAGGGTCGGTCTTGCGCAGCCGCCACGACAGCACGCGGCCATCCAGTCCCAGGACGATGACCTGGTCGCCGAGCACCACGGGGCGGGTGCGCAGCGGCGTGTCCGCGCGGACCGAGAAGGCCTGCGCCCAGGTCGTCGTGTTCAACGCGATGAGCCGTCCCTGACGCCCGCTGGTGGGCACCAGCAGCAGGTCCTCTCTCACCGGCGTCACCTCCGAGACGAACGGGTCGGGCAGCGTGACGCGCGCCACCTCCTTTCCATCCGAAGGGGACAGGCCGACGAGCGCGGAGGCCTCCCCAGCCGTGCCGACCCACACCGTTCCGAGCGCCAGCGAGGGGGGACTGCTCAGGGCCGCCGCGGGGGCCTGCTCCCACAGGGACGTGCCGTCCCCGAGCCGCAGCGCCAGGACGTGTCCCTGGCGGGTGCTCACGTAGAGCGTGTCCCGCCACAACGTCATCCCCAGCACGTCCCGGAGGTCCCGCTGCCAGCGCTTCGCACCATCCTGGGTGGCCAGGGCCATCAGCCCCGCGTCACCCAGCGCCACCACCAGCAGGCCGTCCTGGAGGACCGGCACGGGAAATCCACGGGGCGCGGCCGTCGGCTCGGGCTTTCCGGGTGGAGGGCGCTCCCAGTCCGTCTTCCCCGTGTCCGTGAAGAGGGAGCGGACGGACCCATCCGGCGCGACCAGGAAGACGAATTTCCCCTCCGCATCCGCCACGGGTGCGGTAAGGACAGGGGGCTCTCCGGTGAGGCGCCATTGCACCGCGCCATCCGCGAGGCTCAGCCGGACCAGGTCTCCGCCCACCGTCCCGGCGATGACGCTGTCTCCCAGCAGGGCCGGGCGTGTGGCCACCTCTCTGTCCAGGGCGGCCCGCCAGGAGACCTGGCCGGTCCGCTCCAGGCGGACGACGGTGCCCGCCTCATTGGCGGTGATGACGCCGTCCGGCAGGGCCACCAGCCCCGCTCGAGACGACGCGTCCGTGGAATGGCGGAAGTCGCTCGTCGCGGGCTCCCGGCACCCCATGGCGGCCACCAATGTCAGCGCCAGGGCGGGCAGCAAGGGCGTGCATGGACAGGCGCGAGACGACATGGTTTGGAGGATGACGCAAGGAAGGAACTTGGACCATGCCTACCATTCGTGATGACGAGATTCCCAGCGCCACCGGCATTCCTTCGTCCGCCCGTCGGACGGACTTCGTGCCGCCGCCCACCCTGGCGGTGACGGAAGAGCTGTTGCGCGCGCTGCCCAAGACGGACCTCCACTGCCACCTGGACGGGTCCATGCGCCTGAAGACCATCCTGGAGCTGGCCGAGCAGCAGAAAATCAAGCTGCTCGCCGACACCGAGGATGGGCTGGCCAAGGCCATCCACATGGGCGAGGTGTGTGAGAGCCTGGAGGAGTACCTCGTCGCCTTCGACGTGACGCTCTCCGTGCTCCAGACGGCCGAGTCCCTCTACCGCGCCGCCTACGAGCTGGCCGTGGACGCCGCCGCGGAGAACGTGCGCTGGCTGGAGGTCCGCTATTCGCCCGCGCTGCACCTGCAGAAGGGCCTGAAGATGACCACGGTCATCGACTCCGTGCTGGAGGGCCTGCGCGCCGCGAAGCGGGAGACGGGCATCAAGTGCGGCGTCATCGTCTGCGGCATCCGCCACATCAACCCGCAGACGTCCATGCGGCTGGCGGAGCTGGCGGTGGCCTACAAGAACCGCGGCGTCATCGGCTTCGACCTGGCCGGCGCGGAGGCGAGCTTCCCGGCGAAGGACCACCGGGACGCCTTCCAGCTCATCCTCAAGAACAACGTCAACTGCACCGCGCACGCGGGTGAGGCCTATGGCCCCGAGTCCATCTCCCAGGCCATCCACAACCTGGGCGCGCACCGCATCGGCCACGGCACGCGGCTGCGCGAGGACGGGGACCTGCTCAACTACGTCAACGACCACCGCATCCCGTTGGAGGTGTGCCCCACCTCCAACGTGCAGACGGGCGCCGTGACGAGCCTGTCGGCGCACCCGCTGAAGTTCTACTTCGACTACGGCCTGCGGGTGACCATCAACACGGACAACCGCCTCATCACCGACACCACGGTGACCAAGGAGCTGTGGACGGCGCACTCCGCGCTGGGCCTGTCGCTGGAGGACCTGACCACCATCCTCGTCTCCGGCTTCAAGAGCGCCTTCCTCCCGTTCCGGGAGAAGCAGGACATGCTGCGGGCGGTGAACGAGGAGATCGCCCAGACGCTGGCGGCCTTCGACCAGAAGCGGCACTTGGTGAAGCAGCCCGCTTGATGACGTGACGTCCGGCGTCCCGGCCCCGTGCGAGGTGCAGTCGTCTCGCACGGGCCGGCGCAGGCCGCGAGGAGGTGGCACGTGGACCTGGAACTGGGTGGCAAGGTGGTACTGGTGACAGGTGGCTCGGAGGGGCTGGGAGCCGCGGTGGCCCGGCGGCTCGTCCGGGAGGGCGCGAAGGTGGCGCTCTGTGCCCGCGGGGCGGAGCGGCTGGAGGCCACCGCCGCGGCCCTGCGCGCCGAAGGTGGGGACGTGCTCACCGTCCAGGCTGACGTGTCGCGTGCGTGGGAAGTGGAGCACTTCGTGGATGCCGCTCACGCGCGCTTCGGGCGCATCGACGGGCTGGTGAACAACGCGGGCACCGCGGCGGGCCAGCCCTTCGCCTCGGTGAGTGACGCGGAGTGGGAGGCCGACCTCCAGCTCAAGGTCTTCGCGGCGATTCGTGCCTCGCGGCAGGCGCTGCCCTTCCTGAAGGAGTCGGGGAGCGGCGCCATCGTCAACGTGCTGGCCATCGCGGCGAAGACGCCGGGCGCAAACTCCACGCCGTCGTCGGTGTCTCGCGCGGCGGGGCTCGCCTTGACGAAGGCGCTGTCCAAGGAGTTGGGCCCGCACGCCATCCGGGTGAACGCGGTGCTGGTGGGCATCATCGAAAGTGGCCAGTGGGCGCGCCGTGCCAAGGAGGTGGGCAAGCCCGTGGAGTCCTTCCAGCAGGAGATGGCGCGTCACGCCGGGATTCCGCTGGGCCGGGTGGGGAAGGCGGAGGAGTTCGCGGACACCGTGGCCTTCCTGCTGTCGCCCCGTGGTGGCTACATCAGCGGCGCGGCCATCAACGTGGATGGCGGCCTGTCCGCGGCCGTCTGATTTCCCTTCGTCAGGAACGGGCCGGGTGCCCGTGTGTGGATGATGAAGACGGCTTCGCGCCGTCTGGCGACCGCGGCTGCTGACCCCAGGTCCCTCATCTCTCCGTCACGTCCCCCTGGGCGTGCCCGTCTTCGGGCCCCAGGGCATTCCTGAGTTGGGTCATGCAGCCGAAACTGAACCGGCTTCTCCGGGCGCTCGCCCGCGAGGGGCTCGAGGTCGCCTATGACGGCCGCCTCTATTCCGTCCGCCTCCTGGGTGACGCTCACGCGCCGCCCGCCGAAGTCCTCCTTCCGCCGGACCTGCCCGTGGAGGGCAAGGCCTTCCAACAACTCGCCCAGCTCGCGGCCCTGAGACACCCCGGTGGTGGCGAGGTGCTGCGGGTACGTGCCACGCCCGACTTCCACCCGGGAGACTCCGGGGTGGCCATTGGCTCGGTGCTCCACACGCGCGGGCTGGTGGTGCCCGGCGCCATTGGCACCGACATCAACTGCGGCATGCGGCTGCACGTCGCGGACATCTCCGCGGAGGACTTCCTGGCGAAGCGGTCGCTCTTCGTCGAGCGGATGAAGGGCCACTACTTCTTCGGTACGCGTGACGTCACCATGGCCTCGCGGGCCTCCGAGGCGCTGCTGCGCGACGGCGTGCAGGGCTGGCTCCTGGAGACGCTGGAGCAGCCGCTGGGGTGCGCGGGACGGGCCGACCTGGCGCAGCTCGACGCGGAGGTGTCGCGCATCCACCTGGGCGGCGGGCTGAAGGGCCATCCGCGCTGGGCGCCCGAGTCCTTCACGCGCGAAGGGCTGGTGCGCGACGCGGGCCTGGCCACCATTGGCGGCGGCAACCACTTCGTGGAGGTGCAGCGCGTGGAGGCCGTGGAGGACCGGGCGCGGGCGTGGGACTGGGGCGTGCGCGAGGGACAGCTCGCGTTCATGATTCACTCTGGCAGTCGGGACGTGGGCAAGCACGTGGGCGTGGCGTGGCAGGACCGTGCGCGCCAGGCGTGGCCCGCGGGAACGCCGCTTCCGGCCAGCGGCATCCTCCCCCTGGGAGATGCGCGGCTCGTCACCGAGTATCTGGAGGCGGAAGCGACGGCGGCCAACTACGCTTTCCTCAACCGCCTGCTGCTGGCGGAGCTGCTGCGCCAGACGCTCCGGGAGCTCTTCGGGGACGTGGAGGCGCCGCTCGTCTATGACGTGCCCCACAACCTGACGCTGCCCTACGAGGGCGGCTGGCTGGCGCGCAAGGGCGCATGCCCGGCGGGGGCGGAGCAACCCGTCATCATCCCCGGCTCCATGGGGGCCACGTCCTTCCTCATGGTGGGGTGTGGGGATGCGCGGGCGCTGGAGTCCGCGTCGCACGGCGCGGGCCGCGCGCGCTCCCGCTTCTCCCTGTCGCGTGGCGGCGCGGACCAGAGCGAGGCCGCCCTGGGGCTGACCGGCGTGGACTGCATCACCCTTCGCGCGGAGCGCCGCGTCGAGGAGGCGCCCGCGGCGTACAAGCCCATCCGTCCGGTGGTGGATGCCCAGGTGGAGGCCGGCATCGTCCGGGAGGTCGCCCGGCTCTGCCCCCTGCTCACCTTCAAGGCCTGAGCAGGGAGGGAAGGGGGCACGTCATTTCACTTGGCGTGCTCCCCCGTCTGCGAGTGGAATGGCCGCGCGGCGGGCCCACTGCCCGCACGGCATCTCACGCGGCATCGAGGGGAACTGGGGACCATGGAGAACACCTACGGAACGATGAACTCTCCCGGCGGAGCGGGCGCGAAGGAGGCCGTGTCGCTGCCGGCCATCCTGCTGATGGTCCTGTCCGCCATCACCGTGCTGCTGGGGCTCATCAACGTGCTCCAGGCCTTCGGTGGGGCGGACCCCGCCGTCGAGGAGGCGCTCAACAACCCCGACCTGCCCGAGGGGGCCCGGCAACTGCTCGCGGGCATGACGACCACGGGCGGCAAGCTGATGTTCGCGCTGCCCACGCTGGTGCTCAACGGCCTCGTCTTCTTCGGCGCGCTGAAGATGAAGAACCTGCAGAACTACGGGCTGGCGATGACCGCCGCCATCATCTCCGTCATCCCCTGCTGCGGCCCCTGCGCCTGTCTGGGCATCCCCGTGGGCATCTGGGCCCTGGTGGTGCTGAACAAGCCCGAGGTGAAGGCGGCCTTCACCTAGCCGCGGCGCCAGGCCGGCCATCGTCCCATGGCCGTGGCCGGCCGCTGCTTCTGCATCCGCACGCACGCCAACTGGACGTCGACCGTGAGTGGGCGCCGGGAGGAGTGGACGGAGGCATAGCCGTGCCGCTGATAGAAGTGTTCGGCGTTCAGGCTGGCATCCAGCCCCAGCAGTGGCGCGCTGCCCCGCCAGACGGCGGACTCCAGGGCCGACAGCAGGGCAGGGCCCACGCCATGGCCCGCCTCGTCTGGCACCACGTAGAGCGCTTCCAACTCACCTAGCGCCGCGTCCACCTGGCCGAAGCCCACCGCGCGCCGGCCGCGTTCCGCCACCAGCACCGTGCGCGGACGCTCCGGCCGCAGGTAGCCCTCCGGTTTCAAGAGCCGCACCCAGGTGCTCACCTCGTGCGGCGCGTACGCGCGAGGGCACAGGGCTTCCACGGCCAGGGTGTGGATGCGCCACAGCGTGCGGCGGTCGGACTCCTTCGCGGGCCTCAAGAGGAGTCCGTCCGCGCCCATGGCCGCCTCAGGTCACCTTCATGCCCTTGGGAATCACCACCACGCCCCCGGGCGTGACGTGAAAGCGCCGCCGGTCCTCCACCGGGTCGAATCCGATGGTCATCCCCGGAGGAATCTCCACGTTCTTGTCGATGATGGCCCGGCGGATGCGGCAGCGCCGGCCGATGGTGACGTTCTCGAACAGGAGGGAGTCCTCCACCTCCGAGTACGAGTTGACGCGCACCTTCGGCGACAGCACCGAGCGCCGCACGCTGCCGCCGGAGATGATGCAGCCCTCCGCCACCAGCGTGTCCATGGCGTGGCCCACGCGGTGGTTCTGCTCGTCCGCGAAGACGAACTTCGCCGGCGGGTAGTTGTTGGGCTGGGTGTGGATGGGCCAGCGGTCGTTGTAGAGGTTGAACGTCGGGTCCACCTCCACCAGGTCCATGTTGGACTGGTAGTAGACGTCGATGTTCCCCACGTCCCGCCAGTAGCCGCGCTCCTTGGCCTCCTGGCCGGGGACCTCGTTCTGGGCGAAGTCGTACACGTACACCGGCGCGCGCTTGTACAGCTCGCTGATGATGGACTTGCCGAAGTCGTGCGCGCTCGCCTCGTTCGCCGCGTCCCGCACCACCTCCTGCACCAGCACGTCGGTGGAGAAGAGGTAGTTACCCATGGAGGCCAGGCACATCTTCGGGTTGCCCGGCATGGGCGGCGGGTCCTTGGGCTTCTCCAGGAACTGCCGCATCCGCCCGTCCGGCCCCACGTCGATGATGCCGAACTCGCGGCCCTGCTCGATGGGGACGGGAATCGCGGCCACCGTGCACGCCGCCTTCTTCGCGCAGTGGAAGTCCAGCATCTGGCGCGTGTCCATCCGGTACACGTGGTCCGCGCCGAAGACGAAGATGTAGTCCGGCTCCTCGTCGGTGATGATGTTGAGGTTCTGGTAGATGGCGTCCGCGCTGCCCTTGTACCAGTCCAGCCCCGTCCGCATCTGCGCGGGGACGGCTTCCACGTAGTGGCCCAGGAACGCCGTCATCCGCCACGCGCGGGACAGGTGGTTGTTGAGCGAGTCGCTCTTGTACTGCGTCAAGACCTTCATCCGGTACACACCGGAGTTGGCGAAGTTCGAGAGAACGAAATCGATGATGCGGTAGCGGCCGCCAAAGGGGACAGCGGGCTTCGCGCGCTCGCGCGTCAGGGGCTCCAGGCGCGTGCCAGCGCCTCCAGCCAGAATCATCGCCAGGACTTTGGACATAGGTGTTCCGGACGTTAGTCGTCCCTGGAGGGCCGGCAAGGGCACGTGTGCCCGCCTGCCGGCCATCGTTGAATGCCGAACCGCCTGTTCAGGTGTCCTGACCGGCGCTGGACGTCCCGACGCCTCGGGTTTCCGGGCCTCGCCCGGTGGCCACCCCCGGCTGGCATGTGGGAGAAGCGCCGCAAAGGGCCGAAGAACCGGCCCCCGCTGCGTTGCATGGCGTCTGCCGAGGCTATCGTGCTAGCCTCGTTTCCGATGGCCGGCGACGAAACCCGCGTCACCAAGATCTCAACGCTCAACGTGCATGCCCACCGCAGCACGGAGTGTTGTCTCGTGCAGATTCATGGCCCGGAGCTCGGCAAGAAGTACCTCATCGAGGATGCCGAACTCACCATCGGGCGGGATCAGCACAACCACATCGTCGTGGACCTGGACAACGTGTCCCGCCGCCACGCCCGGATTCTGGGGCGTGGGGGGAAGATGCTCGTTGAAGACCTGGGCTCCACCAACGGTACCTTCCTCAATGACCAGGAAGTGCTTCAGGCCTCTCCGCTGCGCAGCGGAGATCTGGTCAAGGTCGGAGGCTCCATCTTCAAGTTCCTCGATGGCGACAACATCGAGACCCAGTACCACGAGACCATCTACACGCTGACCATCGCGGACGGCCTCACGGGCATCAACAACAAGAGGTACTTCCTGGAGTACCTCGAGAAGGAGATGGGCCGGTCGACCCGCTATCAGCGCACCCTCACGCTGATGATGTTCGACATCGACCACTTCAAGCAGATCAACGACGTCCACGGCCACCTCGCCGGGGACTACGTGCTGCGGGAGTTGGCCCAGTCCATCAAGCGCCTGGTGCGCCGCGAGCAGTGCTTCGCCCGCTACGGCGGCGAGGAGTTCGCCGTCGTCCTCCCGGAGGACGGCCCGGACAAGGCGCGCCTGTTCGCGGAGAAGATTCGCCGGCTCATCGAGGGCAAGTCCTTCGTCTACGACGACAAGGAAATCCCCGTCACCATCTCCATTGGCGTGGCCGAGCAGACGTCGGACATGCTGGAGCCCACGCACTTCATCAAGGTGGCGGACGCCAACCTGTACAAGGCGAAGAAGTCGGGCCGCAACCGCGTGGTGGGCTAGGCCGTGGCCGCCAGCGCAAGCGAAGCGGGTCCGTCCTTCCTCGCGCGGTTGGTGCTCGTGCTCGTGGGCTGCGCCTTCCTCGGCGCGGCCTGGGTGTGGAGCCACCGCGCGGAGCCCTGGGCCGCGCGACTGGTGGACAACGCCCTCCGCACGGTGGGTGTGTCGCAGCGCTAGGGGTGAGGTGAAGCGCCTGGGCGCGGTGCCGCCGGGAGGCGTCGCCCGGACGGCTCCGGTCGTGGCACGGCGCCGGGCTGCGGTGCACTCCCAGCGGCGAGAGCAGGGGCGGGAGTCCGGTGCCCGGAAGCTCCCGCCGCGAGCTTTGCTCAGGTGTTCTCGCGCAGCTCCGCCAGCCGGCCCTTGGTGCCCGGCAGGCTCTGAGGCGGCATCTTCCCGTAGATGTGCTGCACCGTCTCGGAGAGCGTCTCCTGGATGTCGCGCGCGCGGAAGCCAAGCTCGGCCTCCGCCTTGGATGCGTCCAGCCAGAACCAGTGCTCGCCGATGTCGATCTCCTGCGGGTCCAGCGTCGGCGTGGTGCCGCGCACCTTGGCCCAGCGCTCCAGCAGCTTCCCGCCGAGCACGTTGACCTTGGAGGGGAGCTTCAGCTTCGGCGCGGGCACGCCGGACAGGCGCTCCAGCCGCTGGAAGAAGTCCTTCATGGACAGGTTCACCCCCATGAGGTGACGGCCGTACACCTCGCCCCGGGTGAGCGCCTGGACGAAGGCGTCCGCCGCGTCGCGCGCGTCCACGAAGGAGATGCCGCCGCCCGGCATGGCCGGAATCTCGCGGTTGAGGAACTTCACCACCGTCCACGTGGAGGACAGCCGGTCATCCCCGGGCCCCATCAGCAGGCTGGGGTTGAGCACCACCAGGGGAATCTCGTGCTTGCGGCAGTACGCGAGCGCCAGCTTCTCCTCGTAGATTTTCGACAGGTAGTAGGGCCACTGGCCCACCACCGTAATCGGGTAGTCGGCGCGCTCGTCGAGGACCTGCGCCTCCTTCGACACCGCGATGGTGCCGGAGGTGGAGGCCAGCACCACGCGCTTCACGCCCGCCTCGCGCACGTCCCGCAGCAGCTCGCGCGTGCTGTCCACGTGCAGCTCGAACATCTTCCGCGCGTCCTTCGGCTGGAAGGAGACGAGCCCCGCCAGGTGGTAGACGGCGTCCACGCCCTCCAGCGCGCGGCGCACCGCGTCCCGGTCCTTCAAGTCACCGGGGACGTACTCCGTGCCCGCGTAGGGGGCGCCCGAAGGCCGCGAGCGGCCGATGAGCCGCACCTCGTGGCCCGCCGCCACCAGCCTGGGCACCAGGTGCGTGCCCAGAAAGCCCGTGCCTCCCGTCACCAGCAGCTTCACGAGTCCTTCCCTTCCGTGGACGTGGACGCGCGGGGACTGGTCCCGGCCGGAGGCAGGTCCACGCGCTCCAGGTTCAGCACCCGGCCGTCGCGCAGCGCCCGCATCGAGTCCTCGGCGATGCGCGTGACGTAGCGGTAGCCCTCCGAGCGCGCCATGCCCTGCACCCGCGTGCGCAGGTCCGCGTGGCCCAGCACCGGACCGATGTTCACCCGCAGGGGCGTCTTCGTCTTGGGCAGCACGCTGCCCTTGGGCAGCGCGTCGAAGGCGCCGCCGATGTACAGCGGCAGCACGTCCATGTTGAAGGTGAGCGCCAGGTAGCCCAGCGTGGACTTGAACTCCATCAGCTCACCGGTGGTGGAGCGCGTGCCCTCCGGGAAGATGAGGACGTTGAAGCCCTGGCGCAGCGCCTCGCCCGCCATCCGCAGCGACTCGCGCAGCGAGCCCTGCCGTTCAATGGGGACCAGGTTGGTGAAGTTCTCGAACCAGGCGCGCTTGAGCGGCGTGTTGAAGAAGTAGTCACGCGCCGCCAGGGACACCAGCCGCTCGCCCTGGTCACCCAGCGCCACGCGGACCAGGCCCGCGTCCAGGTGGCTGGAGTGGTTGGCGATGACCAGGAAGTTGCGGTTCTGCGGGATGAAGGACTTGCCCGTCACCTTCACGTCGAACACGCCGCCGTAGAGCACCTTCTGCCCGAAGGACAAGAGCTGACGGCCCACGTCCGCCACCACGTCGGGCACCGGAATCTCCACCTCTTCCGCGCGCTCGTTCTCCTTGGAGATTTCCTTCGCGCGCGTCTCCACCGTGGGGCGCTTGCCGGAGGACGCCACCACCTTGCGCAGGTCCTCCACCGTCTGCACCTGCGTCAGGTCGTCCACCGCGGGCAGCGGCACGCCGGCGGCCTCCAGCGCGGAGGACAGCTCGGTGAGCATCAGCGAGTCGAAGCCGAGGTCCCCGCTGAGCAGCGCGTCCGGACGCACGTCGGACACCGGCCGGTGGCTGACGTCCGCGATGAGCGGGAAGAGCCAGTCCGCGATGCCGCCCGTGGCGGGGTTGGCCGCCTTCTCGCGCGCCTTGCTGGCGCTGGCCGCCATGCGCTCCTGGCGCTTGAGCTCCTCCACCACCTGCTTGCGCTTCACGCTGCGCTTGGCGGTGCGCGGCAGCTCGCCGTCCCACAGGCGCAGCACCTTCACGCGCCGGTAGAAGGGCATGCCCGCGCTCACCTTGCGGAAGTGCTCCTCCAGCTCGCGGCGCACTTCCTCGCGTGGGCGGTCCGCGTAGTCGGGCACGCACAGGCACGCCACCTTCTCACCGCCCGCGTCGTCGGGCAGGCCGACGATGGACAGCTCCTTGATGTGCGTATGGTCCTGGTACAGCTCCTCCAGCTCGTCCGGGTAGATGTTCTTCCCGTTGTGGTCGATGATGACGTCCTTCGCGCGGCCCACCAGGTACAGGTGGCCCTCCGCGTCCAGACGTCCCAGGTCGCCCGTGTGGAGCCAGCCGTCCTTGAGCACCGCCTCGGTGGCCTCGCGGTCGCCGAAGTAGCCGGGCATGACGTTGGGGCCCTTGGCCAGCACTTCACCCAACCCGTCATTGTCCGGATTGAGGATGCGCAGCTCGATGCCGGGCAGCGCGCGGCCCACCGTGCCGGGCTGGCGCTTGTTGCCGGGCTTCGTCACCGCCAGCACCGGCGCGGCCTCCGTCAGGCCGTAGCCCTCCGTGATGTTGAAGCCCAGCTCGTGGAAGGCCTTGTGCACGTCGTCCGGCAGCGCCGAGCCGCCCGACACGATGACCTTGATGCGCCCGCCGAACTTGCGGTGCACCGGCCAGAACAGCAGCTTGCCCAGGTTGATGTTGTTGCGGTTGCGCAGCTCGCCGTGGGTGGCCATCAGCGCCTTGAGCGCCTGTTCGATGAACGGCGGGCGGCTGGCGAACTCCTGCGTAATCTTGCGGTGCAGGAGCTGCCACAGCGCCGGCACGCCCACCATGGCGGTGATGCGGCCCGTCTCGAACACCTCGCCCAGCCGGTCCGACGTCAGCTCGTCGATGTAGGTGATTTCCGCCCCGCGCCAGAAGGGGGTGAGGAAACCGGCGGCGAACTCGAAGGTGTGGTGCAGCGGCAGGACGGACAGCACGCCGTCGCCCACGCCGATGTCGAAGGTCCCCGCCAGCTTCGCCACCAGCGCGGCGAAGTTCCGGTGGGTCAGCATGACGCCCTTGGGCGTGCCCGTGGTGCCGGAGGTGAAGATGATGCTGGCCAGGTCATCCGCCGCGGCGGACCTGCGCACCGGTCCGATGCGGTCCGGGTGCGCCGGGTCGCCCGTCATCGCCTCCGCGAGGCTGGCCACGGTGACGCCGTCACCCAGCGCGGCGAAGAGGCCGGGGAAGTCCCGGGCCGCGTCCTCGGAGACCAGGCACGCGCGCGCGTCCGCCCGGCGGGCGATGTTGACGAGCTCCGCCTCGCTCAGGCCCGGGTCCACCGGAACGACGGTTGCGCCCGCGCGCAGGATGCCGAAGTAGCTGATGCCCCACTCCGGCCGGTTCTCCGACACCAGCAGCACGCGGTCGCCGTGCTTGATGCCCGCGGCCAGCAGGAAGCTGCCCACGCGCGCGGCATAGCGGTGCACCTCGCCGTAGGTGAAGCGCTCCTCCTTCTCGCCCGCCACCATGCGGAAGGCCACGCGGTGCCGGTACGCGTGCACCGTGGCTTCCATCAGCTCCAGCAGGTCGCGGTGCGCGGGGATGACGGTGCGCTTCTCGCGCTCCTCCTCCATGCCCGGGAACACCCACTTCTCCAGGCCAGGGAGGTGTGTCCCCAGGAAGTAGTCGCGCCAGTCGATGTGCTCCGGGTCCCAGGGCACCTTCAACCGGTCCGCGTGCGCCATGCGCGCATACACGGAGCGGGTGTTGTCGCAGCGGAAGACGTAGCGGTTCTCGTAGAGGAAGGGGAGGAACAGCTCCGTCAGGGCGATGATGCCCTGGGCGTTGTCGTCCACCTCGTCCAGCGACTCCTTCGCCTTGTCCAGCATGGCCTGGACGGCCGGAGCGCCCCACGCGGGACGCACCTCGTCGATGGCCTTCTTCAGGAAGCGCGCGCCGCGCGACAGCATGGGCGCGCTGAACAGCTCGAACTCCTTCTTGCTGACCGGCTGCGGCTCGACGCGCGAGCGCAGCTTGTTCATCAGCGCGTTGCCGGACTCGCGGTTGCGGTAGTAGCGCCGCCGGTACAGGCCCACCAGCTCCACGGAGCGGCCGGCGTAGAAGGGATTCTCATCGCCGGAGGCGAGCTGGTAGATGCGCCGCTCCTCCACGTCCATGGCATGCGCGGTGATGCCGATGGTGGCGCCCGCCACCTGGTCCACCGGGATGATGTCCAGGATGGTGTTCTCGCCCGCGGGGATGCCGCCGGGGCCCTTGATGCCCGCGAAGGCCAGGGGCGCGGAGGTCGTGAAGCCTTCATTCCAGCCGGGGAAGGGGAAGTGCCGCGCACTCTCCACGATGGAGGGCCGGACGATGGAGTAGCGCAGGCCCGGCGTGGCCGCGAGCACCTGCTCGCCCAGGGACTTGGTGTACGTGTACGTGTTGGGCCAACCCCAGTGGGCGGCGCGCTCCATGCCGGCGCGCACCAGCTCGCCGCTGAGCCACAGCTTGCGCTCACGGCCCACCGCCAGCCGCAGCGTCTTCTCGTCGTTGGGGTCGCGGCCTTCTTCCTCCAGCCGGTCCAACGCCTTCTTGCGGAAGGTGGACGTGAGGGCCCGGTCCTCGGCCTGCTCGCGCAGCCGCGCGACGATGCGCGCCGCGTCCTGCAGCTCCTGCTCCAGGCTGAAGTCGCGGCCGTCCATCTCCTCCCGCTTGGGGAAGTAGCCGCGAATCTCCTCGTCCTCGAAGACGAGCCCGCTGCGGTTGCCGGCCACGAAGGCCGTGGACATGTGAATCAGCGGGACGGACCAGCGCACCGCCAGCGCCGCGGCGAACTTCAGGCCGTGGGTGTTGACGTTGAGGCCCACCTCCAGCGACGGGTTGAAGGACACCAGACCGGCGCAGTTGATGAACGCGTGCACCTTGCCGGTGAGCGCCTCCACCTGGGGCTCTTCCAGGCCCATCCACGGGTCGGTGATGTCGCCGTCCAGCACCTCCACCTTCTGGCGGATGAAGGCCAGCGCGCCTTCATCCCCCAGGCTGTCTCGCAGCGGCTGGAAGGGCTCACTGGTGGCGACCTTGTCGAAGAAGCGGCGCTCGGCGGACGCGGCGCTGCCCTTGCGGACCAGCACGTATACCTTGTCCAGGTCCTGCCCGTAGCGGGTCAGCAGCATGGACAGCGTCACCTTGCCCACGAAGCCGGTGGCGCCCGCGAAGAGCAGGCGCTTGCCGGTGAAGGTCTGGGTGACGTTCAGCTCGGGAAGGGCGGCCATGGGCGTCCTCACTTCACATCCACCATCACCGTGGGCGCGATGCGCAGCAGGCTGATGGTGGCCGAGCGGCCCATGAACCCGCGCGCCTCTTCAATGGCCTCGGTGAGCGTGTCGGTGCGGTCCCAGCCCATCAGGGCGGGGACGTGGTTGTTCTCCGCGCCCGCGACAATGACCTTGCCCACGTGCTGGCGGCCATTCTCGCCCCAGTACCACATGTAGAAGGGGTGCACGCCGTGGTAGGCGTTGCCCTTGCGGTACAGGTGCACGTAGCTGGGGTTCTCCGCGAACTCGCGCTCGTACTTGTGCTCCAGCTTCATGGAGTCGCGCGTCTCCGGCAGCAGCCGGTGGAAGAACTCGATGTAGCTGGGGTGGTGCTCCGGGTCGAACTCGTCGTAGGCCGGGTGCAGGAGGATGAGCACGCCGCCCTTCTTCACCAGCGGCACGCCGCGGTTCAGGTTGTAGAAGTAGCCCAGCCCCATCACCTGCACCAGCAGCGGGTTGAGGATGGAGTTGACGCTGTACGGGGAGATGAACGGGATGGGGAAGATGACGATGTCGCTCTGCCCCTCCACCGGCACCACGTACTGCTTGTAGCTCGTCTCCAGCGTCTTCGCGTGCGTGGGCTCCGTGGCGCCGGCGTAGACGCCCGTGACGTCATAGGGCGCGGGGACGGAGTTGAGCACCTTGCGCGCCGCCGCGCGCGGCAGCTTGGACAGCGCGAAGCGCATGGCCTGGAACTTCAGCCGGTCCGCCTCCGTGTAGTCCTCTTCCTTCTTCGCCAGGAAGTCGGTGGGGCCGCCGAACATGCGGTTGTTCAGCGCCGTCTCGATGTGGAAGACCTTCAGGTGCTTGTCGATGTTGCGCCCGATGCGCTCGTTGCTCTTGTAGAGCGCGCTCGTCTTCGGCTCCATGTAGCTGTCGGAGGCGCGGATGGTCTTCGGGTTGTGGTGGTGGCGCAGCGACGCGTAGTTGGACACGCCGGTGCCCATGGACTTGTGCCCGCCGTTCATGGGCACGAAGTTCACATTCACGTAGACGATGAGGTCGCTCTCCGCCACGCGGCGGTTCACCGACACCTCTTCACCGTGGGACGTGCGCTCCAGCGCGACCATCCCGTCCGGGTCCTCGGCGTCGTGGTTGTAGTAGCGGTCCGGGTAGTAGGCGTCGAAGATCTTCTCGCCCACCATGCGCTTCATCTCGCCTTCCGTCATCCGGCGGTGCAGGGCGTTGGCGATGATGAGGTGCACGTCATCCACGCCGCTGTCGGCGGCCAGCTCCAGGACGATTTCCAGGATGGTCTGCCGCACGTCCGGCGTGACCATGGGCGGCAGCGGCACGCTGATGTCGTCGATGACGCACGTCAGGCGCATGCCCGGCTTGAGGAGCGCGTGCAGCGGCTCCATGCCCTCCGGGTTGTTGATGGCGTAGCGGATGGCGGCCTTGACGTTGGGCACGCCGGCCAGGGGCGGGCGCGGGAAGATGACGCGCGTGCCGACCGGAAGGTCTTCCTGCAGGAAGTTCTCACCGTGGAACAGCACGCGCGGGGGGCTGCCCTTCTCGGTGATGACGACCTGGCTTTCCTCGTCGTACAGCTTCTGGAGCGTCTTGAACGGGCGCATGGCGTGGGGGCTCTTACTTGAGGTCGAGGATGGGCCAGTTGTAGGCGCGCGCGATGGAGCGCAGCCGCAGGTCCGGGTTCACCGCGGTGGGACGGCCCACCACCGCGAGCATCGCGTAGTCAGAGGCGCTGTCGGAGTAGCCGTGGCACTTGTCCAGCGACAGGCCCTCCTTGGTGCAGTAGGCGCGGATGGCGTTCGCCTTGTTCGCGCCTTCGATGATGGGCGGAATCACCTTGCCGGTCGCCTTGCCGCCCACGAACTGCATCTTGTTGGCGATCATGTCGTCGGCGCCCAGGTGGCGCGCCAGCGGGCGCATGGTGAAGTCCAGCGCGCCCGTGACGAGGACAATCTTGCAGCCGCTGCGGCGGGCCTGGTCGATGAGGTCCTGCGTCTGCTCGAAGAGGGCGGGCTGAAGCACGTCCTCGAACATGTCCTCGGCGATGGTGACCAGGCGGTCTTCGCTCAGGCCCGCATAGTAGCGGTAGAAGAACTCGTTGAACGTCTTGCGGTCCACCGCGTCCATGACACCGAAGAGCGGCACGCTGAGGGCGGTGCTCAGGGTCCGCCCCGCGATGCCCAGGACGGAGCCGCGGTTCATCGCGTAGTACGCGTAGACGTGGACGACGTTCGTCTTCACGAGCGTCCCGTCGACATCGAAGAAGGCAGCTTTCGAGGACATGGGGCTGCGGGCTTCCTGACACTTCGAGGGGGGGGAGGTCAATGATGCCGGGAGTTTGGCGTGCCTCCCGGCGGCTCGGGGGGAGAAGGGGCTACAGCCAGCCCTGCTCCCGGTACCACTGCACGCTGCGACGGATGGAGTCCGCCAGGTCGCGCTGGGGGTGAAAGCCGAGCAGCCGCTCGGCCTTGGCTCCGGAGCACGTCCAGGCGGGCGCCAACAGCTGCTTCGCCATCTTCCGGCTCAGGGGCAGCTTGCGGCCCGTCAGCTGGGACACGCCGTCCGCCGCCGTGGCCATGGCCCGCAGCAGCGCGGGGGACACGCGCACCGTGCGGGGCGTCAGGCCCAGGACCTGCGCGCCCAGGTCCTGCACCTTCTCCAAGGACAGGGGCTCGCCGGGGCCCGCGCAGAAGAAGGCCTCACCAATGGCCGCCGGGTGGGTGGCCTGCAACAAGAGGATGTCCACCACGTCCTCCACATCCACCATGGTCAACGGGCGAGGGCCGCCGGACAGCTCCAGCCGGATGCCGCGCTGAGCCATCTTGAAGAAGGGGAGGTTCTCCCGGTCCCCGGGCCCCAGGATGCGCGGCGGCCGGGACACCGTGACGGGCAGCCGGTCTCCATAGGAGAAGGCGATGCGCTCCGCCTCCGCCTTGCTCTCCCCATACCATTCGTGGGGGTGGAAGGCGTCTTCCTCCACATGCGGCCGGGTGGGCGTGGACGGACCGCAGGCGGCCAGCGAGCCGGTGAGCACCAGCCGGGGGCGGTGGCCCGCGGCCACCATGGCCTCGCACAGGTGGCGGGTGCCCTCCGCGTTGACGCGCATGAAGTCGTCGCGTGTCGCGCCGCGGCGAGCGCCCGCCAGGTGGAAGACGACGTCCTGGCCCGTCACCGCGGCTGAGAGCGTGGAGGGCACCGTCACGTCGCCCTCCACCCGCGTGTAGGTCAACCCCGCGAGCCCCGAGGCATCTCCTCCCGGGCGCAACAGGCATGTGACGCTGTCTCCCCGCGCGGCCAGGGCCTTGGCCAACCACATTCCCAGGAAGCCGCCTGCACCGGTGATGAGGGCTCTCATGTTGGGGTTTCATCCAAAAAAACACACCACGACCGCAAGGAGAATCCGGCGGCCGCTTCCGGGAGTGATCCACGCCGTTAAGGGGTTTCCCGAGGGAAGATAGCGTTCCGGAGGCTGATTTTCGGGCTCCGGACGCGTTCCGAAGTGAAGGCGCGCGAGGGTGCCGAGCGCTCCGGAGGCTGATTCTCGGGCTCCAGCCGCGTTCGTAGAGGGGCGCTCAGAGGGAAAAACGCAGGAGAGGGCTGTTTTTCGGGCTTGGGCGTGCTACTTCTACGCCGCAACGGCTCTCGCTTCACATAAGCAAAGCCGTACAACGTCCCCTTCGGAGGGGAGGAGACTCAAGACGAATGGCCGCCAAGAAAGCTGCTGCGAAGAAGGCTCCCGCCGCGAAGAAGGCTCCCGCTGCGAAGAAGCGCACGCCGAACGCGTCGTTCATGAAGGAGATGACGCCGTCTGCCGCGCTCGCTGAGATCGTCGGCGCGAAGCCGCTGCCGCGCACCGAGGTTGTCAAGAAGCTCTGGGCCTACATCAAGAAGCAGGGCCTGCAGGACGCGAAGAACAAGCGGCAGATCAACGCCGACGACAAGCTCAAGCCCATCTTTGGTGGCAAGAAGAGCGTCACCATGTTCGAGATGACGGCGCTGGTGAACAAGCAGCTGAGCTGAGCATTGGCCGGGGCCTCCCGGTGGCCGTACTCGGGGCTCGCCGCGACAAGCGGCGGGCCCTTTGCATTTCCAGGGGTTGGCGTGTCGGCGCGGAGCGTTGGATAGAGGGCGGACGCGTTTCTGCGTGCTGGCGGTCGGCGGGCGGGCGGCCTACCTCTGCGCCACATGTTGCTCGACGCCTTGGAAGAAGAGGGGTCCGCCTCGAATGGGGCGGGTGGCGCCACGATGACGGCGGAGGCCCTGGCCGAAGGGCTCTACGCACGCGTCCAGGCGGAGCTGGATGCGCGTCCGCACACGCCCCTGTCCACGTACCGAGTGCAGTTCCATCAGGGCTTCACCTTCGAGGACGCGCGGCAGGTGGTGCCGTACCTGGCCCGCCTGGGGGTGAGTGACCTTTATGCCTCGCCCTATCTGAAGGCCACCCCCGGAAGCACGCACGGCTACGACTGCGTGGACCACCAACAGTTGAATCCCGAAGTCGGGACGCCCGAATCGCACGCGGCGCTCTGCGCGGCGCTGCGTGCGCAGGGCATGGGGCAGGTGCTGGACGTGGTGCCCAACCACATGGGCATCGAGCGGGACAACCGTCTGTGGTTCGACGTGCTGGAGAACGGCCCGTCCTCCGTCTACGCGAAGTTCTTCGACATCGACTGGTCGCCGGTGAAGGAGGAGCTGCGGGACAGGGTGTTGCTGCCGATTCTGGGGGACCAGTACGGCATCGTCCTGGAGCGAGGGGAGCTGAAGCTGTCCTTCCGCGACGGCGCCTTCTTCCTCCATTACTACGACCACCTGCTGCCGGTGGCGCCGCGTCAGTACTCCCGCATCCTCCGCCATGGACTGGAGCGGCTGGAGTCGCGGCTGGGGGAGGAGCACCCCGGCATGCTGGAGTTCCTGTCCATCCTCACCGCCATCGACTACCTGCCCTCGCGCACGGAGGTGGAGCGGCCGAAGGTGGTGGAGCGCCACCGGGAGAAGGAGGTCATCAAGCGCCGGCTGGCCGCGGTGACGGCGGAGTTCCCGGAGATGCTGGCCTACATCGAGGACAACGTCCGCGTCTTCAATGGCGAGCCGGGCAACCCGCGCTCATATGACCTGCTGGACTCGGTGCTGGCGGCGTGCAGCTATCGGTTGGCGCACTGGCGGGTGGCGGGCGAGGAAATCAATTACCGGCGCTTCTTCGACATCAACGGCCTGGCCGCGCTGCGCGAGGAGGACCCGGATGTCTTCCAGGAGGCGCACGCGCTCATCTTCCGCTGGCTGCGCGAGGGGCTCGTCACGGGGCTGCGCATCGACCACCCGGACGGCCTCTTCGACCCGACCGCCTACTTCCTGGACCTGCAGGAGGCGTACTTCGTGGAGCGGGCCCACGCGCTGTTTCTCCAGACGCATGCGGAGGATGACACGCGCTGGCCGGCGGTGGAGTCCACGCTGCGCGAGCGCTGGCGCGCGGAGGTGACGCAGCAGCCGGACAGTCGGCTGCGCAAGGCGCTGTACGTGGTGGTGGAGAAGATTCAGGGCGGCCGCGAGCGCATGCCCGAATCCTGGGCCGTGCACGGCACCACGGGGTACCGCTACGCCAATGCGGTGAGCGGCGTGTTCGTCCAGCCGGACGCGGAGAAGGCGCTGACGGAGACGTACGAGCGCTTCGTGGGAGGGCAGGCGGACTTCGCCGAGCTCGTCTACCAGAAGAAGCTGCTCATCATGCGCGTGTCCATGGCCAGCGAAATCAACGTGCTGGCGCACGCGCTCAACGGCATCTCGGAGATGAACCGGCGCACGCGCGACTTCACGCTCAACTCGCTGCGGCGGGCGCTGGTGGAGTTCATCGCCCTGTTCCCCGTCTACCGCACCTACGTGGACGGCTGGCGCCCGGAGCTGGACGGGCGCGACGTGCAGTACATCGAGTGGACCATCCAGCGCGCCAAGGAGCGCAACGCCACCACCAACGCGTCCATCTTCGACTTCCTGCGCGACATCCTCCTGCGCCGCTACCCGGAGCACGCGGACGCGCGCGAGCGGGCGGAAATGCTGCGCTTCGCCATGAAGCTGCAACAGGTGACGGGGCCTGTCATGGCCAAGGGCCTGGAGGACACAGTCTTCTACATCTACAACCGGCTGGTGAGCCTCAACGAGGTGGGCGGCGAGCCGGAGCGCTTCGGCGTCCACGCCAACACCTTCCACCTGCGCAACCAGGAGCGCGCGGAGCGGTGGCCGTCCAGCCAGCTCACCTCCAGCACCCATGACACCAAGCGCAGCGAGGACGTGCGCGCGCGCATCAACGTGCTGACCGAGGTGCCGGAGGAGTGGCGCAAGCGGGTGAAGAAGTGGGCCCGCCAGACGGAGAAGGCGGTGTCCCAGCTGCCGTCCGGTCCGGCGCCCACGGCCAATGACATGTACCTCTTCTTCCAGACGGTGGTGGGGGCGTGGCCCATGGGCGACGCCCACTCCGCGGAGGAACTGGCGGACTTCCAGCGCCGGGTGCGCGAGTACATGGGCAAGGCCATCAAGGAGGCCAAGGTCCGCACCTCGTGGACCAACCCCGACAGCGCCTATGACGAGGCGGTGGCGCGCTACGTGGACGCCTGCTTCGACTCGAAGGTGACGGGCTCCTTCCTGGCGGACGTGCGGGACTTCAAGCGCTCCATCGAGCGCGCGGGCCAGTACAACGCACTGGGGCAGCTGCTGCTGAAGATGGCCTCACCTGGCGTGGTGGACACCTACCAGGGCTGCGAGCTGTGGGACTTGTCGCTGGTGGACCCGGACAACCGGCGGCCCGTGGACTTCGCGCTGCGCGCGCGGCTGCTGGAGACGCTGGACGCCGAGGCGGAGAAGGACCGGGCCGCGCTGAGCGCACGGCTGGCGGCGAACCTCGATGACGGCCAAGTGAAGCTCTACGTCCTGACGGAGTCCCTGCGGCTGCGCCAGCGGCAGGCGGCCCTCTTCCGGAAGGGCGGCTACCGGGCGCTCGAGCTGACCGGCGCCCGGGCGAAAGCAGCGGTGGCCTTCGCCCGCGAGCACGGCGACACGGTGTTGGTGGCCTGCGCGCCGCGTTACACCCTGTCCGCCCTGCAGTCCCCCGAAGGGCTGGCGGGCGCTTACGGCAGCACGTTCCTGGACCTTCCGGAGGCATATGCGGGCATGATGTTCCGCGATGTGTTCACCGGCCGTCAGGTGCGGCCCGAGCGTGGACCGGGTGGCGCGGTGTTGCCCCTGGGGCCGCTCCTGGCGGAGTTCCCGGTGATTCTGCTGGAGAGGAGCGCCGGATGAGGAGGGCCGAGGTGCTTCCAGGGAAGCCGTATCCCCTGGGCGCCACGTTCGATGGGCAGGGTGTCAACTTCGCCGTTTTCAGCGAGCACGCGAAGAGGGTCGAGGTCTGTCTCTTCGACCCGGAGGACCCCGCGAAGGAGACGCGCCGCTTTCCCCTGCTGGAGACGACGCACCAGGTGTGGCACGGCTACGTGCCTGGCCTGGCCGCGGGCACCCTCTACGGACTGCGCGTGCACGGGCCCTACGAGCCGAAGAAGGGGCTGCGCTTCAACCCCCACAAGCTGCTGGTGGACCCGTATGCCCGGGCCATCCACGGCCAGGTGGACTACCAGGCCCCCATCTACGCCTATACGCCAGGCACCAAGGAGGACGACCTCGCGTTCGACACGCGCGATGACGCGGCCGCCGTGCCCAAGGGCGTGGTGATGGGCGCGGACACCTTCGACTGGGAGGGAGATGCCCCGCCCGCCGTGCCGTGGCACGACACGCTCATCTACGAAGTCCACGTGAAGGGCTTCACCAAGCTGCACCCGCGCGTCCCGGAGGCGCTGCGGGGCACCTACGCGGGGCTGGCGCACCCGGCCAGCATCGAGCACCTGAAGAAGGTGGGCGTCACCGCGGTGGAGCTGCTGCCCATCCAGCACATCGTCGACGAGCCCTTCCTCATCGAGCGCGAGAAGGTCAATTACTGGGGCTACAACACGCTGGGGTTCTTCGCGCCGGACGCGCGCTACAGCGGCTCGGGTTCGCTGGGCGGGCAGGTGGACGAGTTCAAGCGCATGGTGAAGCAGCTGCACCGCGCTGGCATCGAGGTGCTGCTCGACGTCGTCTACAACCACACCTGCGAAGGCAACCAGCTGGGCCCCACGCTGTCCTTCAAGGGCGTGGACAACGCGGCGTACTACCGGCTCACGGAGAAGGACCCGCGCTACTACCTGGACGTCACCGGGTGCGGGAACTCGTGGAACGCCACGCACCCGTACGCGCTGAAGCTCGTCGCCGACTCTCTGCGCTATTGGGTGGAGGAGATGCACGTGGACGGGTTCCGCTTCGACCTGGCCACCACGCTGGGAAGAGACAGGCACGGCTACGACACCCGCGCCGCCTTCTTCCAGATCATCCACCAGGACCCGGTGCTCAGCCGGGTGAAGCTCATCTCCGAACCCTGGGACGTGGGCGACTTCGGCTACCAGGTGGGCAACTTCCCGGTGCTGTGGAGCGAGTGGAACGGCAAGTACCGCGACACCATCCGGCGCTACTGGAAGGGCGATGACCGGCAGGCGGCGGAGATTGGCTACCGCCTCACCGGCAGCTCGGACCTGTTCTCACTGTCCGGCCGCAAGCCCGCCGCGAGCGTGAACTTCGTCACCGCGCACGACGGCTTCACGCTGCACGACCTCGTCACGTACAACGACAAGCACAACGAGGCGAACGGCGAGGAGAACCGCGACGGCGCCAACGACAACCACTCCTGGAACTGCGGGGTGGAGGGCGAGACGACCGACGCCGAGATCAACGCCCTGCGCGAACAGCAGAAGCGCAACTTCCTGGCCACGCTCTTCCTGTCCCAGGGGGTGCCCATGCTGGTGGCCGGCGACGAGATGGGCCGCACGCAGAAGGGCAACAACAACGCCTACTGCCAGGACAACGCGCTGTCGTGGGTGGACTGGGAGCTGAACGACACGCAGCGCGCGCTGCTGGACTTCACCTGCGCCCTGACCAAGCTGCGGCGTGAGCAGCCGGTGTTGCACAAGCGGCGCTTCTTCCGCGGCGCCCATATGTGGGACAGCGAGATGAAGGACCTGGCGTGGTTCCGGCCCGACGGCCAGGAGATGCGCAAGGACGACTGGGAGAAGCCCTACGTGCGCTCGCTGGGATTCCTGCTGGGCGGTGACGCCATCACCGCGCCGGACGATGAAGGGAACCGGATTGTGGGGGACACCATCCTGGTGCTGATGAACGCCCACCACGAGCCCATCACCTTCAGGCTGCCCGCCGTCGAATGGGGCGCGGACTGGGAGCTGGTGGTGGACACGGCGTTGGCGGGGGAGTCGCCTCGCACGCATACGCCGGCGGGAGGCACCGTGCAGGTGGTGGGCCGCTCCCTGGCGGTGCTGCGCCGCCCGGCGACGGAATAGCCCCCTCGGGGCCGGAAGGGGCCCGCTGGACGAACGCAGGAGGTCCAGCGGGTTTCACGCGAGGGGTCGACGCACAGTCAGCCCGCCGGTAGGGTGCGCCCCGTCATACCCTGCAACAGGATTGCTACGTGAACACGCAAGTCGCGCTCTGGGTGGGTTTCAACGTCTTCGTCCTCGCGATGCTCGCGCTGGACCTCGGGCTGTTCCATCGCAAGGACCATGCGGTGACGCCGAAGGAGGCGGGCCTCTGGACGTTGGTGTGGATTACCCTCAGCCTGATTTTCTGCGCGGGCATCTGGCACTACCAGGGGCCCACCGTGGGGCTCCAGTGGTTGACGGCGTACGTGGTGGAGTACGCGCTCTCCGTCGACAACCTCTTCGTCTTCCTGATGGTGTTCAGCTACTTCCGGGTGGCGCCCGAGCACCAGCACCGGGTGCTCTTCTGGGGCATCCTGGGCGCGTTCGTCATGCGCGCTGGCCTCATCATCGCCGGCACGGCGCTGGTGAAGCAGTTCCACTGGCTCATCTACCTGTTCGGCGCGTTCCTCGTCTTCACCGCGGTGAAGATGCTGGTGTCCAAGGACGAGGAGATGGACCCGGAGCAGAAGGGCATCGTGAAGTTCGCGCGCCGGGTGCTGCCGGTGGCCCGGCTGGGTGAAGGCAGCCGCTTCATGGTGCAGGAGGACGGCCGCAGCAAGTTCACGCCGCTGTTCATCGTGCTGCTGGTGGTGGAGGCCACGGACCTGCTCTTCGCGCTGGACTCCATCCCCGCGGTGCTGGGCATCAGCCAGGACGCCTTCATCATCTACACGTCCAACGTGTGCGCCATCCTGGGCCTGCGCTCGCTGTTCTTCGTCGTGGCCAGCCTGATGGAGAAGTTCCACTTCCTGAAGGTGGGCCTGAGCGCCATCCTGGGCTTCGTGGGCGTGAAGATGCTCATCACCTTCTTCGACATCCACGTCCCCATCGGCATCTCCCTGGGCGTGATTGCCGGCGTGCTGGTGGCGGCCATCGTCGCCTCGCTGGTGTGGCCGAAGCAGCCGGAGCCCGGACAGGACCGGGAAAGCGCGAAGACGTAGGCAGGGCGCTGGGGCTTCCAACCCAGCGTTTTCCTTGCAAGTGGCCGCCGTTGCCGCCAAATCTGGGGGCATGTCCTCCAGCGCCACCACCGACGGCATCCGCATCACCGTGAAGCCCGCCTACTGGCCGGAGCGCAGCGCTCCGGAGTCCGGGCAGTTCGCCTTCATGTACACGGTGGAGATTGCCAACGAGGGCGACGCGCCGGCGCAGCTCAAGGCGCGCCATTGGGTCATCACCGACGCCACGGGCAAGGTGGAAGAGGTAAGGGGCGAGGGCGTGGTGGGCCGCCAGCCCCACCTGGGGCCCGGAGAGCGGTTCGAGTACACGAGCTGGGCCATGCTGCGCACGCCCTTCGGCACCATGCGCGGCACCTATGACATGGTGCGGCCGGACGGCACGCACTTCGAGGCGCGCATCGCCGAGTTCGCGCTCACCCTTCCCAACTCCCTGCACTGATGCCAACGCCCACTTCGAAGCGAGGGCTGCTGCTCGTCAATCTGGGGACGCCGGATGCTCCGCAGACGGGGCCCGTGCGCCGCTACCTGCGCGAGTTCCTCAATGACCCGCGCGTCATCGACATCCACCCGCTGGGTCGCTGGGCGCTGCTCAACTTCATCATCCTCCCGATGCGTCCGGCGAAGAGCGCGGAGGCGTACCGCAAAATCTGGATGAAGGAGGGCTCGCCGCTGCTCGTGTACAGCCAGGCCCTGGCGGCCCAGGTGGCCGAGCGGCTGGCGGGGGAGTACGAGGTGGTGCTGGCCATGCGGTATGGCTCGCCCTCCATCCCCGACGGCATCGCGGCGCTCAAGGCGCGCGGCGTGTCGGAGTTCACCGTGCTGCCGCTGTACCCGCAGGAGGCCGCGTCCTCCACCGCGTCCTCGCTGGCGCGCACCTACGAGGTGCTGGCCCAGTCGTGGGACGTGCCCTTCGTGCGCGCGGTGCCGGCCTTCTTCGAGCACCCAGGCTTCCTGGATGCCTTCACCGCCGTGGCGCGGCCGGTGATTGACGACGCGCGCGCCGACTACGTCCTCTTCAGCTTCCATGGCCTGCCGGAGCGGCACATGCGCAAGAGCGACCCCACGGGGACGCACTGCCTGTCCACCGCCTCGTGCTGCGATGCCATGACGGACGCCAACCGCCACTGCTACCGCGCGCAGAGCTACGCGACGGCGAGGGGGCTGGCCCAGCGGCTGGGCCTGCCGGCGGATGGGTGGAGCGTGTCCTTCCAGTCGCGGCTGGGCCGCACGCCGTGGGTGAAGCCGTACACGGACGTGGTGTTGCCGGAGCTGGCGAAGAAGGGCGTGAAGCGCCTGGCGGTGATGTGCCCGGCCTTCGTGGCGGACTGCCTGGAGACGCTGGAGGAGATTGGCCTCCGCGCGCGCGAGCAGTTCCTGGAGGCGGGAGGGGAGTCGCTGACGCTGGTCCCCTCCCTCAACGCCCACCCGGCCTGGGTGGACGCCGTGGTGCGCATGGTGCGCGAGTCGGACGGGCCGCCTACTGCTGTGGCTGGGCCGTCGGCGCTGGCGCGGGAGCCGATTCCACCGCGGTGAGGCGCAGCTTCAGGGCGCCGGCGGGCACCTGGAGCGCGGCGGCGGGGAAGCCGCCCTTCGTCACCGACGTGATGGTGCCCTCCCAGGAGCGCCACCGCCCGGCCTTCACCAGGAACTCGCCGCGACCGGTGATGCTCACCTCGGCGCTGGCGCTGGTTTCGGGCGTGGTCCGGGGCCGGGGGCGTCCCGAGTCGTCCGCCTCCGCGTCTTCCTCCGCGGCGCGCGCGGGCGAGGTGGCGGGCTCCTCCTTCCCGCGGACCTTGCCGGCCAGCTTCTCGGAGATGTCGTACTCCAGCGTGGCCACCTGTTCGCCCCCGTCGGCGGGCGTCAGGCTGGCGAGCTTCACGCGGTTGCTCCGCTCGGGCTGGCCGGCCTGGAACTGGGGTCCCAGCGCCTCCATGAGGATCAGCTCGGTGCCGAGCGACCACGCGTCACCGGTGCCCACTGGATCTCTCGGCAGCTCCAGCACCAGGGTGGCGGTGTTGCGGGTGGCGCCCTGCAGGCCGTCGAGCACGAAGCCGCGCTCGCTCAGCGTGGCCGTGTCCGCGTCGACGTTGCTGCCCACGGGGACGACGCGGAGGCGGTAGTCACCCGAGTCGGTCCGCTCCATGAAGTAGGTGACGGGGCCGGGCAGGGCCGCGGGGGCCGCGGCGACGGGGGCGGGCTTCTCCTTGCCCTTGCCCTTGGCGCTCTTGGTGGGCGCGGCTTCCTCGGTGCTGGCGGGCGCGCCGCCGGTGCGCTCGATGTCGAGCCGGTACGACGTGGGCGCACCTTGGGCAAGCTTCCACCGGAGGACCACCTTCGAGGGGTCCGCGGGTGGCTCCGCGGCAGCCGCGGGAGCGGCTTCCGCGGGGGGCGGAGCGTCCTTCATCCCCGGCGGGCGGGGAATGGGCTCCATCTTCCCACGGGGCTCTTCCTTGCAGGCGGTCAGTGACAGGGCGACGACCAGACCAAACACGCTTTGCTTCACGCGGGGACGCTCCTTGGCAGCCCTCGCGGGATATCGAAGCAGGCGAGGTCATTCAAGTACGTCACCCGGCCGCTTCGAGGACGAATGGGCGAGATACACGTCGACCTGCGTCTTGACGCGTCCGGCGAAGTCTGGGTCGAGCCGCTCCATGATGGCCCATTCGAGCTCGAGGTCCCTGCGGAGGTTGGGCCTGGCGGAGCGCACCAGCACGGGCTCGGTGGAGAGCAGGACCGTGGGCATGATGTTCTGCTTCTCCTCGGGGGTCGTCATGGTCGTCGTCTCCGGCGTCGGCAGCGACTGCGTCCGGGCGGGCATGTTGGCGGCCATATGGTATGCGCGCACGGTGAACCGGCCGTCGGGACGCTTGTGCCCCTCGACGTAGACGCGGGACCAGTGGGTGAAGACGTCGTAGTTGCCGGAGACCTTCCACGGCGTGATGAGGAACATCGGGTCCGTGCTGGGCAGCAGGGCATAGCCGCGCTCACTCAGGATCGCCTCGGCGGCCTTCATGACCTGCCGGGCGGGCATGTCGTACACCACATAGCTGCTCGTGCGCTCCAGCAGCGTCTGGCGTTGGTTCGTGCAACCCACCAGTGCGAGCAGCGTGAGGATGCTTACGAACGCGGGGTTCATCGTCATCGGCGGGCCTCCGTGAGGGGACGCGGGACGTGTGTCGTTGGGTGACAACGCCACGGCCAGGGGGGCCATATCGGCAGGGACATACGGAAAGTGGAGCGGGGCCGTGCAGGGCAGCCAGCCGTCTTGCGTCCTCGCGTCACGGGTCTGCTTGCGTTTCGTGCGTGCTTTGCGAAGAAGCGGGTGCATGTCCGAGCCGCCAGAGAAGCCCGTGACTCCCTTGTTCGATACGACCCGTGACGCGCTGGCGTGGCTGCGGGCGCAGGGGCTCGAGCACTTGTCGCGGCTGAGCCCGGCGGTGCTGATGCCGCTGGTGGAAGCGGCCTGGCTGCCCCAGGCGCGTCCCGTGCTCGCCCGCCGAAGGCTGGTGGAGTTGCTGAGCACGGACTCGCTGGCGCGGTGGATGACGGAGGCGATGCCCTCTCCCCGGATGAAGGAGCTGCTGCCCGCGCTCGCCTGGCGCTTCGTGGAGGCGGAGCGGCTGGGGGCGGAGGCGTCGCGGGCTTCGCTCGAGGAGCGGCTCGCTCCGCCCGCCGAGTCCCGCACGCATCGCGTCCATGGCCTGCTGCTGGCGCTGCGTGCGCGCGTTCCGGCGTCTGTCGCCCCCCGGCCCATGCACGCGCTGGTGCCGGACCTGATGCAGTATGACGCGCCGCTCCCAGGCTTCCGTCTCCGCGAGACGCGCATCTCCGAGCTGCCTGTGGGGGCGCATGCGGGCTTCATCCTTCCCGAGGCCCGGCTGATTTTCGCTCCCACCGAGGTGACGGGGGACTGCTCCTGTGGCGCGACGTTCTGCGTCCACCTGCTGGCGGCCATCGACACGGCGCTGCTGTGGTTGCGCCAGCCCTGGTCCGAGTCCTTTGGAGAGGAGCTGGAGGAACTGGTCCGTCCCGGTTGGGAGCGCGCGCTGCGGGCGCTGGAGCGGGCCGTTGACGACAGTCCCGGTGGGCCTGGAGGTGGCGAGGTCTCCTGGCGGCTGGACGTCATCAACGGGTACGGCGTGGAACTCGCGGCCTACGTGCACAAGCGCAACAAGAAGGGCCAGCGCAGCACGGGCGCGAAGGTGAGCCGGCGCAAGCTGCTGCAGGACCATGGCTCGCAATTGTCGGCGGCGGACGCGCGCCTGGCGGCGTTGCTGCCGGAGTCGGAGGCCCCCGCGTCGCGCGCGCTGCTCTTCGAACTGGTGGGGCATCCCCGCATCCACCTGGATGAGAACCCGGACCTGCTGGTGCGCATCGAGCGCGCGAAGGTCGGGCTCGTCGCCGAGGACCGGGACGGCGTGGTCATCGTGAGCGCGGGGGTGGATGGCGCGATGCTGCCCGCGGCGATGCTGGAGCGGGTGCGCAAGGCTCAGCCGGAGGAGGGGCTCTACATCTGGGATGAAAGCCAGCGGGTGCTCACGGTGCTGGACGCGGGCCCCGAGGTCCGCGCGCTGCTCACGGCGCTGAACCGCCATGGCAATTCGTTCCCGCCGGAGAGCCACGTCGCGCTGCTGGACCAGCTGTCGAAGCTGTCCCTGCGCGTGCCGGTGGCGTTGCCTCGGAGCGTCTTGGGGGAGTCGGTGCCGCTGCGCTACGCCCCCGTGGTGCGCATGGAGGCGCATGCGAGCGGGGCGGTCCGGGTGGAGCTGCGCACGCGCCCATTGCCGGACAGTCCCACGTTCATTCCGGGGGAGGGGGCGCGCGACGTCCACGTCCGGCGGGGGACGGGGGCCGTGCACGCGGTGCGTGACTTCGTTCAGGAGCGCGACGCGGCGGAGTTGCTTCAGGCCCGGCTGCCGCTCGACACGGCGGAGCCCGAGGAGCTGCCCTTCACCTTCCGCTTCACCAGCGCGCAGGGCGGCCTGGCGGTGCTCTCGGCCTGTGTGGAACTGGAGCCGAAGCCGGAGCTGGAGTGGGTGGGGGCGCCGGTGCGGCTGTTCCATGCCGCCGCGCCTCCGGCGCTGAAGGTCATCCTTGAGCGGAAGCGGGACTGGTTTGGCGTGCTGGGGGGGCTCTCCGTGGAAGGCGAGCGAGTGGAGCTGGCGCGGCTGCTCGATGCGGCGCGGCGGAAGGAGCGTTTCGTCCAGGTGGACTCGACGTCCTACGTGGAGATTGAAGGCGCGCTGCGGGAGCACCTGGAGCGGCTGGCGGACCATGCGCATGCCACGCGCCATGGCCTGGAGGTGGGGCCTTCCGCGGTGGAGACGCTCACGGCGCTCGAGGACGCGGGCGCCGAGGTGGAGGCGGACAAGACGTGGCAGTCCCTGGTGGAGCGCATCTTCGCGGCGAAGGAGCTGAAGCCGCGGGTTCCCTCGGGACTGAAGACGGCGCTGCGCGATTACCAACTGGAAGGCTTCCGCTGGCTGACGCGGCTGGCTTCATGGGGCGCGGGTGGGGTGCTCGCGGATGACATGGGCTTGGGCAAGACGGTGCAGGCGCTGACGGTGCTCCTGGACCGGAGCAAGCTGGGACCCGCGCTGGTGTTGGCGCCGACGTCGGTGGCCTTCAACTGGATGGACGAGGCGAAGCGCTTCGCGCCGTCGCTGCGGATGACGCTGTTCTCGGACGCGGCGGACCGGGGCCGGACGTTGGAGCAACTGGGGCCCAAGGACGTGCTGGTGTTGAGCTATGGCCTGCTCACGCGGGACATCGAGCGGCTGTCGAAGCTGCGCTTCTCCACCATCATCTTCGACGAAGCGCAGACGTTGAAGAACGCGACGACGCACCGCTTCCGGGCGGCGCGGGCGCTCCAAGGGGACTTCAAGTTCGCGCTGTCGGGCACGCCGCTGGAGAACCACCTGGGCGAGCTGTGGAGTCTCTTCGCCGTCGTCTTCTCGGGGTTGCTCGGGAGCTGGGAGGCGTTCCGTTCGCGCTTCGCCGCGCCGATTGAGCGGGGCGTGGACCCGACGGCCGCGCCCGCGCTGGCGCGGGTGCTCCAGCCCTTCCTGCTGCGCCGGACGAAGGCGCAGGTGGAGGCGCAGCTTCCGCCTCGGACGGACATCCGGGTGCCCATCGTCCTCTCGTCGGAGGAGTGGGCGCTCTACGAGGACGCGCGGCTGGCGGCGCTCTCTGATTTGGAGACGCGCAAGCCGAAGATGAAGGAGCAGGAGCGGCGCATCGAGATTCTGGCGGCGCTCACGCGGCTGCGGCTCCTGGCTTCACATCCACGGCTGTATGACGCGGGGTCGAAGCTGGAGTCGGCCAAGCTGGAGCGGTTCATGGAGTTGGTGCGGGAGCTCCGCGCGGAGGGGCATCGCGCGCTCGTGTTCAGCCAGTTCACCTCCCACCTGGCGTTGGTGCGCGAGGTGCTGGACGCGGAGGGGATTGATTACGAGTACCTGGATGGGCAGACGCCCGCGGGGGCTCGGGCGGAGCGGGTCCGCGCGTTCCAGGAGGGAGACGTGCCGCTGTTCCTGATTTCGCTCAAGGCCGGTGGCTTCGGGCTGAATCTCACGGCGGCGACCACGGTGATTCACCTGGACCCGTGGTGGAACCCCGCCGTGGAGGACCAGGCCTCCGACCGCGCGCACCGGATTGGGCAGGAACGGCCGGTGACGGTGTACCGCCTGGTGACGCGGGGGACCATCGAGGAGCAGATGCTGTCGCTGCACGAGCACAAGCGCGCGCTGGTGGCGGGGGTGCTGGAAGGAAAGGACGCGGCGGGACGGCTGTCGACCCAGGAGTTGCTGGGGCTGTTGTCCCAGCGGCTGGCTCCGCCGGGGGAAGAGGAGGGGCCTCGGACTCGGCACTGATTCCAATCCTGGATAGGGAATGACATGGACGGCTTGAACTGGACCGATGTTCGAGACCTCGCCCGCCGTGTGGCCCACGGGGAGCCATTCGCGTTCACGGAGTCGACACGCTCGATACTGCGTAGGACAGCTCCTCAAGTGGGGATCGCCCTCAGTGATGCGGAGCGAGCGCTACAGTCTGAGCCCACCGCTGAGGAGTTGTTGGCGGAAGTGTCGCGACGCATCAGCAATGGTTCGCGGCGTCTGTCTCGCACCTTGGCTGAAGTGGAGCGTTGCCGGGACACTGGTGACGTCGACGGCGCTCGCCAGTTACTGAACGATGTGCTCGTCGTGGAAGTGGTGCCGCACTACCAGGACATCCTGCGTGCGAATCTTGCTGCACTGGATGACGGGGGGGCTGCGCGCAGTTGAGCCTCTCCAACCAGAGCAAGGTGGAGCCCAACTCCGGGCTGGACCAAGCCATTGTGCTGCACCGGGTTGTTGAGTCACCAGATTGGTCGAAATCAGGCCGCTTGCTTCAGCCTCAGCTCCTGCCGGGCCTGACTCGGCGAAAGGAAGTCGTGGCGCTCAAGTAATCAGTGCTCGTTATTCCGATGGGCCCATTCCAGCAGGGCCAGCCGGAGTTCCGCCCCGAGTGGCGGTGGGGCACGCCGAGGCCGCTACCGTCGAGCGCCATCCCTCCTGCCGTCCGCTGCCCTGCAACCTTTTCAAGAAATCACCGACCGGTGAACGGTTACCCCAAGCCCTACCTTCAAAGGCAGACCCAAGCTGCTTGGCGTAATCGCTACCCGCGCGGCGCGGCGGCACGGGAAAGCCTGTCGCGGACAGCGATGCCCAGGCCGCTCTCAGCAGGGAGGCATGCCACGAGCACTTCGTGCCCCTGTGCATCCGCCTCACGCAGCCGGGCGTACAACACGCGCGCGGCACCCGCGGGCTCATCCGGCACATCGAAGCGTGGCACGTCGGGTGGCAACGCAAGGCTCGCAGGCCCCAGTACCCCCACGCGCAATCCCTGTCCACGCAGTTCCTGGACGCGCGCCACCGCCTGCCCGGGCTCGGTCAGCACCACGCCGGCACGCGGCGCGTAGTGTGACTCCAGCGAGCCTGACACGCGCACCTTGGACGAAGTCCTCACCGGCACCTTGCGCCCCAGCACCCGCTCCACATCCTCCGCAGCCAGTCCTCCCGGCCGCAGAATCGCGGGCTCATCCGAGCTCAAGTCCACGATGGTTGACTCCACGCCCACCGTGCACGGGCCTCCATCCAGGACGAGGTCCACGTCTCCGCCCAGATCCTCCCGCACGTGCTCCGCCGTGGTGGGGCTCACCTTCCCGAACCGGTTCGCGCTCGGTGCGGCCAGCCCTCCACCCAGCTTCTGGAGCACCGCGAGCGCCACCGGGTGATTCGGCACGCGCAGAGCCACCGTGTCCTGCCCACCCGTGACGGCATCCGTGGCCCGCGCCGTGCGCGGCAGCACCAGCGTCAACGGCCCGGGCCAGAAGGCTTCGGCCAGCTTCCGTGCGGCCTCTGGGACCTCACGTGCCCACGTGTTCAGGTGCTCGACGCCTGGGATGTGGACGATGAGCGGGTGGGTGGCGGGGCGGCCCTTGATGGCGAAGACGCGGCGCACGGCCAGCTCGTCCTCCGCGTTGGCGGACAGACCGTAGACGGTTTCCGTCGGCAGGGCGACGACACCACCGTGCCGCAGCAATTCCACCGCGCGTTCAAGGGACTCTGGAGCAATCATGCGCCGCCGCACTGTCGCCCCAGGAGGGAACATGGGCAAGTCGCACGTCTTCGATGCTCGCACTCGGATGCCCGTCACGGCCAAGGACCTTTTCGCCTGGCATGCCCGGGAAGGGGCGCTCGAACGCCTGACGCCCCCCTGGGAGCGGATGGAGGTCCTGGAGCGTACCGGCGATGGCATCCGCACCGGCGCCCGCGTCGTCGTCCGCATGCGCGTGGGCCCCATCCCCCAACGCCTGGTGGCCGAGCACACCGCCTACGTCGAAGACGCCATGTTCCAGGACACGCAGATGTCCGGCCCCTTCGCGAAGTGGGTCCACACCCATCGGATGTGGCCCGAGCCCGCCTCGGGCACGTCCATCCTGGATGACGAAGTGGAATACGTCCTCCCCGTAGGCCCCCTGGGCAGCCTCTTCGGCGGCAGCTTCGCCCGGCGCACCCTGGAGCGGATGTTCGCGTACCGGCACCGCGTCACGCTCGAGGACTTGAAGCGTCACGCCGCCTTCGCGGGGCAGGGGCCGCTCACCATCGCTGTCACCGGGGCCTCGGGGCTGGTGGGCTCGTCGCTGGTGCCCTTTCTCACCACGGGCGGCCACACGGTGAAGCGCATGGTGCGCGGCAAGGCGGACTCCTCGCGGAACGAGGTCGCCTGGGCGCCTGACAAGGGCGAGGTGGACACCGACGCGCTCGAAGGCGTGGACGCCGTGGTGCACCTCGCGGGCGTCAACGTGGCCGGCCAGCGTTGGACCCCCGCGTACAAGGACGCCATCCTCAAGAGCCGCACCCAGGGCACTCGCACCCTGGCCGAAGCCCTGGCGCGGATGAAGCGCAAGCCGAAGGTGCTCGTCTCCGCGGGCGGCAGCAGCATCTACGGGGACCGCGGCGACGAGGTCCTCACCGAGGAGAGCAGCGCGGACGGGAAGGGCTTTCTCTCCCAGGTATCACGCGAGTGGGAAGCCGCCGCCGCACCCGCCGAGGCCGCGGGCATCCGCGTGGTGCACCTGCGCATCGGCCCCGTCCTGGACGCGCGCGAGGGCGCCCTGGCGAAGATGCTGCCAGCGTTCCTCGCGGGAGGCGGCGGGCCCATCGGCTCCGGGCAACAATGGATGAGCTGGGTGTCGCTGGAGGACCTGCTCGGGCTCATCCACTTCTCTGTCTTCACCGACGCCGCGCGCGGCGCCATCAACGCCGTGGCGCCGGGGGCGGTGCGGCAGGCGGACTTCGCCCGGACGCTGGGCAAGGTGCTGCGGCGTCCGGCCGTCTTCCCGGTCCCCGCGCCCGTCGTGCGGACCCTCTTCGGACAGATGGGGCAAGAGGCGCTGCTGGATGGCGCGCGAATCGTGCCTCAGGCAGCCCAGCGGCTGGGGTTCGCCTTCCTCCTTCCCGACCTGGAAAGTGCGCTGCGCTTCACGTTGGGGCGCACGACGATGGGCCCTGAATACCGCCATTCTTAGCGAGTCCGGCGCTTGACAATCCCCTCCGCTGCGCCAGAAGAAACGACGCATTCGAAGGGGAGAGGACTCCTGATGATTCAGGTCGAAGGGCTGACCAAATACTACGGTGAGCACGCGGCGATCCGGGACCTGGCCTTCACCATCAGCCAGGGAGAAGTCATCGGCTTCCTGGGCCTCAATGGCGCTGGAAAATCGACGACGCTGAAGGTCCTGGGGTGCGTGCTGCTGCCGACCTCGGGGCGTGTCGTCATCGACGGCCATGACGTGGTGAGCAATGCCCACGAGGTCCGCCAGCGCATCGGCTACCTGCCGGACGTGCCTCCGCTCTACGAGGAGATGACGGTGGGGGAATACCTGGCCTACGTCGCGCAGCTTCGCGGCGTCACGTCCCGGGACACCGCCCACCGCGTGGGTGAGGCCGAGGAGAAGACGGGCCTGCGTGACGTCCACGGCGAGCTCATCTCCACGCTCAGTCACGGCTACCGCCAGCGCGTGGGCGTGGCGCAGGCGCTGGTGCACAAGCCCGCCCTGCTCATCCTCGACGAGCCCACCAGCGGGCTCGACCCCCGGCAGATTGTCGAGATGCGTGACGTCATCCGCGGGTTGAAGGGCGCGCACACGGTGCTCGTCTCCAGCCACATCCTCCCGGAAATCTCCCAGACGTGTGACCGGCTGCTCATCATCCACAAGGGGATGTTGGTGGCGCAGGGCACGGAGGAGGAGTTGGCGGCGAAGATGGGCGGCCGGGGCACCATCGAGCTGGAGGTGCGCGGCGACAAGGCGCGCGCGGTGGAGGTGCTCCAGCGCTTTGGCGCGGTGGAGGTGGACCGCGCGTCGGACGGCCTGGTGGCGCTGACGGTGCGGGCCTCGCCCGACCAGCGGCCCCAGGTGGCGCAGGCGGTGGTGGGCGCGGGTCTGGAGTTGTTGCGGCTGGACCAGGGCGCCGGTCAGCTCGAATCCATCTTCTTGCGGCTGACACACGGCCAGGAGGCGCGCGCGTGAAAGCGCTGCTCATCGCCCGCCGCGAGCTGTCCGCCTATCTGCGCACGCTCAGCGGCTACGTCATCATCGCGGTCATCCTCGCGTTGAACGGCTTGTTCTTCAACGCGTATGCCCTGGGCGGCGCCAGCAAGCGCTCCGCCGAGGTGCTGTCGCAGTTCTTCTATTACTCGAGCGGCTTCACCGTCGTCGCCTCGGTGTTCATCTCGATGCGCCTGCTGGCCGAGGAGCGTCAGACGGGCACGCTGTCGCTGCTGTACTCGTCACCGCTGCGCGACCGCGACATCGTCCTGGGCAAGTTCCTCGCGGGATTGGCCTTCCTCGCGTTGTACCTCCTGTGCACCGTCTACATGCCGCTGCTGGTGATGGTGAACGGCAAGGTGTCCTTCGGGCACGTGGCGGCGGGGTACTTCGGTCTGCTGTTGCTGGGCAGCGCGTCGCTGGCGGTGGGGACCTTCGGCTCCTCGCTGGCGCGCAACCAGTTGCTCGCGGCGATTACGTCCGCGGTGATGCTGGTGGCCCTCATCCTGTGCTGGCTCCTGGCGCGAATCACCGAGCAGCCACTGGCGGATGTCTTCAGCGCGATGTCGCTGTGGAATCAGCACTTCCCGCCGTTCCAGGCGGGGCTCATCCACGTGCGTGACGTCGTCTACTACCTCGTGGTCACCTACGTGGCGCTGTTCGCGGCCACGCGGGTGCTCGAGGCGCGGAGGTGGCGATGAGCGCGCGTCCTTCGAGCGGGGGGCTCCCCGTGACGCTGGCCTTCGTGTCGGGCCTGCTGGCGGTCTTCCTCGGTGAGCGGCTCTTCGGCATCGGCACGGGCCGCACCGTCCTGTCGGGCCTGGGCGTGGCGGTGGCGGTGGGTGCGCTGGGCTGGCGCTTCGCGCGCATGCGGTCGGCCAGCGCGGACCGGCGTGCCGTCGAGGCGTGGGTGTCGGGCCTGTACGGCGTGGGTCTCCTGGCCCTGGGGCTCTACTTCGTCCAATCGGACGTAGGCACCGGGCTCTTCGGCGGCCCCTTGTCCCAGAAGGCGCCTCGGCTGGCGGTGTCGCTGGCGGCGCTCTTCCCGGCGTTGCTCGCGTGCTGCTTGCTGCCGCTGGCGATGGTGGAGGTCGCCGCCGCGGCGATGACGCGCGCACCCGTGCTGGAGACGGGCCGTGTCCGCAGCGCGCTGTACTCCGGGCTGGGGCTGGCCTTCGTGCTCGTCTTCGCCTTCGCGTCCATGTTCGTCGCCACCCAGGCGGACGTGACGTGGGACCTGTCCTACTTCCGCACCGCGAAGCCCGGCGACGGCACGCGCAAGGTGATTCGCGGGCTCAATGAGCCGCTCCAGGTGACGCTCTTCTTCCCGCCCGCGAACGAGGTGGGCGAAGCGGTGGGGCAGTACTTTCGCGACCTGTCCGTGGAGAGTCCGGGCCTGCTCAACGTGGTGCGGCTGGACCAGGCGGTGGAGCCGGCTCGGGCGAAGTCGCTGGGCGTCCACAACAACGGCACCATCGTCCTGGCGCGCGGCGACCGGAAGGAGCCGCTCACGGTGGGCCTGGAAATCGAGCGGGCGCGCGGCCAGCTCCAGCGGTTGGACCAGGAGGTCCAGCGCCGCCTGCTGACGGTGGCCCGGCCTCGCCGGGTCGTCTACTTCACGTCCGGCCACGGTGAGCGCGCCGAGTCGCGAGCGGTGCCGGGCGAGACGACCCGCCCGTCCGTGGAGAAGCTGAAGGAATTGCTGCGCGCGCAGAACGTGGACGTGCGGCCGATCGGTGTCTCCGAGGGCCTGGGCACCGAGGTGCCGCGTGACGCCTCCGTGGTGGTGGTGGCGGGCCCGACGCAGGCGTTTCTCCCCGAGGAGCTGAATGCCCTGCGCGAGTACTCCGCGCGCGGTGGCCGGTTGTGGCTGGCGCTGGAGCCGGAGGGGCCGGACTTCCAGCCGCTGCTGGAGCCCCTGGGCCTGAAGTACCTCAAGACGCCGTTGGCCAATGACCAGGTGTACTTCCGCACGTCGCGGCAGCAGAGCGACCGCGGCAACCTGGGCACGGCGACGTTCTCCTCGCACCCGTCCGTCACGTCGCTGTCGTCGTTGGCGGGACAGGCGCCTGCTGTCTTCCTGAGCGCGGGCGCCCTGGAGCAGATTCACCCGTTGCCGGGTGGCATTGCGCAGGACGTATCGGTGCGCGCGCACGGCGCCACCTTCGCGGACGCCAATGGCAACTTCACGTTGGACGCGGGCGAGATGCGGCGGCCCTGGCCCCTGGTCATCGCGGTGGAGAAGCCCGCGCCGGCCGGCCAGGAGTCGATGCGCGCCGTGGTGATGGCGGACGCGGACGCGGTGAGTGACTTGCTGATAGGCAACATGGGCAACGCGTACCTGGCGGTGGACACGCTGCGGTGGCTCACCGGTGAGGAGTCCATCTCCGGCGCCGTGTCCTCGGAGGAAGACACGCCCATCCAGCACACGCGGGAGCAGGACGTCCTCTGGTTCTACGCGACGGTGTTCCTGGGGCCGGCCCTGGTGCTGGCGGTGGGCTTCGTGACGACGCGCCGGCGGGGACGCCGCGCGCCGCGCCCCGCGGTGGCGGGAGGTGAGCGATGAAGGTTCGGGACCTGGCCCTCCAAGGGGCCCTGGCGGCGGCCGCATTGATTGCGGCGTTCGTCGTCTGGCAGCGCGAGCCCTCCGCGGGCCCGGGTGAAGTCACGGTGGTGGATGTTCCGGCGCGCGCGCTGGACAGCATCCGCTACGAGGACGACTCCCGCTTCGTGGACGTGTTCCGCGATGCCAGTGAGCGTGACCGGCTCTGGGTGCGGCTGGGCTACAAGGCCTCCAGGGCCGCCTCCGGCGGTGCGAATGCCGGCGCCACCGACGCGGGCGTGGCTCCGCAGGCGGCGGACGCGGGAGTCGCCACCGCGGCGGTGGGCACGGACGCGGGCACTGGCGCCGCCACGGGACAGCCGCCCGTGGCCGCGCGCGAGGAACCGCCACCGCCGCGCGAGCTGCGCGCCAACGAGGTGGCGGACAAGCTGTTCTCCCGCTTCGCGCCCATGCGCGCGATGCGGGCGCTGGGTGAGCTGGACGCGAAGAAGCTGGAGGAGGTCGGCCTGGCCACGTCTCCGCGCAAGCTGACGCTGACCGTGGCCGGCAAGGCGCGTGTGTTCGCCTTGGCGTCGCCTCCGGGCGGCTGGGGGACGCCGTACCTGCGCAGCGAGGAGGACGGCCGCGTGTACCTGCTGGGGCCGGCGATGCTGCCGGACCTGGAGAACGCGAACAGCCGTCTGGTGGACCGCCGGTTGCACACCTTCGACCTGGGAGACTTCGACGCGGTGACCATCCGCGCGGGCGGCGCCACCCGTGCCTTCCGGGCCACGGGCAAGGCACCCGGCCCGGTGGTCCTGGCGCCGGAGGACGCACCGGAGCGGCCGGACGACTTCGCGCGCAACTGGCATGACCGCGTGTGGCGGATGATGCCGGTGGACCTGCTCGGCCGCGACGAGCCGCTTCCCGGGGGCGAGCCGCAGGAGTCCTTCCGCGTGGACTACCTGCGCGCGGGCCGGGCCGTTGGCCACGTCATGGTGGTGAAGGGCGAGGATGGCTTCTACGCCCGGACCGAGCACACCACGGGCTGGGCCCGGCTCCACGCCGGGATGGACGCGCTGGCGGAAGAGGCGGCGCGGGTGACGGCGCCCGTGTCCTCCGCTTCAGGGAAGTGATGTGTCCTCGTCACGCAGGCCCAGGTGCACGTCCACGAAGCTGTACGGCGCCCAGGGACCGGTGAAGCGGAACGAGTACGTGTCCGCGCGCGCTGCCAGGGAGCGGACCTTCTCCTCGAAGGACTCCTGCCGGGCCCGCTCGACGAGGAAGGCCGCGTTGAGCAGCATCCGCTCACCTACGGGGGGATGCTCGCGCATGGCGGCGGCGCGGGGGCGCAGGCCCTCCAGCAGCGCCCGCATGTCACGCCCGGCGCGGTCCTCCACGGCGGCCTCCAAGCGGCGCTCGTGCTCGGCCTCCGGCTCATCATCGCGCCGGTGAAGCTGGGCGTCTTCCAGCACCAACCGCTGGGCAAGGTGCTCGCGGTGCCAGAGCACCTTCAGGCCCAGCTCCACCTTGCCCTCCAGCGCGTCCAGCACGCCGGACAGTTCGCGATGAGCCGTGCGCAGCACCGCGCGTACCTGGGCCTCGGACGCCATGACGGTGCCGAAGGCCACGGGGAGCACGGTGTGCTCACGGAGCAGGGTTTCGGTGACGCGCTGGTGCCCGAGCAGGTGCGCTCGCGTCGGGTCCACCACGCGGCCTGGCGCCACGGACACCAGGGCCGTGAGGCCCGCCTCGCTCACCGCGTACACCTGCGCGGGAACGGTGCCCAATCCGATACGCCCGACGTCCAGGGGCGCGGTGGCACGGACGATTCCGTAGAGATACCGGGGCCCGTCGGGCGTCACCGTCTCCGCCGTGGGGGGCGAAGGCCGGGCGGCCTGGGCCGGGCGGGTGTCGCCGTGAGCCGCCCCCTTCCGGGGCCGTGTCGTCCGGGACATGGTGCGCTTCACCTCGCCGATGCGCCTCCGTGGGTGGCGAGCACGCGGCGGACTTCATCCACCAGCGCGTCGGGCAGGCAGGGCTTGGTGACGAAGGAGTCGCAGCCCGCGCCCTTGGCTTCGTCGGACTGCCCCGTCATCGCATGGCCCGTGAGCGCCACCACGGGGATGGCGCGCGTGCGGTCGTCGCCCTTCAGCCGCCGTGTCGCCTCCCAGCCGTCCATGATGGGCAGCGACAGGTCCATGAGGATGATGTCGGGCCGCAGCTCGAAGGCCTTGTCCAGCGCCTCCTGGCCGTTCTTGGCCTCGGCGACGCGGAAGCCCGAGAACTCCAGGTACTCGGCGTACATCTCCCGGGCATCTTGATAGTCGTCAACGACCAGCACGAGGGGCTTCGGGGTCTCAGATGGGTTCATCATGCGCGCCTCGCGCGTCGGGGAAAGTGCAGGGTGAATGTCGAACCCTCGCCCTGGGTGCTCTGGAGGGTGACGCGCCCCCCCAGCATGGCAGCCAGGCGACGGCAGATGGAGAGCCCCAGACCCGTGCCTCCATAGGCTCGGGTCGGAGAGCTGTCCACCTGCTGGAAGTCCTCGAAGATTTTTTCCTGGTTGGCTGGGTCGATGCCAATGCCCGTGTCCGTCACGGAGATGGTGAGCGTGGACGTAGCAGCCACGTACTCCGCCTGCACCTGCACTGAGCCTTCGTGCGTGAACTTCAACGCATTCGACAGGAGGTTGAGGACGATTTGTTTCACCTTCTGCCGGTCACTGTACACCGCCGGCACGCGCGGGCCGAGGTGGGCGCTCACCGTCAGCTTGCTGCGCGCGATGATGGGGTCCATCTCCGCCATCACCTCCTGGAGCAGCTCCGGGATGCCGAAGTCCGACAGGTTCAAGGGCATGCGGCCCGCTTCGATGCGGGTGATGTCCAGAATCTCGTTGATGACCTCCAACAGGTGTCTGCCGTTGGAGTCGATGCGCGTGAGGTTCCGCTTCTGCGCCGGGTTCAGTTCGCCGGACACGCCCTGCAGCAGCATGTTCGTGTAGCCGAGGATGGCGTTGAGCGGCGTGCGGAACTCGTGGGACATGTTGGCCAGGAACTGGGACTTGGCCGCGCTGGCCTGCTCCACCTGGATGGCCTGGCGGCGCAGCATCTCGTTCTGTTCGGCCAGCTCCGCGGTGGCGGCCTGCACGCGCGCCTCCAGGTGGACGGAACCTTCCTTCACCCGCTCCAACAGCCGCGCCTTCTCCAGCGCCTCGCTGCGGTCGTGGAAGAGGGTGACGATGCCCGTCAGCTCACCGGAGTCGCCCAGGACCTTGCTGGCCACGGCCTCCATGGGGAGCGTGGCGCCCGTGGCCGGGTCCACCAGTCCGAGCTGTCCGCGCCAGCGGGGCCGGCCTTCCGCGTCCAGCAGGTTGGCGAGGAACGACGAGAAGCTCGCGTTGTTGGAGCGCAGCCGCCGCAGCGCCGCCTCCCCACTGTCGGGGTGCGTGGCGAAGAGCTTCTCCGCCGGCCCGTTCATCATCACCATGCCGCCCGCCGGGTCGGACAGGATGAGGGGGTCCGGTACGGAGTCCAGCACGCGGTCCAGCCGGTGCCGCTCGCTGCGGGCCTCCCGCTCCGTGTCGCGCAGGCGCCGGTAGCTCTCCCCCAGCGCCTGGGTGGCGCGGCCCAGGTCCGTCACGTTGCGCAGCACGCTCACCAGCGACTCGCGGCCATCCGGCTCGAGCACGGGTGTGCTGACGACCTCGAAGAGCAGGTCGATTCCCTCCACCGGGTCCACCAGCGGGAGTTCCCGGCGGCGCACGGTGGACGTATCACCGCTGGCGAAGCTGGCCAGCGCGGAGGAGAACACCCGCCGGTTGAGCGCCGTCGCCCGGCGGCGGCCTTCGCTCGCATCCGGCCCGGCCACCAGCAGCACCTCCGCGCGGGTGTTGGCGATGTGGGGCCGTCCCTCCAGGTCCGTCAGCAGCACGGGGTCCGCCACGGTGTCGATGATGCGACGGAGCAGCTCTCCGCCCGCCACCTCGCGGCCCTCCGTGGGCCGCATGGCGGCCAGCCGGGGGCCGACGTGCGCGCTCACCCAGGCTGCGTCCGGCGTCAGCGTGGGGCCCTCCGCGGACAGCAGCAACAGGCCCGCGGCGGGCGCTCCAGGACGGCCCAGGGGCACCGCGATGCACCCCTCGGCTGGAAGTGGGGCGCTGGGGGCGGCGAAGAAGCGAGGCGCCCCCTGCGTCAGCGTCTCCGCCAGGGGATGGGAGGTCTCACCCGGCTGGAACGCCAGGGCGTCACGCTGGGCCTCGGAGAGGTTCCGGGCCGCGAGGCAGACCCACCTTTCCGTGCCGCTGTCGCGCGCGAGGCAGGCGGCGACGTCCGACGGCCGCTCGCGGGTGAGCCACGCCACCACGTGCTGCGCGCACAGACGTGGCTCGTCACAGGCGAGCAGGTGCTCAGCCAGGGCGAGCCGAGCTTCGACGTCTGGCTCGGGGGTTGGGGTGGGCAGTGCGGCGGGGGGGACCACTGCGTCAGGCTCCACGGGAGTGAGGGGTGGGCGTTCGCACCTCCACGAACTTCACCACGATGGTGCGTGTGGATGCGGGTGGCCAGTCCTGGAGCGCGTGCCCGTGGACGTTCGCGTCCCAGCGCAGACCCCGGTCCAGCACCCGGTCCAAGACGTCGACGAGGCTGGCGCTTCCAGCCAATCTTTCCACGGGCATCGTCGAAGCTCCTCGGCTCCTGGGGCCGGGTTTTTCTAACGCGCGTCGGCGAGCCACCCCAGAGCAGGCTTGCCCGCACCGTGGTTTGCGAACACGAGAGGGCCGGCAGTGTTCGTTCGTGTACATCTGCAACGCCTTGGAGCTGGGTAGGCGGCCAGCCATGCGGTCCGCTCCCGTGGCTTATCGCTCCGAGGCGCCGTTCCTAGCCTTGGGCCATGGACGACGAGCAGCGGGCGCACAGGTCGCTTTGGACGGTGACGGCCCCCCCGCGCGACTTCCCGGCGCTGCCGGGGGACGTGACGGTGGACGTGGCCATCATTGGCGGGGGGATGGCGGGGCTGACCACGGCGTGGCTCCTGAAGCGCGCTGGCAAGCGCGTGGCGGTGCTGGACATGCACCGCATCCTGTCGGGGCAGACGGGCCAGACGACCGCGCACCTCACCGAGATGCTCGACACGCCCTACGCCACGCTGCGGCGCGACTTTGGTGAGAAGGGGGCTCAGCTCGCGGCGTCCTCCAGCCGCGCGGCCATCGAGCAGATCGCCGCGCTGGTCGACGAGCTCGGCATCGACTGTGACTTCCAGCGCGTGCCCATGTACCGCTACGCGGAGACGGAGCGCGAACTGGCCGGCCTGCACCACGAAGTCACCGCCGCGCGCGAGGCCGGTTTGCTGGCCACCTTCACCCAGGACGTGCCCTTGCCGTATCCCGTGAAGGGCGCCCTGCGGGTGGAGGACCAGGCGCTCTTCCATCCTCGCAAGTACCTGCTGGCGCTGGCGGACCGGATTCCTGGCGACGGCAGCCACATCTTCGAGAACACGCGGGTGACGGAGGTCCACGACGGCGCGCCCTGCCGCGTCGTCACCGACCGGGGCACCGTCACCGCCGCGGCCGTGGTGGAGGCCACCACCACGCCGCTCAACCGCGTGGCCATGCACACCAAGCTCTACCCCTACCGCACCTACGCGGTGGCGGGGCCGCTCAACGGGCCGCTGGAGCCGGGCCAGTACTACGACAGCCAGGAGCCCTATCACTACATCCGCACGCAGCGGGTGAACGGGCGCACCTACGTCATCGTGGGCGGCGAGGACCACAAGGTCGGCACCGACGAGGACACCGCCCGGCGCTACGCCGCGCTGGAGGCCTACACGCTGCGGCGCTTCCCGGTGACGGACATCACCCACCGCTGGTCCGGCCAGGTCATCGAGCCCGCGGACGGGCTGGCGTACATCGGCCGCAACTCGGCCAGCCGCCACGTGTACGTGGCCACCGGCTTCTCCGGCACGGGCATGACGTTCGGCACGCTGGCGGGGATGATGCTCTCCGACGCCATCCTCGACAGACAGAACCCCTTCGCCGCGCTCTACTCGGCGACGCGGGTGAAGCCCCAGGCGGGCGCGAAGGACTTCATCCAGGAGAACGCGGAGGTCGCCTTTCACTTCGTCGCGGACCGCCTGTCCCGGCCGGAGGGGCATCGGCTGGCGGACGTGGCGCCCGGCGAGGGCAAGGTCCTGGAGGTGGCGGGACAGAAGGTCGCGGTGTACCGCGCGGAGGACGGCACCCCCCACGCGGTGTCTCCGGTGTGTACGCACCTGGGCTGCCATGTGCACTGGAACGGCGCGGAGCGCTCCTGGGACTGTCCCTGTCACGGGGGGCGCTTCAGTCCCACCGGCAAGGTGCTCAACGGCCCCGCCATGAAGGACCTGCCGGCGAAGAAGCTACCGACCTGAGCCACACGTCTTCACACCTCAACACGACACACATCATCCACACGGGAGAGGGCGAGCATGGACGCTATCGAGCTGTTGACGCAGCAGCACGACGAGGTGAAGAAGCTGTTCAAGAAGTACGAGAAGCTCTCGGAGGGGGCGGAGTCGAAACGCCAGGAACTCTTCGAGATGATTTCCGACCGCTTGAGCGCGCACGCCTCCATCGAGGAGCAGTACTTCTATCCCGCGGCCAAGGCCCAGGACACGGAGGAGCTGCTGCGCGAGGCCGCCGAGGAACACCTGTCCGCCAAGCGCCTCATCGCCGATCTGCTGGACCTGGAGCCGTCCGACGAGGAGTTCGACGCGAAGATGCAGGTGCTCCAGGAGCAGATTGAGCACCACGTCGAAGAGGAGGAGGGCGAGCTCTTCAAGAAGGTCCGCAAGCTCCTGTCCAAGGAGCAGCTCGTGGACCTGGGTGTCCAGATGCAGCAGGAGTTCGAGGAGCTCATGGAGGGAGAGCCGCGCACCCAGGTGCCCTCGGAGACGGAGCACGCCGCGCTCATCTAGCGCGGGTGGTGGAGGGCATCCGCTGGGCGCTGAGGATTGGGACGCCCTGGCGTGATGTGCCTCGGGAGCGCTTCGGTAGAAGGGGAGGCCGAAGCGCTCGGTAGAAGTCTGGGTGGGTTCACGTCCCATGTGAAGGCGGGGCAGCGCTGTCGCCCGGCCAGTCGTGCCCCGGAGGGAGGGCGTGCTCCGTGGACGGACAGCCGCCGTGTTGACCAGGTCCAGGCCCCATACCTTTCCTCCATGCCCCTGGTCACATGTCCTGACTGCCAGCGCGAAGTCTCGACCTCCGCACCGAGATGCCCTCACTGCGGGCGTCCGATGGACGGAGCCCCCGCGCCGCTACGGCCGGTGATTTCTGGCGAGGCCCCGGGCCCTGAAGAGACGCTGTGGGAGGGCTCGCCCTCCTGGCGGGTCCTTCTCGGTCGACTCCTCGCGCTCGGCTTCGTGGCGCTGGTGCTTCCCGCCGTTCTGCGCGCAGGCGTGGGCCGCCTCGGCCCGTTCCTTCCGAGCAGCGAGGCGGCGGAGCAGGCGGCGAGGGTGGGCTGGTGGATTGTCGGTGCGTTGATTGTCTACGAGCTACTCCGCTTTTTCGGCGCATTCCTCATGCTGAGGACCACACACTACAAGCTGACGAACCAGCGCCTCATCATCGAGAGCGGAGCCCTCTCCAAAACCGTGGGGGAGATCGACCTCCGGAGTGTCGGTGATACCCAGGTCTCGCAGAGCCTGCTGGACCGGCTCCTTGGCATCGGCACCGTTGCCCTCATCTCGACGGACAAGACGTCTCCAATCTCGGTTCTTCGCTGGATGGCCGCGCCGCGCTCCCTCCGCGAGCTCATCCGCACGCGGGCCTATCAGGTGAGCCACAGGCATCTGTTCACTCGAGCCACGTGAGGCGTGCACGCCAGGCGAGCACCTCCGGCTGGGGGAACAAGGTCACCGGCAGTTGCGTGGGCCCACCGCCGGCGGGGTGAGGCTGGGCGCGGGGGCTCGTCGCGACTCGCAACGGGCGTCCGTGCGCGGGCTCGATCCACACCTCGGACGAGCGCCACCATCGTTGCCTGGTTGGATCCGGCAACGAAGCCGAGACATCCTCGTGGATGCCCACCGCTCCATGCAGCGGCGCTCGGCAAGAATCGGGTTGCGCGAGGTGGGCTGGACGGCGGCATCATGGCCACGCCCATGCCACGCCCGCCCCCCGCCATCATTCGCCACCCTGCCTACTACACACCCGCGGTCCGCCGTGCCCTGTCCCGTGCGGACCCGACACTGGGCGCGCTGATGAAGCGCGTTGGCCCCTTCCGGCTCCAGGTGCGCCCGCTGCACAGCCCGTTCGGCGCGCTGGCGGAGTCCATTGTCTACCAGCAGCTCCACGGCAAGGCGGCCGCCACCATCTTCGGCCGCGTGTGCGAGCGCGTGGGCTCGGGACGCAAGTTCACGCCGGAAGCGCTGCTGGCTGTGCCGGACACGTCGCTGCGCGAAGCGGGGCTGTCCGCCAACAAGCTGGCCGCGCTCCAGGACCTGGCGCGCAAGACGCTGGACGGCACCGTGCCGCCGCTGACCAAGGTGCGGCGCATGGATGACGCCGAGCTCATCGAGCACTTCACCCAGGTGCGCGGCATTGGCCAGTGGACGGTGGAGATGCTGCTCATGTTCCAACTCGAGCGGCCCGACGTGCTGCCCGTGGACGACTACGGCGTGCGCAAGGGCTTCATGAAGGCCTATGGCCTGCCGGAGATGCCCAAGCCCAAGGCGCTGCTCGCCTACGGCGAACGCTGGCGGCCCTGGCGCTCGGTGGCCAGCTGGTACATGTGGCGCTCGGCGGAGCTCCCCGACGCGCCGCCCGTGGAGGGCTGACGGCGTTCCTGGGCTGTGGCCTCAGGCGGTGTTGAGCGTGGTGCTCGGGGCGTGCTTCTGGCGCCGCATGGGCACCAGCAGCGCCAGGAAGGCCACGGACAGGACGGTGCCCAGCAGGAAGACGGGCGCGTAGCCCAGGCCAAGCCCGTGCTTCGGGTCCGCGAGCCAGCCCGCGAGCGGGCCCGCGGGCGCCTTGCCCCAGACCTCCAGGCTGGCGAGCAGCGTGTAGTGCGTGGCGCCGATGCGCCGGTCCACGCGCGACATCATGAAGGCGAACATCACCGTGGTGAGCGCGCCGCCGAAGAGCTCCTCGGCCATGGTGACGCCGATGACGCCCGCGTCGGTGACGCCTCCAGTGGCCAGCAGCCACCGCCCCACCAGGGAAATCACCCGCAGCGACGCGGTGAGCCCCACTGCGCCCAGCAGCGGCATGCGCGAGGCCAGCAGTCCTCCGGCCAGTGAGCCGACAATGGACGCGCCCGTGCCCCACGTGCCCACCCACAGGCCAATTTGCGCGGCGGTGAAGCCCGCGTCGACGAGGAACGGCTTGAAGAGCACGTCGGACATGCTCTCGCCCAGCTTGTACGTGGTGATGAAGAGCAGCAGCCAGCCCGCGCCCGGCAGCAGGAGCGACTTCTTGAGGCGCTGGAACAGCTCGCGCCAATCCGGCTCCTGCCGGGCGGTGGCCGCGGACGGCGTGGCGTGTGCCTCGGGGGCAGACTCCCGGGCGAAGAGCATCACCGTGAAGACGGCCAGGCACAGCAGCGCCATGGCGACGAAGAGGCCGGACCAGCCGATGCGCGCGCTGGCCCACACCAGCAGCCCACCGCCCGTCAGCATTCCCAGCTTGTAGCCCACCACCTGCGCGGTGTTGCCCAGGCCCAGCTCACTGGGGCGCAGGGTGTCCACGGCGAAGCCATCCACCGCGATGTCCTGCGTGGCGGCGAACAGGTTCATCAGGAAGACGAGCGCCAGCAGGGCGGGGAGCGCGTCCCGCGAAGCCGCGACCGCCGCCGCGGCGCAGCTGGCCGCGAGCCCCGCCTGCATCGGCAGAATCCACGACTTGCGCCGGCCGATGCGCGCCGAGCCATACCGGTCCACCAGGGGCGCCCAGAGCGCCTTGAGGGCCCAGGGCAACCACAGCGCGCCGAGCAGTCCAATGGTGGTCAGCGAGACGCCCTGCGAGCGCAGGTATACCGGCAGGGCGGTGGCCTGGAAGCCGAAGGGCAGGCCCTGCACGAAGTAGAGCATGCACAGCAGGGCGAGCCGGGACGACGGAAGTCTCATTGACGCCCAGCATAGAGCCACCGTGTCGGGAACGAGGAAGTGTCCGCTCGCCAGTCCGGATGTGGGGCCCTGTCCACGGTAATGCAGAGCGGCCCTCCGTCTCATGGACGGGGAGGGGACGCTCTCTACGCTCATCCTCCCCATGGCCGGGTCCCGGCCTCATCTTGCGCCGGACGGCGAAGGCCGCCGAGGCGCGTGGAGCACGTCACCATGCAGGAGCAGCAGGCAGGAGTCGAAGTCGTGAAGCGGGGCGAGTCCGCGCCGTCGCCGTCGTTGCGCGTGCTGGATGTGATGGCCCTGACAGTGGGCATCGTCCTGGGGGCGGGCATCTTCAAGGCGCCCTCGCTGGTGGCCGCGCAGTCCGCCAGCGGTGAGGCCATGCTGCTCACGTGGCTGCTGGGCGGCGTCGCGTCGCTGGTGGGCGCGCTGTGCTACGCGGAGCTGGCCAGCGCCTGGCCACACCCGGGCGGGGACTACCACTATCTGTACCGCGCGCTGGGCAAGGGGCCCGCCTTCCTCTTCGCGTGGGCGCGGCTGACCGTCATCCCCACCGGCTCCATCGCACTGCTGGCCTTCGTCTTCGGGGACTACGCCACGCAGCTCTTCCCCCTGGGCCCGTATTCGTCGCCCGTCTATGCGGCCATGCTGGTGGTGGGGCTGACGGCGGTGAACATCGCCGGAATCCGGCAGGGGACCCGTACGCAGAACCTGCTCACGGCCCTGGAGGTTCTGGGCGTGGGGGCTGTCGTCATCGTGGGGCTGCTGTTCACGCCCGCGCTGGTGCCCGCGGAGGCGGCGCCGGCACCGGCCGCGTCGTCGGGGACCGCCTGGGGCCTGGCCATGGTGTTCGTGCTGCTGACGTACGGCGGCTGGAACGAGGTGGCGTACCTGTCCTCGGAGGTGCGGGGTTCGCGGCGCACCATCGCCTGGTCGCTGTTGGCGAGCATCGGGCTGGTGACGGCGCTGTACCTGCTGGTCAACGTGGCCTACCTGCGCGGCCTGGGGCTCGAAGGCATGGCGCGTTCGGAGGCGGTGGCCGCGGACCTGATGCAGCGCGCGGTGGGCAGCGGGGGCGCGCTGGTGCTGAGCGTCATCATCGCCATCTCCGCGCTGACGTCCGCCAACGCCACGGTGCTGACGGGGGCTCGGACCCACTATGCCTTCGGGCGGGACAGCGTGCTGTTCAACGGGCTGGGGCAGTGGCACGCGAAGTCCAATGGCCCGTCCCGCGCGCTGCTGGTGCAGGGGGCCATCTCCCTGGCGCTGGTGGGGCTGGGGACGCTGACGCGTCAGGGCTTCGAGACGATGGTGGAGTACACCGCGCCCGTCTTCTGGCTCTTCTTCCTGCTGACGGGCGTGTCGCTGATGGTGCTGCGCGTGCGTGAGCCGGATGCGCCCCGGCCGTTCCGCGTGCCGCTGTATCCGCTCACGCCGCTGCTCTTCATCGGCATCTGCGCCTACGTCCTCTATTCCAGCCTGGCCTTCACCGGGCTGGGCGCGCTCGCGGGGCTGGCCGTGCTGGGCACGGGCGGCGTGCTGCTCGCCGTGGAGGCGGTGCGCACCCGCAGGGGCTCGCAGGGGGCCTCCCCCAAGGCCACTTCCTCTCCCAGACTGCAACGAACGAAGGAGGCGACATGAAGCGAATGATGGTGGTTTTCACGTTCACGGCGGCGATGGCCTCGAACGCCGCGAGCGTTTCGACGGCACAGCAGAAGGTGACGGTGCAGGTCCGCGGACCCTCGGGCAGTTCGGTTCAGGCGCCCGAGGTTCCCTTCGTCCCCACGCCGGAAGGTGCCGTGGACGGGATGCTGGCATTGGCTGGCGTGAAGCCCGGTGACACTGTCTATGACCTGGGCAGCGGCGACGGCCGCATCGTCATCTCCGCTGTCCAGAAGCACGGGGCGAAGCACGCCGTGGGCGTGGACATCAACCCGGAGCGCATCGCCGAGGCCAACCAGAACGCGAGCCAGGCGGGCGTGAAGAACAAGGTGGAGTTTCGCCAGGGTGACCTCTTCGACGCGGACATCCGTGACGCGTCGGTGGTGACGCTCTATCTGCTGCCCTCCGTCAACGAGCGGCTCAAGTCCAAGCTGCTCTCGGAGCTGAAGCCAGGCACGCGCATCGTGTCGCACAGCTTCGACATGGGGGACTGGGCGCCGACCAAGACGGTGCAGAGCGAGGGACGGACGCTCTACCTCTGGGTCGTCCCCGAGCGCGGCACGGGCGGCGCGCCCCGCTGAGCACGGCGGGAGGCTTCCGGGCCCGGCGCCCTCGCCAGGAGGGGCCGGGCCGTCTCACGTCAGGGCGCCGGAGGCGGCTGACCCGGCGTGCGCGAGTAGTGGAGCACCATGGCCTCCAGCCGCGACAGGGCCTTCTCCAGCGTCTCCATGGACGGGCCGAAGGACAGGCGCACGTAGCCGCGGAAGCGGGAGGGCCGCGCGCGGCGCTTGCCGGGATTCACGTCGAAGAACTCGCCCGGAACGGCGATGATTTTCTGGTCCAGCGCGGCGCGGAAGAAGCCCATGCCGTCGTTGAGCGGCGGCGGCAGCCCGGACACGTTGCCCCAGACATAGAAGGTGCCGTCCGGCGCGCGGTCCGTGCGGATGCCGATGCGCTCCAGCCGGGAGTGGAAGCGGTCCCGCTTCTCCCGGAAGGTGTTGTGGATGGCCATCGTCTCCGCCACCACGGGCTCCTCCTGGAGGAGCTGAATCGCCGCGCGCTGGAGCGGCCGGCTCCCACCGCCATCCAGGAAGCTTCCCGCGCTGGCGACCGCATCGATGACCTGGCGCGGCCCCACCGTCCACGTCATGCGCCAGCCCGGGTAGCGCCAGTTCTTGGTGAAGCCGTCGAACAAGACCACCGGGTCCTTGTTCACGTCCTCCACGTAGCGGGCGGCGCTCTCCACCGGGAGGTGTCCGGGGCGGCCCGTCCAGATGTAGTGCGAATAGAATTCGTCGACCAGCAGCGCGCACTCATGCTCGCGGGCCACGCTCACCCAGCGCGCCATCTCCTCGCCGTGCACCAGCTTGCCGGTGGGGTTGCAGGGGTTGGAGAAGAGCAGGGCGGACAAGCCCCGGCCCTGCACCTCGCGCCGCAAGTCCTCCGCGGTGAAGGCATAGCCGCGCTCACCCTCCAGGAGGATGGGGATGGCGGTGAACGCCTTGAAGACGTCCAGCAGCTCCTCATACGCCGTGTAGTCCGGCAGGAAGTGGCCCAGGTTGATGGCGCCCAGGCTGGCCGCGGCGCGGGTGAGTGCCGCGCGGCCACCGCCAGACAGGCACACGTTCTCCGCGCTGTACTGGCTGGGCATGCCCCGGCGGTAGAGCCGGTTGTAGAGGCTGGCGATGGACTCGCGCACCTCCCAGAGCCCGGCGACGGGGGCGTACTCCATGTCGGCCACGTCGATGGTGACCTGGTTCAGCCGGGGCGGCGCGCCGGGGAGGTCTCCTGTCTCCGGCTGGCCCTGGCCCAGGTTGCACCACTCCGGGTTGCTGGAGCGGTAGCCACGGCGGGTGGCCTCGGCGGTGACGAAGATGACGCCGGTGCGGGGCACGGCGCGGAATGCCGGAAGGGGGACGTCGTCGCTCACGGCGTCACACCCTAGCGGAAGTCCGCGCCGTGCGCGCTGCCGCCGCGCGCCCGCTCAGCGGACGATGGGCACCGTCACGGGCTCCAGGTCGTCCACCGTCACCTCAGCCTTGCCCAGGCGCCACAGGACGGGCTGGAAGCGGGCTTCCACGCGCCGCCCGTCCGCCGTCTCGAGCACCGCGGTGCCTTCCTTCGGCAGGTATTCACCCACCTCGTAGTGCAGCCCCGTCAGCGTGAGGCGGTCGGTGCCATCGGGGCCCGTCAGCTCGCCTGGACCGTCCAGCACCAGCGACGTGCCACCCAACACGGGCATGCCGGCTCGCATGCCCACGCGGCCATCGACACGGAACGTGTGGCCCTGTCGTCCAGGGACGCCGCCCTCCACATCCGCCCAGAGGCGCGTCTCGTCGCCGCACGTGCCGTAGCCCACCTCCGCCTGGAGCGGGTGTCCGTCCACTGTCAGTCCGCGCAGGTCCGCCTCCACTTCCATGAGGTCCTCGCCGCCGCGGTAGAGAAACGCGGTGTGACCGGCGAAGCGCAGGCCGTGCACGTCACAGCCGCCCTCATCGAAGGTGAGCACCACGCGGTCCGTCACGCTGTCATGGGGCTCCACCGCGGCGCGGGCGCAGGCCCACCGCGTGCGCACGTCGTACGCGGCGGTGCTGAGGAAGGCGCGACGGGGCTCACCGCAGGTGTACACCGGCAGCACGCCCAGGACTTCCAGCGCGCCGCGCACCTGATGCGAGGCCGCCACCACGCGCTCCACGCGCTGACGGGCGGCGTCCACTTCTTCCTGCGTGGGGGCTCCACCGCCACAGGCGGTGGCGAGGACGGTGAGGGCAAGACAGGTGATGCGTCGCATGGGCGCTTCTCCAGGGGGTGCACGACACCGCGGCTTCGCGGCGGGTCCTGCCCCCGTGGAGAGCAACCGTCATGCCCGGTGCAACCTCGCGAGAACACGAGGCTCGGCCGGAACAGGGCCCGGGATGTGCGTGCAGCGGGTTGCACAGCCCCGGCGGGCCCGTCCGGGTAGGGCGGCTCAGCCTTCGAGCGAAGCGCGCAGGAACCACGCGTGCTTCTCGAACTCGGTGATGATGTCCGTGGTGAGGCCCTCGGAGTCCGAGTCCCCGTTCTCGACGAAGAGGGCGCGGCTCTTGCGCAGGCCGTCCAGGTAGATTTCGATGCGCTCGGCCAGCAGCTTCACGTGCTCCATGTCGCGCGTCGTCTCCTGCGGATACTCCGGCAGGCGGCTCGTCTTGCCCACGTGGCGGCTGGTGCCGTAGGCCTTGCCACCCAGCGTCACCGCGCGCTCGGCGATGGAGTCGTTGTGCGTGGCCAGGCTCACCGCGAACGTTTCGAACAGCGGGTGGAGCGAGGCGAACTGCGGCCCCTTGATGTTCCAGTGCGCGACCTTGATTTGCGAGTGCAGGTCGAGCCCGTCGGCGAGCCGCTCGTTGAGCGATTCAGCGATGGCGGCGCGGGCCTTCTCGGGGAGGGGGCTGGGGCTGCGGTACATGGTGTCTTCCTTTCGGCTGTGTGGTTGTCGGTGTCGGCTGGTTGGATGCGCGGCGGCCAAAAAGGGAGCGCCCCCCGGTGTTTCCACCGGAGGGCGCTTGAAACTTCGGCGATGCCTCGCGACAGAGGGGCTTAAGACTCCAGCCCCACCGCCGCCGCGTGGATGACCGACGCGATGCGAACCGCGTCGTGCACCTGGTCCTCGGAGAGGCCGCCCTCGAGGACGATCTTCTCGTGGGACTGCATGCACATCTCGCAGCCGTTGATGGCACTGACGGCGAGGCAGACCAGCTCGAAGTCCACCTTGTTCGTCAGCACCTGCGCGAGCCGGTTCATCCGCAGCCCGGCGCGCTTGGTCGAGTAGGACTCCTTCCCGATCATGTGCCTGAAGCGGTAGTACACATTGTTCATCGCCATCAACGACGCCGCCGCACGCGCGTCCTCGATGACAGGCTCGGGATTCGCGAGGGCCTTCTTCGCCTCGTTGAGCATGGCCTCCTTCAGCCGCTCATTCCGAGCGGCGAAGGCGCATGCCACGGCCACACCCCAACGCTGCTCCGCGGTGAGGCTGCCACCTTCCAGGACACCCTGGAGGTTGAGGCGGGTGTCCTTGTGGGAGTCCGCGAGTTCAGAGCGGACGACTTCGAGCGAGGCCATGGTGGATTACCCCGCCTTCGACAGCTTCTGGGTCAGGGTCTCCTCACCCTTGGTCCAGTTGCAGGGGCACAGTTCGTCCGTCTGGAGCGCGTCCAGCGTGCGGATCGTCTCGGAGACGTTGCGGCCCACGGACAGGTCGTTGACCGTCACGTGGCGGATGATGCCCTCGGGGTCCGCGATGAACGTCGCGCGGAGGGCCACGCCCTCTTCCTTGTGGAGGATGCCCAGCGCGTTGCACAGCTCGTGCTTGATGTCCGCCAGCATCGGGAAGGGCAGGTTCTTCAGGTCCGGGTGGTGCGTGCGCCACGCGTGGTGCACGAACTCGCTGTCGGTGCTCAGGCCGAGGACCTGCGCGTCACGGTCAGTGAAGTCCTTGTTCTTCTTGCCGAACTCCGCGATCTCCGTGGGGCAGATGAAGGTGAAGTCCTTCGGCCACGCGAACAGGACCAGCCACTTGCCCTTGAAGGTCTCGTTCGTGATGTCCTGGAACTCCTTGCCCTTCTCCAGGGACACGGTGGCCTTCACCTTGAAGTTCGGGATCTTGTCGCCAACGGTCAGCATTACGGCTCCTTGGGATGGGGGCCCGGCGGTGAGCCGACCCCAGTGAACGTGTTCTGTCCTACCGCTTAGCAGTCACCGTGCCAGAACCTCGAATCAATGATTCCAGGGGTTTGGATTTCGCCCCCACTGGGTCGGTGCCGCTGGGCCGGTGTCTAACGAAATCTCGGTGCGTTTCGCCACTGCAATTTCGGTGGATCGACGAACCGGGGGAGACTGGCCGCTCGTGGCCCTCACGAGCGGGCGGAAAATACGAGAAGTGCCGCGTGGTTGCACCCACTCCGGACAGGCAATGGCTCGAATGTACGGCCGCGAACGCGTGCTCCGTTCACCTACAAGGCGGCCCCTCCCCGCATGTTCAAAAGAATCGCTTTGTGTTCCGGGGGTTGCGACGGATCTTCCGGCCTGGAGCGGTGGGGCACGAAATCTCGGTGCCTGCCTCACTGCAATTTCGGTGGAACCCTATTATTTCGTAGGCATGCAGGACGACTTTTCAGGCGCCATCGACGGTGCGAAGGACGCTCGGGACCTCCTTGAGCTGGCAACGGCGGAGGATTCCGTCGGGGATTTGCTGCGCCGTGGGCTCGACTGGCTGACGCGGGTGGTGCGCTTCGACCTGGCCACGGTGTTCCTCCTGAAGGAGGGCCGGCTGGTGTCGGTGGCCGCGCGAGGGCCGTTGGCCAACGCGAAGGTGCGGCAGCACTCGTTGCAGCTGTCGGAGTTCCCCTCGCTGCGGCAGGCCCTGGAGACGCGGCGGGCGAAGGCCTTCACGGAAGAGGACCATGCCCACGGGGATGGAGACCCTTTCGACGGCGTGCTGGATTTGCCGCCGGGGCATTCGTGCATGGTGGTGCCGCTGTGCGCGGGTGAGCGCTGCTACGGCGTGCTCTCCCTGGACCGCGCCGAGTGTGAGACGTACCCCCAGCCGGTGGTGGACCTGGTGGAGGTGTACGGGCAGATGCTGGCCACGGCCATCCAGTCAGCCGAGCAGCGCGCCACCTTCGAGCGTCTCCACCGTCAGGACCACGAGCACGCGAAGCTGCTGGAGGCGCAGCTCGGCGGAGACTCGGAGGGCATCCTCGAGACGTCGAAGAGCCCGGTGATGCGAGACCTGGCGCGGCGGGCGCGGCAGGTGGCGGAGACGGACACGCCGGTGCTGATTACCGGTGAGACGGGCACGGGCAAGGAGCGGCTGGCCCGCGCCATCCACCGTTGGAGCGCCCGCGCGGACCAGCCCTTCGTCACGCTCAACTGCGCTGCCATTCCGGCGGGCCTGCTGGAGAGCGAGCTGTTTGGCCACGTGAAGGGCGCCTTCACCGGCGCCACGAAGGACCGGGCCGGACGCTTCCAGATGGCGCATGGCGGCACGCTGCTGCTGGATGAGGTGGGCGAGCTGCCCTTCGACCTCCAGGCGAAGCTGCTGCGGGCGCTGCAGGAGAAGACATTCGAGCCGGTGGGCAGCGACAAGACGGTGCGCGCGGACGTGCGCATCCTGGCGGCCACGCACGTGGACCTTCAGCAAGCCATTGCCCAGAAGCGCTTCCGCGAGGACCTCTACTATCGGTTGAGCGTGTTCCCCCTGCGCCTGCCGCCGCTGCGCGAGCGCCGCGAGGACCTGCCACAGCTGTGCGCCTTCCTCCTGGAGGAACAGGCGCGCCGGACGGGACGGCGGGGCATGCGGGTGACGCCCGAGGGCCTGGTGCGGTTGGAGGCCTATGAGTGGCCGGGCAATTTGCGCGAGCTGGCCAACGTGCTGGAGCGGGCCACCATCCTCACGCGAGGGACGGAGCTGGGGCCGGAGTCCTTCGACGTTCCCACGCGCGGCGCGGCCGGGGTGACGGCCCTGCCGGAGGAGCCGGCGCCCGCGGTGGGAGGGCAAAAGCTGACCCCCGTGCTGACGCTGGCGGCCGTGCAGCGCGAGCACATCATGCGAGTGCTCTCGCTCACGCGGGGCCGCGTCTACGGCGCCAATGGGGCCGCGGCGCTGCTGGGGCTCAAGCCGTCCACGCTCCAGAGCCGGATGAAGAAGCTGGGCATCGCCCGGCTGGAGCAGTTCGTCGTCGACGAGGCGTGAGCCTTGAAACCGCGCGCCTAGGAGACGCGCGGTGCCGAGGGCGCCACCGGGTAGGTGCCCCGCTGACCGAACGGCGGGTCGAACAGCGCCGGGTCCGACTGCCGCGAGCGGAAGAGGTCGACGATGTAGTTCATCCGCTGGTCCAGCTTGCTCCAGTCCTTCGCCCCGGAGCCCTTGAGGCTGTCCTGGCTCTTGTCGAGCTGGCCCAGCAGCGCGCGCAGCTCGGGGTTTTCGATGGAGCGCAGGTGCGGCGGGAAGAGCGTGGACTCCATGCCCGGAGGCGGCGGCAAATCATTGCCCAGCTTCAGCGCGCTGCCCGGCACGGCCAGCTTCATCATGTGCTCGGTGGCGACGCGGCGGAACACGTTCGCCACGCCATCCACCACGGGGTTCAGCGCCGCGTCCACCAGACCCGTCTTCAAGGCCGCCTTGCCCGCGAGGTTGGCGGGGAAGGGGAGCGCATTGATTTGCGCCTCGACGGTCTGCTTGAGGATGTCGCGGAAGGTGTCCTTCACCGGCGAGTTGAGCGCCTTCTCGACGTAGGGCTGGAGCTGCGTCTGCTCGTGCAGGCCCACCTTGTCGTTGGCCAGGAGCATCAGCTCGGCCTTCTTGTTCGGGTCCTTCTCGAACATGGCCTGGGCGTAGTGGCCGAAGGACTCCTTCAGCAGCGGCTTGTCCGCGGGGAAGCCGCTCAGGTACTGCTCCACCTTGGCGGCGTCAAACTGGGTGTCGCCCTGGAAGGTCTCCACGAAGCGGGCGAACTCCTGGCCCACCTCCTCGAACACCAGCTTGTTGCCGTCGGCGATGGCCTTGCTGACGTTCTGGAGCGCCTCATTGCCCGCCGAGGCGATGTCGCCCAGCGGCAGCGAGGGGAGGCCCAGCTTGCGCAGCAGGTCGTCCACCTTGGACATCGGCCCCATGACGCCGTCGGCGCCCTTGAGCGCGTCCGTGAAGAACTTGGGCATGTCCTCGCCGCGGATGCTCACGCCGGCTTGCTTCGAGGCCCAGGTCGCGAAGGTGGACCAGTTGGCGTTCTCCGTGCCCAGCAACTGCCCCATGGCGTTGGACAGGTCCGAATAGCCCTGGGTAATCGCATGGTTGCGCGCCACCGGGTCCTGCATGGCGGCGATGTTCCGCACGTCCGCGGCGGTGGGATAGCTGCCCGGCGCGACGCTCGGGCCGCGCGCCAGGGCCGCGGGGGCGTTCAGCGCCACGGGCTGTTGCCGGGCGGGCGGAGACTCGAACTGGGACACCCCGGACATGCCGGGCCGGGTCACCTGGGCCTTGGCCTGGGGTTTGACCTCGTTGCGAGCGGGGCGGGGCGGCTCGCGGAGCTCGGTGGGGCGGACGGGGGCTCGGGAACCGATTTTTGGGGGACTCATCTTCTCCAGTATCGGTTGAAACCGGAAAAAGTTGCGTCCCCTGGATGGTGGAGTTCAGGGGGCACGGGGGTTGGGGGAGTCTTTATTTCCGCATCGTCGGGTGAAGCCGGAAAGTGATTTGCGCCCTGCCCCCAAAGGCATGTCGGACCCCTGAGGTAGGAATCATTGGACACGCTGTTGTAGGTGGGGTTCCACTTGGGGGAGGCAATACGGATGATAGAGGGGTGGGAGGCGGCTGGCCTGGGGAGTCCCGAGATGGGGAATGAGACGAAGCGTCCCGCGACCTATGAAGACCTGATGGCGCTGCCCGAGAACATGGTCGGGCAAATCATCGATGGTGAGCTCATCGCATTGCCGAGGCCCGCGAGCCCGCATGCGGTGGCGCACTCCGTCCTGGGCGGGCTGCTCGTCTCCCGGTTCCAGGTCGGGCAGCGAGCGCCGGGAGGGTGGTGGATTGTTACCGAGCCCGAGCTGCACGTCGGTCAGGACGTCCTGGTGCCGGATATCGCGGGATGGCGCCGCGAGCGCATGCCCATGATGCGGCGCGTCCCCTTCTTCACGCTGGCGCCGGACTGGGTCTGTGAGGTGCTATCTCCGTCGACCTGGAAGCTGGACAGGAACCGCAAGCGGGAAATCTACGCGCGCGAAGGCGTGGGGCACGTGTGGCTGGTGGACCCTACAGCGAAGGCCCTGGAGGTCTTCGCTCGACGGGAAGGCGAATGGGCCGCGCGGGGGCAGTACTCGGGGGATGCGTGTGTGCGCGCCGAGCCGTTCGAGGACCTGGAACTGGACCTGGGCGCGCTATGGCCCCCAGAGCTGGAGGCGCCCTGAACCCTGGCGCCGCGGCTTACGGCTTCGTGGGGCGCGTGCCGATACCGAAGTGCTCCGAGTGGTGCCGCCACGCTTCCCGTGCCTCTTCCAGGCTCACTTCCTGGAACCGGACAGCGGCCCCTGGACGGCGGGCACACAGCCGTCCCCAATCGGCGCGAATGACTGTCGCGATGAGTGGATAGCCACCTGTCGTCGGATGGTCGGGGCCCAGCACGATGGGCGTTCCTGAAAGCGTCACCTGGATGGCCCCACGAACCATGGGGCGCGACGTGCCCGTGCCTTCGTCACCATGGGTGAGCGATGGCCCTTGGAGTCGCATCCCCACGCGGTCGGTGGCGGCGGACACGGTGAAGGCGCCTGACAGCAGGGTGGCCACGGTGGCTGGTTCGAAGCGGCGGTTGTCCGGTCCGAGCGTCACGCGGATGGGCGCCGCTGCATCCAGTGACGCACCGGGCGCTCGCGCCTCGGCGCGCTCGTTCGCGTCACCCAGGGGCAGGCTGTCACCCGAACGCAACAGGCGTCCTTCGTATCCGCCCAGTCGCGCGACCAGCAGGGTGCCGCGTCCCCCCAGCACTTCCGGCACGGCGAGCCCGCCGTCCACCGCGACATAGCGCACGCTCGTCGACTCGGGCGCGGGGACGGTGAGGCGCTCTCCATCCGCCAGCGTGAGGGCGCGTCCGTCCATGGACACGCGAACGCTTCGGCCTCGGGCGCGCAGCTCCAACCGGCCGAAGGCTTCCAGCGCCGCCGTTCCACTCGCGTTTCCCACGGCGAGATTGGCCAGGGCGAGCAGCTCCGGGACCAGCGGCCCCCCCGGAGGCACGCCGTGGTGCATCTTCCCCGGCCGTCCCGCGTCCTGCACCGTGACGGGCGCACCCACGCCCGTGATGTCCAGCCAGCCCGTCATCGGTCCACCCGCTTGAAGCGCACCCGGTCCCCGAGCTGAAGCACCGAGCCCTCCTCGGCTGTGAAGGCGGTGAAGTCCAGCGCGGTGCCGATGAGGTTCCAGCCTCCAGGCGATGCGAAGGGATACACCCCCGTGCGCCCACCCGCGATTCCCACCGCGAGGGCAGGCACTCGCGTGCGGGGCGTGGCCAGCCTGGGGACCGCGATGCTCGGGTCGACTTCGCCCAGATAGGCGAACCCGGGGAGGAATCCCACGCAGCGCACCGTGTACTCGCGCGCCGTGTGGCGCCGCGCCACTTCGTCCTCGGTGAGGCCCGCGCGTTCCGCCACCGCGCGCAAGTCCTGCCCGTCGTAGCGCACGGAGATGGTCGTGAGGGGGCGGCCGGCCACTGGGGCTGGGATGCGCAGCAACCGCGCCAGCGCGAGTCGAGGCTCCTCGGGTGGTGCATCCGGGGCGAAGTACACGCAGGCGTGCTCCTCGGTGATGACGGCGTCGAGGACGCCGGGCATGGCACAGAGGGCCTCGCGCGTGGCGCGCCGCTCCAGTCCCTCGGGAAGGACCAGTCGCAGGGCGCCTTCTCCCAGAGGCTCGGCGCGAAGTGCGAGCGCGTCCAAGGTGGCGCGGACCTCGCGCGCCAGCGCCACCGCGCCGGGCGTGTCGCCGTGAACGCAGACGGTGTCCACGCTGCCGCTGCTGGCCAGGCGCACGGTGTTGGCCCGCGCCTGGGCGTGGTCGGTCAGCACCGCGCCGGGCTGTCCTCGGGGAATCAGCGAGCCATCTGGCCGGGTGCCTCGGTCCGCGAAGCCTTCGCGGGCGTAGGCCAGCCCCGCCGCCAGGGCCGCGTCGTGCAGCGCGCCCGTGCCGGGGCCGATGCAGGTGACGGCGGTCCCCAGCGCTTCCACGATGCCCTCCACCACCGCGCGAGCCAGGGCCGGTGTTGCATTGGCCGCGTGGTACAGGGCGCCGTGGGGCTTGGCGTACGTCACGGGCAGATGACGGTCAGCCGCCAGCTTCGCGAGCCGGCCGCACTGCGCGGCCACTTGCGCCCGGAGGTGCTCCGGCGTGACGTCGAGCGCGCGGCGGCCGAAGCCCTCTCGGTCCTCGTAGGACGGGTGCGCGCCCACGCGCGTGCCATGCCGCTCGCACCGCTCCAGCGCCCGGCGCATGGAGGCATCGTCCCCGGCATGCCCGCCGCAAGCGATGTTCGCCACATGGGCCAGCGCGTAGAGCTGTTCGTCTTCACCAGGAAGCTCGCCCAGGTCGACGTTGAGGAGACACTCCGTCATGCGGCGCACCGTACGCGAGCGGCGGCGCGGGTGCAGCCGTCCCCGTAGCCGGAGACGCTGGCGTGCCAGCCGACGGTGCGGTGGGAAGTCTCACGCACCACCCCGGGGCTGGGGCCGGTTGGCTCCGGGGTGGTACGTGCCCAGCGAGTGCCTCGACGAGGTGCCCGCTGAGAGCTTCCAGACGGGATACGCCAGCAGGGGTTTTCCTCGGTCATTTCCGGGGCGTTTTTTCCGCGTGCTTCGGGGCGCGGCTCAGCGCGAGGTGGAGGGCAGCTTGGACAGGCCTCCCGCCTTCACCCAGCGCACCAGGGCACGCGCGGTCTTCTCGTCAATCAACTCCGCGTAGGTGGGCATGGGCGTGCCGGGGAGGAACTGCTCGGGGTTTCGCACCCACCGGACCAGTTCGGCCTCGCTGCGCGAGGCGACCTTGGCGAGCCGGTCGTGATACCGCGCGCCAGGAGCGTGGCAGCTCGCGCAGCCGAGCTTCACGAAGAGGGCAGGGGCGTCCACCTTGGGCGCAGCGGGGCGCGGCTTGCGGGTGGGGGCGGGCTTGCTGGCCAGCGTGGAGGGGCCGGCCGCAGCGGTGTTGGCCGCATCGGGTTGCGCGGACGGTGCCGATGCCGCGCTCTTGCCGGTGGCTCCGGGTGCTGTGGGCATCGCCGAGCCGGAAGCGGTCGCCGAGGCCGAAGGCGTCACTGCGGCATGGGCGTCTTCTCCCTGTGTGCCCTGATGGCTGGCCGGAGGTTGCGCGGGGGAAACTGGCGGAGCCGAGGTTTCTTCCCCTGCTCCCTTCACGGAGGCGCTGGCGTTGGGAACATCTCCCGTGCGCGTCTCATCGGGCGCGCTGGCCTGCGCCGCATCGGGGCGTACCTCCGCGCTCTGCTCCTCCGCCTCCTCCGCGCCCCATTTCGGGCGGACTGACTCCGCGGTGAGCCGCGGCCGCGCACCCTTCACCGCGTTCTTCCTGGGCGGCACGGAGCGCAGATAGTCATAGAGCGCTCGCGCCTCCACCTCGTCCATGCCCCGGAAGCGAGGCATGGGCGAGCGCAGCACGGAGCCATCTGGTGCCAGTCCGTCACGCACCGCGCGGGTGAAGTCCTCCAGCGTCCAATGCGCCAGCCCCGTCTCGTGGAACGTGATGTTGCTGGAATGAACGTTCCTTCCCTCCGGGTCGACGAACGCCATGCCACCCGCGAACACGTCATCGCCCTCTGTCTTCCGAGGGCTGAAGCCATCCGTGTGACACGAGGCGCAGTCGTAGACGTCATGCGCCATGTAGTGGCCGTACTCCCGGGTCGCCGCCTTGGGCGGCACGGGGATGCCCGAGGCGGGCCGTTCCACCGGCTCATTCCCAGTGATGAAGCGGAAGCCGATACCGCCGAAGAAGCTGAACTTCGACGGGGGCGCGGGCACTGAATCTGGCGTGAAGAGCGGGTGCCCGGAGCGCATGAAGCCCAGCACCGCCGCCAGGTCCGCGTCGCCCATGCCGTAGCTGGGCATCACCATCAACCGCCCGTCGCGGCTCACCGCGAAGCGGATGGCCCGCGCCAACTCCTCATCCGTCATGGCGCCAATGCCCGCCTCGGCATGCGACGTGAGATTCGCCGCGTAGAAGCGCCCCATGTACGAGGGCAGCTCGCGCAGCGGCGCGCCCGACGCCGTCTCCGCGTCGCCCCCGCGGTGACATGACTCGCAGCTCGCGTGGAAGATGGCGGCCCCTCGCTCCAGGGCGGCGGGGGACAGGTCCGCGCGGATGGGCGGGTAGGGCGCATGAACGGTTCCCGCGCAGCCCGCCAGCAGGGCGGCGCCCACGAACAACGTGTTCCTCATGGCGTCCAGGATGGTGCGGCGCATGGGTCCTCCGCGGCGAGCAGGACCCGACGCATATCGCATCCCAAGGTGGGACGGAAAAACCACCGCGTCTGTCCACGGCGGACACCCGGCCTTCACGAAGTACGGCGCGGCGCGGCGACGTGGCTACACTCCGGGCACCATGACGCGCTCGCTCGAATCCTACCGAGACCTCTTCCCCGTGCTGAGGGAGCAGCTCTATCTCAACCACGCCGGTGTGGCTCCCACCAGCCTGCGCGCCGCCGAGGCCGTGCGCGGGTGGATGGAGGACATCGTCCACCACGGCATCAAGCACGAGCGCGGCTGGGAGGCCCATTGCGAGCGCGTGCGGGGCCTGGCCGCCCGCCTCATCAACGCCGAGCCCGGCGAGATTGCCTTCGTGCGCAACACCAGCCACGGCCTGGGCCTGGTGGCCGAGGGGCTGGACTGGAAGCCCGGCGACGAGGTCGTCGTCGCATCCTCGCTGGAGTACCCCTCCAACGTCTATCCCTGGCTGCACCTGAAGGACCGCGGCGTCACCGTGCGCGAAATCCAGACGCCCGAAGGGGGCGTGACGCCGGAAGCCGTGGCCGCCGCGCTCACCCCGAGCACCCGGCTGGTGGCCGTGTCCTCCGTGCAGTTCGCCACCGGCTACCGCACGGACCTGGACGCGGTGGGCGCCCTGTGCGAGCGGGCGGGCGTCCTGTTCTGCGTGGACGGCATCCAGAGCGTGGGCTGCATCCCCGTGGACGTGAAGAAGAGCCGCGTCCACTTCCTCAGCGCGGACAGCCACAAGTGGATGCTGGGCATCGCCGGCATCGGCTTCCTCTACGTGGCCAAGGACGTCCTGCCCAGGCTGCGTCCCGTGCTGGTGGGCTGGCGCAGCACCACCGACGCCTGGAACTTCAACCGCAGCCACTTCGAGCTGCGCCCGGACGCGGGCAAGCTGGAGGAGGGCAGCGCCGCGTACACCGGCATCTACGCCCTGGGCGCCGCGCTGGAGCTGCTGCACGAGGTGGGGGTGGACGCCATCTCCACGCGCATCCGCGAGCTGCTGGGCCAGCTGGAGACAGGGCTGCGTGGGCTGGGCTGCGACGTGGGGCCCGCGCCGGAGCACCGGGCGGGCATCCTCACGTTCCTGCCTCCGGAGGGCGAGGCCCGCGCGCTCGGCGCGTGGCTCGCCGGAAGGGAGGTGGCCCTCTCGGTGCGCCGCGGGCGCGTCCGCCTCTCACCCCACTTCTACAACCTGCCCGAGGAGATGGACCGGTTGGTGGAGCTGGTGCGGACGCACCGCGGCTGAGGGCCCTTTGGACTACTGGGCCGGGAAGAGCGGCTCGATGGAGAGGTAGCGCTCGCCCGTGTCGTAGTTGAAGGCGAGCACGCGGCTGCCGTCGGTCATCTCGCCCAGCTTCTGATTCACGGCGGACAGCGCGGCGCCGGTGGAGATGCCCACGAAGATGCCCTCCTCACGCGCGGCGCGGCGGGTGAACTCGAAGGCGTCCTCCTCGGTCACCTGAATGGCGCCGTCCAGCGCGTCCTTGTGCAGGTTCTTCGGGATGAAGCCGGCGCCAAGGCCCTGGATGGGGTGCGGGCCCGGCTGGCCGCCGCTGATGACGGGCGACTTGGTGGGCTCCACGGCGAAGACCTTCAGCTTCGGCCAGACCTTCTTCAACTCCTCGGCGCACGCGGTGATGTGCCCGCCGGTGCCCACGCCGGTGATGAGGTAGTCCAGCCCTTCCGGGAAGTCCTTGAGGATTTCCTGCACCGTCGTGCGGCGGTGGACCTCGATGTTGGCCTCGTTCTCGAACTGCTGCGGCATCCACGAGTTGGGCACCTGCGACAGCAGCTCGTTGGCGCGAGCGATGGCGCCCTTCATGCCCTGCGCGCGCGGGGTCAGCTCGAACGTGGCGCCGTAGGCGGCCATCAGCCGGCGGCGCTCGACGCTCATGGACTCCGGCATGACGAGCACCAGCTTGTAGCCCTTCACCGCCGCCACCATGGCCAGGCCGATGCCGGTGTTGCCGCTGGTCGGCTCGATGATGACGCTGTCCTTCTTGAGCAGGCCGCGCTGCTCCGCGTCCTCAATCATGGACAACGCGATGCGGTCCTTGATGCTGCCGCCCGGGTTGGCGCGCTCGAGCTTCAGATGGACCGTCACGCGGGACGGAAACAGCCGGTTGATGCGCACGTGCGGCGTGTTTCCGATGGTCTCCAGGATGCTGTTCACCTTCATGTGGGGGGCCTCGTCGGTGGGTCAGATGTGGAATTCGAGTGCGTCCAGCGAGCCGTTCTCGCCGCGCTGACGCACCTCGCTGCGGCGGGTAACCACGGATTGAGAGGGGATGCTCTGCGTGAGCCAGGCGTTGCCGGCGATGATGCTGCCCCGGCCCACCACGGTTTCTCCGCCCAGGATGGTGGCGTTGGCGTACACCACCACGTCGTCCTCGATGGTGGGGTGACGCTTCTTGTCCGTCAGCCCCTTCTCCACGACGAGCGCGCCCAGGGTGACGCCCTGATAGATTTTGACGTTGTCACCAATGAGCGTCGTCTCACCGATGACGACGCCGGTGCCATGGTCGATGACGAAGCGCCGGCCAATGGTGGCCCCCGGGTGGATGTCCACGCCGGTTCGCTGGTGCGCGTACTCCGTGAGCAAGCGAGGCAGCAGCGGGAAGCCCAGGGCGTGCAGCGCGTTGGCCACCCGGTAGATGGCGATGGCGGTGAAGCCCGGGTAGGTGAGGATGACCTCGTCCACGGTGCGCGCGGCCGGGTCCGCCTCGAAGATGGCGTCCGCGTCCTGTCGCAGCCAGTCGTACAGGCCGGGCAGCCGCTCCATGAAGCGCGCCGGCAAGTCCCGTTCAATGCCCGGGTACAGGGGCGCCAGCGTGTCCCGGATGCGGTGGAGGCTGGCCTCCACGGTGGTGACGTCGCGGTGGACGGCCGCGGCCGTACACTCCAGGCGCTCGGCGAAGTGGGGGAAGAGCAGGCCGAGCACCTGGCCTACGAATTCGGGGGCAGCGCGCCGTACGTCCGCAGGGAAGCAGTGTCGCTGCCGGGCTTCCAGCAGGGCCGCGACCAGCCTGGCGTTGGAGTCATCCATGAGTCCCGGTTTCTAACGCGGTGCGTGGGCTGGCTGCACGGCGTAATGGCTGATTTCAGGGCTGACTGTCGCTTCCCAGGAGGGGACTGGCCCCCCGGGGGCCCTCGTTGGCAGGGCATGCCGCCTTCCCCCATGCCCCCCTGCCACGCGTTGGACAGCGGTGGTCCGCGGCGCTTGCCGCGTGTCCGGCTCGGCGGGACGATGCCGCCATGTCCCCAAACCCGGTCCCTTCCTACGCCCATGGCACCAGCACCACCCCGCTGCTGGGGGAGACGATTGGCCAGAACCTGCGCCGCACCGTCGAGCGCCACGGCGACCGGGAGGCCCTGGTGGTGGCGTCCCAGGGGTTTCGGGCCACGTATCAACAGCTCTGGGCGCTCACCTCGCAGGTGGCCCGGGGACTGATGGCCCTGGGCGTTCAGAAGGGGGACCGGGTGGGGCTCTGGTCACCCAACCGCTTCGAATGGGTGGCCGTCCAGTACGCCACGGCCCGTATCGGCGCCATCCTGGTCAACATCAACCCTGCCTACCGCACCTCGGAGCTGGAGTACGCCCTCAACCAGTCCGGCACCAAGGTGCTGCTCCACGCACGGGGCTTCCGGCAGACGGACTACCGGGGCATGGTGAAAGAGGTCCAGCCGCGCTGTGCCAGCCTGGCGGCGGCGCTCGTCCTGGAGGACGACTGGCAGCGGCTGCTCGATGGCGCGGCGGATGTTTCAGAGGGCGCGTTGGCCGCCCGCGAGGCGTCGCTCCAGTTCGATGACGCCATCAACATCCAATACACGTCGGGAACGACAGGCTTCCCGAAGGGCGCCACGCTGTCGCACCACAATGTCTTGAACAACGGCTTCTTCATCGGGGAGGCCCTGCGCTACGGCCCCGAGGACCGGGTGTGCATCCCGGTGCCATTCTACCACTGCTTCGGCATGGTGATTGGCAACCTGGCCTGTACCAGCCACGGCGCCACCATGGTGATCCCCGCCGAGGCGTTCGACCCGCTGACGGTGCTCCAGACGGTGCAGGCCGAGCGCTGCACGTCGCTGTACGGCGTGCCCACGATGTTCATCGCGGAGCTGGACCATCCGCGCTTCGGTGAGTTCGATTTGTCGACGCTGCGCACCGGTGTCATGGCGGGCTCGCCGTGTCCGGTGGAGGTGATGAAGCAGGTGCAGTCGCGCATGCACATGCGCGAGGTGACCATCTGCTACGGCATGACGGAGACGTCGCCGGTGTCCACGCAGAGCGCACTGGACGAGCCGCTGGACAAGCGCGTTTCCACCGTGGGGCGCGTGCATCCGCACCTGGAGGTCAAGGTCATCGACCCGGGCTCGGGTGAGGTGGTTCCTCGCGGCTCGCCGGGCGAGCTGTGCACGCGTGGGTACAGCGTCATGCTGGGGTACTGGGCCAACCCCGAGGCCACCGCCGCGGCCGTGGACGCCGCCGGGTGGATGCACACGGGCGACCTCGCGGTGATGGACGACGAGGGCTACGTGAAGGTGGTGGGCCGCATCAAGGACACCATCATCCGGGGCGGTGAGAACATCTCCCCGCGCGAGGTCGAGGAGTTCCTCCACACGCACCCGGGCGTCAGCGAGACGCAGGTCATTGGCGTGCCGAGCAAGAAGTACGGCGAGGAGGTCATGGCCTGGGTGCGCGTGAAGCCCGGCGCGACGCTCACCGCCGAGGAGCTGACGCGGTTCTGCACGGGCCGCATCGCGTCCTACAAGATTCCCCGCTTCTGGAAGTTCGTGGACGCGTTCCCGATGACGGTGACGGGCAAGGTGCAGAAGTTCAAGATGCGCGAGGCATCCGTCGTCGAGCTGGGGCTGGAGGACGCCGCGGCCATCAAGACGGCTTGACGCGTGAGGTGCGCTTCTTCGCCGGCGCCTTCTTTCGCGTCGTCTTTTGGGCCTTCTTCACCGCGGCCCGGTTCGCCGCGTCCACGGCCTTCCGGGCCCAGGGCAGGAGCGCGTAGGCGTCATCCGCCGCGTCCGCGGGCGGAGTCCAATAGCCCATCTCCACCGGGGTCTTCATCCCTTCGTAGATGAACGGCCGGCATCCGGCGGCCTGGAAGTCCGGCTTGGTGACGTCATCCACCTTCAGGAACAACTGACCGCCGCCGATGAGCCCGAACATCCGTCCGCCGAGGTAGAGCCCCCAGCCGCCGAACATCGACCGGGACTTCACGGGCCCCAGCTTCTCCAGCAGTTCCACCGTGTACTCAACGAAGCTGTCCGTCCGGGCCATGGTGCGTCTCCGTGTCTCGATGGGCCTCGCCTCGTGAAGACGGCGCCACCGGCCGCGGCACGCTAGCGCACCCGAGCGCCTGGAGCCGCCTTCCTCGTGCCCCAGGGTTCGGGCATGGCGCGCACGCTCTCCACGATGAAGGACTTGAGCGCCCGCGCCGCGGCCGTGAGGTAGCCCTCGCCCCGGTGTATCAGCGCCACCTGCCGCTTCACCCCGGCGCGCGCCAGGGGCACCACGTCGAAGCCCTGGGCATGGTGGTCTCGGGCCATCAACTGCGGCACCATCGCCACGCCCAGGCCGCGCTCCACCATGCGGCGCATGGCCTCCGCGTTGTCCGTCTCCACCGCCAGGCGGGGTGTCACGCCCCGCGCCTCACAGGCGGCCTCCATCGCCCGGGTGCCGCTCATGCCGGGGATGACGACCCAGGGCTCTTCCACGACCTCGTCCATCGTCACGGGCTTGCCTGACTTCGTCAGCCGGTGTCCACGCGGGACGGCGAGCACCAGGGACTCCTCCCACAGTCGCTGCGCCACCAGGTCCGCGCGCCGCACGGGGAGGGAGAGGATGGCCAGGTCCAGGGCGCCGCGTGCCACGCCTTCCTCCATGGCCGGTGCCAGTCCCTCACTCAGCCGGGGCCGGACCTCCGGGAACTGGCGGGCGAAGGCCGGGATGATGTCCGGCAGCAGGTACGCCCCCACGGTATGCAGCGTGCCGAGCGACACCACGCCGTGTGGCGTCCCCGACAGCCGCTCCAGCTCCGAGGTGCCCGCCGTCAGTGCGTCCAGGGCGCGCTGGGCGTGAGGCAGGAAGCGTTCTCCCGCGTCTGTCAGCACCGCGCCCCCAGGCGTGCGGACGAGCAAGCGCGTGCCCAGGGCGGCTTCGAGTGATTGGAGCTGCCGGGAGAGGCCGGACTGGGACAGACCCAGCCCACGCGCGGCGGTGGCCAGGCGTCCCGCCCGGGCGACTTCGAGGAAGGCTCGGAGCTGTTCGGAGGTCATGCGGATTTCGCAAGAAGTCTATGCGGAAGATGCGGTTTCCGCATGGGGGCCTGGGGCGTACAGAGAGGTGATGGACGGAAGCGGCGTCACAGCGGAGCCCATGGTCAGCGCGCGTCCAGGCGTGGCGCGGCGGACCGCGACGGGCGCGGTGTTGCTGGCCCTGGTGGTCAGCGCGTTCGAAGGCACCGTCGTGACGAGTGCCATGCCCACCATCACCCGGGAGCTGGGAGGTCAGCACCTCTACTCGTGGGTGTTCTCCGCCTTTCTCTTTGCCTCCACTGTCGGCGTGCTCGTCTCCGGGACGCTGGCGGACCGGCTGGGACGCAAGCCCGTCTTTTTCTCGGGCATGGGGTTGTTCCTGGTGGGCTCCGCGCTGTGTGGCCTGGCGGACTCGGTGCCGGGGCTCATCGCCTTCCGGGTCATCCAGGGCCTGGGCGCGGGGGCGTTGCAGCCCACCACGCTCACCATCTCCGCCGACCTCTACACGCTGCGTGAGCGCGCCGCCGTGCAGGGGCTGTTCACGGGGGCCTGGGGCGCGGGCAACGTCGTGGGGCCGCTCATTGGCGGCTGGCTGGTGATGCACGCCTCGTGGCGCTGGGTGTTCCTGGTCAACGTGCCGGTGGGGCTGTTCGCCGCGGCGCTGCTGTACCTCTCCTACCGCGACCCGCCTCGCCGTCCGGAGGTCCGCATGGACCGGTGGGGGCCCGTGCTCGCGGGCTCCTCGGCGGCGCTGCTCCTCTTCTCGTTGGAGCCGGGGGCTGTGAGCCTGCGGTGGGCCTGCGCGCTGGCCGCCGTGGGCGCGGCCTGGCTGCTGGTGCGGCAGCAACGCTCGACGGTGTCTCCGTTGCTCCCGGCGGAGTTGCTGAGAGATCGCGCGGTGCTCAGCGGCATCGTGGGCGGCATCGCGGGCGGCTCGTTGCTGTACAGCATGGCCGCGTGGGTGCCGTTGTGGATGACGGAGCAGGGCGGTCACACGCCACTGGCGGCGGGACTGGCGCTGCTGCCGATGCTGCTGGGCTGGTCCGTGGGCTCCACCTTCGGCGTGAAGCTGCTGGTGCGCGGAGGCATGCGACTGAGCGCCGGCGTGGGCTTCGCGGTGGCGGCGCTGGGGGCCGGGTGGCTGTCATTGGCCGCCGCACGGGGCTGGGGTGTGCCCGCGGCGCTGGTGGGGCTGGCGGTGCTCGGCCTGGGGCTGGGGCCCGCCGCCAGCACGTCGCTGATTGGACCGCAGTCCCGCGCGCCCTGGCACCACCGGGGCATCGTCACCAGCGCGCTCTACGCCACGCGGCTGCTGGGCGGCTCACTGGCGGTGGCGTTGCTCGCGCTGGCCAGCGGGCACTTCGCCCTGCAGTTCGGCATCGCCGCTGGACTCACGGCCGTCGCGGCGCTCGGGTTGGCGCTGTTGGCTCCGGGCAGGACGGAGCCAGCGGCATCGGGGGCGTGACGGCGGGCACGTTCCACTCAGCCCGTGCCGCCTCCCGGGCCCGGCGCTCGGGCGCGCGCGAGGGGCGGCGCCGGCGCTCGTGCCGTCACAGACGCATCTGCATTCAGCGCGTGGGGCCACAGCTTCGCCAGCGCGGTGCGGAGCTCGGCCGCGGACCGGTAGCGGTCGTCGGGGCGTTTCTCCAGCAGCCGCAGCACGACGTGCTCGAAGGGCTCCGGCAGCGCCGGTCGCAACGTGCGCGGCGGCACGGGGCGCTCCTGGACGTGCAGGAACATCAGCGGCACGGGCTCCGGGTGGCGGAACGGAAGCTGTCCGGTGAACAGCTCGTAGGCCACCACGCCGAGCGCGTACAGGTCCGTGGCGGGTGACACCGCGGGGTTGCCCGTCACCTGTTCGGGCGCCATGTACTCCGGCGTGCCGAGCACCGCGCCCTGGGCCGTCGTCCCCATGACGTGCGTGCTCTTGGCGAGCCCGAAGTCCATCAGCTTGAGCACGCCGGTGCGGGTGATGAAGAGGTTGGCGGGCTTCACGTCGCGGTGGAGCACGCCCCGGCCGTGCGCGTGCTCCAGCGCCACCGTCGCGTGGGTGAGCCAGCGCAGCGCCTCCGCCAACGTGGCGCGCCGCTCCATCAGTCGCTGACGCAAATCCACGCCATCCAGCAACTCCACGGTGAGGAAGTGCCGATCGCCGTCCACGCCCACATCGAAGACACGCAGGATGTTGACGTGCTCCAGCGCCCGGGCGTGCTCCACCTCCTGGCGGAAGCGCGCCACCATCGAGGCATCCGCATGGGGCACCGCGAGGACCTTGAGGGCCACGCGCAGGTCCTGGTGGAGGTCGGTGGCCTCGTACACGGTGGAGCTGCCCCCGGCGCCCAGCCAGCGCTCCACGCGGTACCGCTGGGCCACCGTCTGGCCGGGCACCAGGCCTCGCACGGCGCTGGAGGTCGCGGTCACCACAATGCCCTGGAGCAGCGTGCCGTGCGGCGACATGGGGGTCACCGGGCGCAGTGTCTCCCCAAGCGACAGGGCCGGTGGTGGCGTCACCGGCTGGAACGTCGCGTCGGGAGGGGTTTCCGTCCGCTGCGGGACAGGGGGGAGGCCGGCGCGGGGCGGCGGTTTCACGATGGCCGGCGGCGGAGTCACCCGCAATTGCGGCTCCGGCGCGGCGCCCCCCAGGTACGCCACGCCTTCTTCGTCGTCGGTCGAGTGCACCTCGGCCTCCCTCGTCTGCAGTCGTCGCTGTCAGGGGTCGAGCAGCGAAACGTGGGACGGTGCCCCCACGCCCTCGATGTCCAGGTGCGGCGTGGGCAGGTTGTACTCGGCCGCGGCGCTGGTGGCCTCGACGATGATGGGGCCGGCAATCTCCGGCGGCTCGCCGTGGCACAGCAGGTCCACCACGTGCTCCAGCGTCCACTTGCCCAGGCGGCTCACCACCAGCCGCGTGCCGTCGTACTGCGCCGTGTCCGACAGCTCGTGGCTCGCGGCCAGCTTGGCCTCCACGGAGTCGCCCAGGTAGCCGCGCGCCAGCGCCACCACCCGGTCCAGCACGGAGTTCCAGGCCTGCAGGTGCGTGCGGTCCTGCGCCTCGTCCATGATGTCCAGGCCCACCTGAAGCTTCTCCATCCGGTCCAGGAACTGCTGCACCAGCGGTCCCCGGATGATGCGGCCGTGCTGCGGCGCAATCATCTCCACGCCCGGCTCCAGCTTGCGGATGGCCGCCACCGTGCGTTGCAGCGCGGAGTTCACCGGCATGTAGATTTGATGGAAGGCGCGGATGCCCGCCCAGTCGGATTCGTCCGCCCAGATGCCCTTGGCGTTGGAGTCCGTGAGCCCGCCGAAGAGGTCTCCGGTGAAGAGCACGCGCGTCTGCGGGTCATAGAGCATGACGGCGCCGCGGAAGTGGCAGAAGGGCGAGGGAACCGGCAGCAACCGGTGGCCCGTGGGCACGCTGAGGCCCTGTGCGAACTTCTCCGTGGGGATGAAGCGGTGGCGCGGCAGGTTCTGGTGGACGATGAGCCGCCAGGTGTCCTCCGAGCACAGCAGCCCGGCCCGGGGCGCGTAGCGCGCGGAGATGATGCTCGCCGACGAGCCCACGTCCGGGTCCTGGTGGTTGATGAACATGGCCGACAGCCGCTCCATGCCACCAATGAGCGACGTCACCTTGGTGTGGATGGTGGAGAAGTCGCTGCTCGAGCCCGGGTCGATGAGGAGGTTGAACTCCGTGGGCCGCTGCGTCTTCTTGTCCGTACCGCGGAAGCGCAGCAGGTAGGGGTTGGCGTAGAAGATGTTGCCGGGCTCGCGCTTGCCCACCCAGAACGTCTCGGGGGCAATCTCCACCGGCACGAGGCGGAGGTCGGAGCTCTGGCTCGGGCTCGGGACTGGGGCGACGGTGCTGCTCATGGGCGCGGCGTTCCTTCCCTTTCGGGTGTATGCCCCTCCCCATAGCAAGCGCTGCGCCGCGGCCTCCTCTCCCCTGGGGCACCTGTCCGCGGGCGGGGATGGGGCGCAATTCCTGCGTGCGGGTGGGGTGGGGCGCAGACCTTGCGTCCTGGGCGTCTGAGCGCGTGCGCCGCGGCGGGGGGCATGGCAGGCTTGGGGGCCCTCACCTTCGAATCGTTGATGCCCGACCCGTCCGTACTCGCCACCTGGGGCCTCCCGGGGCTGTTCCTCATCGCGATGCTCGCGGGCTCCGTGGTGCCAGTGCCGTCGGAGGCGCTGCTGGCCGCGCTCGTCTACGGCGGGACGGCGCCCGTCACCGCCATCGGCGTGGCCACCATGGGCAACGTGCTGGGCGCGCTGTCGCTCTACGTGCTGGGCCGGTGGGTGGCGGCCGGTGGTGGAGGCGCCTTGGGGCGCTGGTACGCGCGGCGCCGTGAGAAGGAAGGGCCTCGCATGCAGCGCGTGGAGGCCTGGACGCGGAAGTGGGGCGCGCCCGCGCTCGTCATGTCCTGGCTGCCCGTGGTGGGTGACGCCTTCGTCATCGCCGGCGGAATGCTGGGGGTGCGCCCGCTGCCTTTCGTCTTCTTCGTCACGATCGGCAAGGGCCTTCGTTACCTCGCCGTCGCCCTGTCCGCCGCCGCCGCGCTGTAGTGCCCGTCCCGGACGGTTTCACCGATGTTTCACGCAACGTGTCTGCGTTTCGGTCGATAAAGGAGACGGGCGAGCATCGCATTCCCCGTGAATCGGGTAGCGTGTGGATGTCTCATCCGACCACTCAACAGCTCCTTGTCAGGGGGCAGGACCGGACATCATGCGTGACGACGCAACTCCTTCAAGCCATGTGCAGTCGAACTGGCGGCGACATGCCGCCGCGCTGTTGCTGGCGGTGCTCGCGGCGTGTGGTGGCGAGGACTCGGCGCTGGAGCCCGTGGGGCTCGACGGCGCGGAAGTCGGGCAGCGGCAGGACGCGCTGGGCGAGGTCCGCCTTCGCCTGCTGGCGGCGAACACGTCCAGCGGCAACGGGCAGGACTACGACCCGGGCCACGGCATCCGCATCTTCCAGGGCACGGACGCTGACGTGGTGATGATTCAGGAGTTCAACTACAAGTCGAACTCCGCGGCGGACATCCGTGGCTTCGTGGACACGACGTTCGGCACGCAGTTCCACTACTACCGCGAGGGTGGGGCGCAGATTCCCAACGGCATCATCAGCCGCTACCCCATCATCGCCTCGGGCGAGTGGGATGACCCGTACGTCTCCAACCGAGACTTCGCCTGGGCGCGCATCGACGTGCCGGGCCCGAAGGACCTCTGGGCGGTGAGCGTGCACTTCCTCACCACGGGGAGCAGCAACCGTAACTCGGAGGCCAGCAGTCTGGTCAGCCGCATCAAGGCCAACATCCCCGCGGGCGACTACCTCGTCATCGGCGGAGACTTGAACACCGGCAGCCGCAACGAGTCCGCTTTCAGCACGCTGTCCCAGGTGGTGCGCACGGCGGGCCCGCACCCGGCGGACAAGAATGGCAACACCAACACCAACGCGAGCCGCAACGCCCCGTATGACCACGTGCTGGTGGACAGCGACCTGTTCGCGTACCAGACGCCCGTCGTCATCGGTGGCAGCACCTTCACCAACGGCCTGGTGGTGGATACGCGCGTCTACTCGCCGCTGAGCGACATCGCGCCCGCGCTGTCCGGTGACAGCGGGGCCTCTGGCATGCAGCACATGGCCGTCATCAAGGACTTCATCATCCCGGGTGACAGCTCGCCCGGCGACAATGCCTCCGTCACGGTGACGTCGCCCAACGGCGGTGAGAGCTGGGCGGGCGGGAGCGTGCGCGACATCACCTGGACGTCGACCAGCGTCACGAACGTGAAGCTGGAGTACACGCTCAATGGCAGCACCTGGAGCACCCTGGCCGCCAGCACGGCCGCCTCCGCGGGCAGCTACGCGTGGACGGTGCCGTCCAGCGCCACCACCACCGCGCGGGTCCGCATCAGCGACGCGTCCAACGCGAGCGTCAGCGACCTCAGCAACGCGGCCTTCACCATCACCACGGCGCCGACGGGGGGCACGGGCAAGGTCATCATCAACGAGGTGATGGTCAACGAGCCGGGCTCGAACGTCGTGGGCGAGTTCGTGGAGCTGGTGAACACGGGCACCGGGGTGGTGGACCTGAGCGGGTGGACGGTGTCCGACGCGGCCAGCCTGCGCCACACCTTCCCCAGTGGCACCTCGCTGGCGGCGGGCGGAGTCATCGTGGTGTTCGGCGGCGCGGCGGGCATCCCGGCCGGCACGCCCAACGCGGTGTCCGCCTCCACGGGCACCCTGGGCCTGTCCAACAGCGGTGACACCGTCACCGTGAAGACGGCCACCGGCACGGTGGTGGAGTCCGCGGTGCTGTCCTCCGGTGTGAGTGGCACGGATGGCGTGTCCGCCAACCGCAGCCCGGACCTGGGCGCCACGGCGACCTTCGTGCTGCACACCAGTCTGTCCAGCCTGCAGTCCTCGCCGGGTCGTCGCGTCAACGGCCTGGCGTTCTGAGCCTCCCCGCATGAAGTGTCGCGGCCCTGCTTCCCGTTCGCGCGGGAAGCGGGCCGTGCTGTTTCAGCGGAGCCTCAGTGGTTCTCCGGCGGCGTGGGCGACAGGGGCACGCGCTCGCGCGTCTCCGCCGACAGCACGGACGGGCGGATGATGAGGCTTTCGTCGCCGCTCGGACCTCCGGGCGTGGCCGGGTCTCCGGGGCGCGGCGTGGGCCGGCCGTAGTCGCGCTCGTAGATGCGCAGCAGGGCCAGGAAGAAGGCCACGATGAGGGGCCCCAACAGCAGGCCCACCGTGCCAAACGCGGCCAGGCCTCCGAGCAGCGCGAAGAAGACGATGGCGGCGTGCTGGTGCATGCCGCGCCTGGCCAGCAGCGGCTTCACGATGTTGTCCACCAGCCCCACCACCACCGTGCCCCAGATGGCGAGGAACAGCGCCGCCCACGGGTGGCCGCTGAAGAACATCAGCGCCGCGGCGACCAGCACCACGATGGCGGCGCCCACGGCGGGAATGAGCGCCATGAAGAACGCCACGCCCGCGAAGAAGAGCGCCGCGGGGACGCGGGCGATGAGGAAACCGACGAGCGCCGCCGCCGCCTGCACGCCCGCAGTGGCCACCGACGAGACGAGCACCGCTATGGAGACACTGCGGAACTCCCGCAGGATTTCCCCCGTCTGGCCGCGCCGAAGTGGCGAGACGCTCTCCACCCATCTCACCAGCCGCGCGCCCTCCGTCAGCAGGAAGAAGAGGGCGATGAGCATCATCACCGTCTGGAACGCGATGGAGCCCGTCGCGGCCACCGCCCCGGTGACGGCCCGCGCCGCTGTGCCGCCCTGGGTGCTCACCTGCTGCTGGAGCGTCTCGTCGAGCTGGGCTTGCTCCAGGGGGATGCGCTCCAGCAGCCTCTCGACCGGGCCTCGCACGGGGCTGGGAATCTTGCCAATCAGTCCTTCCATCCCTTCCCGCTGCACCGTGTCGGAGACGAACTTCACGCCGTCCGACACCTCGGTGACGACGAAGGCCGTGAGACCTCCCAGGGGGAGGAGCAGGGCCAGGATGACTCCCGAGACGATGGCCCCCGCCGCCAGGTTGTGGTGTCCGCGGAGCTTCCGGCTCAGCCGCGAGTAGAGGCCGTAGAAGGTTCCCGCGAGCACCGCCGCCAGGAAGAAGGCCTTGGCGAACGGGCGGACAACCAGGGCCAGCAGGATGATGGAAAGAATGATGAGGCCAGTGAACACCCGCCGGGCGGTCTGCTCGGTTGCCATACCCGTCAAGGTAGGGCGGCCATCACAGAAGGGTAGGGACGGGTGGCGCTTGGGCCTGCCCGCCTGCTGCCCTGCCAAGAAGGCTTGGGCCCGGCCCCAAGGCGGCTAGAGTGGCCGCGCCATGCCGCCCTTCGAATCCACCCAATTCACTGTCTGGCTGCTCCAGGCGCTCTGCGCCGTCTTCCTGGCCATCCTCTTCCTCCAGTCTGGCCTCGACAAGGTCATCGACTGGAAGGGCAACCTGGGCTGGCTCACGGGCCACTTTGCCAAGAGCCCGCTGCGCGGCGTGGTGCCGCTGATGCTGGCCACCGTCACCGTGCTGGAGCTGGCGGCGGGGGCGCTCAGCGCCGCGGGGCTGGTGTCGCTGGTGGCCACGGGCAGCGCGACGCTGGCCTTCTGGGGCGCGCTGCTCTCCGCGGTGTCGCTGGTGGCGCTCTTCTTCGGCCAGCGGATGGCGAAGGACTACGCCGGCGCGGGCGGACTGGTGCACTACTTCCTGCTGACGCTGGTGGCGGTGTATGTCACCCGCCTGGGCTGAGTCAGAGCACCTTGCGCGTGGGGACCAGGGCGTTGGCGGACAGCAGTCCGGCCACCAACGCCACGGCCACCATCAGCATGGAGAAGGCCGTGTCCACGCCGGCCACCACGTCCCGCTCCAGCAGGGAGGACAGGCTGCGGAAGCCCACGCTGCCGGGCACCAGCAGCATGAGTCCGGGCACCAGCGTGGTGATGGAGGGCTTGTTGCGCAGCCGGGCCAGCGCGTTGCTGCCCATGGCCAGCAGCAGCGCGCCCACGAAGGCGCCCAGCTGCGCCCCCAGCAGCAGCGAGCCCAGACGGGCCCCCGCGAAGGCGAAGGTGCAGGCTCCGGCAATCCAGCCCCAATCCCTGGGGCGCGCGCGGAAGAGCACGCACACCGCGAAGATGGCCACCAGCAGCATGGGCAGCTGCGTCCAGTCCGGCAGCGCGGGCGGCAGCGGCGCCACGGGCGGCTCGGGCAGCACCACCGACAGCCGGCTGCCCAGGGCCACGCCGAAGCCCAACTGGAGGAAGACGAGCGCCGCCGCCGTGAGCCGCGAGGTGCCGGAGATGAGGTTGCGGGTGGCCAGCTCGTTGATGGCCACCGTCAGGGACAGGCCGGGGAGCAGGACGATGAGGCCCGCCAGCGTGGCCACCTGCGCGGACAGCGGCCCCATCAGGCTCGCGGCCAGCGCGGCGACGGCGGAGGACAGGATGGCGGCCACCGGCTCCAACACCCGGGCCGTGGAGGGCTGCTTCCGGGTGAGCACGCCCAGGGTGCCGATGAGCAGGCTGCTGAACGCGGCCACCGCCATCTCCTTGAGGCCTCCGCCGAACAACCGCCCCGCGGCGCCGCCCGCGAGCGTCCAGCACAGGAGCTGGAGCGCGGGGCCGAAGCGCTCGGGCTGCGCGAGGATGGCGTCCACGCGCTGGGCCCCTTCCGTCGGGGGCACCTGACCGTGGATGACGTCGTCCGCCAGCGTGTCCAGCAGCGACAGCCGTTCCAGGTCCATGTCCCCCGGCTCCACGCGGATGAGCGAGGTGCGCAGGGCCTCCGGCGGTCCGAAGGACGAGAAGATGGACGTGGGGGTGGAGAAGAAGCGCCCCTCCAGTCCGAAGCGCTCCGACACCCGCTGCATCAGCAGCTCCAGGCGATGCGCGGGCGTGCCGTAGCGGTGCAGCGCCTCGCCCAGCCGGATGGTGAAGGCGACGGCGGGGCCCGGCGGCGGGGGATGACTGACGGCGGTGCGGAGTTCAGGAGGGACGGCCACGGCGGCGCACATGGCAGAGGCTCCAGGCTGAGTCAAACGACAGTGGGGCACAGCCCTGGTTCCAGGGGCGCAGCCCGCCTGCCTGGGCCCGGCGCCTCGCACCTTCGACGTCGCGGGTTCAGGTCCGCCTCCTCCTGGGCGTTCCGCCCATCAGAGCGTTTTTCCTGAATCCTCCACGCGGGTCGTTTCGATGTTGCTCGCGCTGACGCTGGAGGTGTCGGACGCCGTCTGATTCGAGCTCCCGGGGCCGCCAGGCGCTTGCTGTTCCTCTTCCTGGAGCTTTTCCTGGAGTTGCCCACCGAGCTGGGAGACACCTTCCGTCGCGCGGCGCTTCGCGGGCTCGATGAGCTTGCGCTCCTTGCCAGTCACAGGCAGCAGGCTGGACGCCAGCATGCCCAGCGTGACGCCTCCCACGGCCAGGAGCAGGGGTTGCTCATCCACCGTGCGGTTGAGCCAGTCCGCGGCCTGATGCTGGACGGCTTCGCGCGAGGGCACCCGCTCGCGCGCGTGGGATGCCCGCTCCCGGGCCTTGTGCACGACGCCCGCGGTCCGCTCCCGAATCGCACTGGCCCGGTCGAGCGCCTGGTCCTTCACCTCATGCGCCTTGTCGCTGGCGCGGGCCTTCATGTCGGTGCGAGGGCCATCGCCGCCAGCCCCGGCGCCCATGGCCTCTTCCCCGGTGGAGCGCAGGTCGGCTCGGCCGGCGCGCAGGCCGTCGTAGCGCCACCGTTCGTCTCTCTCCCATGCGAACTCGCTGTCCTTCCGCGCCGCGCGTGTGGTGAAGGCCTTGCGCATCAGGGCCGAGCCAACGCCCGCTCCCATGAGGGCGCCGAGCAGGCTCCAGCCCTTGGGCGAGTCGGCCCGTTCCTTCAATTCCATGCTCTTGTGCATCAGTGTCTCCCTGGCCTGCGTCTTGAGTTCCGTGGCTTTCTCCACGGCGGCCTCCTTCGCGTGCTGCTTGAGCTCGGTGGCCTTGTGTGTGGCGACCTCACGGGCACGTTCCTTCAGCCGGTCGGGTTCCGCCTTCCGGGCCATTTCGTCCGCGAGTTCGCTCATGCGTGCCCGTGCATCTGCGATTTCATGGAGTGCGCGGTCCTGCTCGTCCATCGCCCATCCTCCTTGAGGGTTTGAATCGTTCGTTCAGGTCCGTGGACCCGCTTCATCCGCTGGCGCCCGCTCCAGGCCATGGCGCCGCCCACCGCGAGCAGCACCGCCGCGACGATGAGGGCGGCGGCCCAGAGAGGCAGGGCCTCCGCCAGCACCGCCACCAGGAAGGCGACAAAGGTGATGGCCCCCAGGTGCAGCACCACGCTGCCGCCTGCCAGCAGGCCCGCTCCGGCAGATGCCTTCCTTGCCTCCGTTCGCAGCTCGGCGCGCGCCAGGGACACCTCGGCGCGGACCAGGCGGCGTGCCTGTTCGGTGAATTCGGAGAAGAGCGCTCCGAAGCCGTCTCCGTCCCGATGGGGAATCGTGGGTTCCATTCTGGGCGCTCCCCTCAGGACTTGATGAGCCGGCCGAGTACGAAGCCCGCGGCCACGCACCCCGCGATGAAGAGTCCGGGCCGCTCGCGGACCTGTGTCTGGGCATCCGCGAGCAGCTCCTCGGTGGTTTCGTTCTCCAGCCGGTCGGACGTGCGGCGAAGCAGTCCCGCCGCGCTGCCGAGCAGCGGCCGTGCCACTTTCGCCTCGTCCCTGTCCGAGATGCTCTCCAGTGTGGAGACGAGCCCCCGCATTCCCTTGGCCACGTCACCCCGGCGGCTCTCCACCTGGTGGTAGATGCGCTCCTTCGCGGCGCTGCTCAATTGCTTCGCCTGCTCCTTGCCGGCCTGCCCGATTCCGGATGTACCGGGCTCGCCACGGGCGATGCGGGAGCCCTCTTCCGAGCGCTGCCCGTACCTGCTGCCTTGGATGCTGCCGTCAATGACGCTTCCCATGCTGACTCCTTCAGGTTTGCGAGGGGGAAACTGTCGCGAGGACTTCACAGGTCATCATCCCCGCGTGTCTTCGCCTCAGAAGGTAGACATGCTGCATGGCTGGCCTGGACGGAGCCTGGTACGCGGCAGGGTGGGCGGTGGAGGGCGCGGGCGAAGGTGCGTGGAATGAGAGAGGACGTGGGGAGATGGCGCGGAAGCAGCGGACTCCGAGGTGGCTGGAAGCGGCACGGCGGAGGGGGCCGGAGGACGTGCAAGCCTCCGGAAGGTCGGATTGGTTGGCGAGGGCCCTGGGGAAGGCCGGCGTGATGCCTCGCGCCCAGGCGGAAGCGGCCATCCGCGAGGGACGGGTGACGCTCGATGGGCGGGTGGAGCAGGAGCCCTTCGCGCCGGTGCGTCCGGGGATGGAAGTGCGGGTGGATGGGCGGGTGCGGCACCTGGAGGCGCCCGTGTTGGCGCTGATGTTCCACAAGCCAGCGGGGCTGGTGGTGCACGGCTCGGACGCGGAAGGCGTGGGCACCGTGTTCGAGTGTCTGCGTGAGCGGCTCACCCAGCCGCTGCGCGACTATGAGTGGCTCGCGGTGGGCCGTCTGGACCGGGACACCACGGGGTTGCTGCTCTTCACCAACGACGAGCGTCTGGTCCAACACGGGACGTCACCCGAGCGGCACCTGCCCAAGCGCTACGTGGCGGGCGTGGTAGGGCCGCCACCGGAGGATGCGCTCCGCCGGCTGCGCGAGGGCCTGATGCTGGAGGACGGCCCGACGCGGCCCGCGGGTGCCCGGCTGCGCGCGCCGGACGTGGTGGAGCTCACCCTGACGGAAGGCCGCAACCACCAGGTGAAGCGGATGCTGGCGGCGGTGGGACATCCGGTGCGGACCCTGCACCGCGAGGCCGTGGGTGGCGTGACGCTGGACGTGCCCGAGGGCGCGTGGCGGGTGCTGACGGACGAGGAAGTGTCTCAGGGGTTGTCCTTCTCCGTCTCCTGAGGGCGCGCCCGCCGCGTGGGCCTCAGCGCTCGCGCGCCGCGACGGCCTCGACGAGGCTCCGGATGCCCTGGGCCAGCGCCAGACTGGTGGGGAGCGGCCGGCCGAGGAGGCTCGGTACACCGGTGGCCACCTGGGCGGAGTTGGTGAAGACGCAGGCGCTCACCTGCGCGAGCTGGGCGAACGAGACAGGCCGCTCCACGATGGGCAGCGCCCCCACATGTCCGGCCTCCAGAAGCACTTCGCGGATGATGCCGGGAAGACACGGCGCGGACCGAGGCGGCGTGACGAGTACCCCGTCGCACTGGAAGAAGACGTTGGCCGTGGGCAGCTCGCAGACCTCGCCGGCCTCATTGCCGAGCAGGGGCAGGCGCTCCATCACGCTGAACTGCCGGAAGTAGGCGAGGCCTTTGTGATTCAGCGTGGCCTCGCCCCGGCGGTATGCCCCCGGCTCCTGACTGTCCAGGGCTCGTCCCTCGCGGTGCATCCGCTCCAGGTCTGGGGCGTGCTCGCGGAAGGTGAGCAGCACCCGGCCATCACTTGCCGACAACTTGCCCACACCTCGGAACGCGGGGCCCATCGCGGCGTCGGCTCGCAGGCAGCGCTCAATCGCTTCGCGCACCGCGGCTTCCGCGAGGTGCTCCGAGGGTGGCGTGCGGACGGCGCCGGGGAAGGCGGTCAGGCTCGCGCGCAGCCGCGCCAGGTGCCGGGCGAGGAACCAGGGTTCACCGGCCTCGATGCGGAAGGTGGTGAAGAAGCCCGCGCCGAAGAAGAAGCCCTGCGCGAAGTCCCGCAGGTGCAGTTCTTCCCAGCGCCGGACCTCACCGTCCACCGCGACCGTGGAGAACATGGCGGCCTCCTGTGCGCTCAGTGCGCCGGCTCCAGGAAGTTGGCGAGCAGCTGGGGCCCCTGGGGCGTGAGGAACGATTCGGGGTGGAACTGGACGCCTTCCAGGCGCGGCAGCTCGCGGTGCTTGAGGCCCATGATGAGCCCATCCTGCCACGCCGTCACTTCCAGGCACGCCGGCAGGCTCTCCGCGTCCACGACCAGGGAGTGATAACGGGCCGCGGTGAAGGGGGCGGGCAGTCCTCGGAAGACGCCCTGGCCCGAGTGCTCGATGGCCGCCGTCTTGCCGTGCACGGGCACCGGTGCGCGCACCACCTTCGCGCCGAACACCTGACCCAGGCACTGATGCCCCAGGCACACTCCGAGCACGGGCACTCGCCCGCCCAAGGCCCGGATGATGTCCATGGACACGCCCGCCTCGTGGGGCGTGCAGGGACCGGGCGAGATGAGGATGTGGTCGGGCCGGAGCGCTTCGACCTGCGCGACCGTGATGGCGTCATTGCGCACCACCTTCAGCTCGGCGCCCTGGGCACCCAGCGCTTGCACGAGGTTGAAGGTGAAGGAATCGAAGTTGTCGATGACGAGAATCATCCCGGCCTCCCCACCGATGCCAGGGCCAGGAGCTGCGAGCGCGCCTTGTTGAGCGTCTCCTTGTATTCCTGTCGGGGCTGCGAGTCGTGGACGATGCCGCCTCCCACCTGCGCGTAGGCCCGGCCGTCCTTCACCACCAGCGTGCGGATGACGATGTTCAAATCCAAATCACCCGTGAAGGACAGGTACCCCAACGAGCCCGTATAGAGCCCACGCGCATGTGGCTCCAGCTCGGTGATGAGTTGCATCGTGCGTATCTTCGGCACGCCCGTAATCGTCCCTCCTGGGAAGAGCGCGCCCACCACGTCCAGCGGCTCCACGCCCGGCGCGAGCTGGCCGACGACCTCCGATTCAATGTGGAGGACGTGGGCGTACTCGACGATGTCCATCAGCTTCGTTACCTCGACCGAGCCATAGGTGCACACCCGGCCCAGGTCGTTGCGCTCCAGGTCCACCAGCATGGCGTGCTCGGCGCGCTCCTTCTCGTTGGTGCGCAGCTCGTGGACGAAGCGCGCTTCCTCTTCGGGCGTGCCCCGTCGGCGCGTTCCGGCGATGGGCCGCGTGGTGGCTCGGCCGTTCTCCACGCGCACCAGCCGCTCGGGTGAGGCGCTGACGACGTGGAAGCCGTCCCCTTCGAGATAGCTGGCGAAGTGGACGGGGTTGATGGCGGACAGCGTCTCGTAGAGCGCGAGCGGCTCACCGGGAAAGTCCACCTCCAGCCGCTGTGAGAGATTGACCTGATACGTGTCACCGGCGCGGATGTACTCGCGCACGCGCTCGACCGCGTCCAGGTAGGCATCGAGGGTGAAGTTGGAGCGATACGCCGAGGTGGGCCCGTCCATCGCGGGTGGCGCGCGTGGCGCCGTGGGCCTCGCGGTGCGGACGTGGGCCTCCAACGCGTCCAACCTGCGCTCGCAGTCCTCCCAGTCCGAGCCCGTGGCCACCGCGAGCAATTGGCCCTCGTGGTGGTCCACCGTCAGGAAGGTATCGATGAATGACAGGTCGATTTCGGGCAGGTGCAGGTCGTCCCGTGGGTGCCGGGGCAGGGACTCGAAACAGTGCGCGGCCTCGTAGCCGAAGAAGCCCACCGCGCCGCCGCAGAAGAGCGGCATTCCGGGATGACGCACGCCACGCCACCGGCGCAGGAGCGAGCGCAGCACTTCCTTCGGCGTACCCTGCTGGAGCGCGCCATCCATGAAGCACTGTCCCTCTTTCGCGGTGAAGCGCAGGAAGGGCTTCGCGCCGAGGAAGGAATAGCGCCCCTCGGCGCTGACCCGGGTGCTCTCCAGCAGGAACCGGCTTTCCGCTGGGAGGGCTCGCAGGAGGTCCACGGGACGCAGCGCCCCGAGCGGGAGCCGCCGCACCACGGGCACCTGGTTGTAGCCCTGGGCCACGAACGTCTCGAAGGATGTCCGGTCCGGGAAGCGCGTGGGGGAGTGCGGGCGGCTCATGTCGAGGCGCTTGATACCAGGAACGTTCCGTCCAGTTCGAGTCGTCCATGGTCCCCGGGCGGGGGGCCCGGTGGAATGAACGTTCCGTGCGCTCAGTGTGAGCCGCGTTCCAGCGTGCGGCGTGCCTCCTTGAGGATTTCGTCCTCGGAGAGCTGGTCGGTGCGAATCGCGGAGCGGTCCGCCTTCAGTTGCTGGACCTTCCCCTCGCGCAGGACGTGGAACTGGCCCGGCTTCTGGCTGGGGAGGCGGGTTTCGGCGTCGATGCGGGCCTCGGTGAACATGGGCTTGAGCTTCTTCAGGGCGTTGTCTTCCTTCACCCCGCCGACGAACCAGGTGCGCACGTTCTCCCGGCACTTGTAGTCCAGGTCTCCCGGGCTCTGCGTACCCAGCATGACGCCCACGCCCGCTGAGCGCGCGCGCTTGAGCAGGTTCTCCATCGGCTGCTTCGTCGCGGGCTTGCTCGTCGCGGGCAGATAGATGTCGGCTTCGTCGAAGAGCATGACAGCCTGGAGCTTGGATGCGGGGTGCTGGCTGGTCCAGCGGTTCGCCTCCAGCAGCAGTTGAGACACCCAGAAGCGGACGCGGCTGAGGTCTCCCAGGTACTTGGTGCTGATGATGCTCAGTCGCGTCTTGCCCGGTGTGCTCGCGGCGCCGAGCCCCAGCAGTTCGCTGATGTCCAGACGTTCTCCACCCGTTGCCAGCAGGGGGCGGAGGTCGAGCCGGAGCACTTCGAGGTCCTGGGCGAGCTTGGCGAACGTCTTGGTTGGCAGGCCCCCCGTTTCCTGCCGGAGCGACTCGTCCTGCTCCGCGACGAACTTCTGGACCATCTCCAGGGTCAATTCAGTGCCCGGAGGCCGCTGGACCAACAGGCGCAAGGCCTGCGTGAGCAGCGCCCGGGCTGCCTTGTCATTGGGGCTGGTCTTGTATTCGAGCATGCCCGCGATGGCGTCCGCGGCCTGCTGCACACCTTGCTCACGCTCCTCCGGCGACAGGCTTTCAAGGCCGCGTGGAATCACAGGGATGGCCAGCGGCCGTCCGTCGGAGCGGCCCGGCGTGTAGAGCGCGACCTCGACCCGCTCGCGCAGCAGGCGGCGGCGCTCGATGAGGGCGGGGTCGTCCAGATGTTCCTCCCAGGAGAGGTCCCGCGCGTACGCGGCGAGGTCCCCCTTCCGGTCGACGAGGATGGCGGGCACGCCGCGGAGGAGCAGCTGCTCCAGGACGTTGAGCGCCAGCGTCGTCTTGCCGCTCCCCGTGGTGCCCAGGAATGCGCTGTGGCGGGTCAGCTCGGAGGGGTCCACGGTCACCACCTGGCTGAACACACCTTCCGAGGCGCCAATCCGCAGCGGCCCTGTGAGTGTTTCCGAGGGCCGTGGGGAGGGCAGCGGGGCGGAGGGGCTCGCGTTGCCCCTGAAGCCGATGGGGGGCTTCATGCCCTGGGGCGGTGTCATGGTGCGGCCCGTCAGCATCGGCGATTCGATGGTGATGTCCTGCAACGGGTCATCCGAAAGGGATTGGGCCCGGCCTTGTCTGGCCCCCTGGGAGACGATGGGCTCGCGCGCGGAGCGCACGCTTCTCGCCTCCAGTGCGCGCGTTTCGGCATGGGCCGGAGGGGTGGACTTCGCTCCCGAGAGGACTTCGGCCGGGACAGGCGTTCCATAGGGCAACGTCGGTGGGCTGTTGAACAGCTCTGTCTGTGCCTTGGTTGCGGTGCTCCGGGCTCCGACATTGCCCATCGGGACACCGGTGCCACCCTTGGGCGGGGTCTCCGGTTTCTCCAGCCCCAGGATGTCGCTCACGGACTTGAGCCGGGTGATGGGGCGAGCCGTCCGGCTCCATTCCAGGAGGGCGGCTTCACCCGCATGCCTCTCACGGAAGGTGCGCAGGGCCATGAGGTCCCGAAGCTCCGTGTCTCCGACGACGACCCGGCGTCCGCCCTTGCGGAGCAGCGCGCCCAGTTGCTCGGCGACGACCCCTCCGGGGCGGGCCGGAGGGAAGTCGGTGGTCCGCACCACCACTGGTGTCTTTCCCGAGGCCTTCTTGAGGGCTTCGGTCATCTGCCTGCCGAGGCCGCCGCCACGCGAGTCCCGCTCACACAGCGCGACGAGGAGCTTGCTTCCCTCCGGGTGGACCTGGACGTCCAGCATCTCCTTGTCCTTGGGCTTGACGTCGAAGCGCTTCGCGTCTCCCAACTCCTTGCCGCCGGCTTCAATGGCCCAAGCCAGCAGTTCCGCGACACGCGCGGGCTCTTCGGGCGGGTCAATTCGCAGGGTGGCGCGGAAGTCCGTCCACAGCTGGTCCATATCCAGCTTGGAGCCTTGCGGCTGCTGCGCCACAGGTGGCGTCGCCACGCCCGGGTCCTGGGGACGTTGCAGCGGGAAGCTGGCGGGCAGCTTGCCGTCCTGGATGGCGCGGTCGCGGTAGCGGCGGCACTCATCCAGGACATCACGGGCGCGGTGTCCGCCCAGCACGTCGAAGCCGTTCGCTGGAATGGGCCAGGTCGGGTCCGCCGGGGAGACCGTGAAGCCTCGCTGTTCGAACAGGTCTTGAAGTCGCCGCGCCGCGAGGTCCCTGGCCGTTTCGGCCGTCACGGTCCGCTCCAGCGTCACGGGCTCGGGGTCGTTCTCGATGCGATCCACCGTTCCCTGGTTGAGCAGGGGCTTCATCTTCGCCCAGTAGTCGGCGAGGCAGCAGAAGACCACGACCGCGCGAGGCACCTTGCTCGCGATGGCAGCGAGGCTGTTCATCGCGCGCCGGAAGGAGTTCTCCATCTGCGGGCGCTGTTCGAAGTCGCTGACGTCCTCGACCTGGTCGACGCAGAGCACGAGCGCCTGGCCCAGGCCGCCCATCAGCCGTCCCAGGTGCTCCACCATCCGCGCCGGCGCATCGTCGGCGGTCCGCGGGATGAGGTTGCCAATGACGCGCTGGTCCGCCTCGGACAGTTCCTCGCAGCGCAGCCAGTGGAAGATGCGGCGGTTGAGCCGAGGGTCTCTTCGATGCAGATAGATGAGGGCGCGCAGCAGGTCGACTTCCACTTCCCGGAAGCGAGGGTCCAGCAGCAGCTCGTCCGCCACGGCCCGGATGGTGCCGTGCAGCTCCTCATCCTCCAGAATCTTCTCGTCCTGCAGGTGCAGCACGAACGCGCTGTTGCACTGGGCCATGAGCGCGTCCGACAGGTGCATCAGCCCGCTGTCGTCATCGCCTCCCGCCCGAATGAACGGCTTGTCCAGGGAGTCGATGAGGTTGGACAGGATGTAGCGGTCGTACTGGGTCGCATCGACGGTCATCGGCATGTAGCCGACGAAGCCCTTCCGCTGACCATGCGCGAGGTTGCGGAAGGCGCGCACCAGGTGCGTCTTGCCGCTGCCTGATTCGCCGAGCAGGAGCAGCAGCTTTCCGGCGCTCGGGGGCGTGTCTGAGGAAGCCTTGTCGAGCAGCCGCTTGAAGGCGCGGCGAGCCGGCGCGTTGAGGGCCTCCACGTCGAACGGGTCCGCCTGCCAGATGTGCTGGCCCTGTTCGACGCTGGTGAAGACCTCGCGAGAGTCATCAAGGAAGATATCGAGGCGGGGGTCGTTGGCCACGGGGCGCTCCTGGGGTCGGGCTAGACGACGACGAAGTGGAAGCTGGCGCCGAAGGACCGGACCTCGGACTCGGCGACGTCTTTCGGGTCCATGGCGGACACGAGGTCCGCGCGCGTCAGGGACAACAGGCGGGTTCGGTTGGCCTCCAGGAGCGCCGCGTCGAAGGCCTCACGGGTGCTCCACTCGGGCTGGAGGGCCTTCCACACGTGGGAGATGAAGACCTTGTTCTCGCCGAAGCGGCCCGTGGGAAGGGCGCGGGCGACCGACAGCACGCGCTCGGCGAAGGCGGCCGGAGCGGGAGGCGCCCCCGGATTCGTGGATGCACGGTCCGCCGGCGCGTCCTCGGAGGCGCCGGCGTCCTGCGCGACAGCCCACCGTCGCATCAGTGACAGGCGCACGGCCTCCGCATCCACGCGGGGGGCGCCCGCCGCACGGGCCGCGAGCTGCTCCACGCCCTTGCGCGGGTCCGTCGTTTTCGCGTCCAGCATCTGCCCGAGCAGGTGGGCCTGCACCGCGCCCAGGGTGAAGGGCCGGTCCGTCTCGACACCGAGCTGCCGCCACAACAACCGGTCCCGCGTCTGCGCCAGGGTGAGGCCTTCCTCGGTGTCCAGCCCATGCTGGCGCTGAAGCGCGGCGGCGCGCACGCCGTCGGCACCCTTCATCCTCGCCATCACCGCCTTCGATGGCCGCAGGTCCAAGCTGCGCGCCACCAGGTGCGTGGCCTTCAGCCTCTTCCACGTCAGCCCGCGCGGCGGCTGGTCCAACTGGAGGAAGCGCAGCACCTCTGTCCGGCCCTTGGGCGTCAGCTCCAAGCCGCTGCGCCCGCGTACCGCCACGGTTTCTCCGCCCAGCAGCGCCTCCATGAGCGCCTCGAAGCGGAGCTTCCATTCCGCACGGCTGAGCTGATGCTCCACGAAGGGCCGGAGCGCATCCTCCAATTCCTTGCGCGTACCGCGCCGCTCGCTGCGCGTCATGAGCCAGGACAAGGCAATGCCTGACAGCCGGTGGTCAGCGCTTCCCATTCGATGCTTCCTTCCCGGTGAGCTCACCCCTGCGGGTGGCAATCAACGTGTCGAGGGTTTCAAGAATCTCTTCCAGTCGCGTCACCACGTCGTCCGCGAGGAAGCGGACCACCCAGTAGCCCGAGCACTGGAGCGCAACGTCCTTGCGCCGGTCCCGGCGGAAGCCGTCGGGGCTGCGGAAGTGGAAGTAGCCGTCGATTTCCACAGCCAGCTTCAGCTCCGTGCAGAGCAGGTCCACTTCGAGCCTCCGGCCACCTCCGACCGGGTCCACATGGCCATTGAGGACGAAGAGGCCTCGAGTGGAGGCATGGTCCTGGAGCCGGGCGTGCAGGAACTTCTCCGCCTCGCTCCGGGCGCGGCCATTGGCGTCCCGGTAGGCCGAGGCGATGGTGCGCACCGCCGAGTCGTAGAGCGCGACGACCTGTTCGGATGAGCCTTCCTGCCGGAGCCGGACGCGCGTGGACGCCACCGCGGCCTCGGGGAGCCCGCGGGTGTCTTCGTCGAGCTCCGGCTCGGGCAGGTCCAGCCGGCCTTCCCGCAGCATGGCGAGGACGTGGGACTCCTCCCTCCGGAGGTGCTCGGCGAGTGCCTCGGCGGTGAGCACGCAGCCCGTCGTGAGCGCGGGGGCCGCGGTGCACAGGGCCGCGGCGGTGCGGAGCGCCCGGAAGTCAGAGGGGCCGGCCCGCACGCGCAGGGCCGGCGTGCTTCCGGCGGGGACCAATGCCATCAGCGTTTGGAGCGCCGGCAGCGGCGCGCGCGCAATGGCCTGGCTCACCGCGTCTGGAAGCACACCGGACGGCGGCGGGGCCGGGCTCTCCAGCAGGGCCCGGCACAGCTCCCAGGTGGCGGACTGTCCCTGCGGGGGCGTGAGGCCTTCCAGCAACACGCGCCGCTGGTGCGCCGTCTTGCCTTGGAACTGGAGCGTCCGTGCCGGGTTCTGAGGCTGGGAGCGAACGACGAACACCTCCGCGTCACCCAGCAGGTCCCGTTCCCTGGCGAGCGCCGCCGCCCACGCGGAGACGACGGCGCGCACGTCATCCCCATCCACGATGACGACACTCGAGCCCCGGCGCTGAATCCACTCCGTCCAGACGGTCAGCGCCCGCTCCGGCGGCCCGACGAGCGTGCTCAGCGTTGCAATGCCTTGCGCGCGTCTCCGGGCATGCCGGTCCAGTGAGCCGAGAAGCGCTGCATCCAATGGTGGGTGCAAGCCATTTCCCCCGAGGTCGCGCGATGGTCTGCCTTCGCGGAGGGTTGGAAGCCTGCTCCTCTCACGGACCTCGATGCAACCCCCTGGGGAGGTGTGGACAGCTGAGAGTGATTGTGCTTGGGCGAGTCAGGGATTGCATCCCGAGGTCTTCCTGACCCCGTGCTTGCAATGTCTGTCGTCTGTGCAACGGCTCACGCCTCTTCCACGCCCAGCGCCGCGCGCAGCTCGGGCATCCGGGCCAGGGGCACCGCGCCGAAGACGAAGCGGTCCGGCCGCACCACGGCCACGTCCGCGCCGTGCTCCCGGAACCACTCGGACAGCCTGCCGGTGTGGTCCTCCACGCTGTCGTCGCCCAGGCCCGGGACACCCGCGGAGCGCACGGTGACAGCGCGGGCACCCAGGGATTCGGCCAGCTCCCGGGCCACCTCCGTCCCTGGGCTGCCGCCCCGGCTCAGCACGGCGAAGCCGGAGCCCAGGCTGTCATCCAACAGGTGTTCCTCACCGGACGCACGACGCACGCGCGGTTGGGGAAGGTAGCTGCCTTCCGCGGCCTTCCGGCCCGAGCGGCGGCCGCCCAGCAGCCAGCCTTCCTCGATGGCGGGCGCCGGCTTGAAGCGGAATCCCTCCACGAAGCGGCGCGCGGCCGGAACGGCCTGGAGGCCCCGGAGCACGGTGTCGCGTACCCAGGCCATGGGCGTGCTGCGCGCGGTGAACACGGAGCCCAGCCGCGCGGTGGCTTCCAGCAAGGCGCGCACGTGCGGACGGCGCTCCACGGCGTAGGTGTCCAGCAGCGCCTCGGGGGCGCGGCCCTGGAGGACCCACGCCAGCTTCCACGCGAGGTTCGCCGCGTCGCGCAGCCCGGACACCAGCCCCTGACCCATGAAGGGTGGCAACAGGTGGGCCGCGTCTCCCGCCAGGAAGGTGCGGCCCACGCGCCAGCGCTGCGCCACCACCGAATGAAAGCTGTAGAGCTGCGCTCGCTCCACCGTCACCCGGTCTGGATTCACATAAGGCCCAATCAGGCGGCGAATCGTGCCCGGCTGTGTCATCTCCTCGCCCGTCTCGCCCAGCCGCAGGCGGAACTCCCAGCGGAACCGCCCCACGGGGCCGCGCCCGACGAAGCCGGGGCGGACCGGGTCGCAGACGACATGGCATTCGGCGGGGGCGTCTTCCTCCGCCACGGTGCCGGAGATGGCAATCCACGGCTCCTGGCCGCCGCGGCCTTCCATGGGGATGCCCAGCAGCGCGCGCACCGTGCTCCGCCCACCGTCACAGGCCACCAGGTAGCGGGCGCGCACCCCGTGCCGGACTCCAGACGTGTGGTACCGCACGGTGACGCCCGCGCCGTCCTGTTCCAGTGATTCCACCTCGGTGCCCGTGCGCAGCTCGGCGGCGGGGAAGCGTGAGAGGCCCTCGCGCAGCGCCTTCTCCAGGAGCGGCTGGTGGAAGAACCAGATGGGCGCGTGGCCGTAGCCGAGGTCCACCTGGCCCAGTTGGACCTGGGCAATGGGTTGGCCGCGCACGCCGGTGAAGGTGACGTGGCGGCCCTGGCGCAGGTCGGGCTTCAGCGCGTCGAGCAGCCCCGCGGCCTGATAGATGCGCAGGGCCTCGTCGTCACAAGAGAAGGCCCGGGGTTGGCCGTGCGGCGCGGCCTCCCGTTCGAGGACGAGCACGCGCACGCCCTGGAGTCCCAGGAGGTTGGCGGTGAGCACACCCACCGGCCCGCCTCCCGCGATGACCACATCCACTTCCTCGATGTCGGCCGACATGGACTTCCCCCCGGAAGCAGGTCCGCTGCGGGGAGAAGTCTAACGTCCCTGGCCCCCCGCAGGGAGGATGGGCGAGGATTCGCGGAAGATGCGCAGCGAGTCCGCCACGCTGTGGCGGTATTCGAAGCCCGTGGCGTCCAGGAAGCGGCGGTTGTCCACGACGATGGGGAAGCGCAGGTGGTCCAGCGCGCCCATTGACAGGCGGGGGAGGCCGGCCCGGCCCAGCAGCATCGATAGCAGCGGCGCGGGCAAAGGCACCGCCCTGCGCCCTGTCTCCCGGACGATGACGGACAGCGGAATCGGCGGAGGGCCCGCCACGTTGAAGAGGCCCCGGACCTGCTTCTCCAGCGCCAGCGTCAACGCCGTCACCACGTCTTCCTCCTGGAGGACGTGGAACAGGGGGTCGTACCCGAGCACCAGCGGCACGCGACGGCCCTTGAGGAAGGAGGACAGCGTGCCGGTACCGGGAGCCCCCAGGGTGTAGGGCAGCCGCAGCACGGCCGTCGTCATCTTCGGCAGGCGCCACAGCGCGGTGGCCGCGTACAGGTCGGCGGCCACCAGGTCCGCCAGCTCCGGAATGGCCTCCAGCGCGCGAGGCGGCTCGTCCTCGGAGTGGTACAGCGGCGAGTCCGGCGCCGCGCCGTAGAAGGTGTGCCGCCCCACGAAGAGCACCTGCTTCACGCCATGGGCCGCGCAGTGGTCGAACACCGCCTTGGTGCCGTCCAGGTTGATGCGCCCGCGCTCCTTGCCCGGCACCGTGAAGGCGGTGACGGTGGCCATGTGCACCACGGCTTCGGGACGCCAGCGGCGGAAGACGTCCTCCGCGGCGCGCTTGCGCACATCGCCCCGGTAGACCTGGATGCCGGCCTCCTTGGCCTCGGCCCAGGGGCGCGTGTCGATGCCCGCCACCTGATGCCCGCGCGCGTGCAGGTGCAGCGCGAGCTGGCGGGCAATGCCTCCGGAGATGCCTGGAATCAGCACCCTCATGGCAGCAGGTTCCTCCCAATCCGCCGGCTGTGCCGCTGCGCGCGGCCGCGCTCGATGAGCCCCGCGATGCGCTGCTTCACCTTCTCCACATAGCCCTCGATGACGTGGTCCTCTTCGTCCCCCGTGCCATGAAAGACGAGCGGCTCGCCGTAATGGATTTCCAACTGCACCGGCAACGGCAGCGGCAACAGGTAGGGCGTCAACGGGACGTAGGGCACGCCGAGCAGCTTCCCCAGCGTGTATGCGTTGAACACCGTGGGGACGGCCGAGCCGCCGCCCAGGAACGCGAAGGGGATGATGGGCGAGCGTGTCTGCAACGCCAGGCGGACGAAGCCGGTGCCGAAGTCCACCAGCGAGTAGCGCTCGTTGTAGAGCTTGGCCGTGCCTCGCGCGCCCTCGGGGAAGATCATCAACAGCCGGTCATCCTCCAGCAGGCGCTTGGCGTGCTCGGGCAGCCCGATGAACTGGCCGGTGCGGCTGGCCCACAGCGAGGACACGGGGAAGTTGTGGAGGAAGCGCTCCACCATGCCCTGCGCCAGCCGGGGCGGGTCCATCTCCAACATGGTGGACGTCAGCACCATGGCCCCGTCCACCGCCACGCCGCCGGAGTGGTTGCCCACCAGCATTCCGCGGCCCCGCGGGGGGATGTGCTCCACCCCGTAACAGCGCACGCGGAAGTAGTAGCGGTAGATGGCGCCAAAGACGCGCAGCGCATGTTTTACGTGAGACTTGGAGATGCCGTACGGGTCGACGCCGTATTCGTTGAAAGGCAGTTCCAGCCGGTCCACCCGGGCTTCCAATGAGTCGGTCAGGGCCACGGGGGCACCGTACCACCCCGACGTGCCCAGCCCCGCCGCTTTCCACACCGGGTTGGTTGGGCACCCGCCGGGTGTTGAGCGATACTCGCCCGCGCGCCCCCCAGCCCCCCATCCATGACACACCAGGACGAGCTCGCCATCGAGGTGAAGGGATTGGTCAAACGTTTCGGCGACGTCACCGCCGTGGACGGAATCGACCTGGACATCCGCCGTGGCGAATGCGTCGGCCTCCTGGGCCCCAACGGCGCGGGCAAGACGACGACCGTGGAAATCCTCGAGGGTCTCCAGACGGCCACCTCGGGGGAGGTGCGGCTCCTGGGTTTGCGCTGGGAGACGGACGCGCCGGTGCTGCGGGAGCGCATTGGCATGACGCTCCAGGAGACGCGGCTGGTGGACCAGCTCACGGTGGAGGAGATGGTGCGTTTGTTCACTTCCTTCTACCCACGCCCCCTGGAGGTCGAGGCGCTCATCGGGCTGGTGCAGTTGGGCGAGAAGCGCCATGCCCGGGTGGGCAAGCTGTCTGGCGGACAGAAGCAGCGGCTGGCCTTGGCGTTGGGGCTGGCGGGCGACCCGGACGTGCTCTTCCTGGACGAGCCCACCACCGGGTTGGACCCCCAGTCGCGCCGCGCCTTGTGGGACGTGGTGGCGCAGCTCAAGGCGCGCGGGCGCACCGTGGTGTTGACCACGCATTACATGGATGAGGCCGAGGTGCTGTGCGACCGGCTGGTCATCATCGACCGGGGCCGGGTGATTGCGCGCGGGACGCCGCGGGACATCATCACCACGCTGGGCGCGGAGCAGGTCATCGAGCTGGAGGCGGAGCCCTCGCCGGACCTGGAGCGGTTGCGCCCGCTGCCGTCGGTGGTGGCCGCCCAGCGGCACGCCGGCCGCATCACCCTGCGGGTGCGGGAGCTGCACCGGGCGCTGCCGGAGGTGCTGCGCGAGGTGGCGGCGGGGGGCGGCCAGTTGCTGCACCTGTCCACCCGGCGCCCCACGCTGGATGATGTCTTCATCGACATGACGGGCCGCTCCCTGCGCGAGTCCGCGGAAGAGAAGGCGGCCTGATGAACGCCCTGGGCCAACTGGTGTTGATGCGGCTGCGCATGTTGATGCGGCAGCCGGAGGTGCTGTTCTGGACGTTCATCTTCCCCGTCGTCACCTCGCTGTTCCTGGGGCTGGCGTTCCGGAATGACTCCTTGGGCCCGGTGCGTGTGGCCGTGGCGGAGGGGCCGGGCGCGCCGGCGCTGATGGCGAAGCTGGAGGGCGTGCCTGAGCTGTCCGCCGAGGTCGCGGACGAAGCGTCCGCCCGGCGGCGGCTGGCGCGCGGGCAGCTCTCCCTGGTGCTGCTGCCGGGCGTGGTGCCCGAAGCGCTGGTGGACCCCAGTCAGGCGGAGGGCCGCACCGCGCGGCTCCTGGTGGAGCAGGCGCTCGCCGCGCCGGAAGACGCCGCGCGTCCCGCCGTGGTGAAGGCCACGCCGGTGTCGGAGCCGGGAAACCGTTACGTCGACTTCCTCATCCCCGGTCTGCTGGGCCTGTCGTTGATGTCCAGCAGCCTGTGGGTGGTGGCGGGCTCGCTGGTGGCGATGCGCGGAGGCAAGCTGCTGAAGCGGCTGGCCGCGACGCCCATGCGGCGCTCCCAGTTCTTCGTGTCCTACATGCTGGCGCGCGCGGGGTTCGCGATGGCGGAGGTCTTCTTCTTCTGTGCCTTCGCGCGCTGGCTCTTCGGCGTGCCGATGTTCGGCAGCTACTTCACGTTGACGCTCGTGGGGCTCGCGGGTGCGCTGTGCTTCGCCGCGCTCGGCGTGCTCGTGGCCATCCGAGCGCGGACGGAGGAGGCGGTGGGCGGGCTCGTCAACCTCGTCTCGCTGCCGATGATGTTCGTCTCCGGCGTCTTCTTCGCGTCCGGGAACTTCCCCTCTTGGTTGCAGCCGGTCATCCGCGCCTTGCCGCTTACGGCCATCAATGACTCGCTGCGGGCTGTCATGCTGGAGGGCGCAAGCCTGGCTTCGCTGGGTGCGCCCATGTTGGTGCTGGCCGCGTGGACCGTGGTGCCACTGCTGCTGGCCCTTCGTTGGTTCCGCTGGACGTAAAGGAGCGCTGCTTCGTGTCACAGCCCGTTTCCGCGCCGTCCCCCGCCTTCGTTCAGCAGCTCAACTTCCACGCGCGAGACGCCAGCAACGAAGCAGCGGCGCTCCAGGCCGCCTTCGCGCTCGGCCTCTTCGGCCACCTTCCGGAGACGGGCTCGGGCGAGCCGGTGTCCTTGGAGGTGCTCGCGAAGCGGGTGGGCGGCACCTGGCGGGGGACGCGCTCCGTCGTCGAGCCGCTGGTCGCGTTGGGCTTCGTCCACCTGGAGGAGGGGCGGGGGTATTCGCTGCCTGCGTCGACCGCGGCCTTTCTCCGGGATGAGGCGTTCATCGCCGGGCTGCGGGAGGCGCGGCGGTGGTGGCATCCGCTGGCGCTGCTGCCCCAGGCCGTGCGCGCTGGCGGCCCCGTGGCGTGGGGCGGGGCGTCGTGGGACGTGCTCGGGTGGTACCGCGCGCTGTTCCTGTCGCCCGCGCCATCCACCCCGAGCGCCGAGGCCCGGGACTTCCATGACCGCTTCGCCCGCAACCCCGCGCGCACGCTGGCGCTGGTGACGGCCGCGGAGCTGGACGTGCTGGTGAAGCTGGTGCGCGGTCCTGTGACGCTGGACGCGCTGGCGCGGGAGGTGGGTGCGTCGGCGGAGGCGCTGGAGGTGCTCCTGGGCGCGCTGGCGGCAATGGGCATCGTCCAGGCACGGGAGGCAGGCTGGGGCTTCACGGAGGCGGCGGGCCGCGCGCTGGACGCCCAGAGCCTTCCGTACTTCCAGCGGGCGCTGCCGGCGACCATGGCCTACTGGGAGGCGCTGGGGCACCTGGACGAGGCGGTGCGCGAGCAGCGCTTCCGGTTGGACCTGCGTGACCCGGAGACGGCGCGGCGCATCTACCAGGAGAACGCTTCACGCATCTCCAGCATCTTCGCCTCGCACCTGCGGCTGAGCCGGCAGGCCGCGACGCTGGTGAAGTCGATGCGGCCATTGGCACAGGCGCGCGTGTTGGACGTGGGCACGGGCTCGGGCGTGTGGGGCGCGGCCTTCGGGTTGGCGGACCCCACCACGCACGTCACGTACCTGGATTCGCCGCACGTGCTGGACGCGGTGCGCCCCCACCTGGCGAAGCTGAAGCTGGAGGCCCGCTCCGAGCTGTGGGCGGGGGACTGCCTCTCGGTGGACTACGGCGAGTCCCGCTACGACGTCATCCTGCTGCCGCAAATCATCCCCGCGTTGCCGCCCTCGGAGCTCCCGAGCTTCTTCGCTCGGCTGGCTCGGGCGCTGCGTCCCGGCGGGCTGCTGCTCATCTCCGGCTACCTGCTGACAGACCGGCGCGACGGCCCGCTGGACGCGCTCTACTTCGCGCTGCGCCGGTACGTGACGAACGAGGGGGACGTGCTGTCCCTGCCGGAGTTCCGCGCGCTGCTGGGGCCGGTGGGCCTCACGGACGCCCGCGGCTTCGACATGCCCATTCAGCAGGTCGTCATCGCTCATCGGGGGGACGTCGCGTGGCCGGACGTCGCCCCCTCCGCCTGATTCCTTTTCGGGAGCATCATGGAACCGCTGCGCACCTTCTTCATGGAGGACTACCTGGAGGGCTCGCGCTTCACCGCGCGCTTCAACCTGGGGGAGTCCGGTGGACGCCCCGTCACCGTGGGCGAGCTGCTCCTCGGCTCGGGCGTCAGCGCCGAGCGCGCCGCCGAGGTGTTCCTCTCCACGCCCTTGAATGACAGCCCCAACTGGGGCCGCGCGGACCTGCGCGACGCGGTGGCGGCCATGCACCCGGGCGCCACGCGGGACAACGTCCTCATCACCACCGGCACCAGCGAGGCGTTGCTGCTGCTGTTCCGCCAGCTCCGCCCGCGCAAGGTGGCCCTGGCGTGGCCGGCGTTCCAGCTCCTCTACGAGCTGCCCCAGCGTCAGGGCGCGGAGGTGGTGCGGTTGCCCGTGACATGGGACGCGAACGGCGTGCCGTCCGTGGACGCGGACCTGTGGCTGGAGCGGCTGGAGCGCGAGCAGCCCGACACCGTCATCATCAACAACCCGCACAATCCCAGCGGCCTGGTGCTGACGGCGGAACTGCTGTCGGCGGTGGAGCGCTGGGCGGAGCGGACGGGCGCGACAGTGGTGGGGGACGAGCACTACCGCTTCCTGTCCTCGGAGACGTCCGTGCTGGGCGCGTCCGTGTACCGGCCGGGCTCGCGGCACTTCGTCACCGGCTCCTTCATCAAGTGCCTGGGCTGCCCAGGGCTGCGCATCGGCTGGACGGTGGGCGACACGGCCATGCTGTCGCGGATGCAGAACGAGAAGAACTACACGACGCACACCGTGAATCCGGTGACGGAGTGGGTGGCGCGCGAGGTGCTGCGGGACTTGGACAGTCCTGCGTTGCGCCGCGCTCGGGAGGACTGGCTGCGCAATCGCGCCACGCTCTCTGCCTTCCTGGAGCGCTCGCGCGGTGTCTATGGCGTCGCGCCCCAGGGAGGGCTCGTCACCTGCATCGGCCTGCGGGAGGCTCGGGACGACGCCAGCGCGGAGACGCTGCTCAAGGCCCTGTCGGACGCGGGCGTGTTCGTCCTTCCACTGAGCGCCATGGAGGCGGGCTCGCCGGACGGAGCGCATCCGCTGGAGCGCGGGCACGGTTTCCGATTGGGACTGGGCATCGCGCCGGAGCGCTTCTCCGAGGCGCTGGACGCCATCGAACGCGCCACCACGCGCTGAGCTACCGCGTCAGGGACGAGAAGGCGTGGTCGCGCGCGGCATAGTCCGCGTCGCGCAGCAGCAGCTGATGCACGCGCCCCTGGAAGGGCGTGGGCACCGCGGGAAAGAGGTGGTGCGTGAGGTGGTACTCGTCGTTGCGCGGGAAGACGAGCCGGTTGAGCCAGCCCCACGCGAAGACGTGATTGCGGGAGCGGTGGAACTCGTCCGCGGAGGAGATGATGCCCGCGTGGTCCACCGCGTCCGACCAGTAGCGGATGACCTGGTAGGCGACGAAGTAGGGGATGACGTAGGCGCGCAGGAACACGTCCCAGCCCACGACGAAGTGCGCCACGGCGAGCAGGCCGCCGATGAAGCTCCAGCGCAGCAGCGTCACCCAGACCGGGTCCTCGCGGTGGAACAACACCGGGCGGATGAAGGCGGGCAGGTGGACGAGCAGCAGGGGCCGCAGCAGGTGCGACTTCACGAAGGGCCGGTCCGGGTCCGCGAAGCCGAAGCGGCGGCGCGGCTGGAAGTCCAGGTCCTTCTCCGCGTCCCCCAGGTGGAGATGGTGGCTGAAGTGGTCCCTTCGATACGGGTCCAGGGCCGTCAGGTCGAGCACCGCCAGCAGGTGCCCCAGGTTCCGGTTGTGGCGCTTGCCGCGCACGAGCATGCCGTGACACGCCTCATGGAGCATGTTTCCCACCGCGCGAAAGCGCGTCGCGATGAGGAAGGCCATCAGCGGGTACAGGAGCCAGGCGGCGCGCGGCGCGTGTGGCAGCAGCAGCTCGAACGCCGCCGCCATGGCCACGGCCAGGCCCAGGTGCAGCGCCAGATGGGCCAGCGCGCCGGGCACGGAGTGCGCGTGGTAGCCGAGCGCGGCGACCTCTCGTGCGTATTCGGCGCGCAGCCTCGCGGCGACGGAGGTCGGGCGCACGCCACGCACGGGCCGGGCGGCCGGGGACGGCAGGGCGTCGCTGTCCTCCTGCGGCGCGGCGCTCACGGGAGACCTTTCGGGGCGAGGGGGGCGGACAGGGGGAACGCTAACCGGGCACCCTTCTCCGGGCAAGGCGAGGGGCCGGAGATGTATCGCGCTGTGTCAGACAGAAGGCGGCCGGGGCGGTGGGGCCAGCGCGGTGGGCAGGGCCACGCCGTCTCGCGCGGCGAACACCAGTTCCTGGGTGGGAAGGGGGATGCAGACGGACGTGGTGAGGCCCACGTCCGCGAGCAGCTTCGCGTACTCGGACGCGGACAGCAGGTCACCCTCGTTCGTCATGAAGCGACGGAAGCCGAAGTAGAGGTGGTCCAGGGGGCCGTCGCGGCGCTCGTTGAGCACGTACTCAGCGATGACGAGGATGCCGTCCGGACGCAGTGCCCGGGCCACGCGCGCGAAGATGTCCGGGACGTCCTTCGGGCTCAGCACGTTGAGCACCTGCGGGAGGATGATGACGTCGAAGTCCGCGGCGCCGAAGTCCTGGGTGAAGAGGTTCCCTGGCCAGAAGCGCGCCCGGTCCGCGACCTCCAGCTTCGCGACGTTGCGGCGCACCTGCTCCAGCACGATGGCCTGGTCGAAGTACGTGACGTGTGTGGAGGACGACGCGCGCGCGAAGGCCGCGCCCCACACGCCCGAGCCGGTGCCGATGTCCAGCACCGCGGCGCCCTCCAGCGGACGCACGCCCGCGAGCGTGGCCGCGGCGCGGCGGCTGAGTTGGAAGTGGGTGGCGAACACGGCGGTGATTTGCTGGGAGTTGTCCGCGTAGAAGCGCCCGCTCACCTCGGGGTCCTTCAGGTCGAGCACGTAGCGCTCGTGGCGCACCGTCTCGTCCAGGCGTCCGAGGGCCTCCCAGTACCGCGCGGACACGGACAGCGAGCGCACCAGGTAGGCCAGGGCCTTTCCTTCCAGCAGCGCCTTCGCCTCAGGTGTCAGCACCCACCCATCCTCCTGACGCCGCGTCATTCCCAGCACGGCCAGCGCTTCCAGCAGCACCCCGGGGGCACGCGTGGACGTGGACTCGCCCAGCGCCTGCTCCGTGCGGACGTCCTCGGCGAGCGCCGCCAACAACCCGCTCTGTCCCGCGGCCAGGAGAACCTGGGTACGCAGGCCGCTGCGGGTGAAGCGGTCGAAGAAGTCCTCGTGCGCGGGAGTGGCGAACGGCGTCGGCGCTACCAGTCGCTCGCGCAGGTGGCTGAGTACGTCCCAGCGCTGGCCCTCGAAGTCCACCGGCTCGCCGGACTTCACGGCGTCGGCCAGCATCCCCATGGGGCCCCACCAGGGGAGCTCGGCTTGAAGCTGCTGGCGGAAGGCCGCGTCGCCCAGGAGGGTGGCGGTGTGGGGCGCGAGGCTGAAGCGGCGCGCGTCGTCCATGCGGACGAAGTCCAGGCACACCAACAGCTCCAGCAGTGAGCGGAGTCCTCGCGCGGAACAGCCGAGCCGCTCCGCCAGCGTCTCCACTGGCAGTGGTTCACCACGGCCCTCCACGGTGAGTGCGTCGAAGAGCCCCACCCGGAGCGCTGTCTGGAAGAGGGCGGACTCGTTGGAGGCGTTGCGCGCCCAGAAGTGGAGTGACTGTGCGAGGGAGGCGGGCTCGTGGGGGGCGGCCATGGGCCCTCAGCTTGTTCCCACCCGTCCTCCGGGTGCAACCCGGCTCCCTCGCGGCAGGGCCAGGAGCGGCTCTGATACGCTTGAGACATGGAATCACGCGCGTCGATGGTGCAACTCGTCGAGGAGTTCTTGCGTGCGGAAGCGCGCGTCCGTGACGTCTGGGTGTCGCCCGAAGTGGCCTGGGTGGTGCCTCGGCGCGCGGTGCGAGCGGCTGAACTGGACGCACTGCTTCACGAGCGCCTGGGGCCGGCCGTGCCCGCCGTGGCGCTGGTGGATGCGCTGCCCCGGCTCGATTCCGGCGACGTGGATGCGGCGGCGCTGCGCCAGAGCATGCCGCCCGTGCCCGCGAGGCTTCAGGCCCTGGAGGACGCGCTCCGGCAGCAGGGCATCGAGGCGGTGGCGCTCGTGGGAGCCCGACGGGACGAGGAGGTCCACACGCCGCTGGACGCCTTGCTTCCCGCCGCACTGCGACTGAAGGCGGGGGGCGTGGCGCCCGTGTCTTCGGCCCAGGCTCCGGCGCGGATGGACGCGGGAGGCCGGCCTTCCCTCATCGATTCAGGACCGCGCAGCATGCCCGCGGGAGCGCCGCGGACGCTCGTCGAACTGCTCCAGCAGGCCGTGACGCACGCTCCCGAACATGTCATCACCTTCATCGACGTCCAGGGGCAGCGGGAGACGCTGACGTTCGCCGGGCTCTGGGACGAGGCGCTCCGGCTGTGGGGCGGTCTGCGGGCGCGGGGCGCGAAGGCGGGTGACAGGGTGATGCTCGCGATGGAGCGCCCGGGCGACTTCGTGCGTGGCTTCTGGGCCTGCACGCTCGGCGGCGTGGTGCCGGTGCCGCTGGCGCTGCCGGCGTCGCTGGAGCGCTCGCAGCCTGGCGTCGCGCGGCTCATCTCGGTGTCGGAGCGGCTGGGGACACCGTGGCTGCTCACGGAGGCGAAGGCCACGGCGCCGCTGTCGGAGGCGGGGCTGCGCACCCTGTCGCTGCAATCCCTGTCGGGCGCGGAGCCGGGGCCCCTCGCGGCCGTGGACCCGGAGGCGCCCGCCATCCTCTCCTTCACGTCTGGGAGCACCGGACGTCCCAAGGGCGTGGTGCTGAAGCACGCCAACCTGATGGCGATGGGCGAGGGGATGGTGGCCGGCGGTTGGTACTTGCCCGGGGATGTGGGCGTGAGCTGGATGCCCTTGGACCACGTAGCGGGGACGAGCTACCCCCACCTGCTCGCGCTGCGCACCCGAACGCCCCATGTGCTGGTGGCGCGCGACTACGTCCTGGCGGACGTGCTGCGCTGGCTGGATTTGCTCACGGAGTTCGGCGGGACGATGAGCTGGGCCCCCAACTTCGCCTACGGCCTGGTGGCGGACCGGCTGGAGCGCGAGGAGCGCCGCGCGTGGCGGCTGGAGCAGGTGCGGGTGCTGGCCTCTGGTGGCGAGTCCGTGTTGCCCGCGACGCTCCGGCGCTTCTCCGAGCCCCTGCGCGACAGCGGACTGCGCGAGGACGCGGTGTGTCCGGCCTGGGGCATGGCGGAGACGTCGTCCTTCTTCTCGATGACGCGGGGCGTGCGGACCCATCCCGTGGAAGCGGCGACGGAGCTGGGGCCGCCTCCAGTGGGCGCGGCCCTGCGTGTGGTGGACGATGCCGACGCGGTGGTTCCCGAAGGTCAGGTCGGCCACCTGCAGGCCCGGGGTGCGCAGGTGCTGTCCGGCTACCTGGATGACGCGGAACTCAACGCGCGCTCCTTCACGGCCGATGGCTGGTTTCGCACCGGGGACATGGCCGTGATTCAGGACGGGCAGATGTCCATCGCGGGGCGCCAGAAGGAGGTCCTCATCCTCCACGGCAACAACGTCTACCCGCAGGACATCGAGGAGGTGGTGGAGTCGGTTCCTGGCGTGCTGCCGTCGTACACCGTGGCCTGCCCGACGCGGAGCGGTACGGCACAGACGGATGAACTGGCTGTCTGCTTCGTGCCTACGCCGGATGCACCGCCGCTGGCGGAGTTGCTGCGGAGCATCCGGGAGAAGGTGGGCCGGGTGCTCGGCTTCCATGTCGCGCACCTGTTGCCCCTGGCGCGCGAGCAGGTGCCGCGCACGGAGCTGGGGAAGCGGGGCCGCACCGAATTGCGGCGCCGTTTCGAGGCAGGCGAGCTGGGGGCCGAGTATCACCGCGCGCTGAGCGTCCTGGGCGGACCCGCCACGATGCCGCCGTGCCTGGCGGTGTCCCGGTGGGTGCCTCGGCCGCTGGCGACCAGGGCGGGAACACGCGGTGCCGTGGTCGTCATCGCGGACGAAGCCTTCACTGAGGCATTGCGCGAACAGGCCGATGGCCGCGAGGTGGTGCGGGTGGCGCCGGAGGCGAGCGGTGAGCTCGTTCGTGCCATTGAGGCCCTTGCGGAGCGCCGTGTGCCCTGTGGCGACGTGGTGGTGCTGCTGCCGGGGGCGCAGGAGACGCCCGCGGTCCGCGAGTCTTTGCTTCGCGGGGAGATGACGGCTCCGGATGAGCGCCATCAGGACGCTGCCTCCAGAGCGCCTGGCAGAGGCGTGTCCGGGGGCGTTGCCGCACCTGACCAGGGCACGGCCCCGGACGGCGCGATGCAGGCGGCGCCGGCCGCGCATCGGGCCGCACCTGCCCAGGGCGCGGCCTCGAATGCCGTGCCGCAAGCGGCGCCGGCCGCGCATCTGGCCGCACCTGCCCAGGGCACGGCCTCGGATGCCGTGCCGCAAGCGGCGGTGGCCTCTCGCATGGCGCCACTGCTTCATGCGCTCCAGTCCCTGTCCAACCGAGGCGAGGACGCTCCGGTCGTGCGCGTGCTCGCGGTGCTTCCGGAGTCGGGAGGGGACGACGCGGCTTTGCTGGCCGCCTTGCTGACGCCGGGCCTGCTCTGGAGCGCCGTGGCGGAGGTTCCGGGGCTGGAAGCGCGGGTGGCATGGACGCCACCGGATGCATCCGCCACCGCCCATGCTGTCGCCCGCGAACTCTCCTCCCAGGATGCCGCGCGCGAGGTGGCGTGGCGGGAAGGCACGCGGTGGGAGCGCGTCTTCACCCCATGGACGCCGCCACCGCTCGCGGCACCCCAGCGCCTCAATCGGGGAGGACTCTACCTGGTCACAGGCGCGCTCGGTGGCCTGGGACGTGAATGGGCACGTCAGCTGCGGCAGGGGCTGGACGCCCGGCTGCTGCTCGTGGGGCGGCGCCCTCATGGGCCCGAGGCGAGGGCGCTGGAGTCCGAGCTGGGCACCTCGAAGTATGTCTCCGTGGACGTCACGGACGAGGTCGCGCTTCGGAATGCCGTGCGCGACGCGGAGGCGCACTTCGGTCAGTCGCTCGACGGCGCCTTCCACTTCGCGGGCACGCTGACGCCCGTCGCGTTGGAGCACGAGACGCCGGAGACACTGGTACAAGGCGCCGCCGCACATGCACTGGGCGCGAGGGCCATCGCGACCGTCTTGAAGGACAAGCCCCAAGCCGTCTGCGTCTTCGCGGCGTCGTTGATGGGGACGCTGGGCGCGGGCCGCCACGCGGCCTACTGCGCCGGCACGGCCTTCCTCGAACGGTTCGCCGAGCGGCTGACCGCACAGGGCCGCCACGCGGTGGCGGTCTCACTGAGCCAGGTGCGGGAGACGGGGCTCGCGCGCTCACTAGGGGCCGCGCCGCCGGGGTACCGGGTGCTGGAGCCATCCCAGGCCCTGGCCTCCGTGGCCTTGGCGGTGGAGCACGCGCCCGCGCACTTGCTGTCAGGCGTGGTGGGGGCGGCCTGGCCCTGGCGTCAGGCGGGATTGGGCGAGGGGCAGCGCCTGGACACGGCCCATGTCTTCCTGGTGCAGCGGCCGGGAGACGTCCCGCCCGTGGGACTCTCCGACGCGGTCCTTCATCCCCTGCCGGAATGGCCCCGCCGCGCGGACGGCGCGGTGGACCGTGATGCCCTGGCCGCTGACCTCTCCGGGGTGGGGGACGGCGCCGCCGCCGGGCCATTCGAGACGGTGGTGATGGACGCCTTCCACGAGGTCCTCGGAGCCCAGGGCGTGGGCGTCGGTTCTGACTTCTTCACGCTGGGCGGCAGCTCGCTCCAGGCCACCCGGGTGGTGGCGCGCATCAATGAGCGCACCGGCCTGCAACTGCGCGAGGTGGCCCTGTTCGAGCACCCCACGGCCACGGCGCTGGCGGAGCACGTGCGGCGCGTGGTGGACCTGACGCAGTTGGACATCTCGGTGCTCAGCGACGCGCAGGTGGACCTGCTCCTGCGCGTGTTGGAGCCCACGTGAGCGAGGCGGTAGTCCCTCCGTCCCGTCCGTTGTAGCGTCCACCTACCCGGGCATACGTCTTGCCCGGGCATGGCACCGGACCGAGGAGTCTGCGTGACGCTGTGGTCGCTCACCGTTCAAAGTGTGCTGGCCCGCCCCCGAAGCTGGGTGGTGGGGCTGCTGGCGGCAGGCGCGGCGGCGCTGCTGACGCCGGGCGTGTCGTTGATGGGCAGCATCCATGACGGCACGCGGCGAAGTCTCATCGAGAGCGGCGCGGGGGACCTCCAGGTCTACGCCGCCGCCTCCACGGGAACGCCCCAGGTGGTGGTGGGGCCCGGGGGCGTCCCGGACCTGCAACCGATTCCGGACTACGGCGCCCTGGAGCCCCGGCTGCGCGACCTCCCCGGCGTCCAGGAGGTGGTGCCGCTGGAGCTGGGCATGGGCGCCGTGTTTCGTGGCAACGCCCTGGATGAAAAGCTGGCGGTGTTGCGCGAGGCGGCGCGGGCGCCGGCCTCCGAGGAACGGGACGCACGGCTGCGCCGTCTGGGCGAGGACCTGCGGCTGACGCTGGCGCGGGTGGCGCGCAACGCGGATCGCCGGAGCGAGGCCTTCGCGGAAGAGCCTGCCTTCGCGGATGACCTGCGCGTGCTGCGGGACGCGGCCGAGCCCGCCTTCTGGGAGCGGCTGACCGAGGACCCACAGGGCCTGCTGGAGGTGTTGGAGAACCGCGTGGCGCGGCAAGCGGGCGAGGGGGAAGAGCTTCCGGTGGACTACCTGGGCACGGACGTGGCGCGCTTCGCTCGGGCCTTCCCGCGCTTCGAGCTCGTCTCCGGGCAGCTTCCTCCGCCAGGGACGCGGGGCCTCGTCATGGGGCACGCGACGTACGAGCAGCACTTCAAGCACCCCATTGCCGTGCGCATGGACACGCTGCGCCGCGAGCGCGAGCGGGGCCTCACGTTGGCGGAGGACGAGCAACTGCGCACGCTGGTGGAGCGCAACGTCGCGGAGGTGCCGGACCTGGTGGCTCGCCTGGACATCGAGCGCGCCACGGCGCTCCAGGCCGGACTGGCCCGCGTGCTGGGAGAGCCGGGCGAGCTGGAGGCCCTGCTGGCGCGCTTCCTCTCGGTGGACGACGCCAACTTCGACACCCGCTTCGGACAGTTCTACGGGGAGCTGGCGCCCTCGCTGCCGCTGTACCGGCTCAAGCCCGGGGACGTGCTGTCACTGAAGACGCCGCTGGAGAGTGGCACCGCCGTGCCGGTGCGAGTCTTCGGCACCTTCCGCTTCCGGGGCCTGGGCGGCGACGACGGCCGGGTCAACACCATGAGCGTGGTGGACCTCGTCACGGCGCGGCACCTGTCTGGCCGCTTCACCCAGGCACAACAGGACGAGGCGCGGGCGCTGTTCGAGACCTTTGGCATGGAAGGGGAGGCCATGGCGCCCCCCGAGTCCCTGGACGCCTTCCATCCGCCCGACATCGTGGACGCGGAGGCGCAGACGGCGCACACCGAACAAGCCCCGGTCTTCGAGCGCGCTCGGGCCCTGCCGGAGACCTTCTCCGAGGACGAGCTCTCACGCGGCACGGTGTTGCAGGCCGCGGTGGTGCTGGCGCCCGGCGCCTCCGCCGAGGACGTCGCGGCCCGCATGCGCGCGCTGCCCGGTGGTGAAGCCCTGGCCACGGTGGGTTGGCAGGAGGCGGGTGGGCTGCTGGGCGGTCTGGTGGTGATGCTCCAGGCGGTGCTGCTGCTCTTCGCGCTGCTGATGACCTCCTTCGTCGCGCTGGTCGCCGCTGGAACGCTGCTGCTGCTGGCGCGGGAACGCGTGGCGGAGGTCGGCACGCTGCGCGCGGTGGGAATGCAACGTCGCGAGGTCTTCACCTCGCTGCTGCTGGAAGGGTCGCTGCTGGGCGGTATCGGCAGCGTCCTGGGCGCGGTGCTGGGCGCGGCGCTGCTGTCGCTTGCGACCGGGGATGGCGTGGCGGTGGAGGATGGCTCCCTGCAGTTCTTCCTGGGCGGGCCGGTGCTGCGTCCAGCGCTGTCGCTGGGAGGAACCGCGGCCGTGGTGGTGGCGGTGACGGCCGTGGTGCTGCTGGCGACACTGGTACCGGCGTGGCGAGGCAGCGCGGTGGCGCCCATCGAAGCCATGCGGAAGGGCGAGGGCTGAACCGATGCGCGCACTTCTCCAGATTGCCTTCCGAAACCTCCTGGCCCACCGAGAGCGGGGCCTGTTGCTGCTCATCGTGCTCGCGGGCGCCAGCGCCGTGCTGGTGGGCGTGATGTCCGTGAGCGCGGGCGTCGCCCGGGCGCAGCGCGAGGCGGTGAGGACCTTCCTCGCGGGCGACCTCAACGTCGGGGGTTACTTCAAGGAGCATCCCGACTCCATCTTCCCCGTGGTGGGTGACACCTCGCGGGTCCGCTCCGTCCTCCAGCCGCACGTGCCCGCGGAGTGCCAGGTGCGCGAGCGGGGCCGGGGCTCGGCCACCGCGGGCGCGGGACGGCACCGGGTGCGCTCGTACCTGATGAGCCTGGACGTCGCGGCCGAGGGCAACGCGGGCTTCCGGGTGCGCACCGGTTCGCTGGAAGCCCTCGCGCAGCCACGCACGGTGGCGCTGTCCACGTCGCTGGCGGAGCGGCTCCAGGTGGAGGTGGGCGAGCTGGCCACGCTCTTCGTGCAGATGCCCGGTGGCAAGCGCAACGCGGTGGACGTGGAGGTGGTGGCCCTGCTGGAGCGCGCGGGTGTCCTGGGCGAGTCCGCGGGGTTGCTGGTGTCCAACGCGATGCTGCGCGAGCTGTATGGCTTCCGTCCGGACTCGGCGAGCGTGATTCAGCTCCTCTGCGGCGACGGCACGGAGCTGGAGCCGCTGGCGGGGACGCTGCGTGGCGCGCTCCAGCAGGCCGGCTACGAGGTGCTGCCGCCCGCGCACGAGGCCTACGGCGACAAGCTGGGGCCCCTGCTGCGCGAGGGCTGGGCGGGCCAGAAGCTGGACGTGAGCACCTGGGAGGACGAGGCGGCCTTCCTCGACTTCGTGGGCCAGGGCCTGGGGCTGCTGCTGGTGCTGGTGGGCGCGGTGGTGTTCGGCGTCGTGGTGGTGGGGCTCTTCGTCTCGCTCAACGTGTCGGTCCGCGAGCGCACGCGGGAGATTGGAACGCTGCGCGCCATGGGCATGCAGCGCCGCTCGCTGGTGGCCGCCTTCATGCTGGAGGGGCTGCTGGTGGGGTGGGCGGCCTCGCTCGTGGGCGCTGGCATGGCGGCGGGTCTGGGGGTGCTCCTGCGTGACGTGCTGCCAGTGCCGGACGCGCTCTCCACCCTGTTCTTCAGCGGCACGTTGCCGCTGGCGCCCACCCTGGGGCACGTGGTGGCCGCGGTGCTCCTGGTGACGCTGGGCGCGGGCCTGGCTTCCATCGTCCCGGCTTTCCGGGCCGCTTCGCTTCCTCCTCGTTCCGCCATGGAGTCCTTGTGATGAACGCACGACGCCCGCTGTCCGTCCTGTTGCTCGGCTGGACCCTGCTGCTCCCGGCGGTGGCGCTCGCGGAGGCCCAGCCCAAGCTGGCGCCCGATGCCCTGCTGCGCCACATCGACGAGAAGATGTCCTTCACCAGCGACTACAAGGGCGTCATCCGCCTCTATGAGACGCGCAAGGACGGCGCCAAGCGGGCCATGGAGGTCCACGTCTACCGGCGCGAGGCCGACAACGACCTGCTCTTCCTCTCCACCAAGCCGCGGCACCTCGCGGGCATGGGGACGCTGCGCATCGGCCGCAACCTGTGGGACTACGAGGCGACGACGGGCTCGTGGCGGCGCAACACCCAGCGCACCAACCTGCTCAACACCTTCACCTGCGAGGCGGACTTCGACCGCTCGCGGCTGGCCGAGGACTACGCCGGCAAGGACGAGGGCGACGACACCGTCAACGGCGTGGCGTACCGCAAGCTGCTGCTGACGGCGAAGAACGACCAGGTGACGTTCCCGCTGATGCGCATCTGGGTGGACCCGCAGAACAACATCGTCAAGAAGGTGGGCTACACCGCGTCCGGCCGCACGCTGCGCACCGACATCGTGCGCAGCTACCAGCGCATCAAGGACCCGCTCTCCGGCAAGCATGTCCTCCACTACAAGGAAGTGCTGGAGACGGAGGAGCAGGAAGGCACGCAGATGGTGGTCCGCTACGACGAGGTGGTGTTGGCGCCGCTGGACGCCAACATCTTCACCAAGGCGTGGCTGGAGAGCCGCCTGCGCTGATTAGCCTCCCTGCCGCTTCAGCACCTCCAGGAGGTGGTTCGCCAGCTCCTGGACGCAGGGCTGCTGGAGCGTGCCGAAGTGGGAGCTGGCCAGCGGCACCACGTCGAGCTGCTCGCGCGTCAGGTGCCGCTCCCATCCCAGCGTGTCCCCGTGCAGGGCCCGTGACGGCGCGCTCGTGAAGAGCTGCACCCGGGCGCGCACGGACGGCACCTTCCAGCCCACCACCTGCGGCACCAGCACCTCGCCCAGCACGTGCCAGATGCGGCGCAGGTCGGCGGCGCGCGAGTGGGGGGCCAGCATGCCCAGCTCACGGCCCAGCGCCGTCACCCGCTCCCAGCGCGCGGCGTCGTCCAGCGGGGCGAGTTCCGCCTCCAGCGCGGCGTCCAGGACGCCGAACTCCTCCGCCATGGAGCGCACCGGGTCCTCCGCCGAGCCCTGAGGCCCTTCCACCGCGGGCAGGGCATCCACCAGGGCCAGCAGCTCCACGGTTTCGCCCTGCGCCTCCAGCGCCGCCGCGACGCCCAACGCCGGGTAGCCGCCGAACGAGTAGCCCGCGAAGCGGTAGGGGCCGTGTGGCTGCACCTCTTGGATGTCCCGCACGTACGCGGCGATGCGCGCGTCGAAGGTGGCGTGGCCGTGCTTCGACTGCGTCTCGGGGGCCTGGACGCCGTAGCACCGCAGGCCGGGCTCCAGCAGCGGGGTGAGGTTCCGGTAGTAGTGCAGCTCGCCGTCGGCGGGGTGGAACACGAAGAAGGGCGGCGCGGACTTCGGCGTCTGCTTGCCGGAGAGGGACACCACGCTGGAGCGCGGAGGGCCCTCGGCCAGCAGCTCATGCACGGCATCGGCCGTCTCACGGAACACCGGGTACTGGAAGAGCGTGGCCAGGGGGACGGGCACGCCCAGCTCCTCCTCCAGCCGGCTCAGCAGCCGCATCGCGAGGATGGAGTCGCCGCCCACCTGGAAGAAGTCATCACCCGCGCTGACGTCCGTGCGCCCCAGCACCTCGCGCCACAGCCGCTCCATCGCCATCTCCAGCGTGGTGCGGAAGGGCGTCTCCAGGTGCTCGCCCGGAGCCTCCTGCGCGGGCGGCACCGCGGGCTGCGCGGACAGGTCCGGCAGCGCCTGCCGGTCCACCTTGCCGTTGGCGTTGATGGGCAGCGCCTCCAGGACGACGAGGGCCGCGGGCACCATGTACGACGGCAGCCGCGCCGCGACGTGCTCACGCAGGGCGTCCGCGCGCACATGCTGGGGCGGTGCCTGGAGGAACGCCTGGAGCTGCGTCTGCCCGGAGCCGCCGGTGCGCGCCAGCACCACGGCTTCCTCGACGCCTGGGAACTGACGCAAGCAGGCCTCGATTTCGGCCAGCTCGACGCGGAAGCCTCGAATCTTGATTTGATGGTCCGCGCGGCCGAGGAAGCGCAGCCGCCCGTCCGGCAGCATCCGGGCCAGGTCACCCGTGTGGTACATGCGCGCGCCGGGCTCGGTGGCGAAGGGGTCGGGGATGAAGCGCTCGGCCGTCAGGTCCGGAGCGCCCAGGTAGCCCCGGGCCGGCGCCGCGCCGCCGATGTACACGCGCCCGGGCAGCCCTGGCAGCACCGGCTCCAGGTGCTCGTCGAGCAGGTGGATGCGCACGCGCGAGATGGGCCGGCCGATGGGGAAGGTGGCGTCGGTGCCCAGTCCCTCGGCGCCCGGGATGTCACAGGTGGCGGAGGTAATCGTGCACTCGGTGGGGCCGTAGACGTTGAGCCACGGGGCATGGCCACCGCCCACGCGCACCCAGGCTTCATACGTCTCGCGCTTGAGCACGTCGCCACCGGGCGCCAGCAGGCGAAGCCGCGCGGGCACTCGCTGGCCGTGGGACTCCATCTGGCGAATCCACTCCTCGATGTACGTGGGGGGCAGGCTGATGAGGGTGATGTCCGTCTCCTCCAGGTACGGCGTCATGACGTGCGCGGGCACCAGTCCGCTGCGCATCACCACCGTGGCGCCCACCACGAGCGGCGGGTAGAGGTCCTCGGCCGCCGCGTCGAAGCTGAGCGGCGCGAACTGGAGCATCCTGTCGCCTGGGCGCAAGCCGAAGCGCGCGGCCAGGGCGACGTTGTGGTTCACCACGCTGCGGTGCTCCACCATGACGCCCTTGGGCTCGCCGGTGGAGCCGGACGTGAAGACGATGTACGCCACTTGTGAGTCCGCGACGTGCCGGGGACCGGGCTCCAGGTCCTCGGCGATGTGCGCGGGCTGGGGCGGCACCTCCACGTCGGGCACCAGGCCCGCGTGTGCCTCCAGCGCCTCGGCATCGACCCACAGCCGCTGCACCCCTGAGCGCGTCAGCACCGAGCGCTTGCGAGGCTCCGGCCACCCCGCGTCCAGCGGGACGTAGGCACCGCCCGCCTTGAGGATGCCCAGCAGCGCGGCCATGCCCTGGTTGGAGGGCTCCATCACCACACCCACGCGCTCCTCGGGCTGCATGCCCCGGGAGAGCAGGCGCGCGGCCAGCGCGTTGGCGCGGGCGTTGAGCTCCGCGTAGCTCCACGTCGAATCGCCATGGGCCACGGCGGGGGCGTGTGGCGAGCGGCGCACCTGCGCCTCGAAGAGCGTGTGGATGCAGGCGCCCTCTGGAATGTCCTGCGGGCCACCATCCAACGTGGCCAGCACCTGCGCGCGCTGCTGCGAGGACAGCAGCGACAGCCGGGTCAGCGGCGCGTCCGGTGTGCGCACGGCCTCGGTGAGCAGTTGCTCGAAGGCGCGGGCCATGCGCTGTGCCGTGGCGGAGGTGAAGAGGGCGCTGTCGGTGGCGAGGAAGCCCAGCGTCCCGCCCTCGGGCCGTTCGATGAGGTGCAGCACCACGTCGTAGGCGGGGAAGATGCTCTCGCCGTCCAGGTACGTGGTACCCAGTCCGTTGAAGGACAGGGACGCGGGGCTGTCCAGCAGCAGCAGGGCCTGGGCCAGCGGCGGGGCGGTGCGAGGCGCATCCGGCTGCACCGCGTCCGCGATGCGCTTGAAGGGGACTTCCTGGTTCGCCGTGGCGTGCCCCACCACATCCCAGGCGCGGCGCAGGAGCGCGCGGAAGGACGGCGTGCCCGCCACCTCGGTGCATAGCGGCAGCACGTTGGCGAAGTAGCCCACCTGCCGCTCGGCGCCCGGCAGCACGCGGCCCGAGAAGGGTGACGCGACGACGACGTGCGGCTGCGAGCTGAGGCGGTGCAGCCACAGCTGCATCAGCGCGAGCACCGCGGTGAAGGGAGACACGCCCTCGCGCCGGGCCAGCGCGTGGAGCGCCGACATCGCCTCGGCGTCGAGGGACAGGGGCTCCGGCCGCATGTTCGCGTTCAGCGCGGGCGCGCGGCGAGGGAAGTCCAGCGGCAGGTCGAGGACGGACGGCGCGTGTGCCAGCGCGGCCTTCCAGGAGGCCACGGCGGCGTCCACCTCGAGCAGGTGCTCGGGGCTCCGCTGCCAGAGCGCGAAGTCCGCATACGTCCGCGCCGCCGGAGGCAGCAGCGGCGTGGTGCGCGCGTGTGCCGTGGTTCCGGCCCAGGCCTGGGCGAGTTCCTCCAGGAAGGCCCCCATTCCGATGCCGTCATTGACCAGATGGCTCATGGACGCGACGAGCACATGGCGCGTGCCACGGGTGTCCAGCCGTGCCAGCTCGAAGCGGTACAGCGGGCCCTGGTCCACGGCGAAGGGCTCGCGGTCATGCCGGGTGGCGATGGCGCGCGCGGCGTCCAGGGCCTCGGCGGCGGACAGGTGGGACAGGTCCGTCTGGACGAGCACCGGCCGGGTGATGGGATGCTCCTGGGTGAAGACGGCTCCGTGCTCCAGTCGGAAGGTGGTGCGCAGCGTGGCGTTGCGCTCCAGCACGGCCTCCAGGGCGGCCTCCAGACACGCGATGTCCAGCGTGCCGTCGAGCACCAGCGCAGCGACGACGACGAAGGGCGGCGCCTCCGGGAGCTGCATCGCGTACCAGAGGCGCTCCTGCACCAGGGACGCGGGGATGCGCTCCGGCCGCGCCTGGGGCATGGACTCCACACGCTCCGAGACCTTGGGGGACGCATCGATACGGGCCGCGAGCGCCGCCAGCGTGGGCGTGGCGAACAGCGTGGCCACGGGCAGCTCGACGCCCAACCGCTCCCGGACACGCGAGGCGAGCTGGACGGACAGCAGCGAGTGGCCTCCCAGCTCAAAGAAGTCGTCCCGGGCACCCACTCGCTGCACGCCCAGCAGCTCCTCCCAGAGCTGAGCCAGGGCGTGCTCGGTGGGCGTGGACGGTGAAACGAAATCCTCGTCCGAAGCCGCGGGGGCTTCCGGCGCGGGCAGTGCCTCCCGGTCCACCTTGCCATTGGCCGTCAGCGGAAGCCGAGCCAGCGCGACGAGCGCGGAGGGCACCATGTGTGCGGGCAGTCGCTGTGCCAGTGCTGCGCGCAGGGGCTCCGTCTCGGGCACCGCGTCGTGGCTGGTGACGTACCCGACCAACCGGGGGCCCGTGGTGCTGTCCTCACGGAGGACCACCACCGCGGCAGCGACACCCGGCAGCTCGATGAGCGCGGCTTCCACCTCGCCCGGCTCCACGCGGTGGCCACGCACCTTCACCTGGAAGTCCACGCGGCCCAGGTACTCCAGCACGTCCGACGGACGCAGACGCACCCGGTCGCCGGTGCGGTACATCCGCGCGCCCGGAACGGAGGAGAACGGGTCCGGCACGAAGCGCTCGGCGGTGAGCTCGGGCCTGCGCCAATACCCACGCGCGACGCCTTCGCCTCCGATGTAGAGCTCGCCAGGGACACCCGCCGGCACCGGCCCGAGGGCGGCGTCCAGGACATAGAGGCGCGTGTTGGCGATGGGACGGCCAATGGGCACCGCGCCTTCCACCGGCGTGTCTGCCTCCACGGCGTGGACGCAGCAGCCGACCACCGTCTCCGTGGGGCCGTACTCGTTGATGAGCCGCGTGCCCGGTGCGTGCTGCCGCCAGGGCTCCACGGTGGCGGAGGTGAGCGCCTCGCCACCGATGACGAAGGCGCGGGTACGGCCCGCGCGCGCCTCGGGCGGAAGCTGCGCGGCCAGCATCTGCAGGTGGGCAGGCGTCAGCTTCACCAGGCTGAAGTCCGCGCTCGTGCGGAGCGCAGTGGCCAGGCCTTCCACGCCGTCCTCTTCCGGAACGAGCGTCACGGACCTGCCCGCGGTGAGCGGCAGCAGCAGGCTGGTGACAGTGAGGTCGAAGGCCAGTGAGGAATGAACGGGGGCGCCCGCGCCGTCGTCGACGGCATACGCCTTCCGGGCCCAGTGCAGGTAGTTCACCACGCCCCGGTGCTCCACCATGACGCCCTTGGGCCGCCCGGTGCTGCCGGAGGTGTAGATGAGGTAGGCGAGGTCCTCCGCCGAAGAGGCGGATTCGAGCGTCACGTCCGACTCACGCCCGGCGGTGCGCTCCCATTCGGAGTCCAGGCACAGCACGAGCGCCTGCGAGACGGGCAGCGTGTCCGCCACCGCGTCCTCGGTGACGAGCACGGGCGCGCCGGTGTCCTCCAGCAGGAAGCTCAGCCGGGCGGGAGGCTGGGACGCATCCATCGGAACATAAGCGCCTCCCGCCTTCAGCACGCCGAGCACCGCCACGACCATGTCCACGGAACGGCGGAGGCACAGGCCCACCAGTGTCTGGCTCCGGACGCCCATCCGCCGCAGGTACCGCGCGAGCCGGTTGGCACGTGCATCCAGTTGGCCGTAGGTCATCACCTCCGCGTCGTGCAGGACGGCGGGGGCATCTGGCGTGCGCGCGGCCTGGGCCTCGAACAGCGCATGGACGGTGTGCTCGCGCGGGAAGTCCGCGCCCGTGTCGTTCCACGTCCGGAGCAGGTGCACTCGCTCACTCGCGGGCAGCAGCTCCAGCGCGGATATCGCGGTGTCCGGCGCTTCCAGCGCGTGCTGGAGCAACCGGACGTAATGTCCCATGAGTCGCTGTGCGGTGGTGGGCTCGAACAGCTCGGTGCCGTAGCGCAGCGCCAGGGTGTAGCCGGTGGAGGATTCAGCGACCCACAGCGACAGGTCGAACGGACTGGTGAGCAGCTCCGGCTGGAGCGGCCGGGCGCGCAGGTCCGGGAAGGCGTCCGCCAGCGTGCGGTCCGCGCGCACCAGGTCGAACATCACCTGGAACAGCGGCGAGTGCCCGGCGGAGCGCTCCACGCCCAACGCCTGGACGACTCGGTCCAGCGGAACGTCCTGGTGCGCCAGCGCTTCCAACGTGGTGGCGCGCACGCCGGCCACCAGCGAGGCGAAGGACACATCCGGCGCCACGGGTGTGCGCAGCGCCACGGTGTTGAGCATCAGCCCGACCACACCCTCCAGCGCTGGATGCGTGCGGCCGGAGACAGGCGTGCCGACGCAGAAGTCCTCCTGGCCGGAGTAACGGTGGAGCAGCGCCGAGAACGCGGACAGCAGCACCATGTACGGCGTCGCCTGGTGCTCGCGGCAGAAGGACTGGAGCGCGCGCACCGTGTCGGTGGACAGGGCGTGGCCCTGGGTGATGGCGCCCGTGAGCAGTGGCGATGCGGGCCGAGGTTTGTCCGGGGTGAGCCGCAGCAGGCCGGGCACGCCTTCGAGCTTCTGCTTCCAGTAGGCGAGCTGGGCCTCGTCCCGTTCCCGAGCAGGAGGGGTGCGCAGCCACGCGGCGATGTCCGCATGCTCCAGCCGGGGCGTCGGCAGCGTGGGCGTGCGGCGTTGATGGAACGCCGCGTAGGCTTCGCCCAGCTCGCGCACCAGGACGTCCAGTGACAGCCCGTCCACCACGAGGTGATGGAAGGCGAGCAGCAGGACGTGCTGCTCCGGCGCCGTGCGCAGCAGCCGGAATCGATAGAGCGGGCCGCGCGCCAGGTCGAAGGATGCGTGAACCGCGTCCCGGGCCCACTGCGCCGCGGACGGCGCTTCTTCCACCTCCAAGACGCGTGGAGGCACGGGGCACAGCACGGGCGCCGGAAGGCCGTCGCGCGCCGGCACGGCGAGCCGCAGCACCGGATGCCTTGTCACCAGCCAGCGCAAGGCGTCTTCCATCGCCGCCACGTCCAGAGGACCGTCCAGCTCCACCGCCTCCGCGAGGTGATAGGCGCTGGTGCCCGGATGGAGCTGCTGCACGAACCACAGCCGCTCCTGCGTGGGAGACAGGACCAACGCGGCGTCCGCTGGACGCGGCACGGGCGCGGGGAGCGGGGCCGCGCCGTCACGCCGCGTCTCCAACTCGCGCGCGAGGCCCGCGACGGTGGGCTCGGTGAAGAACGCCTGGAGTGGGAACTCCACGTCGAACGCCTGTCGCACTCGCGCCACCAGTCGCGTGGCGGCCAGCGAGTGACCTCCGATGTGGAAGAAGTCGTCCTCGCGCCGCACCTGCGGCAGGCCCAGCACCTGGCAGAACAGCAGGGCGAGCAGCTCCTCGACGGCGCCACGGGGACGCGCTTCGGGCGCGGCCTCCGGCTCGATGTCCGGGATGGGCAGGGCCGCCAGTGCCTTGCGGTCCACCTTGCCACTGGTCGTCATCGGCAGGGCGGTCAGCACCGTGAAGCGCGAGGGCACCAGGGCTTCGGGCAGCGCGCGCGACAGCCCTTCGCGGAGCCGGGACTCGACGCCGGCAGCCGTGTCTTCCAGCACGAGGAACGCCTCCAGGCGTGCATCTCGCTGAGCGCCGCGCACCACCACCGATGCCTGCCTCACACCGGGCTGGCGCAGGAGGGCGGCCTCCACTTCCTCCAGCTCTACGCGGACGCCGCGCACCTTCACCTGGAAGTCGGTGCGCCCCAGGAAGCCGAGCGAGCCATCCCCGTTCCACCGCACCCGGTCACCCGTGCGGTACAGGCGGCCACCCTCCCTGCCGGAGAAGGCGTCTGGGATGAAGCGCTCGGCGGTGAGGTCCGGCCGGTCGCGGTAGCCACGGCCCAGGCAGGTACCGCCGATGTAGAGCTCGCCGGGGACTCCCGGCGGCACCGGAGCGCCGTTCGCATCCAGGACGTACAGCCGGCACCGGTCCAGCGGACGGCCCAGGCGCACGGGACGGTCGGGCAGCGTGATTTCCGCCGCGACGTTGATGCTCGTCTCCGTGGGGCCATAGGTGTTGACCAGCCGCGTGTCGGTGAGCGCGAGCTGCCGCACCAACGGGTCTGGCAGCACCTCGCCGCCCGTCACGAGCACCTTGAGCGAGCGGAACGCATCCGCGGCACCGGGCTCCTCCAGCGCGGTGGCCAGCGAGGACGGCGTGATGACGACATGGGTGATGCCGTGGCCGAGGATGTCGCGGCCCAGGCCCAGAGGGCCCACTTCGCGCAACACGGTGCGCGCGCCACGGGTGATGCTGAAGAGCAGCTCCTCCAGGTGGATGTCGAAGGAGAGGCTTCCCGACGACGCCCAGCAGTCTCCCGGCTGTGTGGCGTAGTACGTGTCGAACGCCGCGAAGCAGTGGACGACGTTGCGGTGGGTGAGCTCCACGCCCTTGGGCTCGCCCGTGGAGCCGGACGTGTAGAGCAGATAGGCGAGGTGCTCGGCGCGCGGGGGGCGGGGGACGGCCACGACGTCTCCACGCACGTCGGGCGATACGAGGGGAACCCCAGGCTCCACGCCCGCGAAGAGTCCCGGGCGGCTGACAACGAGCCGTGCACGGGCCTGGCGCAGCAGCGCCGCGCGGCGAGCGGGTGGATGCGACGCCTCCAGGGGGAGGCAGCCCGCGCCACTGATGAAGATGGCGACCAGGGACACCACCGCGTCCAGTGAGCGCTCCAGGCACAGGCCCACCACGGTTTCGGGCCCCGCGCCCGCGGCGGACAGGTGTGCCGCGAGCCGCGACGCCCGGGTGTGCAGCTCCCGGAACGTGAGCGTACCTTCCGGCGCCACCACCGCTGGCGCGTCCGGCGTGCGGGCCACCTGGGCCTCGATGAGGGACACGATGGTCCCCTCCGAGTCGAAGGGGCGCTCGGTGGCGTTAAAGCCTTGGAGCACCTGCTCGCGTTCGGTGGCGGAGAGCAGGGACAACTCACCCACGGACGTGCGAGGCGCGGCCACCGCGTGGGCCAGGAGCTGCACGTAGTGGTTGCGCAGTCGCTCCACGGTGCCGGGCTCGAACAGGTCGGTGCTGTACTGGAAGTAGACCTCGAAGCCCTCGCCCACCTCGATGGCGGTGAGGAAGAGGTCGACCTCGCACGTCCATGTCTCGATGGGGACGCGCCGTGCACCCAGGGCATGGAAGCCACTGGCGGCGGACAGCTCGGTGCGATGCAGGTCGAACATCACCTGCACGAGCGGCGCGTGCCCCGGGCTGCGCTCCACGCCCACGGCGCGCACCAGTTGCTCGAAGGGCACGTCCTGATGCGAGAGCGCGTCCAGCGTGGTAGCGCGGACCTGGGCAAGGAGCGAGGCGAAGGAGGTGGACGCGTCCACTTGCGTGCGCAGAGGCACGGTGTTGGCGAGCAGTCCCACGACGCCTTCGAGTGAAGGGTGGGTGCGGCCGGAGACGGGCGTGCCGACGCAGAAATCGTCCTGCTGGGAGTAGCGGTACAGCAGCGCGGCGAACGCGGCGTACAGCACCATGAACGGCGTGACCTGCTGTTGCCGGCACAGCGCTCGCAGGCTCTCGGAGAGAGACGGCGGCAGCGGGTGGTAGCCGGTGTTGTCGCCCCGGTGCGTGAGGACGGCGGGGCGCGGCTTGTCGGTGGGGAGCTGAAGCAGCTCCGGCGCATCGGAGAGCCGTTGCTTCCAGTAGTCGAGCTGAGCCGTGTCGCGAGCGCGGACAGGCTTGGAGCGCTGCCAACTGGCCACGTCCGCGTAGTGCAGCGCCACCGGGGCCAGCGTGGGCGCATGGCCCTGCTGGAAGGCGGCATACGCCTCGCCCAGTTCGCGCATGAGCAGGCCCGCGGACAGCGCGTCGCTCACCAGGTGGTGGAAGACGACGACCAGCACATGCCGCGCTTGCTCGGCTTCGAGCAGCAGGAATCGATACAGCGGACCGTGCTCCACATCGAACGGCCGATTGCCTTCTTCCGTCAGGCGCCGAGCCTGACGGGCCTGGGCGTCCGCCCCCGGCGTCAGGGGCTCCACCTGAAGCACGCTGGCGGGGACCGGGGACACGTTCGCCTGCGGCTGACCCTGTCGTGAGGACACGGTGGTGCGCAGCACCGGATGGCGCTCCAGCAACCACCGCGCCGCCGCATCCAGCGCGGCCACGTCCACCGAGCCCGTCCACTCCGCGGCCTGTCCGACGACATGAGCACCGGAGTCCGGCTGGAGCTGGTGGATGAACCAGAGCCGCTCCTGAGCCTGGGAGAGCGAAGGCGCCGAGTCAGAAGGCGCCGGAGGCGGAAGCGAGGAGGAGTCGCGCTGAAGCGAAGCGACTTCCAGCGCGAGGCCCGCGACGGAAGGGGAGGTGAAGAGGGCGGAGAGGGGAAGCTGGACGCCCAGGGAGTGGCGGACGCGAGCTACCAGCCGGGTGGCGGAGAGCGAATGGCCACCGAGGTGGAAGAAGCTGGCCTCCCGCTCGATGCGCTCGAGGCCGAGGACCTGGCAGAAGAGCTGAGCAAGCAACTCCTCGAGGGGGCCGCGAGGAGGCCCACCTTCGGAGAGGGAAGGGGCCTCGTCGAGAGGAAGCGCGGCGAGGGCCTTGCGGTCGAGCTTGCCGGTGGAGGTGAGAGGAAGCTGGGCCCGAAGGACCCAGCGAGAGGGAAGCATGAAGGCCGGGAGGAGACGAGCGAGGGCGGCCTGAAGGGAGTGGACGTCGGTGTCGGGAGAAGCGGGGACGACCCAGGCGGCGAGCCAGGAGTCGGAGGGCCCGCGTCGCTGGACGGTGACGGCGGCGGAGCGAACGCCAGGGAGCGAGGCGAGGGCGGCTTCGACCTCGCCCAACTCGATGCGCATGCCGCGCACCTTCACCTGGAAGTCGACGCGGCCCAGGAAGCCCAGGGTTCCGTCGGCATTCCAGCGGCCCCGGTCTCCCGTCCGGTAGAGGCGCGCGCCCGGCGTGGTGCTGAAGGGATGCGGGATGAAGCGCTCGGCGGTGAGGTCCGCGCGTCCCACGTAGCCACGACCGACGCCCGTGCCGCCGATGTAGAGCTCCCCTGGGACACCCGGAGGCAGCGGCTGGAGCGCGTCGTCCAGGACGTACACCTCCATGTTGGCCTTGGGCGTGCCGATGGGCGTGCTGGCGCTCGCGGGCGGAGCGTGCATGCGCCAGAGGGTGGCGGTGTCCGCGCACTCGGCGGGGCCGTAGGCGTTGACCAGTGGCAGGCCGGGGTGGCGCTCGAACCACGCACGGCAGATCGAAGGCGGCAGGGCCTCGCCAATGGTGAGCATCTGGCGAAGGGCGGGCAGCGGCGCCTCTCCAGGCTCCTCGAGCAGGGCCTGGAGCAGCGAGGGCACCAGCTCCACGGTGGTGGCCCCCGCTTGCTGCAAGGCCGCGATGAGCCGGGCGGGCTCACGCACCACGTCGTCATCCACGACGCAGGTCGTCCCTCCGGCGGCCAGCGCTCCCAGCATCTGCCAGATGGAGATGTCAAAGGAGAGGGGCGCCGTCTGCGCGAGCACGTCGGACGCGCCAAGTTGCAGCGAGTGCTGCATGCCCAGCAGGTGGTTGAGCATGCCGCGGTGGTCCACCATGACGCCCTTGGGCGTGCCAGTGGAGCCGGAGGTGAAGAGGACGTAGGCCAGTGAGTCCGGCGTCGCGAAGGAAGGCAGCGGCGCGTCAGATTCGGCCTCCAGGTTCTGGAGCGACAGCACGCGCGGCCGATGCTCGAGCGGAATCTCCGCGAGCACCTCGGTGAGCAGCGCCTCGACAGGGCCCAGGGGAAGGACGAAGGGCGCGCGGCTCTCCAGCAGCAGCCGTGCGAGGCGCGCCGCGGGCAGTTGAGCGTCCAGCGGGAGGTAGGCGGCACCGGCCTTGTGCAGCGACAGCAGCGCGCGGACGGTGGCCTCGGAGCGGCGGCCGAGGACGGCCACCACGGACTCGTGCCCAACGCCCTGGGCGCGAAGCGTGCGCGCGGCGCGAAGACTCAGGGCCTCCAGTTGCGCGTAGGTCCACTGCGCGTCGGCGGAGGCAAGCGCCAGCCGTTCGGGCGTGTTGCGCGCATGGGCGCTGATGCGCTCAGGCAGGCAGGTGTCCAGGTCGAAAGCCAGCGGCGCGGGACGGGCGTGGCGAAGCACCAGCGCCTGCTCGTCGGACGATAGCAGGGACAGCCGCGACAGCGGCAGGTTCGGTTCGGCCAGCGCCTGGGTGAGCAGACGCTGATAGTGCTCCATCATCCGTCGAGCGGTCTCCGGCTCGAACAGCTCGCCGCTGTAGCGGAGGAAGAGCTCGAAGCTCCCTGCCTGCTCGATGACGCTCAACGCGAGGTCGAACGGGCTGGCGCGAATGTCGACGGGGACCGGGCGCGCATCCAGCTCCGCGAATGCATCCGCGAGTGACCCCTGCACCCGGTGCAGGTCGAACATCACCTGGTACAGGGGCGCATGACTGAGGCTGCGCTCCACGCCGAGCGCATGGACCAGTTGCTCGAAGGGTACGTCCTGATGCGAGAGCGCATCCAGCGTGGTGGAGCGGACCTGGGCAATGAGCGAAGCGAAGGAGGTGGACGCATCCACCTGCGTGCGCAGAGGCACGGTGTTGGCGAGCAGACCGACGACACCTTCGAGCGAAGGGTGGGTGCGGCCGGAGACGGGCGTGCCGACGCAGAAGTCGTCCTGTTGGGAGTAGCGGTACAGCAGCGCGGCGAACGCGGCGTACATCACCATGAACGGCGTGGCTTCGTGTTCACGGCAAGCGCGCTGCACAGTGTCCGTCAGCGCGGCAGGCAGTGCCTGGGTCCCCGTGGAGGCGCCCTGGTGCGTGAGGACGGCGGGGCGCGGCTTGTCGGTGGGCAGTTGGAGCAGCTCCGGCGTGCCGGAGAGCCGCTGCTTCCAGTAGTCGAGCTGGGCCGTGTCGCGCGCATGGACAGGTTCGGAGCGCTGCCAGTTGGCCACGTCCGCGTAGTGCAGCGCCACCGGGGCCAGCGTGGGCGCATGACCCTGCTGGAAGGCGGCATACGCTTCACCCAGCTCGCGCAGCAGGATGTCCAGCGAGAGGCCGTCCACCACCAGGTGATGGAACACGGCCAGCAGCACGTGCCGGTCCTCCCCTACGTCGAGCAGCAGAAAGCGGTACAGCGGTCCCTGCTCCAGCGAGAAGGGCCGCCATGATTCCTGCTGAAGCCGAAGCTCCAGTGCCTCGGGGGCCGCGCGCAGGGCTTCGACTTGAAGCACACGCGCGGGAACGGAGGACACCTCGACGCGCGCCTGTCCCTGCTGTGACACCACGGTGGTACGCAGCACGGGATGGCGCTCCAACAGCCACCGCACCGCCGCATCCAGCGCGTCGGCGCTCACCGTGCCGCGAAGCTCGACGGCCTGGGGGATGTGGTAGGCGCCCGAGCCCGGCTGGAGCTGATGGATGAACCAGAGGCGCTCCTGGGCCTGGGAGAGCGAAGGCGCCGAGTCAGAAGGCGCCGGAGGCGGAAGCGAGGACGAGGAGCGCTGAAGCGAAGCGACTTCCAGCGCGAGGCCCGCGACGGAAGGGGAGGTGAAGAGGGAGGAGAGGGGAAGCTGGACGCCCAGGGAGTGGCGGACGCGGGCTACCAGCCGGGTGGCGGAGAGCGAATGGCCACCGAGGTGGAAGAAGCTGGCCTCCCGCTCGATGCGCTCGAGGCCGAGGACCTGGCAGAAGAGTTGAGCAAGCAGTTCCTCAAGGGGGCCGCGAGGAGGCCCACCTTCGGAGAGGGAAGGGGCCTCGTCGAGAGGAAGCGCGGCGAGGGCCTTGCGGTCGAGCTTGCCGGTGGAGGTGAGAGGAAGCTGGGCCCGAAGGACCCAGCGAGAGGGAAGCATGAAGGCCGGGAGGAGACGAGCGAGGGCGGCCTGAAGGGAGTGGACGTCGGCGTCGGGAAAAGCGGGGACGACCCAGGCGACGAGCCAGGAGTCGGAGGGCCCGCGTCGCTGGACGGTGACGGCGGCGGAGCGGACGCCGGGGAGCGAGGCGAGGGCGGCTTCGACCTCGCCCAGCTCGATGCGCATGCCGCGCACCTTCACCTGGAGGTCGGCGCGAGAGACGAACTGGAGCACGCCGTCCGGCAACCAGCGCCCCAGGTCTCCCGAGCGGTAGAGGCGCGCGCCCGGCGTGGCGCTGAAAGGGTGCGGAACGAAGCGCTCGGCGGTGAGGTCCGCGCGTCCCACGTACCCACGGGCCACGCCCAGGCCGCCCAGGTACAGTTCGCCCACGACGCCGACCGGAACAGGCTGGAGGGCGTCGTCCAGCACGTACACCTCCATGTTGGCCTTGGGCGTGCCGATGGGGGTGAAGCTGCCTTCAGGGGCCTCGTTGATGAAGTGGAGGCTGGCGACGTCCGAGCTCTCCGTCGGGCCGTAGGCGTCCGCCATCCGGCAGCCCGGGCAGCGCTCCAGCCAGGTCCGGCACAGCGCGGGCGGCACGGGCTCTCCGCCGAGCACCACCCAGCGCATGTCTGGGAAGTCCTGCTCCGGACGAGCGCCCTCCAGGATGGCCTGGAGGACGGAGGGCACCATCTCCATGACGGTGGCGCGGCCCTGCTCCAGCGCGTCGGCGAGCCGGGGCGGATCCCTCATCACGTCGTCTTCGATGAGGTACGTGGTGCCGCCACCGGGCAGCGCGCCCAACATCTGCCAGATGGAGATGTCGAAGCTGAGCGCGGCAATCTGGGCCACGACGTCATACCCGTCCAGGCCCAGCGCCTCGCGCATGCCCAGCAGGTGGTTGAGCATGCCGCGGTGGTCCACCATGACGCCCTTGGGCGTGCCGGTGGAGCCGGAGGTGAAGAGGACGTAGGCCAGCGAGTCCGGCGTGGCACGCGGCGACAGCCGCTCCGCGCTCTGCGACTCGAGTCCCTCCAGCGACAGCACCCGAGGCCGCCGGGCCTCGGGCACGCCCGCGAGTACCTCCGACAGCAAGGCCTCGTCCGTGCCCAGCGGGAGCACGAACGGCGCGCGGCTCTCCTCCAGGAGTCGGGCCAGCCGAGCCGCGGGGAGCTGCGCGTCCAGCGGAAGGTACGCGCCGCCCGCCTTGTGAATCGACAGCAGCGCGCGCACGGTGGCTTCGCTGCGGCGCCCGAGCACGGCCACCACGGACTCCAGGCCGACGCCCTGGGACACCAGCCGTCGCGCGGCGCGGTTGGTGTGGGCTTCCAGCTCCGCATAGGTCCACCGGGCGCTGGAGGACGCCAGGGCCACCTGGTCCGGCGTGCGCGCGGCCTGGGCGGAGAAGTGCTCGGGGAAGGCGGCTTCCAGCGGGAAGGGCCGGCGCGGCGGGTTCGAGTCCGCCAGCACGCGGGCGCGCTCCGCATCAGGCAGCAGCGACAGCGCATCCACGCGCGTGTCCGGCGCGCGCAGCGCATGCGTGAGGAGCTGGAGATAGTGGCCCAGCATCCGCCGCACCGTGGCGGCCTCGAAGAGGTCGGTGCTGTAGCGGGCGAACAGCTCGAAGCCGGACGCGCTCTCGAAGAGCGTGACGTGCAGGTCGAACTCGCACGCGCCCGTGTCCATGGGGAGGTCGCGGGCCTCCGGGAAGGCGCCCGCCAGGGAATGCTCCACGCGGTACAGGTCGAACATCACCTGGAACAGCGGGGAGTGGCTGAGGCTCCGCTCCACGCCCAGGGCCTGCACCAACCGCTCGAAGGGGAGGGCCTGGTGGCCCAGCGCATCCAGCGTGGTGGCGCGAACCTGGTCGAGCAGCGCGGTGAAGGCATCCGCCGCGGTGACGCGCGTGCGCAGCACCACCGTGTTGACGAACAGGCCGACCAGCCCCTCCAGGGACGGGTGCGTGCGCCCGGAGACCGGCGTGCCGACGCAGAAGTCGTCCTGCCGCGAGTACCGGTACAGCAGCGCCGCGAAGGCCGCGTACAGCGTCATGAACGGCGACACCTGCCGTTCCCGGCTGAAGGCGCGCAGCGCGCCCGTGAGCGAGGCGGGGAGGGCGATGCGCTCCGTCAGCGCCCCCCGGTCCGACCGCCGCACGGGCCGAGGCTTGTCGGTGGGCAGCTCCAGCCCCTGCACGGCGCCTTCGAGCTGCCGCTTCCAGAAGGCCATCAGCTCCGGTTCATTCGCGGCGGCGTCGGGCGTGTGCTGCCAAGCGGCGGCATCCGCGTACTCCAGCGGGAGCGCCGTCAGCGCGGGGACTTCACCCCGGGCGTGCGCGGCATGGAGCACACCCAGCTCGCGCATCAACACGTTGATGGACGCGCCGTCGGTGACCAGGTGGTGGAACACCAGGACCAGCACCTGCCGCTGGCTGGAGAGCTTCAGCAGCCGGAAGCGGTACAGCGGCCCCTGCTCCAGGTCGAACGGCCGGGAGGCTTCTTCGCGCAGCCTGCGCGACCACTGGGCCTCGCTCGCGCCCGTCGCATCCTCCACGTCGAGGACGCGCTCGGGCAGGTCCAGGTAGCGTACCTGGGGACGGCCGCCCTCGGCGGGGAAGCGGGCTCGCAGCAGGGGATGGCGCGACAGCAGGGCCCGCAGCGCCGCGTCGAGCGCGCCCGCGTCCACGGGGGACTCCAGCATCGCGGCCCACGGCACCACGTAGGTCGCGGTGTCCGGGCGGAGCTGGTGCAGGAACCACATGCGCTCCTGCGCGGGCGACAGCACGTCGGCCGTCCCCGCCGGGCGGCGCGAGGGGCCCACCACGTTCCGCTGTGGCGAGGAGGGCGCGGCGCTCCCCGTGCCGGGGTTCTTGCGCTGCTCCAGCAACTTGCGCAATTGCTCGCGCTTCGCGGCGGCGAGGGAGTCGGAGTCGGATCGCGAGGTCATGAAGTCGGATTCCGGAAGGCCCGGTGGGCTAAATGCGAACGTAGAGGCTCACGCCCGCGCGGAAGACGCCCAGCCCCGAACCGGAAACGGTGGGGTCCGCGGGGATGCTCTCGAAGCGGAACTCGCTGCCACGCTCGCCGTAGGGCACCTCGACGAAGGTCTGGACGAAGATGTCCCGGATGTCGAAGGGCGAGGAGTTGAAGGCCAGCCGTGACAGGTACGACGCATCCTGCACGTTGGCGATGGTGGTGAAGATGAGCGACAGCTGGGACACGCCACGCCGGCCGATGTTGACCTGCCCCAGGGCGTAGTAGCGGCCATGGAAGAGCGGCCGGAAGTCCCCCTGCGAACTCAGCCAGGGCAGGAAGGCGCGGTCGTCGTAGCCCAGCGGGTTGTGGAAGCCCTCCACCCGGATGACGGCGCGGTAGAGCTCGGCGAAGTTGAACGTGGCCGAAACGCCCGCGCTGACCAGCAGCTTGCGTCCCTCCAGCGTGCGCTCCACGAAGCTGTCGCCATCACGGGCCCAGAGCCGCGTGTTGCCGTCGCCCACCCAGGCCACCTCGGCGTTGAAGTCCAGCAGGCCCAGCGCCATCGTCGCGTCCAGGCCGTACCGGGGCCGGCGCGACTGGTCGAACACCGCCGTCGCGGCGATTTCGCCCGTGCCCACCGCCATCTCCGCGCGCACGCCACCGCCGTAGCGCACCCGCCGGAGGTCCTCGCTGACGTCCTCCACGTTGGCCGTGCCCAGGAGCGACAGGTTGGCGGCCATGGCCTCCCACGGCACCGTGAGGCGGACCATGTCGACGCCCGTGCGCAGGTCGAAGATGTTGAGCGGATCCGGGTTGGGCACCTGCAGGAAGTCGGTCGGGTTCCAGATTTGCGAGCTGCCCCAGCGAATCTCCTGGCGCCCGGCGGTGACGAACAGCCGCTGGGCGACGTCGAACTTCAGCCACATCTGGCCCAGCACGGCGGCGGGTCCGTTCGCCTCCGTGGACAGCGGGTCATACGCCAACCGGCCCATCATGAAGCCGCGCACGTGCTTCGACGGCGTCGCGTCCAGGTAGATGTCCGCGAGCGCGGGCAGGACGGGCTGGTACGACGTCTTCCCCTGGGAGCGCAGCCCCGTCACCTCCGCGCGCTGGAAGTAGATGCCGCCCACCGCGAGCACGTCCTGCTGACGCTCCTGCGCCGTCTCATGCCAGGGGTCCGCGGCCTCGCCTTCCGGGCCCTGCCAGCCCTCCACGATGGCGCCCGATGGACCGGCCGGCCGAGGCGCGGGAGCGGGAGCGTCCAGCAGGTCCTCGAAACCGTCGGGCGCACCGGCCCCGCTCGGGTCCACGGCGGCGGTGGCGAGCCCGGAGGCGGAGTCCGTGTCGGGCGGCAGCGTCCCCGTGGCGGGCGCCGCCCTCGGGGCATCCAGCGCCGCCGCCGCGGCCGGCACGGTGGCGCCTTCACTCCCGGCCGAAGCCATGGCGCCTCGTGCCGGGGCCGGGCTCTCGGAGGCCAGGGGCTCGGTGTAGCGCATCGACTTCACGCGCCGCTGCTTGTCGAGGAGCACGCTCAGCCCGCGCGCGCGGTAGTGCCACCAGCGCTGGCGCGCGGGCGCGGCTTCCTCCTCGTGACAGTCCGGGCCTGCCTCCGAGGCCTTCGCCGCTCCACAAGCGGGGCCGTACAGCGCGACGAGCCCCGCCAGCGTCGGTGGCTTCGTGGGCACCACCTCGATGCGGCGCAGCACGCCCTGCCGGGCGTCGAAGTGGAAGCGCGTGCTCCGGGTGCCTCCCGGCGCGGCCTTGCGCTGGTACGTCAGCACCACCGCGCCGTCCTCGTGGACCTGCCGGGTGGGCGGGCCAAAGGAGAGCAGGACCTGCTGGAGCGTCGTCGTGCCCGGCTCCGTGCCGTTCCAGGGTTCGGCGGACGCGGCAAGACTCCAGAGCAGGATGGCCGCGGCCAGGGCTCGAACGGGCAGGGGGGGCATCATCACAGGGGCCCCTGAGCGTATACGAGTCTCAATCAGCGATACATGTGTCGAAAATTTCTTAAGAAAGGGGACTCCGGATTGACAGGCCCCCCAGACAGCCGGACACAATCGCGCCCCCACCCCCCGACCCAGGAGGCCTCATGGCTTCGGAAGAGACCCTGTCCGCAGCGCCCGCCCACTCCGAGCCCGCCACTTCCGAGGCGGCGCACAACGAGGTCTCCACCGCGCCCGAGAAGCTGGATGAGATCGAGGAGATCGACTTCCTGCTCGAGGAGATCGAGAGCAAGATTGCTCCGCTCGCGCTGGCTTAAGGGTCGTGCGTTCCTACGTTGACGCCTTCTCTCCGTACTGGCACCCGGTCGCCTTCTCCAGCGCGCTGACGGCCGTTCCGCTCCCCGTGCAGTTGCTGGGGACGGAGCTGGTGCTGTGGCGGACGGGCTCGGGCGTGGCCGTGACGCACCGGCGGTGTGCGCACCGGGGCGCCGACCTCAGCCTGGGCGTCGTCACCCCGGAGGGGCTGCGCTGCGGCTTCCATGGCTGGACCTACGGCACGGACGGACGCTGTGTGCGGGTGCCGTCACAGCCCGCCGCGCCCATTCACGCCCGGGCACGCGTCCCCGCCTTCCAGGCCACGGAGCGGTACGGCCTCGTCTGGGTCTGCCTGTCCCCGGAGCCCGCCGCGCCGCTGCCGGAGTGGCCGGAGCTGGAGGACGGTGCCCTGGCCACCGTGCCTCTGCCGGTGCTGGAGTGGGACGTCGCCGCGGGCCGGATGATTGAGGTCGTCCTGGACGTGGCGCACCTGTCCTTCGTGCACGAGGGCACCTTCGGCAACCCGGAGCAGCCGGAAGTACCTCCCTATGAAGTGGAGCGGCGCGCCACCGGCGTCGGCGCGCGCATCGTCTATCCGGCGCTGGCTCCGGCGACGGATGGCCTGCCGCCCCGGGTGGATCGCACCACGCTCACCTACGACGTGACGCTGCCCTTCGCCGCGAGGCTGGCCTTCAAGCCCACGCTCTTCTACGTCCACACCGTCTACGCCATCGCCTCTCCGCTCTCCGAGGAGAAGATGCGGTGCTTCTACTTCGCCTCGTACCACCCCCGGCTGCGCAACCACTTCCCGGACATGTTCGTGAAGAGTGAGCTGGCCATCCTGGAGCAGGACCGGCGCACGCTGGAGGGCGTGCGTCCCCGGGCCCAGCCCCTGGACTTCGCCAGTGAGGTCCACACGCCCGCGGACCGCCTGCCCATCGAATACCGCCGGGGCGTCATCGCCCTGCGGCTGGGCAGGCCCGTGGACGGACCCGCCCCGGAATGAGGACCCACACCCCCATGCGCTCCCATCTCCTGTTCCTGCTGCTGGCGCTGAGCGCCTGTCAGCGCAACGAATCGCCGCCGCCACCCGCGAAGGCTCCGGCCGCATCCGCGCCGGCACCTCGTGCTCCCGCCGTCCCGCCCGTCACCGCGTCCGCGGACGCCGCGAAGCTGGAGCGGGGCCGGTACCTCGTGGAGAACGTGCTCGCCTGTGGCTCCTGCCACACGCCGCGCGACTGGGCTCGGTATGGAGGCCCCGCCTCCGGGCCCGCGCTCTCCGGCGCCTGCTGGGACGACCCGGCCTGGGAGCTGCCCGGTCGCGTCTGCGCGCCCAACATCACCTCCGATCCCGAGCACGGCATCGGCCGCTGGACGGATGAGGAGCTGATGCGAGCGCTGCGCGATGGCACCGGGCGCGACGGGAAGACGCTCTTCCCGCTCATGCCGTTCCTCCTCTACCGCGAGATGTCGGACGCGGACGCCCAGGCCGTGATTGCCTGGCTGCGTCAGGCCCCGGCCACCCCGCGCGCTTCGGCCCGCTCGGTCATCCCGGACGAGGTGTACGCGCAGTACAAGGACATGGCCGCGCCCATGAAGACGGCCGTGCCGGAGCCCGCCGCGGATGACGTCTCTCGCGGTCGCTACCTGGCCACCATGGCGCAGTGCGCCGCGTGTCACGCGGGCATGGACGAGGCGGGCACGCCCTTCGTGGGAGGACGTCCGCTGCCCACGCCGCACGGCCCGGAAGTCGTTTCCAATCTCACGCCGCATGCACGCGGACTGGGCGCCGTGGACGAAGCGGCCTTCGTCGCCCGCTTCACCGCCTTCAAGGACCTGGCACCCGCGCCCGCGCGGGCGGGCCAGGTGAACAAGCTCACCATGCCCTGGGGCTTCTTCGCCGGACTGGCGGAGGCGGACCTCAAGGCCCTCTACCGTTACCTGCGCACGGTGCCCGCCGTGGCCCCCGCCGCGCCGTCCGCGTCTGGCAAATGACCCATTCTGGCGCCACCTGGGAGCGTCCGGTAGACTCCCAGCGCGTCCCCTGAAAGCCCATCGTTGCGCGCCCTTCCCCCATGGTCGCGCGTGACGCGTGCCCCCATGAAATCTCTTTTCAAGCGACTGCTCCTGTCCGTGCTGGCGTGCTCCGCCGGCTGCGACGTCTTCAACATCGGCGACGCCGAAGGGACCCGTGGCCGCGGCGCGAGGGCGTTCGACCCGTATTCGAGCTCGGCCTCCGGCGCCATCTCCCTGTCCCTGCTGTACTTCAATGGCTGCGCCATCCTGCCCACCGGTGAGCCGGTGTCGGCCGGCTCGCTGGACCTGCCGGACTATCCGGCCACCTGCGAGGCCATGAACAGGATGGGCCAGCAGGTGCCGCCTTCGGCGCGGTTCGAGGTGACGCCGGGCGTCAGCTACTTCATCCGCGAGTTCACCGCGGTGGACGCCGTCTCCGACGTCCACACCGACTTCAAGAACCAGCACGCCCCGTCCTTCTGGATGCGCAAGGAGTCGCGCTTCAAGGACCTGGACTGGTCGGGCGTGACGGTGGGCCGGGACGAGTGGACGAACGACTTCGACTCCACCTTCCAGCGCGAGACGTACTACGAGAACGCCGCGTGGATGCGCTCGCTGGACGACACCTTCCTCATCGAGGTGCTCGACGCGGACGGCGCCGTGCGCACCTCCATCACCTACAGCCGCCGTGACTTCATGGGTGAGGGCGCCACCACGGGCCGCACGCGCGCCAGCTGGCTGGTGGCGGACCTGGCGCGGCCTCGCTTCCCGGGAGACCCGGAGGTGAGCCTGCTGCCGGACGGCACCGAGCCCACCTACAAGACGATGGTGAAGGCGTCCTTCTCCGGCGCCACCAACCCGTTCAAGACGCTGACCATGCCGCAGCTCTCCGGCGAGGGACTCATCCGCGTCACCTGGAGCCTGCTGCCCCTCAAGCCCTTCCTCTTCCCCATCGTCTTCACCCCCGAGGCGGAGCGTCCGGCCACCTGCTACCGGCTGGATGAAAGCGGGCTGGCCACCGACGAACAGGTGCCTTGTGGCTTCGGCCTGACGCAGGCGGTGCGCGTCAACCGCCCGGCCAACGGCAGCTACTTCATGCCCGGTGACTCGGTGGACTTCATGGTGTCGCTGCGCGACGGGGACGGCAACGGCCTGCATCCGCGCAACCGGATGCCCAGCTACAACGAGTACATGGGCGAGTCCTCCAACGGCCTCGCGTATTTCAACGAGGAGATGCTGCTGACCTACCGCGAGGCCAGCTCCTCGGAGTCCGGCTTCAAGGTGGTGGGCCCGCTGCAGGACCTGCAGGTGTCGCGCGGTTCCTACGCGCTGCCGTACTTCTCCTTCCCGCTGTTCAGCGAGCCGCACTTCTACCTGCCGCCCGGCTCCAACCTGCTCGCGGGTGGCGGTGATGCCCAGCCGCCCACGCACTACTCGGTGACGCTGCCGCCGAACGCGAAGGCGGGCACCTACGCCATCCTCCTCAAGGGGCACCGCACCTTCATGGGCGAGCGCCTCAACCGGCTGGACCCCTTCTTCTTCCAGGTGGGCCAGGCCCAGCCCACCACGTACCCGGGCCGCGTGGGCAACTGCCAAGTGTGCCACAACGGGGTGAACTCGCTGTCCAACGTGCACCACGGCATGTCCGTGGACCACGTGGAGGCGTGCAAGACGTGCCACATCGAGGAGGGCTACGGCTACCTGCCGGACATCATCCACCGCATCCACAACAGCTCGCGCAAGTACAACCAGAACAAGGGTGACTGCACCATGTGTCACCTGACGCGGGAGAGCACGCTGTGGCCCAGCCTGATGAGCTGCAATGGCTGCCACGTGGCGTCGCACGGCACGGAGTACTTCGACCTTCGCTTCGAGCCCATGCAGAACACGCCCAACGGCTACGGCAACTGCGCCGAGTCGTGCCACGTCACCACGCCGCCGGCCGAGCACATCCTCCCGCCCCGCTGAGCCCTCAGAGGAACGCCATGAAGGTTCGCTCTCTCATTGCCTCGACCCTGTCCGCCGCCGTGCTGAGCGCGTGCGCTGATAGCAGCGCACCGCCTCCGCCCAAGCTGGACGCCGAGGCGCCCTACACCGACCTGCCCGGCCGGCGGGTGCCCGTCTCCGGCGTCGTCTTCGATCCGGAGGCGATGTTCTACACCTTCGTCATGTGGCCGCCCGACCCGGAGGACCCGGAGGCCGGGCCGCCGCTGCCGGCGCTGCTGTATGGCATGCCCACGGTGATGCGCGCGTCCGTGTGGGGCGCGCAGGTCAGCATGGTGGGGCCCACCGGCGAGGTGGTCGACACCAGCGGCCCCGCGATGCCGCCCTGGGGCAACTTCCAGACGGAAGGCATTCCCTCCGACCCGACGGTGCCGTACCTCATGCGCGCCGAGCCCGCGCCCGGGCTCTCCGTGGGGGCCGCCGACATGTTCCCGGAGGAGGAGGGCCACGCGCCCATCCCCGCGGTGCCGTACTACGCCACCACCAGCCTGCGGCCCATCGCGGCCACCGGGACGCAGTGCCTCATCCAGTCGCCGGCCATCGTGGGCGAGGCGGGCGCGCTCGGCGCGCTGGCGCAGGTGATTTCCGAGGAGACCGGGACGTCCGTCTCCCCGGCCAGCCTGGCGGATGCCTCGTCGGGCCGCTCGGTGGCGCTGCTGTGGGTCTACTCGCCCAGCCCGGTGCTGGACGCGTTCCTGTTCCCCAGCGGAGACATCGCGGCGGAGACGACGGCGGGCACGCTGTACGCCATCGACTGGGCGCCGCCGGGCTCGTTCCCGGGCCAGACGGACATGGGCTACTTCGCGGTCCCCGACGGCATGAGCAGCCTGGGCTACTACGCCCTGGTGGTGCAGCCGGGCGCCCCGAGCGCGCTGACGGTGAGCTTCGTGGACACCCTGGAGGACGAGGAAGAGGGCCGGCCCTGGGAGGTGCCTCCCTTCTTCGTCGAGGGCCTGCCGCCGGGCGTGTCCTTCACGCGCCTGTTCGCCATGGAGGCCTCGCCGCCCGTGGAAGAGAACCCCTACGAGGAGCCCGCGCCGCCGCCGGACTTCGGCTTCCTCTGCTACCCAGAGGGGTGACGCACCCAGGCGCCCACGGCGCTCACCGCGAGGGCTCCACCGCGAGCCCGCGGAAGCGCACCGTGGGCTGCCCGAAGGACACCGGAAGCGGGCCGTGGTCCAGCTTCCGGCAGCCGCGCGTGGCGAAGAGGTTCTTCGTGTCCGCGCCCACCGCGTCGATGGCGGCCAGCGCCTCCAGCCCGTTGCCCCGGAGGATGCCGGGGCCCACGCGGCGCCCAGGCCGTCCGTTTCGAATCTCCCGCGCCTCCACGATGTAGAAGCTGAAGTCGCCCGACAGCAGGTCCATCTGCCGGGGCGTGAGGTGCTGCACCAGCAGCCCGTGCGGAATGTCCGCCATCAGCGCCTCCAGGTGGCCCTGGTGCGCGTCCACGCGCGTGTGGGCCATGCGAGGCAGGGGCGGGTGCCGGTAGCTGACGCGCCGTCCGTGTCCGTTGGGCAGGCGGCCCAGCGCGGCGGCGCTGCGAGCATCCAGCAGGGGCGCGTCCACCCGGCCCTCGCGGATGAGTGTCACCGGGAGCGCGGCATGGCCTTCATCGTCCCAGGCGAAGCCGAGCGCGCCGTGGCCATCCGTCGGGTCGTCCGAGACGCTGAGGTGCGCGCCGGCCACCTGCTGCCCCAGCCGTCGCGCCAGGTATGAGCCGCCGCGCGCGACGACGTCTCCCTCCAGGGGATGTCCGCACACCTCGTGGAAGAAGCAGCCGGAGGCGGCGCCCGGTGGAAAGACGATGGGCAGCACGTCGCGGGGGCAGGGCACCATGGGCGTCGTGTCCCACAGCTCCCGCGCCATGCCCTCCACGAGCGCTTCCAACGCGGGCAGCGCGGTGCGGGCCCCCGTGACGTCCGGCCAGGCGGCGCAGCGCCACAGCTCCGCCATGCCCGCGCCAGTGTCGTGGAAGGCCTTCACTTCGAGCAGGGCATGGCGCTGGTGGTCTTCTCTCTGGTGCGCGTCGCTGGCGGACAGCGTGCGCCGCTCCACTTCGCGCAGCAGCACGTCCAGGTGCTGGGCGCCCGCGGCCCGCGCTGTCGCCTCCAGTTGGCGGACGAGCGACACCATGGCCTCCGTGTCGCTCGCGAGCCGGGGCTCGGCGTCGAGCAGGGGGCGGGCCTGGTGTGCCAGCGCCTCCGGCATGAGGCCGTGCTTCCATCGGGCGCCGGCCACCTGGGCCCATCTCCAGGTCATGCTGTCCGGGGTGGCCTGTCCCATGGACCAGCCCTGGTCGAGCACGGGGGGGATGACGCGGAGCCCGGAACGCTGGTGGAGGACCTCGGTGACTTCGCGCCGCTCCACGAACCAATCCAAGCGAGTGTCCTCCGGCCGGGCACCACGCGGGCTGGCCGTGGCGTCGGTGACGCCCACCGTGAAACGGCGGGCACAGGTTCAGGAGCATACGCCAGACGGCGAGGTGGACCCATGCACGTGCCTGGATTGCGTGCACGCACGGACGGTTGAACCACCGATACGGATTCCGCGCGACAACGCGGAGCGTCCCCACGCGAGGACGGAGACCGGTATCCTCGCGAGCAGTCCCAGTGTGTGTCGGCGGAGGCAGTGGATGCGGGGCGGTTCCGGTTCCGAGGAGGACAGCGGGGTGGCGGCATGCGCGGGCCTTCAGCCTCGCGAATGGCTGACGTCCGCTGGCGAAGCGCTGGAGGCCTTCACGCGGCACCACGCTCCCTCGCAGGCCGAGCTGTTCCTCGCCGCGGAGCGCAGGCTGTCGTTCGAATACGACGCGGGGACGGGGCGCTCCATCGTCAACCAGGGGGAGACCCTGGATGCCATGGCGCGCGTGAGCTGGGACGCGCGGCAGGGCATGCTGACCGCGCCGGTGGGTGAGGCAGGCGCGCTGCCGTTGCTCCTGGAGCGCACCGCGAGGCAGGCCACTTCAGGACGTGCGAGTCCGCTGCCAGCGCTACCAGCTCAGAGCGATTCCCCGAGTGTCTCGAATCCTCCTCCGCTCCAGCCGGAGCGCGCGGCGCGCCGGATGAAACACTTCATCGAGACCGCCGTGCCCCCTGGCAGCGTCGTGCAGGCCGCGCTGCTCACCCAGGTGTCCACGTGGCGCGCCCTGGTGCGCGCCAATGGCGCGCGCCGTGCTCGCACGGAATGGCGCGAGGAACTGTTCGTGCGTTGTGAGACGCCGCGAGGCGCCGTGGTGGACGCGGTGGCGTTTCCCGAAACAGCGGCGGACGACACGGTCATCATTATTCCGCTGCGCCATCGACTCGCGGAGGCGGTAGATGCCCTCACGGGCCCCGCGGAGTCGCTGGACCGCGACCTCCCCCTGGTGCTGCGGCCGGCGGTGGCCGCGCCGCTCGCGGCGGGGCTCATCTGGTTGCTACGGGGCGACGTGGCCGCCGCCACGCCCGCGCTGGCCCGGGCCGTGGGGCGCAAGGTGTTCCCCTCGGTCCTGAGCGTGGTGGATGACCCGAACCACCCCACGGGCACGCGGCGCGTATCCATGGATGACGAAGGACTCTCCACGGACACGCTGTCGCTGGTCGACGCGGGCGTGCTGCGAGGCTTCCTTCACGCCTCCGACACCGCATCGCGGCTCGGCGCGCCGCTCAACGGGCGCGGCTTCCGCACCACCCTGTCACCCCCCACGCCCGAAGCCGTGAATCCCTCCCTCGTGCCCGGAGAGATTGCCGTGCTCCCCGCGCACTACACGGAACTCGTCGCGCGCGTGGAGACCTTCACCACCATGCCGCGTCCCGGCACCGTCACGTTGGTGGCGGGCGGCTGGGAGGTCCGCGACGGCCGTCGTGTGCGCCGCATCGCTCCGGTGGAACTGGAGCTCCCCGTGCTGGAGACCTTCCGCGCGCTGCGCGGCGTGGGGACGGACCTGACCTTCTTCCCCACCGCCGAGGGCTGTGGCACGCCGACGCTCGTCTTCCCGCCCCTGCTATCGGGTGCCCAGGGAGGGCAGGCGGCCAGGTGATGCCCACGTCCCTGGGGGCGGCGCGGGGCCAGCCAGGCGACGCCCGCCCGCTCGCCCTGCGAGCAGGACGCGCGCGGCCTCCGAATCCGGTGCATGCTGCGCGCACGACGCTGGGCCGCCGGTACGAGGCCCCCGGGCCCAGGGAGGCGGCGTCACGGGAGGACACGGATGTCGGGTCAGTCGCTGGCGGCGAAGATGCTGGAAGGGGCGCGGGAGTGGGCGAAGCGATTGCCGAATGCGCTCTCCAACGACATGGCGGTGGACGTGAGCCGCAGGCGGGTGCGCCTGTCGCATGCGCGCGTGGAGACCGTGGTGAGTCAGCTGCTGGCCCGGCTGAAGAACTTCGAGCTGCGGGAGTGGTCCTCGCGGGAGAACGTCTATGACATCCGCTTCTCCGTGCACGGCTGGAAGCTGCGCGTGGAGACGGCGCTGGAGCGCGTGGAGCTGGCCTCCGGGCGCTACCGGCTGTGGTTGAAGACGCCCGGCGTGGTGGAGCTGGAGGAGTCCCGCACGGCGTCGTCGCTGATGATGGGCGTGCTTCGCGCGGGGGCGGGCCGGGCCGCGATGCGGGTGTTGGCGGAGCGGCTGCTGCCGCCCGGCATTCGTTGGGATGGTCAGGTGTTACAAGTGGAAGGGCCGTTGCCCGAAGAGGGCGTGCTGCCCGCCCGGCTGTTCGACTCGGCCTCCCTGGCCATGACCGCCGAGCATCAGTCCGAGGGCTTGTGGCTGGCCGCCGAGGCCTGGCCCGGGCTCATGGACCTGCTCCAGGTGGTGTTTGGCACGGAACTTCCGCGCACGCCCCCCGGCGCCTAGCGGGTCAGGCCAGGAAATCAGCGCCTGGCTGCTCCTCGTTCCGGGAGGGCGGGGGGCCAGTGGTGTCCAGGAATGTGCCCTCCAGGGCGCTCCCCAGGGGCCGCGGGCGCCCCCACATTGAAGGAACGTCCGGCGATGAAGGGGCGTCAGACGATTTTCGGGGCGTGGTGCCACGAGTCAAGGGGCTGGAATTCTTCGGTTCTACGCCACGTTTCCTTCACGCGGCGAACAGCCGGTGGAGATTCGGGGCCTTCCACATTCGACATTGGCCCCTCGACAGGCTAGAGGCTGCCTGTCTCGCTCTATGGGACGGGCTGCGGTCTCGCGCCGCACGCAGAAAGAAGAAGAAACATGGCAACTGGCACCGTGAAATGGTTCAACGACGCGAAGGGCTTTGGCTTCATCGCCCAGGACGACGGTGGGGCCGACGTGTTCTGCCACCACACCGCCATCCAGACGGATGGCTTCCGTACCCTGGCCGAAGGCCAGAAGGTGGAGTTCGAGACCCGGAAGGGCCCCAAGGGCCTCCAGGCCGAGAACGTCCGCGTCGTCGGCTGAGAGCTCAGGCTCAGCACCATCAGCCCGGTCTCCTCACTGCGAGGCCGGGCTTTTGTTTTCAGCGAGGGAGGCTCAATGCAAGGCAGATCCACGAAGCGCCAGAAAGAGCAGGCGCGCAAGCAGCACCAGCAGGAGAAGAACGCGAAGCGCGAGGAGCGCAAGAAGGTCAAGTCCGAGCGCGGGCCGCGCCAGCCGGGTGAGGTCGACCCCGATATCGCGGACATCATCCCCGGTCCCCAGCCGCCGCTGGAGATTTGAGCCCAGTATCGTGCCGCCTGGGCTTGCCACGTCGTCAGTGGTGCCCAGGGCAACCTTCCGGGACGGCGCCTCCGCCCCCGGGAGGACGCAGTATCCACTTCCCCTCACGTCAACGCAGCCAGCGCTCCTGGGCCGCCTTCACGGTCCGGCGGCGCGCAGCACCTCGGCGCGGGTGATGTGGTCCAGGCGGAAGTGGCGGCGCTCCCCGGTGGTGAGGTCCTCCCCGTCGACGCGTGTCTCATGCCGGTTCATGATGACGGACATCACCCGCACGTCGCGGACCGTCTCCAGGAAGTTGCTGTCGACGTAGGTGATGCGCAACGGCTGCTGTTCGAACCACGCCCGCTCCAATGCTTCCCGGACGGGCTTCTTGCTCGGCAGTGACGGCACGCCGATGAACGCCAACTCCCTCAGCCGGGTGAGCAGCTCGCGCTGGGCGGAGGTGGAGAGCGCCGCGCGCACCTTGTCCAGCGCCGACTCCAGCGTGCCCGCGAAGGGCATCAGCCGCATGTCGATGGCGAAGCGCCCCAGCGCGACGATGAGCGCCGCCTCGCGCGCGGTGAAGTTCACCGGCGGCAGGCTGTAGCTGCGATCCAACGCGTAGCCACCGCCACGGCCGCGCTCGGCGGACACCGGCATCGACGAGGCGCGCAGCGAATCCAGGTCCCGGTAGATGGTCCGCACCGTGACGCCGAACCGCTCGGCGAGCACTTCCGCCGTGACACCGGTACGGCGGCCCCGGAGGTATTCGGCGAGGGCGAAGAGACGCTCGGTGCGCTGCATGGAGAGGAAACCTGACATACCACTGTCACTCCCCTCCCTCAAGCTGACGTGATGTCCCTGGAGCAACGTGCCTTGCATCCCACGCCGCGAGCGGCTTGCATCGCGCGCGTTCGCGGCACTTCCGCCCGGAGGGACTCCATGGAGGACGAGTGGCTCTGGGGCTGGGACCCCACGCCGGGCATCGTCTCCGTGTGGGCGGAGCCCGACGGCCGCGCCTTCGTCTGGCGCCGCGTCCCGAAGACGGGGGAGCTGCTTCGCGAGGACGTGCGCTTCCGCCCGTGGCTGCTGCTCGCGTCCCTGGAGGACCTGGCGCACCTGGGGCCTCGGCTGCGTCCGGAGTCGGATGGCCCCGCGCGCTACCGGGTGACGTGGCAGGAGCTCGAAGGGCCCGGGGCGTTGCGCTACCTGGTCCGCGGAGATGACGGCCGCGCGCTCACCAGCGCGGTGCTGGAAGGCGCCTCACGTCGCCTGGGCCAGCCGGTGAGTCACCTGAAGGAGCTGGGCGCGAACACGGTGCTGGCGCTGCCTCCGGAGGAGCAGTACCTCACGATGTCGGGCCGCACGTATTTCCGCGACCTCGCCTTCGATGCGCTGCGCCGCATGCAGTTCGACCTGGAGACCACCGGGTTGGACCCGGCGCACCACCGCGTCTTCCTGGTGGCGCTGCGAGGCCCGGACGGCGCGACGGAGACACTCGAAGCCCAGGGGGATGACGACTCGGCGGAGGCGGACCTGCTCTACCACCTGGCGGAGCGCGTGCGCGCCTGGGACCCCGACGTCATCGAGAACCACAACCTGCACGGCTTCGACCTGCCGTTCCTCGCGCGGCGAGCCAGACACCTGGGTGTGTCATTGGCGCTGGGGCGCGCGGGGGCACCGGGCTTGCGGCACCGCCCGTCCGCCAGGGGGGCCGCGCTGGGGCGGCCCGTGCCCGGCGCGCCTCCGGATGCGATGCGCCGCGCGCGCTACACCGTGCCCGGCCGTGAGTTCATCGACACGCTGGACGCGGTGCTGCGGCATGACTTCTCCACGAGGGATTTGCCGGGCCATGGCCTCAAGGCCGTCGCGAAGCACCTGGGTCTGGCGGGGCCCGAGCGCGAGCACATCCCCGGTGCCCGCGTGTATGACGTCTTCCGCACGGACCCGGCGCGCGTGCGGCGCTATGCGCGTGATGACGTGACGGAGGCGGGCGGCCTCGCGAGGATGCTCGGGGGCGCGGCCTTCGCGCTCGCGCGCATGGCGCCCCGCCGCTACGAGCGGCTGGCGGACGCGGGGCCGGCCACCGGCGTGTTGGACCCGCTGCTCGTCCGGGCCTATCTCCGGGAGGGCGCGGCGCTGCCCTCGCACCAGGAGGGGGATGGCACGTCGCACAGCGGCGCGGCGCTCCACCTGTTCGCCACGGGCGTGGCCCGGCGCATCGTGAAGGCGGACGTCGCCAGCCTCTATCCCTCCCTGATGCGCCAGTACCGGATTGGCCCCAAGCGGGACCGGCTGGGCGTGCTGCTGGCGTTGGTGGACCGCCTGGTGGACCAGCGGTTGGCGGCGAAGGGCAGGGCGCGTGTCGCGGCGCCTGGCTCGCAGGAGCGCTTCACGAACGAGGCGCTGTCGGCGGCGATGAAAATCGTCGTCAACTCCGCCTACGGCTATCTGGGCGCGGTGGGGCTCACGCGCTTCTCGGACGTGCACGCGGCCAACGAGGTGACGCGCCAGGGCCGCGAGGTGCTCGGCCTCCTCTGCCGGGAGCTGGCTCGCCGGGGCGTCACGCTGCTGGAGGCGGACACGGACGGCGTGTACTTCGCCGTCCCGGAGGACTGGCGGGAGGCCGACGAGCGCCGGGTCGTCTCGGAGGTCGCCGCGCTGCTCCCGCCCCGCGTGCAGTTGGAGTTCGACGGGCGCTACGCCGCCATGTTGTCGCACGAACCGAAGAACTACGCGCTCCAGCCGTATGACGGACCGTTGGTGCTCCGGGGCGTGGCCTTCCGCTCCAGCCGCGCGGAGCCCTTCGGCGAGGCCTTCCTGCGCCGCGCGCTGCGCTGTCTCCTGGCGGGAGACATCCCGGGCGTGCGTGAGGTGTACGTCGCGACGGTGATGGCCCTGCGCCGCCGGGAGCTGCCCACGCCGGAGGTCTGCGCGCACGTCCGCCTGACGAAGACGGGCGCCCAGTACCTCGCCCTCCGGCCCCGCCGGCGCGAGCTCCCCTACGAGGCCATGCTGGCCAGCGGCCGGAAGGAATGGCCCTTGGGTGAGCAGGTCCGCGTCTACCGCGCCGTGGGCGGCCGGGCGGGTCTGCTCCCCATTCCGGAGGCGGATGACCCGGGCACGGCGCGGCCCCTGTCACGCGAGGAGGACCCGCGCGACTACGACGTGGAGTACTACGTGCGGCTCCTGCGAGAGACGTTCGCCGCGCGGCTGGTGCGCGCGCTGACGCCGGAGGACTTCCGGACGGTGTTCGACGACCCTGGTCAGCCCTCCCTCTTCGCGCCCTCGCTCGAGGACGCGAAGCCCATTCTCACGGTGCTGACGGAGCCGCCGGCCGCGCCGGAGGGGGCGTAGCCGCGCGCGGGATGGCTCAGGACACCCCGGCGTGCGTCTGGGCGGAGGACTCGGCCGCGGGGACCTGCTGCGGCGCCAGGGCGGTGCGCTGCAGCCAGCCCGCGAGTCCCAGGAGCACCAGGCCCGACGTGCGCAGCGTACGGAGCAGCTCCGCGTTCTGCGCCGCGTCTCCGGGCAGCAGGGGCCCCAGCCACATGCGGGCGTCGTAGAAGAGCCACATGGCGCCGGAGATGCCCATGGCCCACCACACCCAGGCCAGCCGTCCGCCGCGCAGCATGTACGCGACGCCCAGGATGGGGGCCACCAGCAGGATGGTCGTCATGTCGGCCAGCGTCGACGCCAGGCTGATGACGGCGGACATGGTGCTGATGGCGTCCGTGCCCAGGTGGCGGACCTCGGTGGCCAGCACGGGCACGCCCACGGCCAGCGCGGCCACGGCCGTTCCCACCCACAGCGCGTTGGAGCGGGCGCTCGACGGCGGCTGGAGTCCGGACTGCCGGTACGTCATCGCCAGCAGGATGAGCGCGTACGTCGTGCTGACGTTCGCGAGCACGACGACGAGCATTCGGACGGGCAGCAGCGGTGACTGGGTGAAGGGCACGTCCGGCACCGCGTGGAGCCAGTAGCTGCGCAGCGCGGTGCTGACCAGCGACAGGAGCGCGCCGGCGGCCAGGCCGCCCCACACCTTGCGCAGGTAGTCACCCTGGACGAACGAACGGGCCGCCGCCAGCGTCCCGAGTACGGCCAGCACGCCGCTGCCCCAGCCCGCGACGTCATGCACGAGCGCGAGCGAATGCTGCGCGTCCAGCGCGGAGGCCGCCGCGAAGGCGTGCGCCAACTGGAGCACGAGCACCGCGCCGAACCAGGGCACGATGCTCCCGGCCGCGCGGCCCGTCGACTGAGTGCTCATCGCAGCTTCTCCAAGGAGGCGGAAATCTCCGCCAGGATGACCTTCGCGTGCAGGGCGCCGATGAAGGTGTTCAGCATGGGCTTGAGGCCTTCGAGCAACTGCGGGAGGTCTTCTCGCTTGAGTTGCTCGGGGGGCCGCTTGAGGGTCCGCAGGGCGGCGGTCTGGATGGCCATCTTCGCGGTGAACCCGCCGAGGAGTGGTTCCAGGTGCCGCACGAGCGTGTCGTGCCAGCCGGCGGGGGAGGTCTGGGAGGTCGAAGGGAGAATCGCGCCACCTCCTGGTGGAAACCTGGAGCGTAGGCAGATTCCAGCCCGCACACGAGGGGCACACCCTGTCTGGCCATGCGGAATCCCTCTCGTTATACAGGTTTTTCTTTGAGAACATGGACCTGAGCCGGGCCCTGCGGGCGGGAGCTGCGGTGCTGACAGTTTTTCCCGGAGGTGACGCGCCGGGGGCGCCCCCTAGAATGCGCCGGCTCGTTCCGCGAGAACCCATGAACGCCCCACATCTTCGTGATGCCCCGCCGCCCTCCGTGACAGCCGCCCCCCGTCCGCATGCCGTGCCAGCGCCCGCGCCGCGGAGGTACTGGGACTGGCTCAAGATGGGGCTGGGGGCCCTGGTGGCCCTGTGGGGGGCGAACCTCGTCTTCGTCGGCGCGCTGGGCGTGATGGTGGGCGCCGTGCAAAGCGTCTCTCCGGACGAGGGGAAGACGACCGCGGATGGCGTGGGCATCCTGCTGGTCGCGGCGGTGTTCTTCGCCGTGGGCCGCTTCGCGTGGAAGAAGGGGCTGTCTCCCTTCCGGGCCGCGCGCCGCCGCGAGCAGCTGCTGGGCTTCATCCGCGCGCAGACGCGCATCCGCGTCAGTGACGTGGCCGAGCAGCTCCGGTTCCCGGAGGAGGAGGTCGCGGCGATGCTCACCACGCTCATCGCCCGTCACGAGGTGGACCTCGTCTATCTCGCCGACTCGCGCGTTTACCTTCACCGCGAAGCTTTGGAGCGGGGGAAGAACGTCGCCCGGCGTTGTCCTTCGTGTGATGCCCCCGTGAGCGCGGAGGCCGTCCAGCCGGGGGACAAGGTGGTTTGCGCCTACTGCGCCGCGCCATTCCTCGTGGCGTAGGACAACAGACCTCCCCTTGCGGTGCGTTCGGGTTGCCGGGACCCTGAATCTTTGGCAATCGGAAGGCGCACAGCGCCGTAGTGGCTCCGTCATTCGACGAGATGCCAGGTCATCCAGGGGAGGTCCGATGAGGAAAGTATTCGGAGCGGTAGCACTGGCCGCGTTCACCGGCTGCGCGACCACGCAGGAAGCCCAGAAGCCGGAGACACCGCCCGCCGTCGAAGCGGCGAAGGTGGAAGCGCCCGCGGAACAGCCGAAGCTTCAGGTCCCCGTGGACTACTACAAGCTCGACAACGGCTTGAAGGTGGTCCTCTCGCGCGACAGCTCGGCGCCCAAGGCCGTCGTCGCCGTCTATTACAACATCGGCTTCCGCATCGAGCCGAAGGACCGCACCGGGTTCGCGCACCTGTTCGAGCACATGATGTTCCAGGGCTCGACGAACCTCGGGAAGATGGAGTTCATCCGCCTCATCCAGAAGAACGGCGGCGTGCTCAACGGCTCCACCCGCTTCGACTTCACCAACTACTTTGAAGTCATCCCCTCCAACGCGCTGGAGCCCATCCTCTGGGCCGAGGCCGACCGCATGCGCGGGCTCGACGTGACGGAGGAGAACCTGAAGAACCAGCAGGGCGTGGTGACGAACGAGGTGAAGGTCAACGTCCTCAACCAGCCTTATGGCGGCTTCCCGTGGCTGGACATGCCGCAGGTGGCGAACACCAACTGGTACAACGCCCACAACTTCTACGGCGACTTGAAGGACCTGGAGGCCGCCTCGCTGGAGGACGTGCGCGCCTTCTTCAAGACGTACTACGCGCCCAGCAACGCGGCGCTGGTCATCGTCGGTGACTTCGAGCCGGACCAGGTGAAGGGCTGGATTCAAAAGTACTTCGGGCCGCTGCCCACCGTGGCGCAGCCGTCGAAGCCGGACATCTCCGAGCCTCGCCAGACGAAGGAGAAGCGCCACGACAAGCAGGACAAGCTGGCGCAGCGTCCGGCGCTCGCGGTGGGCTACCACATGCCCGACGTGGGGACGCCCGAGTACTTCGCCATGGCGCTGGTCGACGAGGTCCTCCTGCGCGGCAACGACAGCGCGCTCTACCAGCAGCTCGTGCAGAAGAAGGGCCTGACGGGCGAGGTCGCCGGTGGGGTGAACCAGCTGGGCAACCACTGGAACTACAACGGCCCCATGCAGTGGACCGCGTACCTGTTCCATGACGCGGACACGACGACGGAGACCATCCTCGCGGAGTTCGACGGCGTGGTGGCGCAGCTGCAGAACCAGCCCATCGACGCGGCGACGCTGGAGCGGGCGCGGGTGAAGGCGCGCTCGCGGCTGTATGGCCAACTGGAGGGCTTGTTCGGCTTCGGCCGCGCGGACCTGCTGGCGTCCTTCGCGCTCTTCTTCGACGACCCGGCGCGCATCAACCGGCTGGAGTCGGAGCTGATGAAGGTGACGCCGGAGCTCATCCAGAAGACGGCGAAGGAGTATCTGCGCCGTGAGAACCGCACCGTGCTGACGGTGACGCCCGCCGCGGCGACCGCCACCCAGACGCAGGCCCCCTGAGGACACGCACCCATGACCACGCACTCAATTCGCACCCGCCTTGTCGCGCCCGCGCTGATGGTGCTCGGGATGCTGTCCGCGCCTGCCTTCGCGGCCGCTCCCGCCCCGGCGCCTACCAAGGAAGCGCCTCCGGCCGCCGCCGCGCCCAAGCCCTTCAAGGTCCCCGTCCGCACGCAGTTCAAGCTCGACAACGGGCTGGAAGTCTCGCTGCTGCCCTATGGCGACATGCCGAAGGTCGCCATCCAGTTGGCCATCGACACCGGCAACATCCACGAGAAGGCCACGGAGACGTGGCTGGCGGACCTGACCGGCAAGCTGCTGTCGGAGGGCACCACGACCCGTTCCGCGGAGCAGATTGCCCAGGCGGCCGCGCAGCTCGGTGGTTCGCTCAACATCGGCACGACGATGGACCAGACCTACGTCGGTCTGGAGGTCCTCTCCGAGTCGGCGCCGGACGCCGTGGCCCTCATCGCGGACGTCATCCAGAACCCGGCCTTCCCGCCGGCGGAGGTCGAGCGCGTCAAGGGCGACCTCGTGCGGGAGATGGCCATCTACAAGAGCCGGCCGGGCACGCTCGCCGACGAGCGGCTGCTCCAGTCGCTCTACGGTGACCACCCGTATGGCCGCTACTTCCCGCCGGAGGCCCAGCTCAAGGGCTACACGCCGGAGGCCGTCCGCGCGCACTACGACGCCAACATCGGCGCGGCCCGGGCGCGGCTGTACGTCGTCGGCCGGTTCGAGCCGGCGCCGGTGGAGAAGGCCATCCGGGACGCGTTCACCGGCTGGAAGGCCGGCGCGGCGCGGCTCAAGAACGTGCCCAAGCAGAAGGTGGCGAAGGCGGTCCAGTTCATCGACCGCCCTGGCTCGGTGCAGTCCACGGTGCGCGTGGCGGTGAAGGGCCTGCCGCCCTCCAGCCCGGACTACGTCAAGCAGACGGTGATGAACACGCTGCTCGGTGGCTACTTCAGCTCGCGCATCACCGCGAACATCCGCGAGGCGAAGGGCTACACGTATTCGCCCTACAGCGAGGTGTCCACGCACCTGGAGGACGCCTACTGGGTGCAGAACGCGGACGTGACGACGGCGGTCACCGGCGAGTCGTTGAAGGAGATCCTCAAGGAGGTGGCCACCCTGCGCAAGACGCCGCCGCCCGCGGACGAGCTGAGCGCTGTCCAGAGCTACCTGGCGGGCTCCTTCCTGCTCCAGAACGCGTCGCGCAACGGCATCATCTACCAGCTCCGCTTCGTGGACCTGCACGGCCTGCCGGATTCGTACTCGCAGAACTACGTGCAGGCGGTGATGGCCGTCACGCCGGAGCAGGTGCAGCAGCTGGCCGCGAAGATGCTGACGCGTGAGGCGATGACCTTCATCGTCGTGGGCGACCAGAAGGTGGTGGCGCCGCAGCTGAAGGTCGTGTCCCCCGCGCTGAAGTAGGTCCCGGGAGGGCGGGGGCCATCGTGGGCCTCCGCCTTCCAGGTTTGAGCATTGAGCGTCCAGGTTCACCGTGCCTTGATACGTGGCCATGTCCCTGCTCGATGACCTGCTCAAGAAAAGCTCGCTCCACACGCGCTGCGGCACCCTGGCGAAGCGGGCCGCGCTCAAGGCGAAGCTGACGAACTCCGGTGCCACGGAGGTGGTGTCCAAAGACCTGAAGCTCTCCGAGGGCGATGACCGTGTCCTGGAAGCGTCACGCGTCGTGGTGAAGGGCAACCTCGTCCTGGAGGACCAGTCCCGGCTGCTCGTCGCGGGCGACCTGGTGGTGGAGGGCAACATCATCCACGAGGGCTTCGACTACGCGCTGCTCTTCACGGGCGGCGCGCTCTCCGCGAAGAACCTGCTCTTCCACGGCGAACTGGTGTCGCTGGGCCCCATCACCGTGCAGGAGGTGGCGTGGACCTACTACAACGACTATTCGACCTACGCGGATTCTCTGAAGGCGAGAATCGTCGTGGCGGATGACCGCTTCGATGCCGTGGATGACGTGCGGGCGGACCACCGCCTGGTCGGACACAGCAGTGTCATCGGTCCGGAGCTGACGAAGCTGCTGAGCGCGGACGTGGTGAGCAAGGACGGAAGCTGGTCCTACGAAGATGTCGCGAAGCGGCTTCTCCGCAAGCGGCCACTGCTGCGTTGAGCGCCATGGACTGCGCGCGGCAACGCGCTACCGTGCGTGTACCAGGGCTCGTCCTGGTTCGTGGTTGGAGTTCGCATGGCGAAGACGTCGAGTGAGAGCCCGGTGGCGGAAGCGGTGGAGCGGCTCAAGTCCTTCGTGGAGGAGAAGGAGGACATGTCCGTGGAGTTCTCCGAGCCCGTGACCGCCGAGGCGGTGGCGCATCTGGAGAAGAAGTACAAGCTGCAATTGCCTCCCAGCTACGTGCATTTCATCCGCACGCACGGCACCTTCAAGGTGCTGTACGGCGGGCAGGAGCTCATTGGCATGGAGGAGCCAGGCTTCCTGCGCGCGGCCGCGCCGGACCCGTCGGACGCGGTGGATGGCGACGACTCCGATGTGGCGGACGCCATCAACGAGGCGCTGTTCTTCCAGCGAAAGGATGACGACGCGGTGGAGAACTTCTGGTGCTTCAATCCGCGTGACCGCACGCCGGAAGGCGAGCTCGGTGTCGTCGCCTACAACCACGACGAGACCTTCGGGCTCCCTCCGTTGCTGGGCACGAAGCACGCCCATCACTTCCGGGACTTCTCGACGCACATCGTCACCGTCATCGACGATTTCATCGAGACCTACGCGAACGAGTAATCCCGCGCCGGGCGGATGCGCCTGTCAGCGTGGGACGACTGACAGGCTGAATCGTCCGCAAGCGCTGCATCTTGACCGATGCCCCGGTGAGCGCCCCCTCTGTGACGGGGCGCCCTCGGACTCCGCGTCGCCGTGACTCAGAGGCAGTTGCCCAGACCTTCGTAGAGGGTGGTCTGGGTGCGCGGCAGCGTGGCGTAGAGCGGAGACGTGCCCGCGAGCGCCGTCAGGAACTCCTGAATCGTGGTGCGCGGGGCGACAGGCGCCTGGCAGGCCCAGGTCCGCGCATCCACCGTCACCGCGCCCGTCGCCGGGTCGACTTCCTCGTTGCTGGCGGCGAAGACCCAGACGCACTGGCCCAGCCGGCCCGTCAGGGCATTCACGGAGCAGCGGAAGCGCAGCGACTCGATGTTGCTGTATTCGCCCTCGCAGAACGTGTCGCCACAGATGTCATCGAAGTTCTGCTTCAGCGAGGCCCGGAGCTGGTACCACGCCTCGATGTCCGCCTCCGACGTCAGGTAGGCGGAGACGTCCACATACGAGTTGGCGATGGTGCCCCCGGACGCCAGGGCAGACATCGGCGCAAGAAAAGACAGGCTCAGGGCGGCAACGGAAAACGGGGAGGAGAGGGTCATGCGGCCTATTTAGTCCGTCCTCCACGTTTGTGAATCCACTCCCCATGGGCTGACACGGAGTCTTGACTGCACTTCGATAGGAATTCTCCAGTCCTGGCACCCCGGCCGAAGCCCAGGCTTTGTGGGCCAGGGCCTCGGCCGGGGAGGGCCGCCTCAGTCCTTCTTCAGCTGGAGGAGCTCCCAGCCGCCGTCCGGATGGAGATTCATCGGGTTCGCGGTGCCGACGCAGCGCGCCTTCTTGTCGCCCACCAGCGTGCGAACGCCGTCATTTGTGTCGTTGCCCAAGCCCCTGAGCGACTCCGCCACCGCGCTCTTTCTGCCCCCATGTGCTGCCCTGGCGCTCGCGATGCCCGCTGTAGACAGTCACGCATTCATCGTGGGCAGCCATGAGCAAGCGGGGTGCCGTTCCAAGGGTGTCGGTGGGAAGATTCGTGTCCCCGTCGCGGGGGCAGGTGAGCACGGCGCTCGCGCCCCCGGGAACAGGCGTCATGGTGTCTGGTGAATGCCCGCGCGTGTCGGCTGGGGCCGTTGTTTCACACGGGGGGCGTCTTGACACCCCAGGTAGGGCATTTCTTGTGGAGTCATGGGCCGCGCTGCGTGCACAGCGCGGTCCCTTGCACTCTCCAGGTCATGGCAGGAAGGCGCTCTTCACCGCGTCTAGCAGCGGATTGGCGCCGGTCTGTGGGTCGGTGCATCCCTGGTTGATGGTCCAGATGATGGTGCCTCCGTATCCGTTGTCATGGGCGAAGGCGCCCTTGGCGGCAATGGTTTGGGGTGAGTCATACGAAATCCACCGCACCGTGCCGTCCTCCACGGGGACGTCGAAGGTGACGTAGCTGGCCTTCGCCGCCTCGTCCCAGTGGTAGACGCCCGTCGCCGACAGCTGGAGAATCTTGCTGTATGTGAAGGAATTGTCGCTGCCCACGTAGTCGGACCAGTCCGTGTACGGCTGATACGGGCCGGTGATGTTCCGCCACGCCATGCCATAGAACGGGATGCCCATGCCCAGCTTGCTCTTGGGGATGCCCGCGTTGGCCCAGGCGCTGAGGCTGGAGGATACGGACGTGGGGTGGTTGCCCGCCTCGCCCGTGAGCGCGGAGGTGTACCAGGACAGCCAGCCGCCCCAGGGGCCCGTCATCTCGTAGGTCATCACGTTCATCTGGTCCAGGTAGGGGACCAGGTTGGTGAACCACGGGTCCGCATCCTCGGGGAAGTTGCTGTTGACCCAGCCGATGGGCATGGTGAGCAGCATCTGCGGCCGGGCCGCGCGCAGCGCCTGTATCAGCGCGAGCAACGCCGGCTTGTCCGCCTGTTCCACCGGCTCCCAGTCGATATCCAGGCCGTCATAGCCAAAGGTATCCATCGCGTTGAGCAGGTTCTGGACGAACTGGGCGCGGTTCGCGTTGGACGCCGCGCCGACCCAGCCGTCGTGTTCACCCGCGCCGCCCACCATGATGATGGCCTTGCGTCCGGCCGCGTGCGCCCGCGTGGACAGCGTCCGCGCGATGGCCGGGCCATTCGAGTTGTCGAACTGGGTGTTCACCGTCCCATCCGGATTGGGAGTGACGCGGCCGACGAGGATGTGCGTGAGCGCGGAGAAGTCCACCTTCTCCGGCGGGTACATGTCGGCGTTCCAGCCGGTGTAGTAACCCGACACCCACGTACCGCTCGGCGGCGGGGGCGTGTTCGGGACGGTGACGGTGGCCACCGCCGACTTCGTGGGGTCGGCCTGGCTCGTCGCGACCACGTGGTAGGTGCCCGCGATGGCCGGAGCGGTGTACAGGCCCGCCTGCGTGACGGTGCCTCCCGCCGCGCCCTCCTGCACGGACCACGTCACCGCCGTGTTGGTGCTGCCCGTCACCGTGGCCGTGAAGGCCTGCGTCCCCCCGGCCGGAACCGTAGCGGAGGTGGGGGTGATGGCCACCTCCACGGGGGGAGGCGGCGCGGCCATGCCACGCACGCCCAGCTCGTCGAAGTAGAGCGTGGGCAGGCTCAGTCCCCGGCCTTCCTGGAGAGCCAGGCCCGTCAGCCGTGCCCCCTGCGGCGCCAGGAGGGAGATGGGAACGGTGCACGTCACCCAGGTGTTGGCGCGGATGCGGCCTCCGGTGCAGTACGGCCCCAGCTCGGTGCCAGGCGTGAAGGCGCCATTCACCACGGCCCGGGTCAGCACCACCGCGTTGTTGCCGCCCGTCCCGCCATGGACGCGCAGGGTGAGCGTCATGCCCGCGTTCGAGGTGATCGGCGATGTATTGAAATACAGCGCCTCCCAGGCGCGCATCGTCACGGAGATGGAGTAGCGCCCCGCCGCGACAGGGGAGGTGTTGGTGAGCGAGTGGGGGGCCCAGGAGTAGTCCTGCCACGGTGCTTCCATGGCATCGCGGTAGATCCAACTCGTCGTGACGGGGACCAGCTCGGGGGGCTCGCCTTCGTTCCCGTCAACCACTGCCGCGGGAGGCCTTGCTTCCGCCTGGGCGGCCCACGCCGTGCTGCCGCCAGAAGCCAGGACCATGGCCATCCATGAAACCAACCATACGACCAACCGGTTCATTCGCTTCTCCTGTCGAGGCCCGTCGGAATTCCTCGCTCACTCTCGGTGAGCCGTGCTACACGGTCTCGCTGCCTGACTGAGATTGACGGGCCTCGGGCAACCTGGGGGAGGAGCCCTTCATGGCAAAGCCCTCCCCAAGGTCGCCTCAATCACTGTCAATGTGACAGTGGGGATTTATTTATCTGGGAGGTGTCTCGGATTCCGCATCCGAGCGCCGGACAGGCGCCTCGCGGGACCAGGGATGCGGTGACATTCCCTCAGTCGGCCCAGCGCAGCCACTGCTTTCGAACAGGGCCAGGCGCGGTCGCCTCGTTCCGGGATGTATTGATGGTGAGTTGTATTTGTATGTCTATTGCTGCCAGCGGCCCGGGTGGCCAGCGCGTGGGCACGCCTTCTGGCCACCCGGGCATCACGTCAGTGTTGCGGCTCCACCCGGAGGGCGCCGGCGGGCGGTTGCGCCGATTCCAGGGGGATGAAGACCTGCTGCGTCTGGCCTTGTGTCCAGTTCGAATTCCAGACGAAGACGGTGACGCTGCCCGGCGTGGTGGCTCGGAAGTAGAAGCGGCCCTGGGCCTGGGGGTTCCCCAGGTCGAGCGTCGTCACCGCGGGGCCCGCGCAGGCGGGGTCGGTGTAGAACTGGATGCCGGGGGAGGCCGGGCCCGCTGAGGTGATGTTGAAGCCCGTCATGGCGGGCACGGCCAGGTTCCCGCTCACGTCCTGGGTCTGGACGATGAGCGGGCCGGAGCAGAGGCCCACTGGGACCTGCCGAGGGGGATTGAGGAAGGCGAGGCTCGCTGCCGGACCTGCGAGCACATCCACGGCGAAGGTGGAGCCAGGGAGGGTGGCCGGGTCATACCCCGCGCCGGTGATGACGTTGGAGTGAATGACATTGCCAGTTCCCAGGTCCGAGATTCCGGCTTGGTAGACGTAGCCATTCGTCACCCCGTCGAAGTGGAGCGTATTGTCCACGACCTGGATGTTCGTCAGCACCGCCGGAGGGCTTTGATCCGCGTTGCCCTGGGACAGGTAGACGCCGATGTCGTTGTTGAAGAGTTGGTTGCCTTGAATGAGGACGTCCGTGGAAAACGGGCCCCCATACATCGGCCCACCGTAGACGAGGATTCCGCTGGCGACGCCCTCTCCGGTGTAGGAGTGCCCGGAGATGAGGTTGTTGACGATGTGTCCGGTGGCCCCGAGCCCGATCTGGATTCCGGACTGGGCGACGTTGCCGATGGGACCGGCGCCCACCAGCCGGTTGTTGGTGATGTCCACCACGACATTGCCAACCGCCACGACGCCGGCCTTCTGGTATCCGAGCAGGAGATTGTTCTGGACACCGACGTGTTGCGTCGGGCTCAACGGGTCCTGGTTGCGAATCAGGATGCCAGTGCCCTCCTGGCAGCCGCCGGTTCCGTCTCCCTGGCGGATGTTGAAAATCTGGGTGTTGATGACGGAGCCCGTCGCACTGTCGAACCGGATGCCGACGAGCGCGTCCTCTCCCGTGTCGCAGACGTCCGAGAGCTCATTCAACATGAGCCTGAGGTTCATGTAGAACGCGCTGCCGCCGCAGTTGCGCGCGATGGCGCCCTTGAAGCGGTCTCCCGGAGGGTCCAGCGCCATGATGAAGTGCCCTGCCCCATCCAGGACGTATCCATCCGGAATGAGCAGGGTGGAGTAGGTGGCGCAGTTGCCCGCCAGCGTCAGAACGTTTCCGTTCTGGAAGACAGGGCAGGGAATGTACCCGCAGGTGAGGTCCTGGAAGCCCTCTTGGGGGGCCTCCGTGCTCAGCGCTGCCGTGTGGAGGTCTTCACTGGGGCTGCTGTGGACCTCTTCATGACTGGGTTCCTCGCCCGAGCACCCCACGACTGGCAGTGACAGGGTTCCAACCAGAAGGCTTCCGAAACATCGCCATCGATTTCGACTCATGAACGCTCCTCTCTCTGAGCGCGTGCTCAGTGAGAGGGACTGGATAGTGTGAAGTCGTGCAGCGTCATATGGACTCCACGGATGGTGATGGCGCTGGATGTGGACAGTCGCCCCTGCTCGGGTCCAGGTGAGATGTCCAGCAGGGGGTGGATGTGATTGGCGCGCGACGGAACGCGGGTGGGGCAAAGGTAGGATGACGCCCCAGGAACCGCGCGCCGGACCAGGGCGTGGCCCTGGGGCGGAGCCTTCGGCCGGGCCGCTCGAGCATGGGGGACAGGCCCTGGCAACGCTTGACGCGGTGCCGTCAGTGTCCACGTCGCGCAGTTGACGGGAGGGTGCCCCGCAGGGGGGCTCCCCGGAAGGTCGGCTGACGCGTTGCATGGGAGGCAGGGGCCTCGCGCCGCCGGGAAGCTCCCGGTAACGTTTCGAATTCCTTTCCCGCCGGAGGATGCCGTCATGACGTTCTTGGACACGCAGAACCCCTGGCGCCTCGCGGGCGTGTTGTTGCTGCTCGTCACCGCGGGGTGTCACCTGGAGGACCCGCTGCCCATCCAACTGGAGCCCTCCGCGTCGGCGCGGGTGATGGTGGTGCTGCCGCGCACGCTGACGCCCGGGCCCGTCACGGAGGTCCGTGCCACGCTCACGCCCGCGGAAGGAGAAGGAGCGGGCGCGGTGCTCTCTGGCGGCGACGGCCTGTGGCAGGGGCTGGTACGGCAGATTGCCTCCGGGCGAGCGGCTGAGGCGAGTGCGACCGTCCGCGGCGATGGCGGTGAGGTCCTGGCGCACATCGACGTCCAGAACGTGGTGATAGGCGCGCACCGGACGGCGCTGGTCGTCCTGGTCCCGCGAGCCCCCAGTTCCGGCGTGCCCGGAGCGCCTTTCATCGACGCGGTGGTGGGCTCGTTGGCGGAGGTCCGGCCCGAAGGGCAGGTGGCGCTGCGCGCGGTGGCGGAGTCCGCGTCCGGGGATGGGGCGCTCACGTATGCCTGGCGGGCCTCGGCTGGAAGCTTCAGCGACGCCAGCGCCGTGGCGCCCGTCTGGACGGCGCCAGAGGCGTCCGGCTTCGTGACCTTGACGCTCCAGGTGACGAACGCGGTGGGCCAGGGGGCCACGCTGGACTTCCCCGTGCGAGTGGCCCGGGACCATGGCTTCGGAGCGGACAGCGTGGCCGCCTTCAATCGCTGGCCGTTGATGGTGGAGCTGGGCTCCCTTCCTTCTGGCGAGGTCCCGTATGGAGACGCCCTCCAACTGCAAGCGGAAGGCTGGGACGAAGACGGAGACACGCTCACCTACGCATGGACGGCCAGTTGCGAAGGCACCTTCGATGACGCGAGCGCGCGGTCGCCTCGCTTCACGCCGTCCACGCCGCCCTCGGGGGCCTGTGGCGCGTGCCAGTTCCACGTCACGATGCGGGATGGCCGAGGCGGTGAGCACGTGGGCTCGGTCGCCGTGTGCGTGGTGCAGCGGCTGCCGCCCATCATCGTCTCCACGGCCCAGTCGCGGCCGGAGGCCGTGAGCGCGGAGCCCGTCCTGCTCCAGGCGGTGGCGGAGGATCCGCGCGGCGAGGCGCTCACCTTCCAGTGGTCCGCGAACACCGGCCTCCTGGGAACCGCCACCCAGGACGGGACGCGGAGCGAGGTGCCCTGGTCCGCGCTGTCCTGTGTCCCGGCGGGCGTGGAGCCCTCCGTGCGGCTCACCGTCACGAATGTCTCGGGGATGAGCGCGACGCACGTATTCCGGATTCGTTGGGACGACCGGCGCTGTGGGGCGTTTCCTCCCTGCTCCGCCCGGTGGGAGAACGGCCGCGTGACCTTGACGGCGGACTGCACGACGGAGGGCACGCTGTACATCCCGGACGGAGTCACCTTCGACGGCGCCGGGCACGTGGTGACTGCGGTGGACCCCGAAGGCGGCCACTTCCAGGGCGCCGTGCTCCGCAACCGGGGAGACACGGCCCACGTCCACGACGTGACGGTGGCGGCGCGCGGCCTGTCGGACCTGCCGTGTGATGCGGGCGAGGCCGGCTTGAGTGGCATCCGCTTCACCGGGGCGAGTGGTTCCATCACCGATAGCGAGGTGCGCGCGCTGCACCAGGGCGCGGGCGAGGGCGGCTGCCAGGAGGGCGTGGCCATCGAGGTACGAAACGCCCAGGACGCGTCCCGCGTGGTCCAGGTGGAGGTCCTGCGCAACCACGCCGTGGGCTACCAGAAGGGGGGCATCGTGGCCTCGGGCCGGGTGGACGTGGCCGTGGAGGACAACGTGGTGGAGGGCGGCGGTCCGTCGGCCGTCATCGCCAGGAATGGCATCCAGTTGAGCTTCGGCGCCACGGGACAGGTGCTGGGCAACCGCGTCACCGGCAACATCTATACGGGGACAGGCTATGTGGCGGCCGGCATCCTCGTCGCAGGTGGGGCCTACTACAATGGTCCGGTGTGCGAGGACGTCCTCATCCAGGGCAACACGCTGGAGGCGAACGACATTGGCATCGACCTGTCGCAAGCGGAGGCGGATGGCGGGCCGCTGGCGCAATCCTCACGGTTGCTCGTGGTGGAGAACACGTTGAGCCATGACGTGGTGGCGAACGGCGTGCCGTATCAGGCGGCCATCTCCGACCTGGGCGGGGCCAACGTCATCAGCCGCAACCGCATCAGCGGCGCGGGCTATGCCAGGGAGACCCTGCCGGGCGCCACCTTCGACGTGGACGTGGTGGCGGGCGCGGCGGCGCAGGTGGCCTTCCTGACGCCCCCGCAAGACGTGGCGGCGGGTGCGTGCTCCGAGGCGTTGGTGGTGCAGAGCCAGGACGCCATGGGCAACCTGTCCGCCCTGGCTTCGACCCTGCTGCTGGTGGAGGCGCAGGGGAACGTTGGCGGGGTGACCTTCTTCCGGGACGCGGCGTGTACGCAGGCCGTGGTGCCTCTGAATGGCAGCGGCGCCATGGCCCTGGAGGGACCGCAGCAGGAAGCGGTGTTCTATTTCCGCGCGGAACAGTCAGGCGCCCTGGAGGTTCGGGTGCGAGGCGACGGGGTGAGTGCCTCTCAGATGCACGTGGTGCGTTAGACGGGACGGAGTGCGTCGAGGCATTGAATAAAGCCATGGCCGTGGCCGTCGCGTTGCTCGTGGCCCCGGACCTGTCTGGCTTCGGTCTCTGTCGTAGACTCCGTGGGATGGAAGGGGCCAAAGTCACTTCCACTTCCACTGGTTCGTCATGACTCCGACTCCCTTCGGGCCCGCCTACACCCTCCAGACCGCACGAACCCTGCTCCGCTGCTGGTCACCCGCTGACGCCGCGCGTGCGCTCCGCGCCATCGACGCCAGCCTCGACCACCTGCGCCCCTGGTTGGACTGGGCGCGGCACTACCCCATCAGCGTGGAGCAGCAGGCCGCCGTCCTGCGGCGCTTTCGCGGAACCTTCGACCTGGGACAGGACTTCACCTATGCCGTGTTCGACCGGGGTGGGACGGAGGTCCTGGGCGGCTGCGGGCTGCATCCTCGTGTGGGCGAGGGGGGCCGGGAGATAGGGTATTGGATTGCGGCCCAGCACACCGGTCAGGGGCTCGCGACCGAGGTGGCGGCGGCGCTCGTCCGGGTCGCGTTCGAGCTGGATGGCCTGCGCCGGGTGGAGATTCACTGCGACCCGCTCAACGTGCCGAGCGTCGCGGTGGCCCGCAAGCTGGGCTTCACCCACGAAGGCACCTTGCGGCAGCGCCTCCAGGCCGCTGACGGCTCGTGGCGCGACGTGATGCTCTGGACCCTCCTGGCGGAGGACTACCGGGCCAGCCCCGCCGCCGCGAGCGACCTGGAAGCGTTCGACGTGCTGGGGCAGAAGCTGCTGTAGTCCCTCTGCTCAGGGGGCCTGGTCCTCGCGCTCCTTCCAACGGTTCATTCGCGGGCGGGCGAATCAAGACGCCCACCCGCTGGGGAGCAGCGGCCCGAACCTGGCCGTCCGCATGAAGAACCTCGTCTGAGGCGTCTCTTCCGGCTCGACGGCTCGCGCAGGTACCAGGGCGTGTTGATGACGACGATGTGGGGCCCTCCGCGAACCAGGAGCATCATCTTCAACAGCGTGGCGGTGTGGCTGGGGATGATGAAGTGGTGCCAGCGGCGCTCGACGAGCTCTGGCACCAGCACCGCGATGAACCGGCCCGGATGCTCCGCGGCGAGCTTGTGGACGTAGCCCAGCAGCGGGTCCACGACCTGGCGGTAGGTCGGCACGAGCACGTCCAGTCGTGGCACCGGCCGTCCGGCCTTCCGAAGGGGCGCGGCCACCTGCCACTCCCAGCGCTGCACCAACTGCTCCTGGGCGTCCGGTTGTCCTCGGACCTGCACGGCGTACACATCCGGGGACATGGACAGGGCCAGCCGCAGGCCCTTCTGCGCCACCCGGTCCAGGCGACGGAGGGGCACCACCACCACGGGCGCGGCGAGCGGCTGCACGGGGATGGGGTGGGGCGTCTCGGTGGCGGCGTGGATGCGCTCGGCGTGGCGCCGGGAGGTCCGGAGCAGCGCGTAGGTCAGGGGAATGAAGACGACGGTCAGCCAGGCGCCCTCTTCAAACTTGGCCGTCGCCACCACGGCCAGCGCCAGGGCGGTGCAGGCCGCGCCCACGCCATTCACCCACTGGAACCGCCGCGTGCCGCGTCCGCCCATGCGCCGCCAGTGCATGACCATGCCGAGCTGGGACAGGGTGAAGGCGGACAGCGCCCCCACCGCGAACAGCGGGATGAGGTGGTCCGTCACGCCGTTGAACACCACCAGCAGCACGGCGGCCAGCAGGGACAGGGTGACGATGCCCGTGGAATACACGAGGCGCTGGCCCACGTGGGCGAAGGCCGGAGGCAGGTTGCTGTCGAGCGCCAGCGCGCGGCACAGGCGAGGGAAGTCCGCGAAGCTCGTGTTGGCGGACAGGCAGAGCACGCAGACGATGGCCGCCAGCGTCACGTAGTAGAAGACGCCGCGCCCGGTGACGGCGGCCACGACCTGGGACAGCACGCTCTGGTAGCCGGCCTGGCCCGGCGCGGTCGCGCCAATGTCATAGGCGTGGCTCATCCACGCCACGCCGCAGAGCAGCATCACCAGGATGCTCACGATGCCCAGCAACGTCCGGCGCGCGTTGCGGACGCGGGGTTCGCGGAAGATGGGCACGCCGTTGCTGACGGCCTCGATGCCCGTCATCGCCGTGCAGCCGTTCGCGAAGGCATGCATCAACAGCCAGAGGCTCGCCATGGCCGTGCTCTCCGGGAGCCGGGGCGGGGCGACGACGGGCACGGGGCTGCCATTGGACGTGAGCACCTTCCAGATGCCGATGAGCAGGGTGATGCCCAGGCAGCCGACGAACAGGTAGGTGGGCAGCAGGAAGGCCGAGCCCGCGGTACGGACGCCTCGCAGGTTCACCACCATGATGAAGCCGAGCAGCACCAGGCACAGGAGCAGGGTGTGGGGGAACAGGCTGGGGACGGCGGAGACGAGCGCGCCCACGCCAGCGGAAATGGCCACCGCGACGTTGAGCACGTAATCCAACGCCAGCGCGGAGGCCGCGAGCAGCGCGGGCTTCACGCCCAGGTTGGCGCGGGCCACGGAGAACGAGCCGCCGCCGTCGGGATACGCGGCGATGGTCTGCCGGTAGGAGAACTGCACCACGAGCAGCAGCGCGACGATGATGCCGGTGAGCAGGCCGATGTACCGCGGCCCGGCGCTGCCCAGCACGAGCATGGCGGTGAGCGCGGCCTCGGGCCCGTAGGCCGCGGAGGCCAGCGCGTCCAGCCCGAGCACGGGGATGCCTGTCAGCGGACCAATCCTCTCCTCTTCCGCTCGCTCGTTCGGAATGGGCCTGCCGAACAGGACCCGCCACAAGGACATGCCTGAAAGGTAGTGCCGCGTCTCCGGGGGCTTCGACAGGCGACGGGCCTTGCGCCCGGCCTGACTTGGAAAGTTCCTGCGTGCTGCGCACCCTCGTCATGGATTCCCCCTGCATGACGGAGGCGCCATGACCCCGTCCGAGTTGACGGCCGAGCAGCTTCAACACCAGGTGCATTCGTTGGGTGACTGGTTCCACAACCTGGACCTGCACGGCGTGCAGACGGCGCCCCGGCATCCCCTGGGAGACTTCCCGGCCGTGTTCTGGCGGACCTTCCAGCGAGCCTTCCCCAGGGATTTGACGGGCAAGTCCGTGCTCGACATCGGCTGCAACGGGGGCTTCTACAGCATCGAAATGAAGCGGCGGGGCGCGGCCCGCGTGGTGGGCATCGACAGCGACGCGCGCTACCTGGCCCAGGCCCGTTTCGCCACCCAGGTGCTGGGGGTGGACGTGGACCTGCATCAGCTTGACGTGTACGAAGCGGGCGCGCTGGGCGAGAAGTTCGATGTCGTGCTCTTCATGGGCGTGCTCTACCACCTGCGCCATCCCTTGCTCGCGCTGGACCTGCTCCATGAGCACGTCGTGAGGGACCTGCTCATCTTCCAGACGATGGAGCGGGGCAGCGCCCAGGTGGGGCCGGTGGCGGCGGACTACCCCATCTCCGAGCACGCCGTCTTCGACCGGCCGGACTTCCCGAAGCTGCACTTCATTGAACGCCGTTATGCCGGAGACCCCACCAACTGGTGGGTGCCCAATGCGGCATGCACGGAGGCCATGCTCCGCTCCGCCGGCTTCGAATTGCTCGAGCGGCCCGCCCGGGAAATCTACCTGTGCCGACGCAGCACGCGCCCGGAGGTGCTCCAATGATTGAGGCGGTGAAGCTGTGGAATGAACCCAACAACATGTCGCACTGGGACTTCGGGCTGGATGCCGACTGGGCCATCTTCTCCCGGATGGTGCGGCTGGCGGGCGCCGCGGTGCGCGCGGAGAACCCCCGGCTGCCGCGCGTGCTGGGGGGGATGGCGCCCATCGACGTGTCCTTCCTGCGCCGCATGGAAGCGCAGGGCGCCCTGGATGAGGTGGACGTCGTCGCGGTGCATGGCTTCCCGCTCGACTGGAACCACTGGCAGCTCGACGAATGGCCCGAACGCCTGGCGGAGATTCGCGCCGTGTCACGTCACCCTATCTGGGTGACGGAGGTGGGGGTGTCCACCTTCGGCGCTGAGGAGGTGCAGGAGTTCGGCCTGCGTCGCACCGCCGAGCTCCTGCTGGACCAGGTGGACCGCGTGCACTGGTACAGCCTCTACGACCTGCCCAGGGCCTGGCCCGCGACGACACGCCACCGCGAGGCGGAGGGCTCGTCCTACTACCGGCACTTCTACATGGGGCTGCTGCGCGAGGACGGCACGCCCAAGCGGGCCATGCGCCACTTCGCGGACTACACGCCCCAACTGGGCATCTGCCAGTGGTTCCACTTCGAGGACCACCGGCTGGATGACGCCGTGGCCTGGCTGCGAAAGATGGGCGTCCGCAAGCTGCGCACGGGCCTGAGCTGGGCAGACAGCCACCGGCCCGGCGCCGAGGCGTGGTTCGACCGGCAGATGCGCGCGCTCGACGGCTTCGACGTGACGCTGACGTACTGCTTCACCCCCGGCTCCCGGGGCCTCAAGGACCACCACACGAGTCCGCCCCAGCAGGTGGAGGAGTTCGCGGATTTCTGCGCGCGGATGACGCGCCGGTATGCGCAGTGACGCTCGTCAGGCGCGCAGCAGGGCGGCGTAGCGCTCCGCCGCGCGCCGCAAGCGGCTGGCTTCTTGGGGGGCTGTCTCCGCCAGCGCGGTGGCGGCCAGCAGGTGGTGGCCCAACTGGAAGGCCAGATAGCAGGGCCTGTAGAACGCCCGCAGCCCTTCGCTGACGGGACGGCCGCTGGCCCTCGCCACGTGCTCGGCGAGCCGCGCCTCCGCCTGAGCGTCGAACCCCAGCTCCACCGCGGCGCCCACCACGTCCCAGGCCACGTCCTGGCAGCCAATCAGGTCATGACCGGCGTGGTGGTCCACCGCGTCCGCCTTGAGCAGCCGCCCGTCCGCCAGCACCAGCCACTCCCACGGCTGGAGCTTGTTGTCCGTCTCCACGCGGCGGACCTCTCGCGCGAGCGTGCCCAGGTGCCGGCTCCATCCATCGAACTCGCGGGCACAGGACGCCTCACCCAGGACCTGCGCTGTGTTGTAGCGGGCCATGTCGAGCAGTGCGGCCACGGACGCGCCTCGCTCCAGCGCATCCACGGGAAAGTGCCGGGCCCGGAAGCCGAGGTAGCCGCCCACCTGGGCCTCCATCGCCTGGCGTCCGTACTCCGGCACCCGGGACAGCGGCCGTGCGTCCTCCATCCACCGTTGCACCAGGAAGCCGTGCCGCAGCCCCTCCACCGGTGGGGTGAAGCCCGCCTGGGCAAGCTGCCGGGCACGCAGCATCCGGTGTTCACCAAAACCTCCGAGGCCCGCGAACTTGAGGAGGAACACGCCGCGCGGCGTGGTGACCCGGTATTTGCGCCGCTCCTGCTGGACGTGCACCGGCGGCCATTCACGGGCGTCTGGAAACAGCAGGCGCCGCCATGTCCCCGCGCCCAGGTCCTCCAGGTGGCGGTGTGCCCGGCCCGTGAGGTCCTCGCACCAACGGGCCAGGAGGCACCGGGCGTCGCCCGGCTGGAGGAACAGCGCGTCGAACTCCGTCAGGTGCCGCCGCGCCTGGGCCCAGCGGGTCCGGTGCCGCTCGCTGGCCATGGGGCCGGGGGCGCCCGCGTGGCTGGGGAAGAAGCACAGCCTCCGCGCTGAAACGCCGTGGTCCTCCAGGAAGTCCGCCACCGTGCCAAAGGAACTCCCTGACAGGCCGGGCCCTTCGTCCACGATGGCGACGTCCGTGTTCTCGGCGCGCGCCAGCAGCTCCCGCTCCAGTCCGGGCCCCAGGCTGCAGACGCGCTGGTACGGGTGCCCCGTGGGCCGGACGGTGAGGGGCGGCGGCGCCTTCATCGCGGCGGCCACCGCGCACGAAAGACTCGCACCGATGCCTCGGATGCCCACCACCAGGGGCGGCGCTGGAGGATGCAGCGCCTTCGCGGCCTCCAGGTACTGCTCGGGATAGAGCGCGTGGTAGGCGTAGCCTTCGGGCACGGAGAGGCCCACGCGCTCCGGCAGCGGCAACCGGCCCAGCGCTTGGAATGGGGCCGCGGGGACTGGAGGCACGGACGCGAAGCCTGTCTCCCAGGAACGCTGGAGCGCCTGCGCGAGCACGAAGGGCAGCGCGACGCACGCCGCGCCGAGCGGCCCGGGGTCGTCGTGCCGCCGCTCCGCGAAGTCTTGGTCCAGTACGCCCTGCGCCAGCGAGCCGGAGTCGATGAACAGGGAGACCAGCGCGGCATGTCGGTCCAACCCCGGCGCCATCGCCTCCCATTGCCGCAGGCGCGCATGGAGCGCGGACAGGAGCTCCCGGGGTGACGCGTCCTTCACGGCGCTCCCGTAGACGAGCATCCTTCAGCCCTGGCGCAGGTGGCGGTAGGCGATGGCCGCGAGCGCATCGAACCCGGGCACCTCCCAGGGCACCTCGCGTGATGCGCGCAGCGCTTGTGTGTACGCGATGAAGGCCGTGAGCTGCTCGGGGCTCGGTGACACGAGGTTCCGGCGGTCCTTGGCGAGCGACAGCGCCTCCAAGGGGGGCAGGCCACCCTCCACGAGGACGCACAGCGCCAGCAGCGCGCTGCGCCCGATGCCGTGCTCGCAGTGGATGAGCACCTTCTCCCGCCGCGCCAGCCGCGCCCGCACCCAGGCCACGCCGTCGTGAATCATGGGCAACCGGATGGCCTGCATGTCCTGCGTGGGCAGGTGGAGGAGGGTGATGCCGTGCTGGCGAAGCACCCGCTCGTCGTCGCAGTCCTCGACCCGCACGTCCACCACGGAGCGGATGCCAAGCGGTCCCGCGAGGTAGGCCGCGGCCTCCATGGGATAGCGTCCACCCACGGCGAGCGACGGCGTCACGGCGTCCAGGTTGAGCGCCCACTCCGGTGTCCTTCCCAGCACGGCTGCCTCCTCTTCGCCTGAGCCTTCGAGAAGGAAGATAGGTGTCCGCGCTCCCACGACGACGTCCGGCGCGGCCGGGCAAGCGGCCCTTCCGCGCGTCGGGCCCCCGACACAGAGTGTCCAGGCTGGCGGCGCTCGAACGATGCGGGCGTTGGCGGGGCCACGACCGCCCCGCATGCGCCGAAAGGGCGGGTTGCTCCGGCTTCGCTGGGGGCACAGAACGCGGAGTGGGACAGGGACGGGAGGACGCGATGTCGGACGGACTGATGAGGGCCGCGGTGGTTACTGGGCCTGGGGGGACACGGGTGGACCGCATCGCCCGGCCCGAGCCCGGCCCTGGCGCCATACGCGTGCGGCTGGAGGGCTGTGGCGTGTGCGGCTCCAACCTGCCCACCTGGGAGGGCCGTGACTGGTTCCGCTATCCGATGAAGCCCGGGACGCCCGGACACGAGGGCTGGGGCGTGGTGGATGCCGTGGGGAGCGGGGTGACGGACCTTCGCGTAGGAGACCGGGTGGCCACGCTCTCCTCGGCGGCCTTCGCGGAGTACGACGTGGTGGAGGCGTCATCGGCCGTGGTGCTCCCGTCCTCGCTCGCGGGCAAGCCCTTTCCGGGAGAGCCGCTGGGCTGCGCCATGAACATCTTCCGCCGCGGCGACATCCAGGCGGGGCAGACGGTGGCCATCATCGGCATCGGCTTCCTGGGCGCGGTGGTGACACGGCTCGCGGCGAACGCGGGCGCGCGGGTCCTCGCCATCTCCCGGCGTCCCTTCTCGCTGGAGCTGGCGCGGGCCTACGGCGCCGCCGAGTGCATCCCCATGGATGACCACGGCCGCATCATCGACCGCGTGAAGGCCCTCACCGGCGGCGCCTTCTGCGACCGCGTCATCGAGGCCGTGGGCTCGCAGTGGCCGCTCGACCTCGCGGGCGAGCTCACGCGGGAGCGGGGCCGGCTCGTCATCGCGGGCTACCACCAGGACGGGCCCCGGCAGGTGAACATGCAGTTGTGGAACTGGCGCGGCCTGGACGTCATCAACGCGCACGAACGCGACCCGCGCGTGTACGTGGAGGGCATCCGGCTCGCCGTGGGCGCCGTCGCCTCCGGCGCGCTGGACCCCTTTCCCCTCTTCACCCACCAGTTCCGCTTGGAGGAACTCGACCGCGCCTTCGACGCCCTGCGCTCCCGGCCGGACGGCTTCCTCAAGGCCCTGGTCACGCCATGAGCGCTCCCGTGACGCGCCGCCCCCGGCTGGGCTTTCTGGGCGTGGGCTGGATTGGACGCCACCGGATGCAGGCCCTGGTGAAAGAGGCCCAGGTGGACGTCATCGGCGTGGCGGACCCTTCGGAGGCCGCCGCCGAGGCCGCGCGGGCGCTCGCGCCGGGGTGTGAGCGGGTGGACTCCCTGGACGCGCTGCTCGCGCTCTCACCCGACGGCGTGGTCATCGCCACGCCCAGCGCCGTCCACGCGGAGCAGTCCATCCAGGCGCTGGAGCGCGGCGTGGCCGTGTTCTGCCAGAAGCCGCTGGGCCGCACGGCCCACGAAGTCCGGCGCGTGGTGGAGGCGGCCCGGAGGTCGGACGTGCTGCTCGGCGTGGACTTCAGCTACCGCTACGCGGAAGGGCTGCGCAGGCTGCGCGCACACCACCAGTCGGGCGCGCTGGGGCACGTGCATGCGGTGAACCTCGTCTTCCACAATGCCTACGGCCCGGACAAGCCGTGGTTCTACGACGCGTCGCTCGCCGGGGGCGGCTGCGTCATGGACCTGGGCATCCACCTGGTGGACCTGGCCCTGTGGGTGCTCGACTTCCCCGCCGTCCGCCGGGTGAGCAGCCAACGCTTCGCCCAGGGACGGCCGCTGCGTGGCCGGGAGGAGGGCGTGGAAGACTACGCCGCCGCCCTGCTGGAGTTGGAGGGCGGCACCGCCGTCCAGCTCGCCTGCTCCTGGAAGCTGTCGGCGGGCTGCGACGCGGTGATTGAAGCGTCGTTCTATGGGACGGAAGGGGGCGTGTCGTTCCGCAACGTGAATGGCTCGTTCTACGACTTCACGGCGGACGCCTTCCGGGGCACCGGGCGTGAGCGACTCGCCGACCCGCCAGATGGCTGGGGCGGACGGGCCGCCGTGGACTGGGCCACCCGCCTGGCTCGAGGAGAGCGCTTCACGCCGGAGAACGAGCAGCTCATCCAGGTCGCGGAGACGCTCGACAGGCTCTACGCCTGAGAGCGTTCGCATGCCCGTCTCCCGAGATGCGGAGGCATCGGGCTCTGTCTGGACACCGGAAGGTGTGGGACTGAAACACCGTTCCTCGCCTGACCATGCAGACCCCTCCCGTCTCACGCGGCGCGATGTGGCGAGCGCTGGGCTACTTCCGGCCCTACCGTCGCACCATTGTCTTCATCCTGCTCCTCGTCCTGACCTCCGCGAGCCTGAGCGCCCTGGAGCCCCTGGTCCTCAAGAGCGTCTTCGACCACCTGGGCAGCGAGGACGCCACGAAGCCGGTGCTGATGGGCGTGGGGTTGCTGGTGCTCATGGGGCTCGCGCGTGAAGGGTTGGGCGCCGCGTCCAACTGGCTCACCTGGCGCACCCGCATCCAGGTGCACTTCGCCCTCAACGAGGCCACCGTGTCGCGGCTGCACCGGCTGCCGCTGAGCTTTCACCGGCAGGAGGGCGTGGGCGCGCTGATGACGCGGATGGACCGCGGGCTCCAGGGCTTCGTGGGCGCCATCACCGAGCTCACCTTCAACGTCATCCCCGCGGCGGTGTACCTGTGCATCGCGGTGGGCGTCATGCTCCAGCTCGACTGGCGGCTGGCATTGCTGGCCCTGGCCTTCGCGCCGCTGCCGGTGCTCATCGCCCGGCGCGCCGCGCCCGTGCAGGCCCGGCGCGAGGAGTCGCTGCTGGAGCGGTGGACGCAAATCTACGCCCGCTTCAACGAGGTGCTCTCCGGCATCATCACCGTGAAGAGCTTCGCCATGGAGGAGCGGGAGAAGCAGCGCTTCCTGCATGGCGTGCGTGACGCCAATACCGTCGTCACCCGGGGTGTGGCGTTCGACTCGGCGGTGACGGCGGGGCAGAACACCACCGTGCTCGTCGCGCGTGTGGCGTCCATCTGCATGGGCGGCCTCCTGGTGATGAAGGGGCAGCTCACCGTCGGTACCCTGGTGGCCTTCCTGGGCTACATCGGCGGACTCTTCGGCCCCGTGCAGGGGCTCAGCGGCGTGTACAAGACGCTGCGGACGGCCTCGGTGTCCATCCGCCAGGTGTTCTCCATCCTCGACGCGCAGGACTCGCTGGGCGACGCGCCAGACGCGCACGAAATCACGCACATGCGCGGTGACGTGACGTTCGAGGACGTCCACTTCGCCTATCCCTCCGGCGCGGGCCGGCCGCTCATCAACGGCATCTCCCTGGACGTCCGGCGTGGGGAGACGGTGGCCCTGGTGGGCCCCAGCGGCGCTGGCAAGACGACGCTGATGAGCCTGCTGTGCCGCTTCTATGACCCGGACCAGGGCGTCGTGCGCGTTGACGGAAGCGACATCCGGACGCTCAAGCAGTTGTCGCTGCGGCGCAACATCGGCGTGGTGCTCCAGGACGCGCTGCTCTTCAACGAGAGCGTGCGGGGGAACATCGCCTATGGGCGGCCCCAGGCCACGGACGCGGAAATCGAGGCCGCCGCGCGCGCGGCCCACGCACATGAATTCATCCTGGGACTACCTCAGGGCTACGACACCCTGGTGGGGGAGCGCGGCAACCGGCTGTCCGCGGGCGAGCGGCAGCGCATCGCCATTGCCCGCTCGCTCCTGACAGACCCGCCCATCCTCATCCTCGACGAACCCACCAGCGCGCTCGACGCGGAGAGCGAGGCCTTGGTGCAGGACGCACTGGGCGAGCTGATGAAGGGCCGCACCACCTTCGCCATCGCGCACCGGCTCTCCACGGTGGTGAACGCGGACCGCATCCTGGTGCTCAAGGATGGCCGCATCATCGAGGAGGGCTCGCACGCGGAGTTGATGCGCCGTGACGGCTACTACGCGTCGCTGGTGCGCAAGCAGACGCGTGGCCTGCTCCCGGAATTGCCCCCTTCGCCCCTGACGCCCGTGGCCGCGTAGGGCTCGTCGCCTCGGCGGCCCATGTGCGGCCGTGACGGGGCCGCTCCCCTGGGCGCCAGCTCGAATGACGCTGGGGCGCGTGCAGGCGCCCGACCGGGATGAACGTCGGTAGCAGATGGCTAGCACCAACAGGTGCGGTGGCTACCTTCATCAATGCATGGCGGTGGTGATGAACATCGACTGCCTGCGTGCGCCGGGGGGCGACATGAGGCAAAGACAGATTCTCATCACGGGCGGCGCGGGCTTCATTGGCTCACATCTGGCGGACGCGCTGCTGGCGCGCGGCCACCGCGTGAGGGTCCTGGATGCGCTGGTGCCCCAGGTCCACGGTGAAGCGCGACGACGCCCGGAGTACCTGTCCACCGATGTGGAGCTGGTGGTGGGCGACGTGCGTGACGGGGACGTGGTCCGTCAGTCCCTGGAGGGCGTTGACGCCGTCTACCACTTCGCCGCGGCGGTGGGCGTGGGCCAGAGCATGTACGAAGTGGCCCACTACACGGCGGTGAACAACCTGGGCACCTCCGTGTTGATGGAAGCGCTCATCGAGCGTCCGATTGAACGGCTGGTCGTGGCCTCCAGCATGAGTGTCTACGGCGAGGGATTGTCGCGCGCGCCAGATGGCCGGCGCATCCCCGGCGGGCAAAGGCCCCTGGAGCAGCTGGCGGATGGGAAGTGGGAGCTGGAAGGCCCCGGAGGCGAAGCCCTCACGCCCGTGCCGACGCCGGAGTCCAAGCCGCCAGAGCTCTCCTCCGTGTATGCGCTGTCGAAGTTCGACCAGGAGCGGCTGTGTCTTATCCTGGGCCGCGCCTACGGCATCCCCACCGTGGCGCTGCGGTTCTTCAACGTCTACGGGCCCCGGCAGGCGCTCTCCAATCCCTATACCGGCGTGCTCGCCATCTTCGGCGCGCGTTTGCTCAATGGAAGTCCGCCACTCGTCTTCGAGGATGGCCTGCAGCAGCGGGACTTCGTCAACGTGCGTGACGTAGCGAACGCCTGCGTGCTGGCGCTCGACGCGCGGGGGGCGGACTCGCACGTCATCAACGTGGGAAGTGGACAGTCCATCACCGTGAAGGAAGTGGCCCTGGCGCTCGCGGAGGTGATGGGCCGCCCCGGCCTCCGCCCCGCGGTGACGGGTCGCTATCGCATGGGCGACATCCGTCACTGCTTCGCGGACATCTCCCTGGCGCGTGACCTGCTGGGTTACGCACCCCAGGTCTCCTTCCACGACGGGCTCACGGAACTGTCGTCGTGGCTCGAAGACCAGGTGGCGACGGACCGCGTGGCGGAGGCGCGCGCGGAACTCGAGGCGCGAGGGCTGACCGTATGAGCGCGGCGGAACCTTGGGAGGTGGAAGGGGACAGGACGGTCATCTTCGGCGGGGCCGGCTTCATCGGCTCCAACCTGGCGGACCACTACCTGTCCGCGGGGCGGACCGTGCGAGTCGTCGACAACCTGACGCGCCCCGGCGTGGTGCACAACCTGCGTTGGCTCCAGGCCCGGCATGGCGCCCGGCTGGAGGTGATGACGGCGGACGTACGGGACGCCTATGCGGTGAAGCAGGCCGTCATCGGCGCCAGCCATGTCTTCCACTTCGCGGCCCAGGTGGCGGTCACCACCAGCCTGGAGACGCCCGTCACCGACTTCGAGGTCAACGCGGGCGGCACCCTGAACGTGCTGGAGGCGCTGCGTGCCATGGAGCGGCCCGCCTCGCTCGTCTTCACCTCCACCAACAAGGTCTACGGCGGCATGCCGGGCGTGGAGCTCGTCCAGAAGCCCAGCCGCTACGAGCCTCGGGACGCGGGCCTGTGCGGTCACGGCGTGGGGGAGGACTGCCCGCTGGACTTCGAGAGCCCCTATGGCTGCTCCAAGGGCGCGGCGGACCAGTACGTGCTCGACTACGCGCGAGCCTACGGACTGAGGACGGTGGTGTTCCGGATGAGCTGCATCTACGGCCCCCGGCAGTTCGGCACCGAGGACCAGGGGTGGGTGGCGCACTTCCTCTTGCGCATGCTCGAAGGCCGGCCCCTCACGCTCTACGGGGATGGCAAGCAGGTGCGGGACATCCTCGACGTGGGCGACCTGGTGCGCGCGCTCGGCCTGGCGCAGCAGCACATCGGACGGCTCAAGGGGCAGGCCTTCAACATCGGCGGCGGCCCGTCGCGGACGGTGAGCCTGCTGGAGCTGCTGGGCCTCATCTCGCAGCGCACCGGCCTGCGTCCCGCGCTCCAGTTCGAGGATTGGCGGACGGGGGACCAGCGCTACTACGTCTCCGACACCCGCAAGTTCCAGGCCGCCACGGGGTGGGCGCCCCAGGTGGGAATCGCCGAGGGCGTGGACCGGCTCCACGACTGGCTGCGGACCCTGATGCTCGAGCGGCCGGTGGCGGCGTGGCAGGGAGGGGCGCGTGAAGTCCACGCAGGCTAGAGGGCGCGCCGTCCGCCGCGTGTTGATGACCACCGACACGGTGGGAGGCGTGTGGACCTACGCGCTGGAGCTCTGCCGGGCCTTCGCCGACGCGGGCGTCCAGGTGGAGCTGGCGACCCTGGGCGAGCCCGTGACGGTGCCGCAGGCGGGTGAAGCCGCGGCCGTCCCGGGGCTGCGCCTCCATGAGAGCACCTATCGCCTGGAGTGGATGGACGCGCCCTGGAAGGACGTGCGCGCGTCCGGGGAATGGCTGCTGGCGCTGGAGGATGCGTTGGCGCCCGACGTCATCCACCTCAATGGCTATGCCCATGGCGCGCTGCCCTGGCGGGCACCTTCGGTGGTGGTGGCCCACTCGTGCGTCCTGTCCTGGTGGGAGGCGGTCCTTCGGGAGCCCGCGCCGGCGCGATATGCGCGCTACCGGCGGGAGGTCCAGCGCGGCCTGCGCGCCGTGGACCGCGTGGTAGCGCCCAGCGCGGCGATGCTCGGCGCGCTCGAACGGCACTATGGGCCGCTGTTGCCGCCCACCTGCGTCATCCCGAACGCGCGCCGGGCCGGCTCCTTCACCGCGGCGCCCAAGGAGCTGTTCGTCCTCGCGGCGGGCCGCTTGTGGGACGAGGCCAAGAACCTGTCGGCGCTGGAGGCGGTGGCCCCCCGGCTGGCCTGCCCCGTGCGCGTGGCGGGCGAGCTGCGGCACCCGGGGAGCGGGAAGGTGGCCCGGGCACGGAACACCGAGCCGCTGGGCCCCCTCTCGCCGGAAGCACTCGCCGCCTGGATGGCTCGCGCCGCCATCTACGCCATGCCGGTGCGCTACGAGCCCTTTGGCCTGTCCGCGCTGGAGGCCGCGCTCTCCGGCTGTGCCCTGGTGCTGGGCGACATTCCCAGCCTCAGAGAGGTGTGGGCGGACGCGGCGGTGTTCGTTCACCCGGAGGACCTGGATGGGCTGACCCGCGCGCTGCGAGGACTCCTCGATGACGGGGCCCATCGGGAGCGCATGGCCGCGAAAGCGCGTGCCCGCGCGCTGACCTGGAACCCACGCCGCATGGCGGAGGACTACCTGCGGCTCTACGCGACGCTCCGGGCGTGGCCGGTCCGTCACCCCGCCGGGCTCGCGCTGGGCGCGCCTTGAGGATGGAAGGGGCACCGCGCATGCGCATCGTCTTCTTCTGCCACTCGCTCCTGTCGGACTGGAACCACGGCAATGCGCACTTCCTGCGCGGCGTGGTGACGGAGCTGGCCCTGCGCGGCCACGACGTCCGCGTCTTCGAGCCCGAGGAGGCCTGGAGCCTGCGCAACCTCCTGCAGGAGCCAGCGGGCCCGGCGATGCTGGAGGAAGTACGACGCGTCTACCCGCATGTGCGGCCACAGCGATACGACCTGGCGACGCTGGACCTGGACCGGGCCCTGGAAGGGGCACAGCTCGTCCTCGTCCACGAGTGGAACCCGCCAGCGTTGGTGCGCCGCCTGGGCGAGCGTCGCCAGGTGAGCGACGCCTTCCGCCTGCTCTTCCATGACACGCACCACCGGGGCGTGAGCGCTCGGGAGGAGATGGCCCGCTTCGAGCTGGCCCACTACGACGGCGTGCTCGCCTTTGGCGGCGTCCTCCAGCGGCTCTACCAGGAGCAGGGCTGGGCTCGGCGCGCGTGGACGTGGCACGAGGCCGCGGACACGCGTGTGTTCCACCCACGGCCCGTGGTGTCGCCGCAAGACGACGTCGTCTGGATTGGCAACTGGGGTGATGAGGAGCGCACCGCGGAGCTGCATGAGTTCCTGCTCGGCCCGGCACAGGCGCTGGGCTTGAAGGCGCGGGTGCACGGGGTGCGCTACCCGGACGCGGCGCGAGCGGCGCTGGCACGCGCGGGCATCACCTACGCGGGGTGGCTGACCAACCACCGGGTGCCCGAGGCCTTCGCCAGGGCGCGCGTGACAGTCCACGTTCCCCGGCGGCCCTACGCCACGTCCCTGCCGGGCATCCCCACCATCCGTCCGTTCGAGGCGCTCGCCTGTGGCATTCCGCTGGTGAGCGCGCCGTGGCGCGACGTGGAAGGCCTCTTCACACCGGGAAGCGACTACCTGGTCGCGGACACCGGCGCGCGGATGCGCGACCACCTGCGAGCGCTGCTGGCGGACGCGGACCTGCGCCGCGCGCTCGCCGAGCAGGGGCGCCGCACGGTGCTGGCCCGCCACACGTGCGCGCACCGGGTGGACGAATTGCTGCGCATCCACGCGTCACTGGTGCCCCAGGCCACGCAGGCGGGGGCGTTGTCACGGGGGAGGGTCACCGCATGAGCAGGGGACTTCGCATCGCATTCTTCGGTTCCAGCCTCGTCTCGGCCTACTGGAACGGCGCGGCCACCTACTACCGCGGCCTCATCCGCGCGCTGCATGCGCGAGGGCACCGGGTGACCTTCTACGAGCCGGATGCCTTCGGGCGGCAGCAACACCGCGACATGGCGGACCCGGACTGGGCGCGCGTGGTCGTCTACACCGAGCAGGGAACGGCCGACGTGGAGCGGTGCCTGGAGGAGGCGCGCCACGCGGACGTGGTGGTGAAGGCCAGCGGCGTGGGCGTGTTCGATGCGCTGCTGGAGGCCCGGGTGCTCGACCTGAAGCGCCCTGGCACCCAGGTCGTGTTCTGGGACGTGGACGCGCCCGCCACGCTGGAGCGGCTGGAGCAGCATTCGGATGACCCGCTCCGCGCGCTCGTGCCCCGGTATGACCACGTCTTCACCTACGGCGGGGGGGATCCGGTGGTGTCCGCCTACCGGGCGCTGGGCGCGCGCCAGTGCGTCCCCATCTACAACGCGCTGGACCCCTCCACGCACCACCCGGCGCCGGTGGAGGCCCGCTTCACGGGGGACCTGGCCTTCCTGGGCAACCGGCTGCCGGACCGCGAAGCCCGCGTGGAGGCCTTCTTCCTGAAGGCCGCGGAGCACTTGCCCGGCGCGCGCTTCCTGCTGGGTGGCAGCGGCTGGGAGGCGCGCCCCTTGCCCTCCAACGTGACACGCCTGGGGCACGTCTACACGCATGAACACAATGCGCTGAACTGCTCGGCGCGCGCGGTGCTCAACATCCACCGCGACAGCATGGCGCGCTTCGGCTTCTCTCCCGCCACGCGTGTCTTCGAGGCGGCCGGCGCGGGGGCATGCCTCATCACCGATGCCTTCCTGGGCGTGGAGCTCTTCCTGGAGCCAGGACGTGAGGTGCTCGTGGCCCGCTCCGGGGAGGAGGTGGCCGAGCACGTCCGCCGGCTGACGGACGCGGAGGCCCGGCGCATCGGTCAGGCCGCGCTCCGGCGCGTGCTGGCTGGACACACGTACACGCATCGCGTCTCCCAGGTGGAGGCGGCCCTGGGGCTTCGGACCGGGTCCGCCACCACGACGCGGGAGTGCGTCGCATGAGGAAGGGGAGGGCGCGCGAATGAAGGTCGTCATCCTCGGGCTGTCCATCACCTCCAGCTGGGGTAACGGCCATGCGACCACCTATCGCGGGCTGGTGCGTGGGCTGGTGCGGCGCGGGCACGACGTGTGGTTCCTCGAACGGGACGTTCCTTGGTACGCCGCCAACCGGGACCTGCCGAACCCGCCGCACGGACGCACCGAGCTGTACGCCAGCCTGGACGACCTGGCCGAGCGCTTCACGACACACGTGCGTGAGGCGGACCTGGTCATGGTGGGTTCCTACGTCCCGCAGGGCGTGGAGGCAGGCGCGTGGGTGCAGCGGACCGCGCGGGGCGTCACCGCCTTCTATGACATCGACACGCCGGTGACGCTCGCGCGGCTGGCGCGAGGAGCCTGTGAGTACCTGCGGCCGGAGCTGGTGCCGGGCTACCGGCTCTACCTGTCCTTCACGGGCGGCCCCACGCTGGAGCGCATCGAACGGGAGCTGGGTTCCCCCGCCGCGCGGCCGCTCTACTGCAGCTGTGACCCGGAGCTGCACGTCCCGGCGCCGTGCGAGCCGCGCTGGGGGTTGGGCTACCTGGGGACCTACAGCGAGGACCGCCAGCCGGTGCTGGAGCGGCTGATGCTGGACGCCGCGCGGGCGTGGCCCGAGGGACGCTTCGCCGTGGCGGGCCCCCAGTATCCCGAAGGCCTCCGCTGGCCGGCGAACGTCACGCGCGTGGAGCACCTGGCGCCCCCGGAGCACCCGGCCTTCTACAACGCCCAGCGCTACACCCTGAACGTCACGCGCGCGGACATGGTGCGTGCGGGCCATTCGCCCAGCGTGCGTCTCTTCGAGGCCGCCGCCTGCGGCGTGCCCATCATCAGTGACGACTGGGCGGGCCTGGAGACCTTCTTCGAGCCGGGGAGGGAGCTCTTCGTCTCGCGCTCCGGCGCGGAGACCTTGCGCTACCTCCGGGAAGTCCCCGAGCGGGAGCGTCAGGCCATGGGGCAGCGAGCGCGGCGGCGCGTGCTGGCGGAGCACACCGCGGAGCACCGGGCGCGGACATTGGAGGACTACGTCCTGGAGGCGGAGCGAGGGGGCTAGCGAAGTCTGGGAGAGACAGCACCATGCGGATCGCCATCATCGGAACGGGGTATGTGGGGCTCGTAGCGGGGACCTGCTTCGCGGAGTCAGGGCATGACGTCACCTGCGTGGACCTGGACGCGCGGAAGGTGGAGGTGCTGCGGCGCGGGGAGATTCCGCTCTACGAGCCAGGGCTGGAGGAGCTGGTCCGGCGCAACGTCGCCGCACAGCGCCTCCGCTTCACCGAACACCTGCCGGAGGCGGTGTCGCCGGCCCAGGTGGTGTTCATCGCGGTGGGCACGCCCCAGTCCGAGCGGGGAGACGCCGACCTCCAGCACGTGCTCGTCGCCGCGGAACAGATTGGCCGGTCCCTGCGCCACTACACCGTCATCGTGAACAAGAGCACCGTTCCCGTCGGGACGTCGGACCGGGTGCGGTCCGCGGTGGCGCGCACGACCGACGTGGCCTTCGACGTCGTGTCCAACCCGGAGTTCCTCAAGGAAGGCGCCGCGCTGGACGACTTCCTCAAGCCGGACCGGGTCGTCATCGGCACCACGTCCGAGCGGGCCCGGAAGCTGATGGGTGACCTCTATGCCCCCTTCGTGCGGACGGAGAACCCCATCCTCTTCATGGACCCCCACTCCGCGGAGCTCACCAAGTACGCGGCCAACGCCATGCTGGCCACGCGCATCTCGTTCATGAATGACATGGCCCTGCTGTGCGAGCGCGTGGGCGCCAACGTGGACCTGGTGCGCAAGGGCATGGGCGCGGACCGTCGCATCGGCTATGCGTTCCTCTATCCGGGCATCGGCTATGGCGGCAGCTGCTTCCCCAAGGACGTGCGGGCGTTGATGTCCACCGCGCGTGAAGCGGGCCTGGAGCTGGACCTGCTGCGGGCCGTGGAGTCCACCAACACACGGCAGAAGCGCTGTCTGCTCGGCAAGGCGTTGAAGCTCTACGGCAGCCTCGCTGACCACACCTTCGCCGTGTGGGGCCTGGCCTTCAAGCCGAAGACGGATGACATGCGGGAGGCGCCCTCCGTGGAGCTCATCGAAGGGTTGCTTGGCAAGGGCGCGCGCGTGCAATGCCATGACCCGGTGGCCAGCCCGGTGGCCCGGCAGTACTTCGGTGACCGGGTGGCGTACGCGCCCACCTGCTACGAGGCCGCCGAGGGCGCGGATGGCATCTTCCTCGTCACGGAATGGAACGAGTTTCGCCGCCCGGACCTCAAGCGGCTCCGGGCATTGATGCGCCGCCCCATCATCTTCGACGGGCGCAACGTGCTCGACCCGCGGCTCGCCCGGAGCGAGGGCTTCACCTACATCGGCATCGGGCGCGACTGACGCACGGCTCCAAGTAGCTCTGGCGGGCTTGGGGTGCTATCCCCGCGCATCGCCCCGATGAGCACCGACGCCCCGATTGTCGCCGCACCCCCCGATGCTTTTCAAAAGCGTCTCGATGGACTGCTCATCGTGGCGCTCGTCGTCTGGGGATTGGCCCAACTGGCGCCTCACCTGGCGCATCCGGCCATCTACATCTGGGACGAGGCGATGCACCAGGCCGCCGCGCGCGGCACGCACGACACCTTCTTCACGCCGCACATCTACAAGGACCCGGTCTTCCCCGCGGACCCGCGCCATTGGTGGGCCGCGCACGTGTGGATGCACAAGCCCACGGGGCCCTTCTGGTTCGGCGCGCTGATGATGCACGTGGTGGGCGTGACGCCGCTGGCGTTGCGGCTGGCCTCGCTCCTGGGGCACCTGGCCGCGGCGGTGTCCATCTATCTCATCGCGCGCAGGCCCGCCGGGCGCTTCTGGGCCGTGCTGGGGGCGGCGGGCTTCCTCGCCATGCCCTTTGGCTGGCAGCTCGTCCAGGGGCGCATCTTCGGCGATGTGACGGATTGCACCCTGACGGGCTGCAACGCCATCGCGGTGGCGCTCCTGTTCCACGCCACGCGCCAGGACTCCTGGCGGTGGGGGCTGGCGGCAGGGGCGGCCGTGGGGCTGGGCTTCCTTTGCAAGACGGGGCTCGCGCTGACGCCCCTGGGCATCGCGGCGACGCTGTGGGCGCTCAGCCGGCTGCGCTTCTGTCCGGGGCCGAGGTTCAGCACGGTGGTGGCCATGGTGGGCATGGCCGTGCTCCTGGCCGCGCCATGGAGCTTCTACTCCGCATGGCGCTGGCCGGAGCTGCATGACTTGGAGGCGCGGGTGACGCGCGCCCACCTCTTCGCCGACCCGACAGTGGACGTGGGGCCCTGGCACCGGCCGGTGGATGCCCTCCTGAACGAGGTCAACACCCAGAGCCTGGCGCCGCTGCCCGCGGTGTTGCCGCTGCTCGCCTTCGTGTGGCTGCTGGTGCGCGCGGTGCGCCGGCGGGAACTGGAGGTGGTGGGGCTCGCGTTGTGGGTGGGGGCCACCTGGCTCGTGTTGTCACTGAGCGTGGTGAAGGTCCCCGCCATTGCCTGGGGGGCGGTGCCCGCCGTCCTGGCAGCGTTGGCCATCATGGGCGCGGATGCCAGACGCCACCCCGCGCTCGCGGCGGCGCTCCTGGCGGCGGTCTCCACGCCGTGGTTCGTCAAGCACCTGCCGGTGCTCGGCGATGTCCGCGCCGTGCTCCCCACGGTGCTGGTGCAGACGCGCGCCCGGCCCGGGCTCGCCGAGGGACTGGTCGTTGCCGCCGCGGCGGCGCTGCTCGCCGCGCTCGTGTGCTGGCGCCTGCCGCGGAAGCTGTCCTGGGCGCCCCAGGGGCTGGGGCTCCTGGCCTCGGGCGTGCTCGCGTGGCTGCTGGCCGTCACCTTCCCAGTGGCGAAGGCAGACTCCCAGGCCAGGCATCTGGATGACCTGTACGTCACCTACTCCCGCGAGGTGGGGCGCGCGCTCGACCGGCAGACGCCGGCGCGCAGTGTCCTCTTCCTCGCGCAGGACTCGGACGTGCCCAACTCCATGGAGTACCTGAGCCTCATGTTCTGGAGCAACCGCATGACGTACCGGCGGCCGCCCGACGTCGTGAGTGCTCGCAAGCACGGCTATCACCCGTACCTCGTCTCGCCGCTCGCGGAGCGCTACGCCCCCGTCCCCGGTGTGCCTCCGGATGCCGCGCTGCGCGCCTATGACCTGGAGGCACCCCGGTCCGAACCCGCGCCACTCCCTGATGGGGTCATGCCGTTGGCCTTCCGTGACAAGGACATGGAGGTGCTGGGCGTCGCGGCGGGCCACGCGGGTGGGGGCCGTGACCGGTATGCCTTCTACGTCCGCGCCCATGGCGTGCTTCGCGCGCTGCGCGTCGTCTTCCACGGACCGGGCGGAAGCGTGGAGCGCATGCTGGAGCCCGGCGCCGCGCTGCGACAGCCCGCCACGCTGCGGCGCGCCAGCTGGTTCATCGTGCCCGTGCTGGGGCCTCCCCGCGCCGGCGTGACGCATCTGGAGCTGGGCGCCAACGGCCAGCGGGTGACGTTCTCCCACCCGGGTGCCTGAGGAAAAAGCGTTGTAATGCCCCGTGGGGCCAATGCCTGTCGGGTGCAGGGAACTTCACTGCCGAGGCATCTCGCGGGACATGGGAAGCGTTCGCCCAGGTCAGCAGGGCGTGCGGACGGTCGCGGGTGAGGCAATTACCCTCCTCGCGGAGCCCTGATGTTGCTTCTGGTCCACCGTCGCGATCCCCACTGTGGGACGCGTTTTTCCATCATGCGAGAGGAAGGGCGTAACACCTACCTCCCATGGGGAATCCTTGTGTCAGGGGCTTGTCGCCCCGCGTCTTCCCAGACGTGGCACAAACGGTGAAATCCGCCGCGTCCGAGCCTGGTGCTCATGAACGAGGTCGGAACCATGCGGATGAAGCAGAAGCAGCAGTGGGTTGCCGCGGTTTGTGCGGTGGTGGTGGGCGGAAGCGGAGTCGCGAATGCCCACGACCTGATTTGCGAAAAGAAGGTCAATGGTCAGTCGGTGGTGGTCGCGGACGATTATCCCTACACCGCGAACTACAGCTTCAAGGTCACCAACGTCCACCCGACGTTGCCGTCCATCTTGTTGACGGCGACCGATGACGTGCTGTCGAGCGAGGGCTTCACGTTCTCTCCGCCGCCGCCGGTGAGCATTCCTGTCAATGGCTCGCTGACGTCGAACTTCGCGCTGCAAATCGGCAGCTACGACGAGTGCGTGACCATTGCCGCGCAGGATGGCGTGGCGGACAACCACATCGACAACACGTTCAGGGTGACGTTCGACCTGGGCTCGGCCATGTGCTCGGCGCGCCTGACGTGCGAGCGGGAAGAGCCGCCTCCCGTCGAGTGCACCGGCCCGACGCGGACGCTCGGTTTCTACAAGAACCGCATCCTGACGGTCACGCAGTGCCTGGCGCAGGGGCCCATCAACCTGGGTGCCATCGGGACCATCACCACACTGCCCGAAGCGGAAGGCATCCTGTGGGGCGACCCGGCCATGTACCCGGCGGGAGGGATGCGCAGCCAGCTGGACCGGCTCCGCTTCCTGCTCGCGCGCCAGACGCTGGTGGGCATCTGCAACCAGCGCCTGTTCGGCGCGACGCCCGACCCGACGACGCTCCTCACGGATGCGGTTGCCGCCCTGAACACCACCCAGTGTGATGTCATCTCGGGCCTCATCGACCCCGTGGACGCCTTCAACAACGGTTGCGACTCGCTCCCGCTCCCGACCGGCTTCATCCCCGGTCCGTCGACGCCCCAGGCCGCGGAGGCGATCGCCGTCGACCCGACCTCCAACTCCGGCCAGAGCTGCTCGCCCTGAGCCGTTCCCAACTCAATCCAAGACACCCTTCAAATCTCAAGGAAAGACACGCCATGAAGAAAATCATGTTGTCCACGTGTGTTTGCGCGGCCCTCGCCCTGACGGCCTGCGGTGGGGGCAGTGAGCGGCTCGACTCCGTCCAGGGCGAGCCGCCCGCTCCGTCCGGTCCGGTCCAGACGGAGGACGGGCAGCGCTTCGAGCTGCGGCTCCGCGGCTCGGCGGCGGAAGGCTACGACAAGCTGGAGCTCCCCATCGGTGCTGTTCGCGTCACCGCGGATGGGGCCCCGCTCAAGGTGGAGTTGGCGAAAGACAGCGTGGATGTGGCCCAGGCCGACCACGCGCACCTGGTGGCCTACTTCTACGTGCCGGAAGGCGTGGAGCGCGTCCGCGTGACGCTCCAACTGGAGGGGCTCGGCGGCTATGCCCGGGCGGAGGGCGCCGGCTTCGTCGACGCCAGCGTCGCTCCGGTGACCTTCGAGGCGCCTGTGCACGAGCTGGCGCTGCGTGGCCGCGCGGTGGTGCAGCTCGACGTGGCTCGCTCCATCATGGACATGGGGAGCCACCGCCTGCTGCTCCCGAACGGCGTGGTCAACTACTGAGTCACGACACCCCACCCAGTCACCCCACCTGCCGAATCGCTTGACTGGCCGCGTCTCACGCCACAGATGAAGTGGCATGAGACGCGACAGTCGGCTCTCCGTCGCCTTGCATGTCCTCCTTCACATGGAGGACATGGTCACCTCTGGAGCACACCCATGGCTGACATCACGCATCGAACCGTGAAGGCGAATGGCATCAACCTGCACATCGCGGAGGCGGGTTCAGGGCCGCTCGTGGTGCTCCTGCACGGTTGGCCGGAGTCCTGGTACTCGTGGCGCCATCAGCTTCCGGCGTTGGCGGAGGCGGGGTACCACGTGGTGGCTCCAGACGTCCGTGGCTACGGCCAGAGCGACAAGCCGGAGGCCATCGAGGCGTACAGCATGAAGCAACTGGTGGGTGATGTGGTTGGCCTGCTGGATGCGCTGGGGGAGAAGACGGCCGTCGTCATCGGCCACGACTGGGGCTCGGCGATCGCCTGGAACTGCGCCGCCCTGCATCCCGACCGCTTCCGCGCGGTGGTGGGAATGAGCGTTCCCCATCTGGGCCGCGCGCCCATGCCGCCGATTCAATTGTTCCAGCGCATGTTCGGCGAGAAGTGGTTCTACATCCTCTACTTCCAGGAGCCCGGCGTGGCCGAGGCCGAGTTCGAGGCGGACGTCCCGAGAACGGTCCGGGCGATTCTCACGGGCACCCCCGGCTTCGATGTGACGAATCCCGTCGTGCTGGCGAAGAAGAAGGGGGAAGGCTTCCTCGCGAGGCTCGACGTACCTGAGACCTTGCCCAACTGGCTGACCGAGGCGGACGTCGCGTACTTCGCGAAGGAGCTCGCCGGCAGTGGATTCCGGGGCGGGCTCAATCGCTACCGCAACATGGACCGGGACTGGCACGAACTGCCTGAGCTGGCGACGGCGGTCATCTCGCAGCCGGCCCTCTATCTCGTCGGAGAGAAGGACCCGGTGCGTGCCTTCTCGCCCGTTGACCCGATGAAGGCCCTGGTGCCGAACCTGGCCGACATCCACGTCGTTCCCGGCGCGGGGCATTGGGTTCAGCAGGAGCGCTCCGCCGAGGTGAATGCCGCGCTGCTGACCTTCCTGAAGAAGCTGCCGGCCTGAGCCGCGCGCCCTCCGAAGGTGTGCTGCTTGGAGGGCGGCGCGACTGTGCTGCAATCCCTCTCATCCCGTGGCGGCGTGAGCGGGATGAAGTATAGGTGAGCGTCGACACGACGGAGGTCGCGCTCATGGTGATTCCAGGGAAGTGCCACTGCGGGAACCTGTCCTTCACGCTCGTCTGGGAGCCGAGTCCGGACGAGATTCCCGCACGGGCCTGTGGTTGTTCGTTCTGCGTCAAGCACGTGGGGGTCTGGACGTCTCATCCAGGGGGGACACTCAAAATCTCGGTCCAGGAGCCGGCACAGGTCTCCCGGTATGTCTTCGGCACGCGGACCGCGGAGTTCCACTCCTGTGGCCGGTGCGGCGTCGTTCCCGTGGTGACCAGCCTCATCGACGGCCAGCTCTACGCGGTCGTCAATGTCAACGCGTTCGAGGGTATCGACCCGGCGCGGATTCGCCGCAGCTCGGGCAGCTTCGACGACGAGGATGCCGCGACGCGGCTTGCGCGCCGGAAGCGCAACTGGATTGCCAACGTGGAGATGCTGGAGTCGCCGCGTCCCTGAGCGCCACAGCCGGGCGGCCGGGATATGGTGCCGCCCATGCGCAGCGCGTCTGGCAGTGCGACGAAATTCCTCGCGGCGGTGGGTGTCGCGGGGGCGGTGGGATACCTCCTCGCGCTGGACGTGGCCCGTGCGGACGTCCGGGTGGCCGCGAAGGCGCTGCCCATGCTCTGTTTGCTCCTGTGGCAGTGGCCGCCGCTCGGACGCTACGGGCGATGGATATTCGCCGGCCTGGCGCTGTCGCTGCTGGGAGACGTGCTGCTGGACGTGGGGCCAGGGCTGTTCCTCCCGGGCCTGGGGGCCTTCCTGCTGGCGCACGTGAGCTACGTCGCCGCGTATGTCACGGTGTCGCGCCAGCCGCGGTGGGGCAGGGCGCTGCCCTTCGTGTTCCTGGCGGTGGGGGCCAGCGCCTTTCTCTGGCCCCACCTGGGCGAGATGGCGCTCCCGGTGACGGCCTACGTCGCCGTCATCTGTGCGATGACATGGCGTGCGTGGGCCATGCTGGGGAGCCCGGGGCTTTCGCGTCGCGCGCAGGGGTTCGCGCTCGCGGGGGCGCTGCTGTTCGCCGTCAGTGACGGACTGCTGGCGCTCAAGCTCTTCGTACGCCCGCTGCCGGGCTCCGGCTACGCCATCATGCTGTGTTACTGGGCCGCGCAGTGGTGCATCGCCGTCTCCGCGCGCGAGCCCCGCCAGTCTGACGCGCCGCGAACCCTTCAGGCCGAAGGGGTGGGTTCCAGCGCCTGACGTGCGCGTTGGTACACCTCGAGGTCGCTGTCGCTGAACAGCACCACGGTGACGCGCTGGAGGGTCGGCATGCGTTGCAGCGCGGCCAGAATCTCGCGCAAGGCGATTCGAGCCGCCCGCTCGATGGGGTACCCATAGGCGCCCGTGGAGATGGACGGGAAGGCGATGGTGCCAAGGCCGTGCTGTTCCATCAGGGAGAAGGCCCGCCGGTAGCAGCGCGCGAGCACCGTCTCCTCGCCGTTGCTTCCTCCTTGCCACACGGGCCCCACGGCGTGGATGACATGCTTGGCGGGGAGGGCATGGCCTCCGGTGATGCGCGCTTCTCCTGGAGGGCAACGTCCCAGGGTCCGGCATTCGGCCAGAAGGCCGCGCCCCGCCGCTCGGTGGATGGCCCCGTCGACGCCTCCGCCTCCCAACAGTGTGGAGTTGGCTGCGTTCACAATCGCATCGGCTTGGACCTGGGTGATGTCTCCCCGCATCAGCACCAATCGCTCATCGCTCATGTCATCCCCTCTTCCTGCTTCAATTCCTGGCGCATGTTCCGTGTCGAGTCCGCGGGACGTCGGTCTATCCTGCGCCCATGTCCAACCCACTCCGAGACACGCTCCTGGGACAACTCGACGTCGCCTGGGCACTCACCCTCTATCACCTGGAGGGATTGACCACGGAGGACTGCCTGCGCCGTCCCGCGTCCGTGGGTCTCCATGTCCAGCAGGGCCCGGATGGAAAGTGGCATGTCGAGTGGCCCGAGCACGAAGGTTACGACCTGGGGCCCGCGAGTGTGGCCTGGCTCACGTGGCACCTGGGGTTTTGGTGGTCCATGGTTCACAACCACTCGTTCGGGGATGCCACCCTGACGCGGGAGCAGGTGGAGTGGCCGGGTACCGCGGACGCCGTGCGCGACTTGATTTCGCGGCGGTACACGGAGTGGCGCGCCGCCATCGAGCAACTCAGCGACGAGGACCTCCGCTCCACGGAGCGCACGCGTTGGCCGCTGCAAGGCAAGCCCTTCGGTGACATCGTGGCCTGGGTCAACCTGGAGTTGATGAAGAACGCGGCGGAGATTGGCTACGCGCGCTTCGTCCTGGCCGTTGCGCCCCGGCCGCCAGGGTAACGCGCCGCATGGTGCGCGGAGGCACACACCCCTGAATCGCGGGCGCCCGTTACGGCTTCTGGGCGTCCACGACCTCGACGTTGCGGAAGTTCTCGCAGGGTTGCTTGAGGCCCAGCACGTACTTCATCGAGCTCAGCTCTAGCTTCAGCTTGGCCCAGAGCTTGCGCGGGAGGCTCGGGCGCACGGGCTCAGGCGCCGCGAGGACGAACGCGTTCAGGTCCAGGTAGTGCGTCGCCGTGCGCCCCATGCCCTCGAAGTCGTGCTCCAGCCCCTGGGTGAGCTGGCGGAGCTCCGGCGCGAGCCCCTGGTGCACGGCGTCGGTCATCAGGACGTACTCCGTGACGGGGACGTCGTTCTTCAGCATCCGGTGCACCAGGATGACGTCCACGCCCGCCAGCTCGGTGAGGTGCTTCACGCGTTGGAAGGCGACCTCACCGGCGTGGGCCACGAACTTGAGCGTCAGGGAGCTGACCTGCATGCAGCCGTCGCACTTGCACATGCGGTCGGCGATGAACTGCTCTCGCCGTGAAACGAAGGCGCGGCGGATGTCCGCGACCTTCCGGGCGAAGCCGGGAAAATCGTCGCCCACGGCGTAGAAGAACGCCGCGTCTCCTTCGAGCTTGGCGAGCTTGAGCGGGCCCGAGGCGTCAATGACGGCCTCGAGCAGCTGCGCCACCGTCTCCTGCGCGTGCGCGAGGCTGAAGCGGTGGTGACTCATGAAGCGGGTGTAACCGCCGATATCCGCGATGAGCAGAAGCGCCTTCTCGATCGCCATGCGGCGGCCACCCTAACACAGTGTCCGGAAGTTGACGCGAACAAGATGCTGAAGCCCGTCCATCCGGAGCGGCTCGCGCGGACGCTGGCGCGGCTGACGGTTCGGGAGCGGGGAATGCCCGAGCCCACGCCCTGCCCGACTCCAGGACGGGGCGGGTGTCGTGTTCCCATCGTTCGCTTCAGCAAAGCGGGTTTCTGGCAGGGGGAGTGCCAGGAATTGCCATTCAATTCCATCTCGCGCTCGCTCATCTAGACCGAATGGGTGCATGAGGGCTTCTCCGCAGGACTCTGCGGGCGTGTGTCTTTACTTGTCGCACGTGCAATCGCATGACCACAGGGGGCCGGTCGATGAACGCCAGTTCGGAATCGACCCCGCCACCATCCTTGAACGCCTGGGCGCCTTCGCCGAGTCCATCCGCCAGGGCTACCCCGACGCAAACGATGACCGGGAGATGGGCCGGCGGATGTGCCGCCCGCCGGAGAGTTGTTCACGGAGGAGGAGCGGACGTTCATGCGTCACCTGGTGGATTCACGGGTCCAGTTCGCGCGCCCGGACCCGTGGCCCAGGTGAGCTGGGAGGGGCACACGGAGACGCATGACAGGCTGCTGAGGCTGGATGTCTCACCGCAGGGGGCGGACTTCGAGCGCGCCACCTCGTCCGCGGCCACCGCGTGCAGCAACACGCGGCGGGAGCGCTGCCCATCGTCAGGGGTGTGACAGACCCAGTGGTGTGTCGCATCACACCGCCGGGCTGCTTCATGTCGCCGTCGTCACTTCGGCCCGCGGCTCCAATGACAAGTCATCAACGTTCCGTCCCGTTCCAAAGTGTGGCGGAGATGTAATGAAACAGGCATGTCGCAAAGCGTGAGCGTCTCCGAAAGCGGTCGCGCTTCAACCGGGCGGGGGCTGGTAGATGGGGAAGATCGTGTGTTACTGTTTTTTAAGCGTGAGGCGATTAGTCGCACTTTGCCGCTTCGCGTCTTCCCTAGATACCCGAGGTCTCCATGATGTCAGTGAAGGTCATGCGGCGGTGGTCGACAGTTGGCGCGATGTCGTTGCTGGTCGGTTGCGGTCCGGAGATGGTCGAGGAGCAGGCGGAGTCCGCGGCGCCGGCGACCATCGAGCAGGACATCGTCGGTGGCACCACCACGACCATCAATGAGAATCCGTGGCAGGTGTCCCTGCGGTACGGCGGCCACTGGTGCGGTGGCTCCATCCTCAACAAGGATTGGATTCTGACCGCCGCGCACTGTGTGGATGGTTACGCCGTCAGCAGCATCGTGGCGGGCTCCACCTCGAGCACGAACACGAGCACGGGCCAGACGCGCAACGTGGCGCAGACCATCATTCATGAAGATTACGGCGCTTCCGGCAACGACGTTGCCTTGCTCCGTCTGGCCACGTCGCTGGACCTCAATGGCACCACCGTCGCGGCCATTCCCCGCATCTCGGCGGCGGATGCCGCGAGCGGCGCCACCGACCCGGCCGTGGTCGCGCGCGTGACGGGCTGGGGTGCGACCTCCTCCGGTGGTTCGGGGTCCGCCACCCTGCGCACGGTGGACGTCAACCTGATTTCGAACACGGAGGCGCAGCAGAGCTACCCCAATGAGTACATTGGCCCGGATCAGATTGGCGCCAAGGCGCCGGGCAAGGACTCGTGCCAGGGCGACAGCGGTGGTCCGCTCACCGTCAATCACAATGGCACCCGCAAGCTCGCGGGCGTCGTGAGCTGGGGCTACGGCTGCGCCGACGCGCGCTACCCGGGCATGTACGCGCGCGTGTCGCACTTCGAGAGCTGGATCGACTCCAAGCTCAGTGGGACGACCCCGCCGCCCGGCACCACGCTGCTTGCCCAGACGAACCTGTCCGGCTCGTCCAGCACCTGGAAGCACTTCGCCATCACGGTCCCCAGCGGCACGACGTCGCTCAAGGTGACGCAGTCGGGGGGCTCGGGTGACGCGGACCTCTATGTGCGCAGCGGCTCGCAGCCCACCACCAGCGCCTACAACTGCCGGCCCTATCTGTCCGGCAACGAGGAGACCTGCAACTTCTCCAACCCCCAGGCTGGCACCTGGTACGTGTCCGTGCGCGGCTATTCGTCCTACTCGGGCGTGTCCGTGACGGCCACGATTCCGTAATCACGCGCAGGCTCGCTGGTGACGTCCCGTTGAAACCCCCAGGCCCCATGGATGGGCCTGGGGTGCTTCAAGGCGGGCTCACTCCGACCAGTGCTGCTCCGACAGGATGCGGTATCCGGTCACCGTGTCGACGTAGAACTTGACCTGGATGCCGCCCCACGGGCCCTTCCCGTAGCTGATGAAGCAGCCCTTGAAGGTGCGCCCGGCGGTGCGCGCCTGCAGCTCCGCCAGACCGTCGGTGTGGAGCGGCTCCGGCAGCGGCTCGTTGCGGTCCGCGTAGCCGACCGTGCTCTCAATCTCGTTGTAGACCTCGGTGCCCGTGGCCAGATCGGGGCGGACCGTCCAGACCTGACCCGCGGGGAAGAGGCTGGGGTCGATGCCGAAGCACTGCGCGCTCTCAAACTCGCTGTTGCCGTGGGCGCCGTCAATCACGTCCTGGATGTCGAAGTCCTGGCTCAGGCGGGACGTCCACAGGCTCTCCTCCTGCGCGTTGAGCACGGCGATGAGCGCCGTCAGGGCGTAGCCCTGCGTGGCCGCGTTGCGGAGGTTGCGCAGGCTGACCGTGCCGATGCCAGTCACCTCGGAGATGGCCTGCGCCGACGTGAAGGGCCGCAGGTTGAGGAGGTTCGTCGCGCCGTTCCACGCGTACGGCAGGACGGCGTACAACGCGCTGCTGTCGATGGTGTTCACCAGGTTGACCAAGGCCGCCGCGTCATCGGTGGAGAGCGCGAGCTCGTCCAGGATGCCGGCGCAGGTGCTGGTGATGTAGCCCAGCGCGCGGGCGCCACCCTCGATTTGAGTCAGGCGCACCGGACCGACACCCCGGACACCGGACACCTGCGCCAACGTGGAGAAGGGCGCCGTCGCGCGGTAGCCGACGAGGTTCTGGGCGACGTCACTGGGGAGGTAGGCGTCCAGCGTGGACAGGGACGCCGTGTTGACGAAGGTGAGCAGGCCCTGACACTCCGGGGCCACGTCCACGTCCGTGGTGGTGAGCGGCGCGTCCTGGTGCTCCGTGGACGAAGAAGACGACTCGGACTCGGAGCCGGTGGGACCACATCCGACCATCAGGCTCGCGGAAAGAAGGGCTGGAACAAGACGACGCATCGAGGATTCCTCCTGGGGGTACGGCGGGGGAGGAGGCTCCATACACCAGACCCCTGACTCGCCCTGCATCCTGGGATTGCGGGCTGCTGACTTCGCTCATGGGCCGGGTTATGCCGCGTCCACCAGCCTGCTCGAAATGTCACGGTGCTGGAGAGAGGCGACACGCGTGTCGAACCGGTCCGAAGAAGTCGAGCGATTCATGCAGGAGCTCGAACATGCCCGGAAGGACGAAGTCGAAAGCCTGCGCACCGCCATCCTGGCCGCCCATCCAGGCATCGCGGAGCGCATCAAGTGGAACGCGCCAAGCTTCTGCTTCAAGGGCGATGACCGGGTGACATTCAAGCTGAAGCCCAAGGACTGCGTTCAGCTCATCTTCCACCGGGGCGCGAAGGTGAAGGCGACGCAAGGCTTCTCCTTCGAGGACACCAGCGGCCTGCTTCAGTGGGCAGCCCCGGACCGCGCCATCGTCACGCTTCGCGACCTGGCGGAGGTGAAGGCGAAGAAGAAGGCGCTGTGCCAGGTCGTGGTCCAGTGGATGGAAGCGACCTCGCAGTGAGCGCTCGGGTGTGGGGGCGTGGTCGGATGGGGTGTTCCCGTACATCACGCACGAGCCCCAGCCGGCGCAGCCCTCGGATGGCCCACCACCCCAGGTCCAGCTCGTGCGCCTTCTGGCCCATGCGCGCGGAGCCTGGGAAGGCGTGGTGGTTGTTGTGGAAGCCCTCGCCGAACGACAGCACGCCGAGCACCCAGATGTTCGTACCGCTCTCCGCCGCGCCCGGCAGGGCGTAGCGCCGCTCTCCCCAGACATGGGCCGCGTAGCCCACGGCCCAGTGTCCGAGGATGCCGGCGGCCGTGCGGGCACAAACGCAGAGGGCCACGGCCTCGGGGCCCAGCACCGCGAGCACCACCCCCGCCAGCCCGAGCACGTGGAGCGGCCACGTTCGCTCCAGGAAGCGGAGCCACGGGTCCGTCAATACGTCTGGCGGAAGCCGCGCCAGGGCCTGGTCATCCGCGGGCTCGAAGCGCAGGTGCAGGTTCCAGCCGAAGTCGCGGGCCATCGAGTGCTCATAGGCGAAGTAGGGCGGACAGTCGGGGCGGTTCTGCCAGTAGTCGCGCACCGCGTGCAGGCGTGCCCACGACAGGGGGCCGCCGAGTCCGCTCAGCACGAACAGGTACGCGAGCACGCCGCGGGTGAGAGGGCCCGCCTCGTAGGTGCGGTGGATGACGCCGCGATGCAGGCCCACCGAGTGTCCCAGGCAGAGCGTCGCGAAGGTGAGCAGGAGCGACACCGCCACCGTGGTGGGCGTCGCCGCCGCGAGCCCCACGGTGACACCGGGGATGAGCATGCCCCAGAGCCACAGCGTCCGCGCCGCATCGAAGCGCAAGCGGCCCACCTCGGGAGGCACCACGGATGCGGTGCTCGCGCGCGGCCCGCCTGCGCCTTTCCCGTTCAGGGAGACCTCGGGATGTCCCAGCGTCGCGGTATTCATCGCGTCACCTCTTCCGCCTGGGCACGCGCCGGTTCGCCGAAGAGCGCCTGCCGGCAGAGGGCGTCCGCGCCCAGGACCATGCTTCCGGCACCGGGCAGCCGGAGCAGGAGCGCTGCAGGGGGCAGCAGGCCCGCCAGCATCGACACCAGGCCCTCGGTGGCGCGCTGACGTGGGCTCTTGTCGAGCAGCCACCACAGCACCACGGCCAGGTGCGCGACGTAGAGCAGCCGGCCCAGTGCATGGGCCACCGTGGCGTTGCTCGGGACATCCGTGGCGCCCGCAACGGCGTCTTCAAAGACCGCCTGGACCCGTTGCCGGGAGAACGCCGTCTGCGGCGCGAACAGGCCGTCCTCTTCTCCGCCCACGAGCACGGGAATCAGCGCCTTGAGCACCTCGTGGTGCGGCCCGAGCACGCCAAGGCTGGCCCGGAGCGCGAACAGGAAGCGCTCCCGCCAGGCGCCGGCGGGCAACGCCTCGGCGCGCGCCGCATACGCCGAGGACAACTCGTCGTACATCGCCAGGACGATGGCGCGCTTGCTGGGAAAGTACCGGTACAGCAGGCCAACGCTCACCCCCGCCTCCTTGGCGATGTCCCGCAGATGGGTGGCCTCGTAGCCCCGCGCGGAGATGAACCCCAGCGCGGTTGCATACAGCCGTTGGCGCGTCTCGTGGCCCTGCTCCGTCCGACCCCGGGGGCGTCCCCGCTTGGGCCCGCCCGTCGTTCCTGCCTTGTTCCGCGTCGCCATGGCCTCCCCCTCTTTTAGGTGAACCTGTTCACTGAAATGATGCCCGGGGCGAAGGGCGGGCGCAAGCGAATCGTGAAGCTGCCTGTCGCCGACCATGGCGGCTGGGTCGCTCGCATCACGCACGCCGCCCCCTCTTCCGTCGTCAACGCGCTGGTGGGGCCATGGAGGTCGGTGGCCACGAAGCCGGGGGGACGACACGGACGACGATTCCGTCGTCGCGCAGCTCATGGGTGAACCCGACAATCAGCGCATTCAGCGCCGTCTTCGGAGGGGGCTTGTGGGCGGGTGAAGGTGCGCCCCGTGCCCCACGCCCGCGCCATCTCGCATTCTTGGGTGGAGGGAATCCGGAATGCCGCCTCGTCAGAGATTGAGGCCCTGAGAGGCGCTGATGTCATTTCATGCTCCAGTCGCGAAGTCGCAGCGGACTGGATGCTTCTGCACGGAGTCTGTCTGTCTTGTCTGATTTGAAATGACGCAGGGGTGGCGCGGGAACGTCAGGAACTTCGATTCGGTCCAATGAACAGGAGGCCGGTGGCTCGCGGCCTTCTTGTCTGGATTGAGCCTGGGAGGATTCCATGAAGAATGGCCATGGACGTTGGTTTGCGTGGATTGCCGGCGTGGTGCTGCTGGTGGGATGCGGACCCGCCGACGGAGAGGCAACGCAGCCGGGCGAACCGGTCGAGGAGGAATCCACCCCGCCAGGGATTCCCGCCGAGTATCTCGGTGAGGGCGAAGTCGAGAGTGCCGCCATCTGTTGCAACGTCAAATGCAGCGGGACCTGGTACGGCCCCTTTCCCTCCATCAAGTACGACCTGTGCGCGAAGTACGGCAGGTACTACTGCCCGCAGAAGAAGCTCACCTACCAAGGGCACGCCTGGCGGAGCTGCTAGCCATTGGCGGTATGCAAGGACACGTGAGGGCTGAAGCCATGAGAAATCAAATGAAGAGCATGTTGCCGCTGTGGATGGGGGCGCTGTTGGCCATGGGCTGTGGTGGTCCGCTGCCCGAGGAGTCGCAGGAGCCGCAGGAGTCCATCGCCATTCCAGAGCAGTACCTGGAGCAGGAGGACCCCAGCGCCGAGGATGGAACGGTCAGCGCCCTCAGGGCCTGCTGCTACATCCGGTGCTCCGATAGAGTCTGGAGAGGTCCCTATCCCAATGTCGTGTATGGCAACTGCCGCAATCACGGAAAGTACCAGTGCGCGAAGCGGGGGCTGGGCTACGCGGGGGCGGATTGGAAGGACTGCTAGCGCGTAGGTCGCGGGGCCTCTCTCCAGTCCAGCAGAGAGGGGAGAGAGGCTTCCGCGGGTTCCGGATGCTCAGGGCATGTGGAGCTTCAGGACATACAAGAAGTCCCGCTCGGTGCGGCCCCGTCCCAGGACGAGCCCGTCCTTCAGGATGAGAATCTCTTCCATCGCATCCTGGAAGCGGGCCCGGGGTGTGGTGTCCTGTTGCAAGTGGAAGGTGACAGGGCCTTCGCCCAGCGTCTCCCAGTAGCGCCGGGACACGAAGTCTTCCGTGGTGACGCTTCCAGCGAGCTCCGTGCGCAGTTCGCCCGTGGCGAGGTCGAAGACGCGTGTGTGCATGTCATCGGCCAGCGTGACGAGCACCTCGCCGCTCATCGCGACGGAGAAGGGCAGGGACGGGTGGGAAAGCTCATGCAGGCGTGCGCCTGTCCGCACATCGAAGACCCGCACGCATTCATCCATGCTGCAGGCCGCCACGCGCGTGCCGTCAGCGGAGAGTCCCAGGGCGATGATGGGCTCCTGGCTCACCGTCAGGACCTGCTGGGCGCCGGTGGGGAGCGTGATGAGCGCGAGCTCTCCCGACGCCCGGCCCACGGCGATGACGGGCGCGCTGGCCGCCGCCGCATAGGTGGGGGTGGGCTCGACCACCGCTTCGGTGTTGACGATGACCTTGCCGCCCCGGACCTCGTGGACGTACACGCGTTCGCGGGCCGTATGTCCCGACACGACGCAGGAGCCATCCGGCGTGAAGTCCACCCAGGTGACGGGACCTCCAGGTCCGCGCAGCCTGTGCAGCAAGGCGCCGTCCGCCACGCGCCAGAGGTGGACGGCGCCCTCTTCGATGGCGGCAGCCAGCAGCTTCCCGTCGGGAGAGAAGGCAATCGGAAGTTTGTTGACGAGGAGCGTCTGGGCCTTCGCGGCCTGTTCGCCAGGGGGCGCCAGCAGGGTTCGCACGGGGGCGAGGCTCCGCGCGTCGAGCAGCAGGATGCCCAGCCGGTAGCGCCGCTCGTGTGAGGACAGCTCGGGTTGGGCCAGCCATGCGCCGTCGGGACTGACCTGCCAGGTCTGCGCGTAGGCCGCCGGAGAGCCGGGAGGCAGTGCCGTGGCCTGCCCCCGTGAATCGATGACGCGCGTCTCCGAGTGCAGGCGTGTAATGCCCCATGCCCCTTCGGCATGTCCCCACAGGTCCATGACGCGGTCCTGTTCGGCCAGCAGGGTCGGGCTGGGGTCCGCATCCAGGTCGCGGACATGCGTGCGCCCATTCGCCGCGGTCAGCACGAAACGCTTGCCGGACGGAAGGAAGGCGGCGCCGCGCTCACGGCCGTCGGAGGGGTAGGGATGCACCCGGAGCACCTCTCCGTTCCTCGCGTCGAGCAGCTCCACCCGGTTGAAGGCGAGGGCGCCCAGCCGTGTGCCTTCGAGCCAGGCGACCTGGGAATAGGGACCCTGGCCCAGCGCTCCGGGCACGCGCGTCCAGCCCGCCGTCTCCACTCGGATGAGGCCGTCCATGGAGGTCAGCACGAGCCAATCGCCATCCGGGCTGAAGGCCACGGACGCGACGGAGGTGGTGCTGTGGATGCGAGCGGTCTGCGCGCCCGTCTCCAGGTCCCAGATGCGCACCGTGTCGTCCGACGCGCCTGAAGCCAGCCACCGGCCGGAGGGATGGAAGGCGACCGTCAACACGGACTGCTCGTGCCCTTCGAGCGTGCGCACCTCCCGGCCCGAGGCCACGTCGAACAGCCGCACCCGCCACCCGAGGTTCGCCACGGCGAGCCAGCGGCCGTCCGGGCTGAAGGCCACCGACGTCACCTGTCCCTCCTGGCGCGTCATGGCGTGGAGGAGCGCGCCCGTCTCGACGTCCCAGATGCGCGCGTCGTGGTCGCGTGAGCCGGACGCCAGCCGCGTCCCGTCCGGGCTCCACGCGACACTGCGCACCTCGCCCTCGTGCCCCGCCAGCTGGCGGATGAGCGTCCCGGTGGTCACGTCCCAGATGCGGACGTTCCGCTCGTCCTCCCAGGAGCCCGTGGCGAGCCAGTCGCCCGATGGGCTGAAGGCCGCGCACAGCACCTGGGCGCCGTGCCGCAGGACCAGGTCGTTGCCTTCCAGCGCCTCGGGCAGGGGCCGCAGGGATTCGACCCAGGATGCGCCCTCCCGCGCGGTCCACTGCCCCCGCCAGTGCTCCGCGAGCTTCCACAGGTGCGCTTCCGCGTGGCGCCAGGGCCCCGCGTCCGTGGGCGCGAAGTGCGCAGCCGTGTCTGGGGCGTCGAACCAGCGCAGGCGGTTGTAGAGGCATTGGAAGAGTGTTTCGGGGTGCGCCCGGAGCAACGCCGCGTCGAGCGCGAGCGCGCGCCGGAGCACCTGCAAGGTCCTGGGGCCGACCGACAGGCCTTCGCTCTTGAGGATGCGTGTGTCCGGGGGCGTCCCGGCGAGCACCTCGTCGAAGGTGGCCAGGAGCGCATCCAGGCCACGCTCCGCCAGGAGCCCCTCGAGGGTGGAGAGTTCGGTCAGCGATTCGAGGGACGGAGAGGTGTGGGGCATTCGCGTCTCGGGTCGTTTGGGCCGACCCTACACCGTGTCAGGCGCCGCGTTCGGCAAGCCTCGCGAGTTGTTTCGTGACGGCGCCCCACCCGTCGCAGAAGCCCAGCTTCTCGTGCCTGGCCCGGTCGGCGTCGTCCTCGAGGTGCTGATGGCGGATGCCTTGGAGGAAGCCTCCGCGCTCGCTAAGAAGGCCGGGCCGCCAGGCCGGAGGCAGGCACAGGAGACCCCGAGAGCATGCCCCCCGAACGAATCAACCGCGGTGATGTGTTCTGGGTGGCGCCCGACGACTCACGGGGCCCGGTCCCCGGCTATTCGCACCCCCACGTGGTGGTCCAGGACGACGTCTTCAATCACTCGCGCATCACGACGGTGGTCGTGTGTGCGCTGACGTCGAACCTGCACCGGGCCAGCGAGCCGGGGAACGTGCTGCTCGAAGTGGGAGAGGGAAACCTCCCCAAGCAGAGCGTCGTCGTCGTGTCGCAGGTGTCCTCGGTCGACAAGGCGCGTCTGGGAGAGCGAATCGGGGCGCTGTCGGACGCGCGGGTGGACCAGATTCTTGCCGGCCTGCGCTTCCAGCAGGTGTCGTTCTTCACGAGGCCGTGAAACCCCTCGTGATTTCGAGGGGTTCTGCCGTTTCTCGAAAAAGAAGCGCCTGTCGTGAAGGGATTTCTTCCTCGCGCCTCTGAGCTGGCGGAAGGAGGAGGGATGACCTCGAAGAGTTGCGATGGGTATCAGCTCGCGCTCGAGATGAGCCGCCACGGTGCTCTCGACGTGCGGGAGAAAGAGGAAGCGGAGCAGCATGCCGCGACGTGTCCGGAGTGCCAGCGGGCCCTGGCACTTTCGGCGGAGCTGGACCAGGTGCTTGGCGGCGTGAGCATTCAGGCGCCGCGCTACGCGGAAGTCTCGAAGGCGCTCGCGAAGGACCGCTTCTGGCTGAAGTACGGCCCGTGGGCCGCGCTCGGGTCCTTCGTGGGGCAGGGCGTGTTCCTGGGCCCTCTGTTCGCACCGGAGGCGCCCCTGCGGTTGTGGGCCATTGTCTCGGCGGTCGGAGTGCTCTTCGCTGGCGGGCTCGCCTTGACCCTGCGCGGCCTTCAGCGGCGTGCCATCGAAGCGGCCAGTGTCGGCGTGGACGCGTGGATGGCGCAGCGGCGGGCACGCATCGACACGGAGCTCAAGGACCTGGCCACCCTCCTGTGGCTCTTCCCGGCGATGACGGTCGCGATGGCGGGGACCGCGTTTCTGATGCGCGACAAGGGGCTCCCGGGAGTCGTCGCCCTGCTGTTTGCCGCGGGAGTGAACCTGGGCATGACCGTCTATCTCGCTCGGACGCGCAGGCCGCGACTGCTGCGCGAGCGCGCCGAACTCGAGGTCGCGCCGTGACGCCGCGCGCGCCATTGGATGAAGAGGCCCTCCGGGCCGCCGTGGTGTCGGGCGACGCCGCCGCGCGAGAGGATGCCATGCGCCACCTGTATGAGGCGCTCAGCGGGAAGCTGTACGTGCTCTGCCATGGAATCACCCGGGACCCGAGTGACGCCCAGGACGCCGTCCAGGAGACGTTCCTCTCGATTCAGCGGGCCCTGCCGCAGTTCCGGGGGGATGCGCAGCTGTCGACGTGGGCGTATCGCATCGCGGTGCGGGCCGCCGTGGCCGCGAAGACGCGGCGCGAGCGTCACCGTGGCGACGCGGTCGACATCGAGATGGCGGACCCTCGGGCGGGTATCGAGGAGACCTTCGAGACGCGGGAGCGGAGGCGCAGACTCGAGGTGGCGATGAAGACACTCTCGCTGGAGCACCGCACCGTGCTGTCGCTCTTCGCCGTGGAAGGCCTGTCACACGCCCAGATTGCCAGCGTCCTCGGGATTCCCGAGGGCACCGCGTGGTCGCGCTTGCACCTGGCTCGCAAGCGGCTGGCGGCGGCGCTCGAATCCACCGCCCCATAGCCTGGGGCGCCCCATCCACGTTGTCGTTCAACCCCGCGGTCTCATGGCCGCGGAAAGGAGACGGTCATGTCCAATGTCTATCTGGAGCAGGCGTCGCGCGGGCGGAATCAGCCATGGCGGTATGTGCTGACAGCAGTCCTGATCGGGCTGGCCGTCGTGCTCTTCAACGTGCCGTATTCGGCGTTCCTGTTCCTGGTGGCGAGCCGCTCGGGGGACGCGGACTTCCGGTTCGACCCGGTGGCGGGCGTCGTGGAGGGAGTGCCGTTTCCGGCGTTCGCGGTGGGCATGCTGTCGTTCGCGGTGGTCATCGCTGCGCTGGCGCTCGGTGTCCGCGCCGTGCACAAGAGGCCCTTCTCGAGTCTTCTGGGGCAGGAGGGGGGCTTCCGCGTCCGTCCCTTCCTGAAGGCGGCGGCCGGTGCGTTTGGTGTGCTCAGCGTGGCAGCGGGTGTGAATGTCCTGATGGACCGCGAGTCCTTCACCCTGAACTTCGACGCGTCGCGCTTCTTCGTGGCCCTGGGGCTCGTGCTGGTCCTCACGCCCATCCAAGCCGCGGCGGAAGAGCTGCTCTACCGTGGGTGGCTCATGCAGGGCGTCTACCGGCTCCTGCCTCGGCCGTGGGTGGCCGTGGCGGTGAGCAGCCTGCTGTTCTGGGCCGCGCATCTGCCCAACCCCGAGGCTTCGGGAACGCCGGGGTGGTCGGCGGCCTACTACCTCACGGTGGGCATCCTCCTGGCCTGGGTGACGCTCCGGACAGGACGGCTGGAGGCGGCCATGGGACTCCACGCGGGCATGAACCTGTGTGCCTTTCTCGTCACGGCTCCAGCGACGGTCATGTTCCGGCCCGCCAGCCTCTTCATCGACGTCCAGCCGAATTCCATGCGTGACGTTGCTTTCATTGCCTTGCTGGCGGTGGGGACCGTCCTGATGGTCCGCCGTGGCGATGACAGGCCATTCACGGAGCGGCTGTCTGCGCAATAGCCTGTCTGGCTTTCCATGGGGCTGAGGTGTAGGCTGCTCTGATGAAAATGAACTCCCGAGGATACCTGGCGTCGCTCGCCGTCATGACCTTGAGCAGCGTGGCCTGCGGTGATTTCGACCCTGAAGAGGCCGTGACGATATCGCAGGGGGTCTATGGGATGATCTCCTATGTCAATGACGTGTGTTCTTCTGAGTGTGAGCGCGAGCCGCGGTCGATGACCTTGCTGGTCAAGTCCCTGCCCCAGGACCTGGACGTGGCTTCCGTGACATCGAACGAGGATGGCTTCTACGAAGCCGCGCTGGCCCTGGGGGACTATCGAATCTGCACGACGTTCGGGCGTTGCACGGACTTCTCGGTGGGCATCAATGAAGTGGTTCGCTTCGACTACGAGATGTCGGTGGGGCGGGGGTGGTCGAGGTAGCAGCCCGCGGCGCCCCGCGGAATGGGGCGGTGGCTGGGTGGCCCACGGCGACATCCTGAGCAGCGCGCAGCCGAGGGCCGGCGGCGGCGGGGCCCTTCCGGCTGGACCCTCGGCGTCAGCCATGATTCATGAGGGGCTTCGGTCTCGCGCTCCAGCGCCTGCCGTCGCCCATGCACTCCGCCGCCGAGCCGACAGTCCCCCGCTTCTGGCCGTTCATGTTCACCCTGTTTGTCGGGTCGTTCATGTCGGTGCTGAGCTCCAGCACGATCACCATCGCCATTCCCGAACTCCAGCGGCACTTCGGGGCGGAGCTGTCCTCCGTGCAGTGGACCCTGACGGGCTTCATGCTCGCCATGGGAACGAGCGCCCCGCTCACCGGCTATCTGGGCGGACGCTTCAGCTTCAAGTGGGTGTACGTGGCCAGCCTGGTGGGCTTCCTCGTGGCCTCCGTGCTGTGTGGGGTGTCCTGGGATACGCGCGCGCTGGTGGCCTTCCGGTTCGTCCAGGGCGCGTTCTGTGGCGCCATCATGCCGGTGACGATGACGCTCATCTACCAGCTGCTGCCGCGTGAACGGCAGGCGCTGGCCGCGAGCCTCTGGACGCTGTCCTCGATGCTCGCTCCCGCCTTCGGGCCCACGCTGGCGGGCTGGCTGATGACGCTGGGCAACTGGCGGTGGTTGTTCTTCATGAACGTGCCGCTGGGCCTCGCCGCCGTGGCGATGGCGGTGCGGACCGTTCCCTACTACCGCCTGGAGGTCCCGAAGGCGTTCGACTTCCCCGGGCTGCTCACCGTCATCACCGGAACGCTGGCGCTGCTGATCGCCTTGAGTCAGGGGCGGGCCTGGGGATGGACGGATGCGAAGACCGTGTCGCTGGCCGTGCTGGGGACGGTGTCACTCGTCTCCTTCGTCGTCCGGCAATTGAAGACGCATGCGCCGCTGCTGGACCTGCGGGTGCTGGCCAACGGCCGCTACGTGGTGACGTTGCTCATCTCGAGCATCATCACCATCAGCCTCTATTCGGGCGCGTTCCTCATCCCGTTGTTCCTTCAGGAAATCCAGGGCGTGACGCCGCTGAAGACGGGGTTGATTCTGCTCCCGGCCTCCCTTGCCATGGCGCTCCTGATGCCCCTGGTCGGGCGCATGTACGGCACGCTCGGGCCGAGCACGCTCATGACGGCGGGCGTCCTGTTGATTGCGGGCGGCACGTACGCCTTGAGCCGCCTGACGCCGGACGTCTCCCACACCTACGTGCTGATGTGGATGCTGGTCCGGAACGTGGGCATCTCGCTCTCCATCATGCCGGCCAGCAACGCGGGCATGGAGCAGCTCTCCCGGGAGCTGAGTGGCCACGCCTCGTCCATCAGCAACTGGCTGCGAAACGTGTTCGGGGCCTTCTCGATTGCCATCTTCACGTCGCTCCTCTCCACCTTCGCGGCCCGGGAGGCGCAGGTGCTCGCGCGGGAGGGGGTGACGGAGCGTCGTGACATCGAGCTGCTCTCATTCGTGATGGGCATCAACCAGGTGTACCTGGTGGCGACTGTCATCGCCCTGGTGGCCGTGCCCTTGAGCCTGATGGTCCGCAAGCACGTGAGCGGACTGGAAGCATCCCGGGGCGCCCGCTAGCAGGCTGTTGAGAAACCCCTCCGAGGGATCGACACCCCGCCGCGTGACGTGGTGTCCTCCGCTCATCGGAGGCAGTGATGCGCGGACGGCCCAAGCAACAGACGACACTGTTCAGCCTGCGGACGCCGGGAGACCGGGTGCCCGCAGGCCATCCGCTGCGCAGGGTGAAGGACATGGCGGACGCCGCGCTGGCGGCGCTCTCGCCGACGTTCGATGAGATGTACAGCGGCACCGGGCGGCCGAGCATTCCGCCGGAGCATTTGCTGAAGTCCTGTCTCCTGATGGCGTTCTACTCGGTGCGAAGCGAGCGGCTCTTCTGCGAGC